>JAZKHQ010000026.1:14117-69319 GCA_040385285.1 Pseudomonadota bacterium
CCCCCCCTGACCGCAAGCGCCGGTGTCTGGGGCAGACCCCCTCCACCGCTCCGCGGTCCCCCTCCCCCAATGGGGGAGGAATATGCGCGACATTCCAGAAGAACTGGCCGCCCGCATCGAGAGCGGGGCGGCGGCGCTATGCCATGTGTGGCGGCTGACGCGGGCGGACGGGACGGTGATGGGCTTCACCGACCATGACCGCGACCTGACCGTGGACGGCGTCGTATGCCGCGCCGGCAGCGGCTGGACGGCGGGGGCGATGGAGACGGCCACGGGCCTGGCGCCCGGCGAGACGGCGGCGGCCGGCGGTCTGGACGACGACGCGATCACGGAAGGCGACGTGGCGGCGGGGCTGTACGACGGGGCGTCGGTCGAGCTGTGGCGCGTGGACTGGTCGGCGACCGACCTGAAGGTGCGGCTGGCGGTCGCCACGGTGACGCGCATCAGGCGCAAGGGCGACGCCTTCACCGCCGAACTGGCCGGACCGCTGGCGAAGCTGGAGGCGGTGGTGGGGCGGACCTATGGCCGCGACTGCGACGCGCGGCTGGGGGACGGGCGGTGCGGTGTGGACCTGGAGGCGCATCCGGGCGCGGTCTGTGACAAGCGGTGGGCGACCTGCGTGGGCGTGTTCGGGAACGGCGCGAACTTCCGGGGTTTCCCTGACATTCCGGGCGACGACTTCCTGACGGCCTATCCGGCCGAGGGCGGGCGGCACGACGGCGGGAGCCGGCGATGAGCGCGGTGATCGAGGCCGCGCGTGGATGGCTGGGCACGCCCTATCGGCATCAGGCGAGCGTGAAAGGCGTGGGCGCCGATTGCCTGGGGCTGGTGCGCGGCGTGTGGCGCGAGGTGATGGGTGAAGAGCCGGAAGCGACGCCGCCTTACTGCGCCGACTGGGCCGAAGTCGGGGGCGAGGAGACGCTGCTGGGCGCGGCGCGGCGGTGGCTGATCGAGATACCGGTCGAGGCGATGAGAGTGGGGGACGTGTTGCTGTTCCGCATGAGCGCCGGGGCGCCGATGAAGCACTGCGCGATCCTGAGCGATACGGGCGGCGCCGAGCCCCGGATCATCCACGCTTACTGGGGCCGGGCGGTGATCGAAAGCTGGATGGGGCCTTGGTGGAGACGACGGCTGGCGGCGGCGTTCCGTTGGCCTGCGATTGAAGGAGACGCTTGATGGCGCAGGTGGTTCTCGGCGGAATCGGCGGGGCGATCGGAGGCGGGTTCGGCCAGGCGGTCGGGGCGGCGCTGGGGGCGGGGCTGGACCGGGCGTTCATCGCGGGCCTGGCTCCGGCGCGTCAGCGGGGGCCGCGGCTGGAGGGGCTGAAGGTCCAGTCATCGGCCGAGGGCGCGCCGATGGCCTGCGTCTTCGGACGGGCGCGAGTGACGGGTCAGGTGATCTGGGCCGCGCGGTTCCTGGAGAAGAAGCACACCCAGTCGGCTGGGAAGGGCGGGCCGAGAACGGTGGACTACGCCTATTCGCTGAGCTTTGCCGTGGCCCTGTGCGAAGGGCCGATCGACGGGGTCGGGCGGGTATGGGCGGACGGACGGCCGCTGGACCTGTCGGGCGTGACGATGCGGGTGCACCGCGGGACCGGGAATCAGACGCCGGATGCGTTGATCGAAGCCGTTGAGGGAGCAGCGCCGGCCTATCGCGGGACGGCCTATGTTGTGTTCGAGGACCTGCCGCTGACGGCGTTCGGGAATCGGCCGCCGCAGTTGAGCTTCGAGGTTTTCCGGCGACCGCGCGGATCGACGCCGTCGCTGGAGGACCGGATCGAGGGGGTGTGCCTGATCCCCGGGGCCGGGGAGTTTGTGTTGGCGACTGAGCCGGTGATGCGGCGGGAAGGGCTGACGCGGACGGTGGCCGAAAACGTCAACAACGCCGAGGGGCGGGCGGACTTCGAGGTGTCGCTGGACCAGCTGATGGCCCAAGCCCCGAACCTGAAGCGGGTCAGCCTGGTGATCGGTTGGTTCGGGAACGATGTGCGGGCGGAACACTGCCGTGTGCGGCCGGGGGTGGAGCGGCGCGACAAGGCGACGGAGCCGGTGGAGTGGTCGGTCGCCGGGCTGGACCGGAGCGAGGCGCATCTGGTTTCGCAGGTCGAGGGCGCGCCGGCCTATGGCGGGACGCCGTCGGACGAGAGCGTGCGCCAGGCGGTGGCGAGCCTGAAGGCGCGGGGCCTTGAGGTGACGCTGTATCCGTTCGTTTTCATGGACTGTGAGGGTTATCCGTGGCGTGGGCGGGTGGCCGGGCGCGACGGGGCGGATGCGGCGGGGGACGTGGCGGCGGTGTTCGGCGAGGCCGATGGCTGGGGCCTGAGGCGGCTGGCGCTGCATTATGCGGCGCTGGCGGCGGAAACGGGCGCGGACGGCCTGTTGATCGGGTCGGAGATGCGGGGGCTGACGTGGACGCGCGATGCAGTCGGCGGGTTCCCGGCGGTGACGGCGTTGCGGGCGCTGGCGGGGGAATGCCGGGCGGTCGTGGGACCGGATGTGGCGCTGTCCTACGCGGCGGACTGGTCGGAGTATTTCGGGCGGCATGACGGGGACGACGTGATGTTCCACCTCGACCCGCTGTGGGCCGATCCGGCGATCGATTACGTCGGCATCGACTGGTACCCGCCGCTGGGCGACTGGCGGGACGGCGACGGCGGTGTGGATGCGGAGGCGTTCAGCGGGCCGGCGGATGCGGCCTATCTGGCGGCGCAGGTGGCGGGCGGCGAGGGGTTTGACTGGTTCTATGCCGACGACGCGGACCGGGCGGCGCAGGTGCGCACGCCCGTCGCCGATACGGCGCATGGCGAGGACTGGGTGTTCAAGCCCAAGGACCTGAAGGGCTGGTGGGCCAATGCGCATCATGACCGGCCGGGCGGGGTAAGAAGCCCGACGCCGACGGCCTGGGTTCCGGGGATGAAGCCGATCCGGCTGACGGAGTTCGGCTGTGCGGCGGTGGACCGTGGCGGCAACGCGCCGAACCGGTTTGTCGATCCGAAGAGCGTAGAGAGCGGCCTGCCACCATTCTCGACGGGCGTGCGGGCCGACCTGATGCAGCGGCGGGCGCTGGAGGCGGTGGTCGGGCATTTCGGGTCGATCGAGAACAATCCGGTGTCTGAAGTCTATGACGGGCAGATGCTCGCGGGGATGGACGCCTGGTGCTGGGATGCGCGGCCGTATCCCGCGTTTCCGGCGCGGTCGGATCTGTGGGCCGATGCGGGGGCGTGGGCGGCGGGGCACTGGCTAAACGGGCGGTTGAGCGGCGAAACGCGCGACCTGCTGGCGGCGGTGCTGAAGCGGGCGGGACTGAGCGGCGAGGACATGCGGATCGAGGGGGTGGAAGGCGACATCGCCGGCTATGTCATCGACCGGCCGATGCGGACGCGCGATGCGCTGGAGCCGCTGGTTGCGGCACTGAACCTGACGGTCGCGGAGCGCGGCGGGCAGGTGGCGGTGCTGGGCGCGCCGGAGAGAGTGACGGTGCTGGACGAGGCGGCGCTGGCGCTGCCGGACGACGGTGTTTCGGTGCGGGCGGATCGCTCGCTGGAGGCCCGGCCGGGCGTGGCGCGGGTGCGGTTCATCGACGAGGCGACGGACTTTCAGACCGGAACGGCGACGGTACGCGGCGACGGCGAGGCGGGCGGGATCGACCTGGATCTGCCGGCGGTGTGCGGCGCCGGGCTGGCGCGCTCGGCGGCGGCGCGGCTTTTGGCGGTAGGTGCAGAGGATCGGCTGACGGCGGCGCTGGATCCGTTGGCGGCGCTGAGACTCGAGGCGGGGGATGTGGTCTCGCTGAGCGGGCGCGAGGGCGACTGGCGGATTTCGCGGGTCAGCCTGGACGAAACGCCGGCCGCGGTGCTGGAGCCGGTCGTGGCGTTTGAGGCCGCGGCAGAGACCCTCGACTGGCGAGGCGGGGATGATGCGGCGGTGGGCGGGGCACCGTACTTCCGGCTGCTGGACCTGCCGCCGTTGCCGGGGCGGGAGGACGACGGGCGGCCGCTGGCGGTCGTCGCAGCCGACCCCTGGCGGGCGATGCAGGTGCATGCGGGGCCGTCGAGCGGGGCGCTGACCCTGCGCGGGGCAGTGGCGGCTTCGGCGACGGTGGGGGTGTTGACGACGCCGCTGGCGCCGGGTGTGCGGCATCGCTGGGATGAGGCGAATGTCATCGAGGTGCGCATCGAGGGGCGGGCGCCGGAGAGCCTGAGCGACGAGGCGGTGCTGGCGGGCGGCAATGCGCTGGCGGTCGAGACGGCGGACGGCTGGGAGATCGGGCAGTTCCGGCAGGCGGCGCCAGTCGGCGGCGGGGTCTGGCGGCTGACCGGCCTGTTGCGCGGGCAGCAGGGAACGGACAGCGAGATGCGGGCGGGCGCAGAGGCGGGCGCCGACGTGGTGTTGCTGGATCGCGATCTGCCGAGGGTGGAGAGCGGGCCGGATGAGCGGGGCCTGCCGTTGGTCTGGCGCGCTGGACCGGCGGGGGGGGCACCGGGCGGGGTTGGCTTCTCCAGCCGCGAGGAGACGGTGCACGGGTTGCGTGAGCGGCCGTGGAGTCCGTGCCGGCTGCGGGTCGAGGACGGCGAAGATGGGCTGACGATTCAGTGGATGGCGCGGCTGCGGACGGGCGCGGACAGCTGGGAACGTGAGGCGGCGGCGGTCGATGCGGCACGTTGGCGTGTGCGCATCCTGGCCGGTGAAGCCGAGGTTCGGACGTTCGAAGTCGAAAGCGAGACGGCTCTGTATGAAGCGGCTGATGTCACAACGGATTGGCCCGGCGGCGTCGGCGACGAAGCGGTCGTTGCGGTCGCGCAGTGGAGCGCGGGCTTCGGCTGGGGCGTGGAGACGGCCACTCGATTGAACGCAACCTGAGCGGAAACCCTTTGCAGCGAGGCGATGACGCCCTAACTGGAAGGCTCTGATCTGAATGGAGCCAAGGAAGACGTGGCGGGCGATCCCTACAAGGAACTGGGTGTTTCGCGCGGCGCGAGCCAGGACGAGATCAAGAAGGCCTTTCGCAAGCTGGCGAAAGAGCTGCACCCGGACAAGAACCCGGGCAACAAGGTCGCCGACGAGCGCTTCAAACGGGTGACGGCGGCGTTCGACATCATCGGCGACGCCGAGAAGCGGGCAAAGTTCGACAAGGGCGAGATCGACGCCGACGGGCGCGAGCAGTTCCGGGGCTTCGGCGGTGGCGCGGGGCCTCAGGGTGGCTTCGGACGCGGCGGCGGCTTCAATCCCGGGGGACCGGGCGGGCCGGGCGCGCGGTTCGAGAACATCGACCTGGACGAGCTGTTCGGCGGCATGTTCGGCGGCGGCGCGGGCGCGAGGCCGGGCGCGGGCGGGCGCGGGTTCGCCTCGAAGGGCCAGGACATCAAGGCGACGCTGGAGGTCAGTCTGGAGGACTCGATCTCGGGCGCGACGCGGCGGATCCAGTTCTCGGACGGGCGGATGCTGGACGTGGCCATCCCCAAGGGCGCGGCGGACGGCCAGACCCTGAGGCTGAAGGGCCAGGGCGCGCCCGGTCGCGGCGGTGAGGCGGGCGACGCCCTGATCGAGCTCAAGATCGCGCCGCATCCGGTGTTCCGGCGCGAGGGCGGCGACCTTCACATGGACCTGGCGGTACCGCTTTATGATGCCGTGCTGGGCGGCAAGGTGCCGGTGCGGACGCCTGAGGGGACCGTATCGATGACGGTCCCCAAGGGATCGAACTCGGGCCAGACCCTGCGGCTGAAGGGGCGCGGCGCCTATTCCGGCGGCGGGCGCGGCGACCTGCTGGCCAAGCTCATGATCGCCCTGCCGCCCGAGCCGGACGAGGCGTTGACCAAGCTGGCCGAGACAATGCGCGACAAGAAGCCGTACACGCCGTGGCGGTGAAGCCCGATGTGAAGCCCGCGCGGCCGTGGTTCGCCTCCGGTCCGACGGCGAAGCGGCCCGGATGGTCGTCGCAGGCGATTCCGCATGGGCTGCTCGGACGCGGCATCCGCGATACCGAGGTGGTGGCGCGGTTCGCATACGGCCTGACGCTGACGCGGGAGGTGCTGCGGCCGCCGGAGGACTATCAACTGGTCTATCTGCCGGCGTCGGACACAGGGGCGGTCGAGGCGGCGCTGTGGTCGATGCTGGGGGCGCGGCCGGTGCAGGTCATGGCCTATGAGAATTTCGGCAAGGTCTGGGCGCAGGACGTGCGTGATCATCTGAAGATCCAGCCCGAAATCCTGGAGGCGCAGTGGGGCGGTCTGCCGGACCTGGGCCGGGTCGATCCGGCGAAGGACCTGGTGTTCCCCTGGAACGGCACGACGTCGGGGGTGCGGGTTCCGGATGCGGATTTCATCGCGGCGGACCGCGAGGGGCTGACGATCTGCGACGCGACCTCGGCGGCGTTCGCCATGGCGCTGGATTGGCCGAAACTCGATGTCGTGACCTTCTCGTTCCAGAAGGCGCTGGGCGGCGAGGCGGGGATCGGCGTGGCCGTCCTGTCGCCGCGCGCGGTCGAGCGGCTGGATGCGTACGAGCCGCCGTGGCCGGTTCCCAAGGTGCTGCGCCTGACCGAGGGCGGACGGTTCAACCGGGCGCTGACGACCGGGAGCATGATCAACACCTTCTCGGTCTGGACGATCGAGGACTGGATCGATGCGCTGGAGTGGGCGAAGGGCGCGGGCGGGCTGGACGAGCTGATCCGGCGGACCGAGGCCAATGCGGCGGCTCTGGATGCGTGGGTGCGGGCGACGCCGTGGGTCGATTACTTGGCTGAGACTCCGGAGACCCGGTCCACCACCTCGGTGTGCCTGAAGATCGTCGATGCGCGGGTGACAGCGCTGGATGAGGGCGCGCGCCAGGCCTTCGTCAAGCGGATGAAGGCGCTGTTGGAGGCCGAGGGCGCGGCCTTCGATGTCGAGAGTCACCGGAACGCGCCGGCGGGGCTGCGCATCTGGTGCGGCTGCACGGTCGAGACGGCGGATATCGAGGCGTTGGGGCCGTGGCTGGACTGGGCTTTCGAGGCGGCCATCGCCGAAGTCTGAGGCATTTTGCCCGCGCGGCGGGACATCGACCGATTCCCCGGCTATAGGCTGCGCCCGCATTCAGCGGAGCATTCACCTTGGCGAACGTGGCGGTGGTCGGAGCCCAGTGGGGCGACGAGGGCAAGGGCAAAATCGTCGACTGGCTGTCGAACCGCGCCGATGTGGTGGTGCGGTTCCAGGGCGGCCACAACGCCGGCCACACCCTGGTCGTGGACGGCAAGGTCTACAAGCTGGCGCTGCTGCCCTCCGGCGTGGTGCAGGGCAAGCCCTCGATCATCGGCAACGGCGTGGTGGTCGATCCCTGGCATCTGGTCGGCGAGATCGGGAAGATCGAGGCGCAGGGGATCAAGATCAGCCCCGATGTGCTGATCGTGGCCGACAACGCCTGTCTGATCCTGCCTATCCACCCGGCGCTGGACGTGGCGCGCGAGGCGGCGGCGAGCGCGCCGGGCGCGCGGATCGGCACAACCGGGCGCGGCATCGGTCCGGCCTATGAGGACAAGGTGGGACGGCGCGCGATCCGCGTCTGCGACCTGGCCAACGCCGAGGATCTGAAGATCAAGATAGACCGGCTGCGGTCGCACCACGATCCGCTGCGGGCGGGGCTGGGGCTGGAACCGATCGATCCGGAGGCGCTGCTGGCCCAGCTGCTGGAGATCGCGCCGAAGATACTGCCCTATGTCCAGCCTGCGTGGCGGGTGCTGGACCAGGCGCGGCGGGACGGGAAGCGGGTGCTGTTCGAGGGCGCGCAGGGCGCGTTCCTGGACGTGGACCACGGCACCTATCCCTATGTGACGAGCTCAAACACCGTGGCGGGGCAGGCGGCGGCGGGATCAGGGATCGGGCCCCGCGGCGTCGGCTATGTGCTGGGGATTGTGAAGGCCTACACCACCCGCGTCGGCGAAGGGCCGTTCGCCTGCGAGCTGAATGACGAGGTCGGCGTCCACCTGGCGACCGTGGGGCGCGAGGTGGGGGTGAACACGGGCCGGGCCCGGCGTTGCGGCTGGTTCGACGCGGTCCTGGTGCGTCAGTCGGTGGCGATCAACGGCATCGACGGCATCGCCCTCACCAAGCTGGACGTGCTGGACGGGCTGAAGACGCTGAAGATCTGCGTCGGCTACCGCATCGACGGGGAGGTGCTGGACTATCTGCCGTCCAGCCTGAAGGCGCAGGCGGCCGCCGAGCCGGTGTTCGAGGAGATGGACGGCTGGAGCGAGAGCACGGCAGGGGCCCGCAGCTTCAAGGACCTGAACGCCAATGCGGTGAAGTACGTCCGGCGTATCGAGGAACTGATCGGCGCACCGGTGGCTCTGTTGTCGACCAGCCCGGAGCGGGACGACACCATCATGATGCAGGATCCCTTCCGGGGGTGACGCCGGCGGGGCGAAACCCGGCTTTAACTCGCACAAGGTAGAGGTTGAGCGTTCCGTTGGAGACCGCCACGCCTTGTTCGCCCCTGACCGCCGAGTTCTGAGCCGCATCGAGCCCGTCATCCGGAGGACGCTGATCGTCGATCCGAATCCGCATGCCGCGCGGCTGCTGAGCGAGATCATGAAGGGTCTTGGCGCGCGCGAGATCGTCATCGAGCACGACGAAAAGACGGCGATGCGCTCGGCCTCCGAGCTTGAGCCCGGCATCGTGTTCACCGAGCACAGCGGGCCTGGTCTCAACGGCGAGAGCTTCGCTCGCCAGCTGCGCCGGTCGATTCTGGGTTGCCGCCGGGCCCCGATCATCATGGTGACGGCCGAGGCGACGGCCAGCACCATCAAGGGCGCGCGCGATGTCGGCGTCCACGAATTCCTCCGCAAGCCCTTCACTTCGGCCGATCTGTTCAAGCGGGTCGAGAACGTGTCTCTGAAGCCGCGAGACTGGGTCGAGGGCGTGGGCTACGTCGGTCCGGACCGCCGCCGCTTCAACTCGGGCGAGTTCAGCGGGCCGGGCAAGCGCAAGAACGACAAGCCGGCCAACGGAGCCGACGCCAACGCCGCCGCCAAGGATCAGGCGATGCGGATCCTGGCCGCCGCGCTGAACCAGTTCGACGACGACCCGATGCAGGCCGTCCGCGCCGTTCGCGAGCAGGCGATAAACCTGAAGGCCGTGGCCATGAAGGCGTCGGATACGCGGCTGGTGGTCGCCGTGGGCGCGCTGGAGGTGTCGCTGGCCTCAGGGCCGCCGACCAAGGCGACCCTGGCGGCGCCCATCGGGGCGCTGCTGGCCATGCACCAGACGGGGGAACCGCTGAAGCGGACGGGCTGAGGCCCGACCGCTTCGCTTTCTTGTGCTATCGCGCTTCGCGCTACTTGAGCACGGCCGCGCAGGCTAGGCGTCGACGAGGTTCCGCTCTTCAGCGGCGGCGCGCATGGCCTTCTGCAGCTTCTCGAAAGCGCGGACCTCGATCTGACGCACACGCTCGCGCGACACGCCATACTGGCCCGCCAGCTCTTCCAGGGTCACCGGATCGTCCTTGAGCCGGCGTTCCGTGAGGATGTGCTTCTCGCGGTCGGTCAGCTCCTGCATGGCTTCCTGAAGCAGGCCCATGCGCAGTGACTTCTCTTCGCTCTCGGCCAGCGCGGTTTCCTGCGACACGGCGTTGTCGTCGGCCAGCCAGTCCTGCCACTCGCTCTCGCCGTCCGAACGGATGGGCGCGTTCAGCGAGGAGTCGCCGCCGAGACGGCGGTTCATGTTGGTGACGTCCTCTTCCGACACGCCCAGCTTGGTGGCGATGGCGGACAGGTGTTCCGGGTGCAGGTCGCCTTCCTCGAAGGCCGAAATCTGGCTCTTGGCCTTGCGCAGGTTGAAGAACAGCTTCTTCTGCGCCGCCGTGGTGCCCATCTTCACGAGCGACCAGCTGCGCAGGATGTATTCCTGGATCGAGGCGCGGATCCACCACATGGCGTAGGTCGCCAGGCGGAAGCCCTTGTCCGGATCGAATTTCTTGACGGCCTGCATCAGGCCGACGTTGCCCTCGGAAATCACCTCGCCGATCGGCAGGCCGTAGCCGCGATACCCCATGGCGATCTTGGCCACGAGACGAAGGTGGGATGTCACCAGCCGGTGAGCGGCCTCGGGGTCCTCATGCTCGGACCACCGCTTGGCCAGCATGAATTCCTCATCCTTGGTGAGCATCGGAAACTTGCGGATTTCCGAGAGGTAGCGCGACAGTCCCTGTTCAGGCGACATCACCGCGAGCGTTGCATTGGCAGCCATAGTCCGTGGTCCCTCCGACCGTGATACGAGCGGGTCCTTCGGTTCCGGCCGCACGATCGCGCACCGACGCCTCACCCCTCAACCGATGACTTAGGGACGGGTTGCCGTCCTTGTTAGAGGCGTATCGTCACAGGTCGGGATGACCGTGTCCGGGGCGCCACTTTTCACCGGTGAGGCGTTATAGCGGCGAGTCAGTCCTTTTTCAAGACTTAGTTGCTGGACGCCTCGGGCGGCAGGCAGGGCTCGGTTCGATCGTCCGGGCGGAAGGTGACAGTCCACTGCATCTCGCAACGTGTGGCGCTGCGTGTCCCCGGCGGAGTGCAGCGGTAGGAGGCTGACAGGTCGAGAGGCTCAAAGCCTGGCCGCTCCAGCCGCCAGCTCTGAAACGCGGGATGGCGCGCCAGGAGAGAATTGTAGTGGGCTGAACCACGTCCGTCGTCCTCGTCGCCGATGGGGCGAGCAGGATACATCGTGGTTTCTGTAACGGCGAAGCCCCGGGCGCGCAGTTCGGCGACCAGGTCTGCCTCGCCGAGCCAAGTGTCGCCGATGTCGATGTAGAGGGCGCCGACCCGTTCGTCGCCGCCACAGGCGATGACCCCGCCCGACCTTCCCCTGACATTCAGCCAGCCGGACCGCCGCGTGACGCCCGGCGGCGCCGGATTGGGCTCATAGGGCTTTGGCGGCGCCAGATGCCAGAAGACGTCGCGCCCGCCCCGCACCCCGAACGCGCTCCAGTCCAGCGCCCACGGATAGCGCAGGTCCGGCTGGGCCTCGGCGATGGTTCTGGCGACCGCCTGTTCGATCGTCGCTGACGGCTCCCATGGATTCTGGGCCAGGGCCGCCGTCGGCGCGGCGAACATCAACAGGCTGAGCAGGGCAGGGCGCATGGCGGCCTCCGTTCATCTCGGCCGGCAGACTGGCGCGGACGGCGCCCGCCGTCGCCCTGCGGAACCTGACGTCAGAGGCCGAGGATATCGCGATAGGTGGGGTGGACGACCGCGGCGTGCTCCGGGTGCTTCTGCAGATACGCCGAGAAGAACGGGCAGACCGGCAGGATCATCAGGTCGCGTTCCCCGGCGTCGGCGATGACGTGCCGCGCCAGCCGGCTGGCGATCCCCTGACCCTCCAGCGCCTCGGGAACCAGCGTCTCGGTGATCATCAGGTTCTGGTCAGACAGGTTGTAGACGACCACGGCCACCTGATCTCCGACGGGCAGTTCGTAGCGATGGGCCTCGGCGTTGTCGCGGATGTCGGGGTCAGTCATCAGAGGCCTCGGGGTTGTCTGTGTCAAAGTTCGGAAAGCAGGGCTTCCAGTCGCGACATATCCGGCGGAAGGGCGGTCTCGAACCGGAGCGCCTTGCCGGTCACTGGATGCACGAACCCCAGGACGGCGGCGTGGAGAGCCTGTCGTGTCAGGCCCGCCTCGGAGATGGCGGCGCGGACAGACGCGGCTGGGCTGCCGGAGCCGTAGGTCGCGTCTCCGAGAATGGGCGATCCCTTCGACGCCATATGCACCCGGATCTGATGGGTCCGGCCCGTATGCAGGGTGCAGGCGACGCGGGCGGCCAGCGGCGCTGCACCTGCCTTTGCCGGGACGCCGAAAACCTGTTGCACCACATAGTCCGTGATCGCCTCGCGACCGCCGGTCTTCATCACCGCCATCTTCTTTCGGTCGTGGGGCGAGCGGCCGATGCGGGTCTCGATGCGGCCCTTGGCAGGGCTGGGTGCGCCGCGAGTCAGGGCGATGTAAGTGCGCTCGATGTCGTGGGTGGCGAACAGGGCAGAAAGTCCCGCATGCGCCCGGTCGCTCTTGGCGGCGACCATGACGCCCGAGGTGTCCTTGTCCAGCCGGTGGACGATGCCGGGCCGGGCGACGCCGCCGATGCCGGACAGGCTGTCGCCGCAGTGGGCCAGCAGCGCATTGACCAGCGTCCCGGTCTCGGACCCCGGTGCCGGGTGGGCCGCCATGCCCGCCGGCTTGTCGACCACGATCAGATCAGCGTCTTCGAACAGCACCGTCAGCGGGATCGCTTCGGGCAGGGGCGTGGCCGAGACGACGGGCGGCACGAGGATCACGTATTCACCGGCCGCCGCCTTGGCCGAGCCATTGGTCAGGATCTGGTCGCCGAATGACACGGCTCCCTCGGCGATCAGGGCCTGGATGCGCGCACGCGACAGGCCTTCGGCAGCCTCGGCCAGGGCCTTGTCCAGCCTCACGCCCGCCCGCGCGCTGTCCAGCGTCACGGCGATGGGGGTTCCGAACTCGTCCTCGATGGCATCCACGCTTCTCCTTAGCCGAAACACCAATGGCGCGTCATGGGTCGTCAGATGACGCGGGACGGTGGTAAGCTGGACGGGTCGTTGAGGGGGAACGGGCGATGTTCAAACAAGTTCTGACCATGGCCGTCATCGGCCTGGGCGCGCTGGCGCTGAACGGCTGCGAGACGATCAGCGAGGAGCAGTGCCTGGCGGGCGACTGGATCGGCCGCGGCTACCAGGACGGACAGGCTGGGCGGCCGAGCAGCCGCCTGAACGACTATGTCGAGGCCTGCGCCGAACATGGCGTGACGCCTGACCCGGCCGCCTATGAAGAAGGCCGGCGCGAAGGTCTGCGGCAATACTGCGTTCCTGTGGTCGGATATCGTGTCGGCCGCGACGGCGGCAACTACAACAACGTCTGCTCCGGCGCGGCTGAGGCGGACTTCCTGGTCGGGTTCCAGGACGGCCGCGTCGTCTATGACGCCCAGCAACTCGCGGAGACCGCCCGCAGCGAGGTCAGCGCCACGAGCGCGCGGCTGACGGAACTCGACGACAAGGTGGACTATTTCCAGGCGCGCGCGCGCGACACCACCCTCAGCGAAGAGGAGCGCGAAGCCGCCGGCGACCGCGCCAACGAACTGCGTCGTGAACGCCGCGATCTGGAACGCGACTGGCGCCGGGCCCAGGAGGCCCTGGACGAGTCTGAACGCGACGCCCGAGATGCGCTGCAGTATTTCCGCAGCCGCTACGGAGACTGAAACGACAACGGGCCCCGGCGTCGCCGCCGGGGCCCGTCTTCCATTCGGCCGACTGCCGCTGGTCAGGCGGCCTGCGTCGAGGCCTTGCCATAGTGGTGGTCCAGCTCGCCCTTGGCGTAGCGTTTGGCCATCTGGGCGGTCGACAGCGGCTTGATCTTCGACGCCATGCCTTCGCAGCCGAACTCCTGGAAGCGCTGCATGCAGACCTTGCGCATCGCTTCCTTGGCCGGCTTCAGATAGGCGCGGGGGTCGAACTCGCCCGGCTTCTCGGCCAGGATTTTCCGGATCGCGCCGGTCATGGCCATGCGGTTGTCGGTGTCGATGTTGATCTTGCGCACGCCGTGCTTGATGCCGCGCTGGATCTCCTCGACCGGCACGCCCCAGGTCTGGGGCATCTGGCCGCCGTACTGGTTGATGATGTCCTGCAGGTCCTGCGGCACCGACGACGATCCGTGCATGACCAGATGGGTGTCGGGCAGGCGGCGGTGGATTTCCTCGATCACGTTCATGGCCAGGACGTCGCCGTCCGGTTTGCGCGTGAATTTGTAGGCGCCGTGGCTGGTGCCCATGGCGATGGCCAGGGCGTCGACGTTGGTCTTCTGCACGAAATCGACGGCCTGATCCGGGTCGGTCAGCAGGGCCGAGTGGTCCAGCTTGCCCTCAAAGCCGTGGCCGTCCTCGGCCTCGCCCATGCCGGTCTCCAGCGACCCCAGGACGCCCAGCTCACCCTCGACCGAGACGCCGCAGCTGTGGGCCATCTCGGTGACGCGGCGGGTGACGTCGACGTTGTATTCGTAGTCGGCGGGAGTCTTGCCGTCCTCCATCAGCGACCCATCCATCATCACCGAGGTGAAGCCATACTGGATGGCGGTGGCGCAGGTGGCGGGGCCGTTGCCGTGGTCCTGGTGCATGCAGACCGGGATGTGCGGATACAGTTCGGTCAGGGCGTCGATCAGACGGGCCAGAACGATGTCGTTGGCGTAGCTGCGGGCGCCGCGCGAGGCCTGGATGATGACGGGGGCGTTGACCTCCTCGGCCGCCTCCATGATCGCCAGACCCTGCTCCATGTTGTTGATGTTGTAGGCCGGCAGGCCGTAGTTGAACTCGGCCGCGTGGTCGAGCAGCTGTCGCAGCGTGATGCGCGCCATGGTGTGTCCCCTGAGGTCGTTTATTTTGGCGGTGGTGTAACGTTACATCCCGCCGAAGTCACGCAGTGTTACAGGCATACCTCCCTCGCGAAGCGGGGGAGGGGGACCGCGCGCAGCGTGGTGGAGGGGGCCAGCCTCAAGCGCCGGTGTCTGGGGCCGCCCCCTCAACCGCAAGCGGTCCCCCTCCCCCGTAAAGTACGGGGGAGGATCAATTTCAAACGTTGAGCGCCTCAACGCCCGGCAGGGGCTTGCCCTCCATCCACTCCAGGAAGGCGCCGCCGGCGGTGGAGACGAAGGTCATGTCGTCGCTGACGCCCGCGTGGTTCAGGGCCGAGACCGTGTCGCCGCCGCCGCCCACCGCGATCAGCACCCCCGCCTTCGCCAGAGCCGCCGCATGCTGCGCCACAGTCACCGTGGCGGCGTCGAACGGCGGCACCTCGAACACACCCAGCGGGCCGTTCCAGATCAGGGTCTTCGAGGCCGTCAGGGCCTGCAGCAGACGCGCCACCGTGGCCGGGCCCGCGTCGAGGATCTTGTCATCGGCCGACAGGGCAGCGCCGGCGGTGACGACACGCGAGGCTGCGCCCGGCTTGACCTCGGTCGCCACGACGAAGTCCACTGGCAGCAGCAGCTGGCACCCCTTGGCCTCTGCCTCGGCCATGATCTCGCGGGCGGTGTCGGCCATGTCGCGCTCGGCCAGCGAGCCGCCGATATCGATGCCTTGCGCGAACAGGAAGGTGTTGGCCATGCCGCCGCCGATGGCCAGGCGGTCCAGCTTGCCGACCAGGTTCTTCAGCAGGTCCAGCTTGGTCGAGACCTTGGCCCCGCCGACGATGCCGATGACCGGCTTCTGCGGCTTGCCCAGCGCGGCGTCCAGCGCATCCAGTTCGCGCCGCATCGACTCGCCGGCGTAGGCGGGCAGCAGGTGCGCCAGCCCCTCGGTCGACGCGTGCGCCCGGTGCGCGGCGCTGAAGGCGTCGTTGACGTAGATGTCGCCGAGCGCGGCCATCTGCGCCGCGAAGGCCGGATCGTTCTTCTCCTCGCCCTTGTGGAAGCGGACGTTCTCCAGCAGCACCACGCCACCGGCGGCGAGATCGTCGATCACGGCCTTCGCCTCGTCCCCCACGCAGTCGTCAGCGAACCGCACCGGCGCGCCCAGAAGCCGCTCCAGGTCGTCGACCACGGGCTTCAGGCTCATCGACGGCACGCGCTCGCCCTTGGGCCGGTCGAAGTGCGCCAGCAGGGCGACCTTGGCGCCCGCATCCCGCAGTTTCTCGATCGTCGGTAGGGCGACGCGCAGGCGGGTGTCGTCGGTGACCTTGCCCCCCTCCATCGGCACATTGAAATCCACGCGGACGAGGGCGGTCTTGCCGGCGAGATCGGCGGCGTCGTCGAGGGTGCGGAAGGTCATGGTGTTCTCAGAATTGAGTCGGCTGCGCCGTGATTAGTCAGAAGGCGTTGCAGACAGGGTAAGCCAAGAGCCAATTCTGCCAGCAAAATAAAATAAAGGCGCCACCGATCAGAAACGCCGAAACCAGAGTGATTGGCGACCGCGGATCACGCCGTACGAAGGTCACGAAGGCCCAGACCCAAGCCAGCATGAGCAAGGCGAGAAATAGGGTCCCCGCCATATCGAGAAGCCCGGTCCCCGGCATGCGTATGTGGAACTCGGCATTGGACTGAACTGGTTCTGAAGCGCCGAAATTATGCGCATACATATCCGGCCACAGGATCATGTTGCGGATCAAGCAGCCGAATGTGACGCCCATGCTTGCGATCAAGCCCGCCATCGCAAGGATGACGGCCTCGAGAATGCGTCGGCCGTTCGGGCCGATGCGGCGCATCAAATCAGCTTGCTCATCACCAGCGCCGTATCGGCCATCCGCGTCGCGAAGCCCCACTCGTTGTCGTACCAGGTCAGGACTCGGGCCAGCTTGCCGTCGACGACCTGGGTCTGGGGCAGGGCGGCGGTGGACGAGGCGGCGATGTGGTTGAGGTCGCTGGACACCAGCGGCTCGTCGGTGGTGGCCAGCACGCCCTTCATCGGGCCGTTCGCGGCAGCCAGCAGGGCGGCGTTTATCTCATCCACCGTCACCTCACGTCCGGCGACGACCTTCAGGTCCACGACCGAGACGTTGGGGGTCGGGACGCGGATCGACGATCCGTCCAGCTTGCCCTTCAGCTCCGGCAGCACCAGCCCCAGCGCCTTTGCGGCGCCGGTCGAGGTCGGGATCATGGACAGGGCGGCGGCGCGGCCGCGGTACAGGTCCTTGTGCATCGTATCCAGCGTCGGCTGGTCGCCGGTGTAGGCGTGGATGGTGGTCATGTAGCCGCGCTCGATGCCGAACAGGTCGTGCAGAACCTTGGCGACGGGGGCCAGCGCATTGGTGGTGCAGCTGCCGTTCGAGACGATGATGTCGTCGGCGGTCAGGACGTCGTGGTTGACCTTGTAGACGATGGTCTTGTCGGCGCCGTCGCAGGGGGCCGAGACCAGCACGCGCTTGGCGCCGGCGGTCAGGTGGGCGCTGGCCTTCTCCTTGGTCGTGAAGATGCCGGTGCACTCGAACGCGATGTCGACGTTCAGTTCCTTGTGCGGCAGGTTCGCCGGGTCGCGCTCGGCCGTGACCTTGATCTTGCCCATGCCCACGTCGATCCAGTCATCGCCGTGCTCGATCGTTCCGGGGAAACGGCCGTGGACCGAGTCGTACTTCAGCAGGTGGGCGTTGGTGGCCACCGGCCCCAGGTCGTTGATCGCCACCACCTCGATGTCGCGACGGCCATGCTCGACGATCGAGCGCAGGACGAGGCGGCCGATGCGGCCGAAACCATTGATGGCGACGCGGACGGTCATGGGGCGGTCTCCGAAGAAGCGGTGTTTGGGATTGGCGCTTCAATGAAGCCGGCGGGCGCGCGGATCAACCCCGCGCCCGTAACAAGGCGTGATCAACTGTAACGCTTTCAGACCAGGGGCAGGGTCAGGCGGGCGCTCAGGCCCTTTTTCTTCCGGTTCGTCAGGGTCACGTCGCCGCCGTGGGCGCGGGCGGCCTGACGCGCGACGGTGAGGCCCAGGCCCGCGCCGCCGGTCTCGCGGTTGCGGCTGCGCTCGCCGCGGCGGAAGGGTTCGAACACCGCTTCAAGCTCGTCGTCGGGCAGGCCGGGGCCGTCGTCTTCTATCATCACCACAGCTTGTCCGCCTTCAGCGAAGGCGGTGACGCGCGCCCCGCCCGCATACTTCACCGCATTGCCGATCAGGTTGCCCAGCGCCCGGCGCAGCGAGGCGGGATCGGTCCGCACCGGCAATTCGCCGCCGCCGTCGAAGGTCACCGACGCGCCGGTCTCTATGAAGCCCTCGGCGCAGTCATGAGCCAGGGCGTCGAGATCGAACACCTCGCGCCGCTCCGGCGTCGTCTCGCCGCGCACGAAGGCCATGGCCTGGGCGATCAGGGCGTCCATCTCCTCGATGTCGGCGGCCATGCGGTCACGCACGGTCTCCGGCGCCTGCTCCGCCCGGAAGCGCAGCCGGGTCAGGGGCGTACGCAGGTCATGGGCGATGGCGGCGATGGTCTGGGCCCGCTGGCGCATGTGGGCGCGCAGACTGGCCTGCATGTCGTTAAAGGCGGCGATGGCGGTGCGCACCTCGCTGGGCCCGGACGGCGCCAGAGGCTCCGCGTCCGGATCGGCGCCCAGCCGTTCGGCGGCCTCGGCGAACACCCGGATCGGCCGGGTCAGCCGCCGCGCCATCCACCATACCAGCGGCGCCAGCAACAGCATCGACAGCCCTAGCGCCAGCAACACCCGCTGCTGCCACGGCGACAGCATACTGCGCGGCGGCTCCACCGTGGCCCAGCGCCCGTCCGGCTGCTGCACCGAGGCGGAGAAGGGCGCGAACATCACCCGGTCGGCCTGGAGCGTGAAGTGGCGGATGGTGGTGTCGACTGTCAGAGGCTGCCCCCGCGCGGCGCCGCGGGGAACCGCGCGCACATGCATCTCCGTGTGCCCCCCGGTCTGCTCGCGGATGATCACCTGGCCGTCGGTTTGGACGCGGGCGCCCTTCTCCGGCGCTGTGATGCGAACAGGCGCGTCGCGGCCCACGAAGACGAAGTTCAGCTCATCGCCGGGCGCGCCCGGCGGCCCCGGGTGACGCTGCGGTTGTGGCCCGTGATCGACGGTGACCCGCACAGTCTCAGGCCGTACGCTCAACTGCTGCGCCAGGCCCGCGGTGATGGCCATGGCGACGGGGTCCATCGCGTCCTGGGGCGCGCCGGCTACCGGCGCATCGGTCAGCCGCCGTTTCAGCACCCGGCCGTCGGACGTCTCCGCCGGCTTTCCCTGCAGGGCCGCCGCCGCCTGTTGCAGGCTGAAGCCCGCCGGACGCGGCTCGGGGGCCAGGACCACCACGCCGAAGGCCACGGCCTGCGACATAACGACGGCAAAGGCCGCCAGCGCGCCCACCTGCACCAGGACGGAGAAAGACCCGGGCCGTCTCATCGCCGCTCGACCTTCGTATCGAACATGTATCCCTCGCCGCGCAGGGTGACGATCAGATCGGCGCCCGACCCGTCGTCCAGTTTCTTCCTCAGGCGGCTGATCTGCACGTCGATGGCGCGGTCGAACACGTCGGCGTCGGCGCTGCGGGCGCGCTCCAGAAGCTGGTCGCGGGTCATGACCCGACCGGGCCGTTCGGCGAAGGCGCGCAGCAGTGCGAACTCCCCGGCCGACAACACAACCGCCCCGCCGTCCGGCCGCGTCAGCTCGCGCCGCATCAGGTCCAACCGCCAGCCGGCGAAGCTCATCGCCGGGCCGTCGGCCTCCGTGGTCTCGCGCGGACGGCGCAGCACCGCGCGCACCCGGGCCAGCAGCTCGCGCGGATTGCACGGCTTGGCCAGATAGTCGTCGGCGCCGAGCTCCAGCCCGATGATCCGGTCGGTGTCCTCGCCCATGGCGCTCAGCATCACCAGCGGCGGTCCCTTGCCGGCCAGGCGGCGGCATACGGACAGACCGTCCTCGCCCGGCATCATCAGGTCCAGCACGATCAGGTCGGGCTCGCGCGCGGCGATGGCGCGGTCCATTTCGGCGGCCGAGGCGGCGCCTTCGGTCTCATAGCCGTGCTGGGCCAGGTAGTCGGTCAGGACCTCCCGAATGCCGGGATCGTCGTCGACCACCAGGATGCGGGCGGGGGCGTCGTTCATGTCGTCCTTATGAAGCCTGCGTTTCGCCGGGTCATTTCAAGCTTGCAACAATCGGGCGCGATCCTGAAACACGGACGCAAGGCCCCGGTGGTCAAAGGGGTCAACGATAATCCGGAGACGCCTCCAATGCTGACCGCCCTCTCTCTCGCCGCCGTGCTTGCTGCCCAGTCCCAGTCCCAGACGCCGCCGCCGCCGCCGCCGCCTCCGGGCGTGCGCACCGAAAGCCGCGTGATGATCATCGGCGGCCCCGGCGGCGAGGGCCCCGGCTCACTCGACAAGGACGGCGACGGCCAGATCAGCCGTGAAGAGTTCAGCGCCCCCATGAACGACGCCTTTGGCCGCATGGACGAGAACGGCGACGGCCGCCTGTCGGACGAAGAGCTGAAGGCCGGGCACGGCGGCTCCAACGGGGAGGGTGACATGGTCTTCATGCGTCACCCCGGCCCAGGTGGCCCGGGCGGCGAGGATCATATGGTCTTCATGCGCCATCCGGGCGGCGAAAGTCCCGGCAGCCCGGGCGAGCATCGGTTCGAAGTGCGCCGCGACAACGTGAATGGCGAGGAGCGCGTCCGCGTCTTCACCCGTGGCGAGAACGGCGAGATGACCGAGGTCGAGGGCGGCCTCGACGCCATGAGCCTGCCCGACGGCGGCCATGTGCGCATGATGCAGGGCGGCGGCGACGGCGATCAGGAGATCACCATCGTCACGCGTGGCGGCCCCGGCGGCGGCCATCCGATGCCGGTGGGCGACGGCCGTGTGATGGTCTTCACCAGTGACGACGGCCCCGGCGAGCATCGCGTCGAGGTTCACGCCATGGGTGGTCCCGGCGGTCCCGGCGCGCCCCACATGGAGATGCACCGCATCGGCGGCCCTGACGGCCCCGGCGACATGGACAAGGACGGCGACGGCCGCGTGACCGAGGAGGAGTTCCTCGCCCCGATGCGCGAAGCCTTCCAGCGCATGGACGCCGACCACTCGGGCGCCATCGAGGCCGCCGAGCATGGCGAGGGCGGTGACCGCCGCATCCACGTGATCACCCGCACCGAAGAGCATCACTCGGGCGAATAAAGACGCACGGTGTCTTTCGCGACTTGAGAGGCGCGGCCCGGACAGCCTAACGTCCGGGCCATGCTTCGTTTTGACGGGTCCCGCCTGCGCAATCTGATCGCCTGGACTGCTGCCCCCGCTTGGCTGATTTGCGCCCTGCTGGCCACCGCGCCCGTTTCAGCGCAGGTCGCTGACCCGGCTTCGGCCGCGGCCGCGGCCGCGACGGCGGCGGTTCAGGCCGGCCCGGACCGCGACCGCGTGCAGCTGAACCAGCGGGTGTTCGACCGGGTCTGGAACGAGGTCCGAACCGAATATTACGACCCCACCCTGAACGGCGTGGACTGGCGCGCCGCCCGCGCCGCGTGGCGTCCACGCGCGTTGGCCGCCCGAGACGACCGCGAGCTGTACCGCGCCCTCGACCAGATGCTGGACCTGCTGGACGACCAGCACGCAGCGGCCTCGTCACCCGCCGTGGTACGCCGCCGCGAGACCCAGCGCACCCGCCGCCCCGTCATTGGCGTGACTGTGGCGCGGCAGGACAGTGGCGACTACCGCGTCGAGGTGGTGCGGCCGGGCTCGCCCGCCGCCGAGGCCGGCGTCGGTCTGGGCTGGATGCTGCGCGTCATCGACGGCGGCTGGTCGCCGGAACAGGACGTGGTCGAGGGTGAGCCGGTTCATCTGGTCCTGCGCGACGAGGCGGGGCAGGTGAGGGACGTGACGGTGAATCCCCGGGTGATGGACCCCATCCCGGCCTTTTCGGCCGACCGCTCGCGCCCCGGCGTGCTCGTGCTTCGGGTCGAGGGTTTCGAACTAGGGCTAGGTCCGTGGATAGGCCAGCAACTGGCGGACCTGCCGGCGGACGTCGATGTAGTGCTGGACCTGCGCAATAACCCCGGCGGCCGTCTGGCCGAGGCGGAGGCCGTGCTGGCCTGTTTCCTGCCCGCGCGCCAGGCCTGGGCCGTCCGCACCAACCGCTCGGGCCGGCGCGAGACCCTGTCCACCGACGCCCCCTGCGGCGACCTGACTGCGCCCGTGCCGAACGAAGTGGCGGTGCTGGTCAACGGCGCCAGCCGCAGCTCGGCCGAACTGACCCCCGCCGCCCTGCAAGAGGCCCGCCGCGCCCTGATCGTGGGCGAACGCACGGGCGGGGCGGTGCTGATCTCGCGCGACACGGAACTGCCCGACGGGGGCAGCCTGACCCTGAGCCGCGCCGACTTCGTCACCACCGGCGGGGTGCGGCTGGAGAAGCAGGGCGTCACGCCCGACCTGACCGTGGCCCTGACCGCCGACGACCGCCGCGCCGGCCGCGATCCGATCCTCGACGCAGCCATCGCCGCCCTGGCGGGCCCGGTGGAGGCCGTGGCCGCGACGACCCCGAACTAGCCCCGGACCGGCCTGACCCGCGACGCCGCTTCGCGCGCCCGTTCGCGGGCCTGATCGACGGTTTCTCCGCGCGCCAGCGCCACGCCCATGCGGCGGCGCTCGAAGGCTTCCGGCTTGCCGAACAGGCGCAGATCGGCGGTCGGCACGCTCAGCGCCTCGGCCACGCCCTCGAAGGCGATGCCCTGGGCGTCCATCTCGCCGTAGATGACTGCGCTGGCGCCCACGTCGCGCCGCGTCACATCCACCGGCAGGCCCAGGATCGCCCGCGCGTGCAGCGCGAACTCCGACTGCGTCTGGGTCGTCAGAGTCACCAGCCCGGTGTCGTGCGGCCGGGGCGAGACTTCGCTGAACCAGACCTGGTCGCCCTTCACGAACAGTTCGACGCCGAAAACGCCGAGGCCGCCCAGCGCATCGGTGACCTTGCCTGCAATGGCCTGCGCGCTCTTTAGGGCGGCCGGGCTCATCGCCTGCGGCTGCCAGCTCTCGACATAGTCGCCCTTGACCTGGCGATGGCCGATGGGGTCGCAGAAGTCAGTGACGACCGCCCCGTCTCGCATCGACCGCACAGTCAGCAGGGTGATCTCGAAGTCGAAATCGATGCGGCCTTCGACGATCACCAGCGTCGTATCGACCCGGCCTGACGCCAGCGCATAGGCCCAGGCGTCGGCGACCTCGTCCGCGTTCTCGACAAACGACTGGCCCTTGCCGGACGACGACATCACCGGCTTGACGAAACAGGGGAAGCCCACGGCCCGGGCGCCCGCCGCCAGTTCCTCCGCCGATCCGGCGAAGGCGAACGGGCTGGTGTGCAGGCCCAGTTCCTCGGCCGCCAGCCGCCGGATGCCCTCGCGGTTCATGGTCAGTTGCGTTGCCCGCGCCGTGGGGATGACCCGCGCCAGTCCCGCCGCCTCGATGTCCGCCAGCACGTCCGTAGCGATGGCCTCGATCTCCGGCACGATGATGTGCGGCGCCTCGGCCAGGATGACGCCGTTCAGCACCTGCGGGTCGGTCATCGGGATGACGTGGCTGCGGTGCGCCACCTGCATGGCCGGGGCGTTGGGATAGCGGTCGACCGCGATCACCTCGACCCCCAGCCGCTGCAGCTCGATCGCCACCTCCTTGCCCAGCTCGCCCGCGCCGAGCAGCATGACCCGGATCGCGGTGTCGGAAAGGGGCGTGCCCAGGCGCATGATCACTGCCTCTGGTAGATGGCTTGCAGGCAATGGCCTCGCCCCAGCCCCTGATCGACCGTCCAGATGGGCAGAGAGGCAAGGGACAACAGCAGCTTGACCAGAGGGTTGCCGTTGATCTTCACGTAGGTGGATCTGAAGCTGTTTCTGGTTGCTCCGTCAGGGGCAGCCGCAGCAGCGCTGGTGCTCGATTGAGCGCGCTTTGTCAGCACGCCCTTCAGAGCTTGTAGGATCACCACTGCCGGCTCCCACACCTGCTCCTGCGTTTCCAGCGTCAGCCCGAAGCCGGCAGGCGTCAATCGCCGCAAGGATTCCGGAGCCATCATGGTGACATGGTCCAGCGGAACCAGCATTGACCACCGGGAACCGGTGAGCGCGGCGAGGTTCGACTGGGCATTCGGCGTGCGCAGCATGATGACGCCGCCCGGGGCGACGATCTCGGCCACGTCGTCAAGGAAGGTTTTCGGGTCGTAGATGTGCTCGATCACGTGGCTGAGGATCACGATGTCGAAGCGCCGATCCCCGAAAAGGCCTCTGCCGAAGTAGTCCGTCACGATGGGGAGATTGAACGCAGTCCTGCCGATTTCGCTGTGCGACTGGCTCGGCTCCACGCCCTGAACCTCGAACCCCAGTTCCCGACCGGCCAGCAGATACCCTCCCATGCCACACCCGACATCCAGCAGTTGTGGTGCGCGTCCGGCCAGGTGCAGCCGGGGCAGGATGGATTGCAGAAGCGCCTTGTGCTCATCGACGCTCAGATACTCGCGCACGAGGCGCTCGTCCTCGACACTCATGACCTGGCCGGGGTCATAGGTGGCCCCGAGGTCAAAATACTCGCGCTCTGTCAGCACCTTGTTGATGCATTTGCACGTCGCGCAGACGCCGTAGGGCGTACCTTCACGCTGGAAAGTGCGCCCGAAGCCGGACTGACACACGCGGCAAAGGTTCGGCGTCTGGCTCATGGGCGTGCTCGCAAGATGTCTTGTGTCAGCGGTCAAGCCGCGGGTTCGATTGTTACGAATTTCAGCCCCGTCAGTTCCGATAGCTTATCCAGCGCTTCCTGACCGGTCGAGGCGCCCAACTGCCGCTCCAGTTCAAATAGCCTCGCCTCTACGAGGAAGCGATACCAGAGCCCCTGGAGGCCATGATAGATCGCGCCCTCGCGGCCATCGAGGAACCCGAGCTGGAAGATATAGCGATAGAGGAAGTAGCCGACCGGTCCGACACCGAACGGCAGCCTGTTGTACAGCTGTTCCTTGATCCCGCGCTTGGCCGCCACGGCGTGTGAAGCGGCGAGGCCGGCTCTGGTTTCGCCGCGGTCGAACAAGCCCAGCTTCTGATTCAGGACTTCGACCGCCTCGCGGGTCGCGTAGGCCCGATGTTTGTCCGTGAAGTAGGACAGGTCGCCGAGATTGTGGTCCGCGAACCCGCCCTCGATGGTGACCGCCCGCCCCGTCGTGAGCACCAGGTGTTCATCCATCCACCGGTCTTCCGACCGCGCCGCGCCCCGACGGAAGATCCGCAGCATGGGCAGGGGGTATCGTCCGCCATGCCGGATCCAGCGCCCCATGAATATATGCTTCCGGTTCAGGATCACCCCGGTCACATCCGACGGCAGCGCGGGGATCTGCTCCGCCAACGCCCGGGCCAGATCGGGTTCGATGATCTCGTCGGCGTCGAGCCGCAGGATCCAGTCAGCGTCAAGCGGGACGTTGTCTAACGCCCAGTTGAACTGCTGCGCCTGATTGATGAAGGGGTGGACCAGCGTCCGGGCCCCGGCGGCTTCGGCGATCCGCCGTGTGTCGTCGGTCGAGCCGGAATCGACGACGACGACCTCGCTGGCAAATGACGCCACCGACGCGATCGCGCGAGCGATATGGTGGGCTTCGTTGAAGGTCAGGATGATGACGGCGATCATTGGGGCCCGTTGGCTCCATCCTGCAGAATGGCTTTGAGAGATCGCATCGCTTCAGCCCGAACGGGACCGGACGCACGACGCACATTGCGCTGGATATTCTCCGGCCGGAACATCGACATCAACACCACGCCGTCCTCGTTTTCCGCCAGCGCCATATCAAGCAGGAAGTCCGACGGTCCCGAAGGGCCGACATATCCGGTGTCGGCCAGAGCCGCGGCTATCCGGGGGACCTCGCGAACGGCGCGTATGGCCCGTTGAAGGCCGCCTGAGCCGAGCACGCTGTGAATGGCGCAAAAGGCCTCGGGCGCAGCGCCCTTGACGGTCTCCACGACGGGGGTGAATGCGTCGAAGGGGAATTGGACGACCCTGAAAACCTCGGATCCGAGCAGACCCTGCA
Source organism: Pseudomonadota bacterium (assembly GCA_040385285.1). Taxonomy (GTDB): domain Bacteria; phylum Pseudomonadota; class Alphaproteobacteria; order Caulobacterales; family Caulobacteraceae; genus Brevundimonas. The sequence continues at coordinate 39,623 of JAZKHQ010000026.1, forward strand.
GAGCCACGTCGGGCGCGCCAGCGACTGAGATCGCGCGGGCCTTTCCGGACGTCACGGCAGCATCCAGCGCGGACAGGACGTTGTGGTCGACGACGTCCTCCATCGATGGATCGTGCAGGGCCAGAACGTCCACGCAGTCGGTCTGAAGGTCTCGAAGACTCGCCTCCAGCGATGCGGTGACGGAAGCGCCGGTCAGCGGGGTTCGTTGAGCCGGGCCCCGGCCCTTGGCGACCAGCGAGCGCAGCCCGGGAGCCGCCTTCACCAGGGGGCGCAGCATCGACCGGACCCAAGCCTTGGCCGGATCGGTCCGGGGGCGGGCGATCCCGACCTTCGTGCAGATGACCGCCTGGGTCCGCCGGCCCTTTAGGCAGGCCCCCAGAAGCGCCTCGGCCTGTCCATCTCCATACGGCGGCGCCGTGTCGAACCAGGTGATCCCGTGATCAAGCGCCATCGCTACGGCCCTGTTTCCGTCGGCTGGCGAGACCCGCGATCCCAGCGAGGCGCAGCCGAATCCCAAAGCGGAAACAGATTGACCGAGAGGCTCGCACCGGACAGTCCTCACGAGGCAGTCTCCCGCGACAGTCTCTCCGCGATCCGCAGCCCCAGCGCCACCGCCATGAGCGTCGGATTGGCCTGGCCCGACGATGGGAAAACGCTGCTGGACGCGATGCTCAGATTGGTTAGCCCGTGAACCAGGCAGTCCCCGTCCACGACGCTGTCGGACGGTCCGGAGCCCATCCGGGTCAGGCCGGTCTGATGAAATCCGTCCGCAGCCTGCGCCATGACCAGAGCGACCCGGTGCTCGGGCTCCGCCTTGAAGATCAGGCGACCGGCGCCCGCCGCTTGCAAGGCCCGATCCAGGACCTCGTGCGCGCGCACGATGCTGGCGGCGTCCTCCTCGCGGAACTTCAGTCCGATCCTTAGTCTGGGCATCCCGGCCGCGTCCGTCTCGCCGCTTAACCGGACACGCGATTCCGGGTCCGGCGACTGCTCGCAATGATAGTGGAGCGCATAACGCCCGGAACGGCTCCGCAGCAGGAAACCGGGCTGCGACGGACGGCCGAACAGACGTTTGCGCAGGACACCCCACAGCTCGCGCGCAAGCCGGTCCGGACGCCGCAGGACGTTCAGCAGATGATCGCGCCAGCGATGCGGCGGCGGACCGACATGGCTGAGGCGGACGCCGTCCGACGCCAGTCGGCGGCCGATGAAGGGGGCTGCGAGCGCCATCCAGATCAGTGACAGTGTCCCGTTGCCATGGCCGGGATCCCGGAACGGAGGGTTATCGATCCAGAAGGCGATGTTGAGAAGTTCTTCGCGGGTCTGGGTTTCGGCGTTCAGGGTGAAGCGGCGGCGAGCAAATGCATCACCGTCCATGAAGAAGTCGGCATGCCGTGCGTCGTCTGGCGTCTCGAACACCAGATCCGCCAGCTTTCCGGACATGTGCCCCGCGTAAAACCTGCCCAAGGGGCCGTCGCCGCCGCCGAAAAGGGAAGGACGCGCCTGCTGCGTCGCCAGCAGCAGCCGGGTCGTCTCCAGCCCGCCGCAGGCCAACACATACTGAGAGGCCCGAAGACTGATGGCCTGTCTGTCGTGGAAGGCCACGAGGCTGTCGACAGCCTTTCCGTCGGGTGACGGCGTCATGTCTGTGACGGTGGTCGAGGCGGCAAGGGTGACGCCAAGCGCACTCAGTCGGTCCCGGTGAACGCGAGCCATGTCCGGGACAGGCGCCCACCGTTCGAGATCGCGGAAATCGGCGCCATCGAGAGACCAAGGCGTGTCAGGCGCGCGATACCTTGCGGGGGCGCACCCAAAAAAGGCGGTGGCCGGCTGGAACCAAGGTTGGACGTCTTCGTAGCGCAAGGGCCAATGACTGTAGGAAACCCAGGGCCGGGACGCGAAATCGATCGGATCGAACGGCACGCACCGCCCGCCCCACCAGGCTGAGGTTCCACCCACCGCCCGGCGCACGGCCACCCGCATCGGCGCATGACCCAGCGCCTCATCGATCACCGCGTCGGACAGGGCCGCCGCTTCTTCGGTCTCCCGGTCGCCGCCCGACTCGATCAGTAGGACGCGTTGCCCGCGTTCGGCGCAGGCCAAGGCGACGGCGATGCCGACCGGGCCGGCTCCCACCACGCAGACATCGTGGACGGGCGAGTCCGCGGGTTGCGCAGCGTCTGTCAAACGCCGTCCTCGATGGGCCGCAGCTTGCGGGCCTTGATCGGAATGGCTGGGTTTCCGCCGTACACCGTCCACGGCTCCAGATCGCGCATGGCGACGCCGCGCGCGCCCAGCACCGCGCCTTCCGCGACGGTCACGCCCGGGCCGACGAACGCTTCGGCCGCGATCCAGGCGCGTTCGCCGATGATGATGGGCCGCGCAATGAGCTGGAAGTGCGGATCGGAGATGTCGTGCGTGCCGCCACACAGGTGCGCGCCCTGAGATATCAGGGCGTAGGGGCCGATCTGGATCGGAGCCATGCAATAGATGTTCGCGCCAGGACCGATGTAGGCGTGGGCGCCGATCTCAAGATTGCGCGGGTACCAGATCCGGGCTGACCCATAGATCCCCGCTGTTGCGGCGACCCGCGCCCCAAACAGCCGCAACAGGAACCGCCGCCAGGCCCGGAACGGCGGCGGCGTCCACGACGCCAGCAGCCACCATGTCAGGGTCCAGACCAGACGGTGCAAGCGGTGCGAAAGCGGATAGGTGGCGCCCCCTTCGACGGGGCGGCTTTCGGCGGCGTTCAAGACGGTCATCCGAAGAGCGCCTGGTCATGGAGCCTGATCTGGGCGTCATCAAAACGTCGGCGGATGATCTTCGCCGGTGATCCGCCGACGATGCAGTAGGGATCCACATCCCGCGTCACCACCGCGCCGGCGGCCACGACCGCGCCTCGTCCGATGCGGACGCCCTCGCGGATGATCGCGCCTTGCCCGATCCAGCAGTCCGCCTCGAGCACCGTCACGCACCGCGCGGCCGAGGCGAACTCGAGCCGGGTTGCGCCGCCGACGACATCCGTGCGGTGATCGTTGCCCGGGAATTTCACGTGCGACGAGATCATGCAGAGATCGCCGATCAGCAGGGGCCCGCTGGCCGTGCAGTGTGGGCCGATGTAGCTGTACCGGCCGGCGCGGACCGCGCCGCGGGGCAGGAATTGAGGCAAGCCCCACTGAAAGCCTTCGCCGGCGCTCTCCAGTCCCAGGAAGGCGGCGATCCCTGGCAGGATCAGCGATCGGATCGCGCGTTTCGGCCTGCTCTCGATTTCACGCCTGCAGCGTTCGATCGTCGCGTCGTTCGCCTTGGGGCCGCCATCGACGTCGGAGAAATCAAAGCTCATCGCGGGCCTCCGAACACGGCGTCAAGCGCCGCGTCTATGAGGCGGACCTGAACGTCCGGCGTGTAACGATTCCGGATCACATCGCGACATGCGTCCCGCACCGCGGATCGCGGCGTCGGCCAGTCGAGAACGTCGCCGATGGCCCGCGCCAGATCCTCTGCATCCCCTTCCTGGAAGAAGGCGCCGGTGACGGCTTCGGTGACCGCCTCCACCTCAGGCATCTGATTGTCGAGGTCTCCGTGGGTGACCACGGGCGTTCCATAGGAAAGGCTGTGCATGGCCGTCAGACCGATCTTGCCGGGGGAGACGGTGACGTCGGCCGCATAGAGAAGGCGCGAAAGCGCCTGCTCGTCATAGATCGCCCCCGTGAACTGTACGTCCAGGCCAAGGCGTTCAGCCTGCTCTTCCAGCGGCGCCCGGCTGGGTCCGTCGCCCACCAGGGCGATATGAACGGCGCGCCCCCGGGCCTTCAGGATCGCCGCTGCGTCGAGCAGAAGATCGAAGCGGCAAAGCGGTGTCAGCCGCGCCGTGCAGATGATGACCGGCGTGGACGCCGGATAGGCGACGGATGCCCGGAGTTCCTCTGGCCCCCGCCGGCTGAGGTCCTCATAGAGCGCCTGCGAGGCGTCCCAGTCGAGCGAGTTGTAGATCGGGAAGACCTTCTCGCCGGGAAAGCCCCCGGAGACAGCGAGGTCGCGCGCGCGGTCCGCATAGACCAGGACGCCGTCTGACAGGCCATAGTAGAGCTTTCGCAGAAAACCCTTGAAGCCCCGCTCCCGGCGCAGCCAGCCGTGGGTCCAGAACAGCACGCGCTTGCCGGTCATCCGGCCCAGCGCCGCGGCGAGCCAGGTCTGAAGAAAATTGGGATTGCCGATCAGGATCAACGCATCGACATCGCGCGCCAGAACCGGTTTCCACAGGCCGGTGAAGACGCCGCCCGCGCCGCTGACCTTGAAGCCCAGATGATGGACCGGCGCCGTTTCGTCCCCGGCGAACGGCAGGATGCCGTCCATGGCGTCATGGCTGCCGTGGAACTCGTATCGGTAGCGCGAACTCGCCGCCAGGGCCCTCATCACCGGCGCGCGATAGTGCGGAAACATATGGTAGATGACCGCAACACGAGGGCGCAGAGGCACTGACAAAATTCTTGGCCCCCCTCAGCCAACCCATCGGTTCACGCCCGATCACTGATACAGCCTCATGCAAGTTAGCGCCATGCCGCCGGGGGAATCCAACAGTGTCGGCGGCCGACGGCTATTCCAGCGCCAACTTCCTTCCGCGTCGCAGCACGTCTAGCACCGTCCCGCCCACCAGGACGCCTCCGAGCAGGCAGCAAAGCGCCGTCAGTGCAGCTTCGCTGCTCTGGACCGCGCCCACTCCCAAAAGTGCGGCGATGGCGCTGACACCCGCAATGGTGCTTATGATCGCATAGTGAGAGCCGCGTTCGATGGAGTAGACCATCAGCGAGTAGAACCTCTGCAGAACGACAGCGCTGAAGGCGAAGGTCAGGCACAGGTACAACAACTGACCGCCGAACTGCGGGGTTTCAAGTATGCGGACGCTGTAAAATCGAGCCCCGAAGTAGATGCCGATCGCGGCGCCCATGCCGACCGTGCCGGCCAGCAAGGCAAGCGCCAGGTTCATCGTCCTTCTTCCGTGCGCCGACAGCAGTGCCCAACGGCTGGAAATGAAACTGGTCAGCGGCACCACCATCAGCATGACGGGCAGAAGCGCCAGCTGGAACACGCGCGATAGCGTGCCGAGCCAAGCAGCGGCCTGGGGGCCTGACTGGGCGCCGAGCCAGACCACGGCCACGTTGAGAGCGCCCACGACCAAGGTGTCCGAGGAGCCGTTCAGCATCCCGGAGCGGAAACACTCGCGCAGCGAACGAGGCTTGCCGGACAATAGGTACGGCCGCTGGACAACGAGCACTGCCCCGGTGACGAGCGAAGCGGCCAGAGTGTGCGCACTCAGCAGCACGAACGAAAGCACGACGCCTATGCTGCCAAAATCGACCAACAGCATCACGCCGAATGTGGCCGCTTGGAATAGTAACTGCAGGGCGGCGGTCACGTAGTGTTCGTTGAACGCCAATCTTATGTTGTCGATTACATTTGTATAGGAAATTGCAGCGATGATGGCACAACAATACAGTTGTTCCGGTTTGTAGTGCAGGATAAATCCGGAAATAATCGCCACCACACCGGAAGATGTTGCAAATATTGCTGATGAAATTAACGCGCTGACAAAACTATCCGCTTGAGCGGCTTGGTCCCCGCTTGCATGGGGGAAGGCGATAAGCCGACGCGTCGCCGCATTCAGACCCGTCAGCGGAAAGGCGACGATGGCGGCTAGCGCCACAGCGGCCAGTCCTTCACCAAAGTCATCAAGCCCCAATTCGTTCTTCATCTTGGGAAAGATGAAGAACAGGACAGCAATACCCGGCAGGCGCGTCAGGACGTTGAACACCAGGGACGCAAGAAGCTTTCGGACTTCACGCCTTGACTCCGGGCGGACGGCCGTCATGCGAACGGCTGGTCCAGGTCCCCGAAATACCAGGGTGTGGCGTCCGAGGACGGCTTTTCGATCCCGCGCGCGCCCTCAGGCCATACGGAGGGCATGTCTCCCAGGAACGCCGCCCAGGTCGAAAATGTCGACCGGGACCCTATAAGCACGCTGGATCCAGCAAGCCCGAACAGGTCATCAAGATCAGACTTGCTCCGGCGGACGGTGTATTTCGCATCGATAAGAGGGGACAGTTCCTGATCGGAGCCGTCCGAGAAAATCATGACATCGAGCCCCGGCCAACGCGCCCGGGCCGCCCGGATAGTGTCCAGATACCACTCCATGGGCACACGCGTATTCACCGCCGCGCCGGGTTGTATTCCCGTGGGCGCCGCAGCGAAGTCGCCGAGACGGATATGCACGCCGATATATCCGCCGCCCCCCCACGTTGGTTCGATGGAGGTCTTTGCGATCGCCAGCAGCCTTTCGCGGACGAAGGGACGATGATACCGCAGCACGCCGAAACTGAGATCCGGGCACAGGACAATGTTCAGGGCGTCAGGGTTGATTGTCGGATTTCCGGCCGCCGGAAAGACAGCGTGCCTGTGACGGGCGAGCGCGAGAATCTTGCGCCACCCGCTGACATCGTCCGGATGTCGTCGGAAAAGGCCAATGTACGAGCGGTCTGTGCTGAACGACGTGAGCAGACGGAGCGGCTTGATCGAAACCCAGGGAGGGTGGACCACCGAGCCGTTGTGAAGACGCGCCAGAACCGAGGCGTGAAAGTACGCGAAAAGCGCATTGCCGATCCCGACCCCCGAGATCCGGATGAATCCCAAGTCCGGCCTGGCGCCAAGGTAGGGATAGAATAGCGGGCGATTATCGGTCGCCATTACGCGGCACCGAACCGACCGTAGGAGGCGTCTTCCCAAGGCATCCGGTTGACGGGTTTTCGTCGGCTCGCCCAAAGCCCGATCGTTGCGGCGGCGACCCATGTCGGCACCCATGTCGACCTTCGCACGGCGGGGGGGGACACCGAAATCACGCACAGGAAAGCGACCATGGCCACGAAGCAGGCGCCCGGAAGGACGCTCTCCCGCGCAGGGATTTTTCTGTAGAGGGTCCAACACCCGGCCATCAGTGCCGAACAGAACACGGCGGTGCCGACCAGAGCCAGAATTCCACCATGTCCCCAGGCAAACAGAAGGAAGTTGTGGGCCAGGGCCTCCGCGGGAAGGGCGTGACCGATGAGCGGGTTCGACTGAACCGCATCCCATGTCAGACTGTATTCGGACAGTCGGCTTCTGGCGGTGGTGTAGTCTGATCCCGACTGGAAAAGGGCGGCCAGGCGAAGGGTCAAGGCGTTGCCGCCCTGGGCGCCGGTGGCCAAGGACAGCAGGCTGCCGGCAAAGGAAAAGAGAAACACGGCCGACGCCACCAGGGCAGCTGCGATCAAGGGTTTTCGGCTCAACACCAGAGACAGCGCCACGCCGACGCAGAAGCTGCCGGCGGCCCCCATTGATGAAGATGCAACCAACCCGCTGACTAGAGGTAAGAGCAAAATCCAGTAAATACGGCCAGCCTTGCCTTTCCTCGCCATCGCCAGGTGGAAGCTGAACACGCCGAACACCGCACAGACACCACCCAGTTCATTAGGGTGTTCGGTCAAGCCAAGATAGCGACCCCAATAAAGTATATCTCGAACTAAGACGGACGTTCCTCGGAGCATCTCAAAGGTGGCTAGGGCACCATTGGCGGCACAGCCAAAAATCAAAAAGAAGATCGCCGTTTGGACTCTTTCATTTGTGCGCAACAAACGGCAGGCCAAAAGACAACCTAGTCCGGTAGCAATAAAATACTTTATTGTAGTGATAAGAAGGTTTGCTTGGTCAATGTAGAAGAATGACGTTATAATCAAACCCAACGAATAGATTATAGACCCCAATGCGGCCACCCATACGAGAGTCGGTACTGGGCGGGTAATCCTGCTGAAGAGGAAGGACGTAGCGGCGCTGGCGATCAGCAGGATGTCGGAAAAATTGGCGTCTACGACGGGAAGCCTGAGGCTGGGTTCAGTTATGGACACGGTCAAAAGCGCGACCAGGAAGGTCCAGAAGGCGAAGCCGTCGGCCAGGGCGGACAGGTTGAGCGCGGGCCGGGTGCGAACGGTGATCGGACGCTGGTCAAACTGGCGAACATCGACTCGGCTCATGACGCCCCCTCCGGTCCAATCAACAGCAGAACAGCGCGCGCGATAATATCACCTCCCCGGCTCGCCGGAAGAGAGGGTGCGAACGCGGCGCAAGCCTGGCAGGCGATATGGACACGAGGGGAAGACACAGGGCTATAGATCATGAAACTCGTGCGTCAGACCATCCAGATATGACGCGTACGCCGCCGCAATGCCGTCCGCCAATCCGACTTGCGGCCGCCAGCCCATCGCCTGCAGCTTAGCGCCGCTCATCAGCTTTCTCGGCGTGCCGTCGGGCTTTGACGGATCCGTGCGAACCTCGCCGTCGAAGCCCACGACCTCACAGACCAGCCGTGCAAGGTCGATGATGGCGATATCCTTGCCGGAGCCGACATTCACGTGCCCGGCGTCCGAGTAGCTCTTCATCAGAAAGACGCAGGCGTCGGCGCAGTCGTCGGCATGCAGGAACTCGCGCATCGGCGAACCTGTGCCCCAGATTGTGATGTGGTCGGCGCCCGCCAGCTTCGCCTCATGCGCTTTGCGGATCAGGGCCGGCAGTACGTGGCTTGAAGTGAGGTCGAAATTGTCGCCGGGACCATACAGATTGGTCGGCATGGCCGAGATGAAGTCGCAGCCGTGTTGCTTGCGGTAGGCCTGGCCCAGCTTGATGCCGGCGATCTTGGCGATGGCGTACCACTCATTGGTGGGCTCCAGCGGGCCGGTCAGCAGGGCGTCCTCGGGGATCGGCTGGGGCGCCAAGCGGGGGTAGATGCAGCTGGATCCCAGGAACAGCATCTTGCTGACACCGTGCCGGTACGCCGCCTCGGTGACGTTCGCGGCGATCATCAGGTTGTCATACAGGAAGTCCGCCGGCTGGCTGTCGTTGGCCAGGATCCCGCCCACCTTGGCCGCGGCCATGAAGACGGCGTCGGGCCGGCAAGCCGCGACCCATGCAGCGACCGCGGCCGGGTTCTTGAGATCCAGCTCCTCGCGGCTTGCGGTCAGAACCTCACATCCTTCGCCCGCCAGTCTGCGCACGATGGCCGAACCGACCATGCCGCGGTGCCCGGCGACCCAGACGCGTTTGTGGTCGAGTGAGAAGGCCAAAGTCATTGCCGATACCAATGTTGCGCATCGATCCAGCGCCTCACGGCTACAGCTTCGATACCTTGGCCTTTCGCGTTACGGTGCACGCCGTCATATCGCGTGTCGGCCTCGTATAGGTCCGTCAGCAAAGCGACGGTGTCCTTCCGGCTCAGAGTATGATCAGGCCACCGCCGCCGAACCTCGACATTTACGATGGCCATACGGTTACGCAGCTCTGTGTCTTCTGCCCCCGCCGAGTTAGGGACCTGGGGCATAATGAGGAAGTCACCTTTCAACAGACCGACCGCCTGCGTTAGGGCGGCGAGATAGGCCTCGGGGCTCTCCTCATCGTTAATCCGGTCATAGATGATCGACGGTCGGTCAAAGTGACCGTGGCGCTTCATTCGAGCGACAGTGGCCGCCATGGTCGAGCCCCCGACGCCGGTGTTGTGGACGTCCACCGAGAGAGCCTTACCTAGACGGTTCGGCCACCTTGCGCCGTCCAGCTTCGGGGCGAAGTTGAATATCTTGAGCAGGCCCTCTCGCGATCCGACGGCCGTGCTGTCGCCATGGACCTCCAATTCCGCCCGTGTATTTCCACAAGATGCGCATAGTAAGAGCAGCGCGAGAAATGCGCCGGTCCTGAAATTACCTGTCATTTCTGTCTCTGGATTGCATTTGACGAACAGGCTTGGGCTTCAGGATGAAGCTCATGCGATCCGTCATCAGTTCTTCTTCGCTGTAGTCTGAAAGCTCTGCCTTCAGTTCATCGGTCAGGAAGGGCCGTCCCCATTCGCCGTCATCCTTCACATATTCGAGGATGTCGAAGTCGATGGAAAATAGCTCGAGATAGTCAGCGATCCGGGCCTTGTTGAGATAGGTGTTGGCCACAAAACGATTGCGTCGAAGGTGCTCCCAAGGCTCCGACGGGCGTTTCCGATCCGTCTGAAGGCGGCCGGGATACCAGTCGACATCATGACCGCCGGCGATGCCTGTGAACATGTGGGGTCGAATATAGGCGAGACCGTCTGGCGCAAGCGCCAAAGCCATCTGGCGCAGGATGAGCGGGATCCGGTCGCGCGGGATGTGTTCGAACACGTTTTCCGAATAGACGAAGTCCAGCTTGCCGATGGTCTCCCAGATCTCCGGCTCGGCGGCATCGCCGATGATCATCAGGTGCTTCGGGATGACGAAGGTCTTGCCGGGGTTGGCCTTGGCGAAGGCTGCGGCGGCGTCTTTCCATTCCGTGTCGCCGACCAGGATTTCGCGGGCCAGAGACTTGGCGGCCCGCTCGATCCCGTTCTTCTTCAGGACCGAGAGCAACTGCCCCCAGTCGAATGAAATCACGGGAGCGTCGAGATCGATTCCCCGGACGTCCAGGCCGAGGCTATGTATCCAACACAGACTGACGGGGCGGGCGCCGAACCCGACCTCGAACATGCGCAGCCCCTCAAGAGGGCGCCCCAGATGTCGCCGCGCCGCATTGACGTAGTCGTTGATGTCGCTCTGGAGACCTTGAAAGTCTTGCGTCGCCGACCGCTTCGCCAGATGCATGCAGCCTAGGGCCCAGGCTTCGCGCAGTTTTGTCGTAAGCCGGGTCGTCGCCAGGGAGGACGATGAACGACGCTCACTCGCCATTGCCGCGCCGCTCGTTCGCCACCGCGATCAGGTCGGCGGCGACCATTTCAGCGCACAGGGCGTCCCACTTCGTCTCGTGCGACCAGCCCAGCTTCGTGCGCGCCTTGGTCGGGTCGCCGATCAGGAGGTCGACCTCCGTCGGGCGGAAGTAGCGGGGATCGACCTCGACCAGCAGGCGGCCGTTCGCGGCGTCATAGCCCTTTTCGTCCACGCCGTGACCTTCCCAGCGGATCGTCACGCCGGTCTCGGCGAAGGCCTTTGATACAAAGTCCCGGACCATGGTGGTCTCGCCGGTGGCCAGGACGTAATCGTCCGCCTCGTCCTGCTGCATCATCAGCCACATGCCGCGGACATATTCGCGGGCGTGGCCCCAATCACGCTTGGCGTCGAGGTTGCCGAGGTACAGCCGGTCCTGGAAGCCGTGCTTGATGGCCGCGACGGCGCGGGTGATCTTGCGCGTCACGAAGGTCTCGCCGCGCAGCGGGCTCTCGTGGTTGAACAGGATGCCGTTCGAGGCATGCATGCCGTAGGCCTCGCGATAGTTCACCACGATCCAGTAGGCGTAGAGCTTGGCCGCCGCATAAGGGCTGCGCGGATAGAAGGGCGTGGTCTCGCTCTGGGGAACCTGCTGCACCAGACCGTACAGCTCGGACGTCGATGCCTGGTAAAAGCGGGTTTTCTTCTCCAGCCCCAGAATGCGGATCGCCTCGAGCAGGCGCAGGGCGCCGATGCCGTCAGCGTTGGCGGTGTATTCCGGCGTTTCGAACGACACCTGCACATGGCTCTGGGCGGCAAGGTTATAGATTTCAGTCGGCTGCACTTGCTGCACCAGCCGGATCAGGTTGGTGGCGTCGGTCATGTCGCCGTAGTGCAGGATGAAGCGCGGATCGCGCTCATGCGGGTCCTGATAAAGGTGCTCGATGCGGCCGGTGTTGAACGACGACGAGCGCCGCTTCACCCCATGGACGGTGTAGCCCTTGGCCAGCAGCAGCTCGGACAGATAGGCGCCGTCCTGACCGGTCACGCCGGTGATCAGGGCGACCTTGTTGTTTCCGCTGTTCGACATTCGCATCCAAGGGCTGGGCGCGGGGGGCGCCGCATTCAACTATGCCGAAGACGAATGCCTGGACGCCCCCGACGAAACCTGACGCCCCCGAGCGCCAGCATGGTCCAGTCGGTCAGTAGGCGTTCACCCGCCGCAGGATCAACGGAATGGTCTGGAAAAGGATCACGATGTCGTGGCGGATGGACCAGGTCTTCACATACTCGACGTCGGCCTCGACCCGCTGGGCCATGCAGTCGAGCTGGCGGATTTCGCCGCGGAAACCCTTGACCTGCGCCAGGCCGGTCAGACCCGGCCGCACCGCGAAACGCTGGGCGTAGTGAGGCAGCAGCGCGCTGTATTGCGCATCGTGAGCCAGGGCGTGAGGGCGGGGACCGACCAGCGACATATGACCTAGGATCACGTTGATCAGCTGGGGCATCTCGTCGAGACTGGACTTGCGCAGGAAGTCGCCCAGCCGCGTGACGCGGGGATCATTGCGCCGGGCGTGGCTGACGGCGTCGCCGTCCTCGACCACGGACATGGTCCGGAATTTCAGGATGCGGAAGACGCGCCCGTTCAGTCCGGTGCGGCGCTGGCGAAACAGGATCGGGCCCGGAGAATCCAGACGTACGAGCACAGCGATGGCGAAAAAGGCGGGGACGAGAACGATCAAAGCCGTGGCGGCGATGACGACGTCGAGGGTTCGCTTGGCGGCCCGGTGCAGCCATCCATGCCCCGGATAGGGCTGGCGCTGTTCGCTCATGACCATGGCCGCAGCCGACAGGTCTTCGGCATCGTGGGCGGGCCGGCCGTCAAACATCGAACTCCCTCCCCAAGCCAAAGCAACGATAACGACCCCGGGTAAGACGGAGACCGAGGTTCGTTAGCACATGCAAAAAAGCAAAGTCCACGCGAGGAGACGCCAATCCCGCCGCTTTTGCGCCACACTCGACCGAAAACGGCGCGTTTCCAAATCGCCTGCCCGGCGTAGAAAAATGCCGGTTTTTCATAGACTTCGTCTTCCCCGACTTTGTGCGCAGTTCTGCGGCGCTGTAAACGTCCGAGATACGGCCGAGTTCCGGGAGGGTTTCACTCCAGAAGCAAATTCGAACTCCCGCGCAATCCTCCGGCCCCGCCCGTGGTCGCCGCCTGAAGAAGAATCCCCATGAGCCGATGGAGCGATTTCGCGGGGACGGGTTCGTCGATAAAGCCGCCGTCGGCAGTCAGTTTGCCGCGCCACAGGCCATCGGCGGTCAGGAAGGACCAAATGGCGCGCTGCGCTGATGCAGCGTCAGCCAGAAGCACTGCCCGGGTTGCGCCCGTCGCCGTCTCAGAGAGAGCCAAGGCCGCCCTGAGCCGCTCGGCCTGCGGGCGAAGGCGCAGTTCAGCGTTGCGCCCCGACCCGGCGAGGTGGGGCTCCGCCACCATCTGATTGCCTTCCCGGACCTGGGTCCGTCCTTGTTCCTGAAGGCTTAGGGCGTCGGCCCACAGCGCTTCGTCCATTCGGCCGCCTGCCGTCCGGGCGAACAGCCATGCCCATTCGAATGGCCGCTCGAGAGTCCCGTCATCGGCCGCGGTCCGGGCAAGGCCGGTCAACCGGTCAGTCAGGGGGGGCCACGCCGGATCATCGGACGCCGCCTCCCATGCCAGACAAGCCTCGAGCAGCCGCATATGGGTTCCGCTCTGACGCAGGTCCGGCGTTTCCGGCCCGTCCAGCAGGTCGGCGGTCAGGGTTTCACGCAGCCGGGCAGCGCGGTCCTGAAGGTCGTCATGGTCGGCTCCCGCCGATTTGGCTGCAGCCAGGGCCGTGAGAACCACTGCCTGATCGCCCATGAGGATGGCGTCATCCAGGGGCGATCCGTCGGCCGCCAGACGCGAGCGGAACCGACCGTCAGGCCTCTGATAGTCCGAGAACAGACGGGTCAGACCCAGATTCACGCAGCGGCGCCAAGGGCCGCTCCATCCCAGACGCCCGGCGTGGGCGAAGGTCTGGATCTGCCGTGCCTGAACCCCGACATGACGCATGCTGGCGAAGGCGCGCCCATCCATGGTCATGGCCTCGGCGAAGACCCCGCCTGACGACTGGCCGAGCGTCGCCCACAGGGGCAGGGCGCGCAGGCGCAGCCATTCGGCCAGACGGGCGATCCCGTCCTCGAGCGGTTCGGGCGGAGGGGAGGCGAAGTCCAGGTGCTGGGGTGCGGTGACACGGATGCGCTCGACGATGCGCTTGACCTCCTGCGCCCGGTCGATGTCGCACACCAGGATGGCGTCACGCTCGGCGACGATGGCGAGGTTTCTCACGCCCAGGGCGGCCACGATCACCCCCTCCGGCGCCCGGACCAGGCAGTTGTCGGCGTCTTCCAGAATATGCATCCCGAAGTCGCCCTCGCCGCTGGCCCGGATGGCGTCCCAGGCGCCCAGATCGGACCAGGCGAAGTCCACTGGCAGGACCGAGGCACGGCGCGTGTTCTCCATCACCGCATAGTCGATCGAGATCTTCGGCGCGGCGCTGAAGGCGCTGGTCAGCGCGACGATCGAACGCTCATCCTCCGGCAGGGCGGCGCGGGCCGCGGCCTCGACCGCGGGAGCGTGGGTGCGCAGTTCGTCCAGCAGGGTTGCGGCGCGAGTGATGAAGTTGCCGCTGTTCCATAGATAACCCGCGGCGACATGCCGGGCGGCGGTCTCCGCATCCGGTTTCTCGACGAAGGCTTCGACCGAAGTCAGTCCTTGGCCATCTGGGCGGATGTATCCGTAGGCGGACGAAGGACTGGTGGGCTTCACACCGAGCGTCACGATGCGGTCGCGAGCGGCCTCTGCTGCGGCGGCGCGGACCGCGACGCGGAAGGCCTCGTCGTCAGGGATATGGTGGTCGGAGGCCACGAAGGCGTTGATCCCGTTCGGATCCCGGCGCTCGGTCCAGACGGCGGCGGCGGCCATCGCGGCGGCGGAGTCGCGAGGCTCCGGCTCCAGCAGCACCTGGGCCTCGACGCCGATCTCCTCCAACTGCTCGACGATCCAGCGGCGATGGCCGACGCCGCCGACGACGATCAGGGCGCCGTCGGTCTCGACGAGCCCCGCGACCCGGAGCGCCGTGTCCTGGAACAACGACCGGTTGCCGGCGAGCGGGATGAACTGCTTGGGCCGCGACGGGCGCGACGCAGGCCAAAGGCGCGTTCCGGCGCCACCGCACATGATCACCGGATAAAGCTGCATTCTTCTCTTCGCTCAGGTCCCGCCAACGATACGGACGGGTGCAGCTTCGCGCAACGCGCCCTCTAGAGCGGGGGAAGCTCGCGCAGCAGGGCGAGGAGAAGAAGCGCCCAGAAAAGCATCCCCGCCAGGACGCAAAGCGCCAGAGCGCGTTCGGTCAGCCAGTTCTTGATATGGACCATGTGCGACGAACCTGATTTCTCCATCATCACAGCACCCAAGGCTTAAGATTGGGCAACCGCTTTCCCCCGCGGGGCGCGGCAAGGCCTCGACGCCGTCGCCTTTCGCGCGATATAGCGCCGCCATGGACCTGATCATCGGCAACAAGGCCTTCTCCACATGGTCGCTCCGGCCGTGGCTGGTGCTTAAGCGCTGCGGCGCGGAATTCAGCGAGACGGTGGTCCAGCTGTATGGCGAAGGCTACGAGGCCGGCGTCCGCGCCGTGTCGCCGTCCGGCAAGGTGCCGGTGCTGAAGGTGGACGGCGAGACCGTCTGGGACTCCATGGCCATCTGCGTCTGGGCCGCTGAGCGGTATCCGCATGTGCGCCTGTGGCCCAGTGACGCCCACGCCCGCTGGCTGGCGCGGTCGACGACGTGCGAGATGCACTCGGCCTTCATGGCCTTGCGCAGCGAGTGCGGGATGGGGCCGGACCATTCGATGGTCGGCCCGGACCGCAGCCCGGCCCCCACCAGCGAGGCGGTCGCCTCCGACATCCAGCGTCTGGTTCAAATCTTCACCGGCATGCGGGCGCGGTTCGGCGCGGGCGGGCCTTACCTGTTCGGCGAGTGGAGCATTCCGGACGCCTTCTTCACGCCGGTGGCCACGCGCATCCGCCACTACCAGATCGATCTGGCCGCCCACGGCGACACCGATGGCGTGGCCCAGGCCTATGTCGAGACTCTGCTGGCCCAGCCTGATTTCCTGGAGTGGTCGAAGGCGGGGCTTGAAGAGATCGCGTTGCGTTAAGGCAACGCTGAAACCTGGCCTTAAGAGAGCGACGTTATTCTCTGGAACAACGCGGGCGAACGGCCCGTTGCGAGGCCAGAATGCCCAGTCCGACCAACACCGCTCCGCGCGCCGAAGCCGCCTCGCAGCCCTCGATGGTCAGCGTGGGCGTTGGCATCCTGGTCGCCTGCTGCCTGTCGGCCCTGCTGGTGTCGGGGCTGTTCTAGGACCCGCTTGAGGTTTCCGCCGTCTGCACCGGCATGACATCGGCCGGGGGCGGCGGCACATAGTCCAGGCTGATCGGAATGTGGCCCGCGCCCGCTGCGACGGCGTCCAGGGTGTTCAACGGCCGGCCGGTCAGTCGCTGATAGATCCAGTAGGCCGCGACCACCTTCTCCACGTAATCGCGGGCTTGCGGCACGTCGATCGTCTCGATCAGCAGCAGGGGGTCGGGGTTCGGCCCCAGCTTTCTCAACGCCGCCAGCATCGGCCCCGGCCCGGCGTTGTAGGACGCCGCGGTGCGCAGCAGGTCGCCCTGGAACTGCGGCAGGTTCAACATCCGCGTCACATAGGCCTGGCCGATCCGCACGTTCACCGCCGGGTCGAACAGCCGGCGCGGCTCGCGCGTAAAAGTCCGGTCGCCGGTCAGCTCGGTCGCCGTCGTCGGCATCACCTGCATCATGCCATAGGCGCCGACGCCCGAGCGGGCCGTGGCGTTGAAGTTGGTTTCCTTGCGGGCGATGGCCAGCACCAGCGAGCGTTCGACGACGAAGCCGCCCTCTGGCTGCAGGTCCGGCATGGGATAGTCGGCGGCGTCGATGCGCTCGACCTGACGGTCGGCCCGTCCGCCCTGGAAGCCCATGGCCTTGGCCAGCCCGGTCCACAGGCGCCGTGCGCCGTCCGTCACGGCGGTGCGGATGCCAGCGCGCAGCTCGCCCTCGTATTCGTCACGGCGTCCAACCTCGTAATAGGCGACGGCGCGGCGGGCGCGGGGGTCGTCCCGGACGAAGGCGTTCAGTTCATCGCGATCGACGCCCGGCTCCTCGTCCGGGCGGAAGGCCACCTGACGCACGCCGGGCGTGGCGTAGGGCCGGGGTCCCAGACCCTCGATCGGCGCTTCCTCGCCCAGCATCCGGCCCGCGACCTGGCCGTAGAAGGTGGCCGGCCAGCGGGTGGCGAGCCGCAGCCAGCCCTGCACCTGATCCTGACGGCCCGAGGCTCCGGCGGAGCGGGCGGTCCAGACGGCGGCGCCGGCACGGGTCCAGGCGTCCTGGGTCGGGTCCTCGGCCACGCGGCGGAAGGCGTCATAGGCGTCGTTGAACTGGTTCAGCCGCCAGGCGGCCAGCCCCGCCGTCCACCAGTCGCCGATCTGGCGGCCCATGGCGTAGGCGCCGGACAGGTCGTCGTTGTTGAAGGCGATGCGCGCGGCCTTGGCCGGATCGTTCGGGTCGGCACCGCCGCCGGGCGAGACAGTCAGGGACCAGGCCCGACCGCTGACGCCCGCCGGACGCTTCGGCTCAGTGGCGCCGTCCGGCCGCCGCCGCAGGGCGAGGTTATAGACGCGCGGAGCGTCCGGCAGGTCCGAGTATTCCTCCAGCCAGGCGGCCAGCTCGTCATAGGTGGCGCTGTAGTCGGCGTGGAACATCCGCTCGAACTCGACCTGGCCCATCAGAACCCGATCCTGGGCCTGGCGCGCCGCATCCCGGGCGGCGTCAAGATCCCCTCGGCGCAACGCATCGAAGGCGGTGGTGTAGCTCAGGCGGTCCGACGCGCTCAGCGCCGTGGGCCGTTCCGACTGGGCGGCGGCCGGCAGGGCGGCCATCAGGCACGCGGCGGCTGCAAGCACGCTGATCGGCGCGAGGATCGCGCGGCGGAACAGGTTCATCCTTGGCGGCCCCCTTGGACGGCGGCGCGGCCTGTCTCGATACAGGCCCGTCACGCGCTTGCGTTCGGTCGTCAGGCAACAAGGGCGCCAGCCCCGCTGCAATCGTCAACACTCCACGCCTTTTGGGGCGCTTTTTGGTCAAGCGTCCAGCTTGGCCGCCAGTGACAGAATGTCCGCCCACGCCTGGGCCTTGGCCTGCGGTTGGCGCAGCAGGAAGGCGGGGTGCAGCGTCGGCAGAGCCGGGGCCGAAACCCCGCCCTCGGCCAGCCGCCATTCGCGCCACTGGCCGCGCATCCGCATAATGCCCTCGTCGGTCTGCAGCACCGACTTCGCCGCCGCCGCCCCCAGCAGCAGCACCGCCTTCGGCTGGATCAGGGCGAAGGCACGCTCCAGGAACGGCAGGCAGACAGCCTGTTCCTGCGGCGTCGGGGTGCGGTTGCCCGGCGGTCGCCAGAAGACGGTGTTGGTGATGAAGACCCGGTCGGTCAGCCCGCCCGCCGCCAGCATCCGGTCCAGAAGCTGGCCCGCCTTGCCCACGAACGGCTGGCCGCGCTCGTCCTCCTCAGCGCCGGGACCCTCGCCGACGATCAGGATCGGCGCACTCGGGTTGCCGCGACTGAACACCGCCTGTTTCGCGCCCATGGTGCGCAGGGGGCAGCCCTCGAAGGCGGCGATGGCGGCGCCCAGGGCCTCCAGGCTGTCGGCGGCGGCGGCAAGACGGCGGGCCTCGGCCGCGGCCTCGCCCATCTGTGGGGCGGCCTGGGCCATCGGTGTGACGGTCGCAGTCGCCCGCGCCACGGCCTTCAGCGCAGGGGCCGGCTCCACATGCGTGCGGTCCACGGGGGCGTCGAGATAGCAGGCGTCCACTCCCGCATCGCGCCAGAAGGCGAGCAGGCTTTCGGTCGCGGCGATGTCGGCGGAAGGCGTGTTCATGACAGTCAGCACAGGGATAAGCCTTGACCACCCTCGCGTCACCTTCCGATAAGCGGATGTCCACTGAACCGACCGGGAATCTACGCACCATGGCCGAGCAAGCGATCGAAGGCGGCGCCGTCAACGCCTGGCAGGAAGCCGTGATCGACAAGCTGCCGCCGCTGGAGGCGCTGGCCGGGGTCGAGCGCGAGGTGATGGAATACGACGTCGTCATCGTCGGCGGCGGCCCGGCGGGCCTCGCCGCCGCCATCCGCCTGAAGCAGCGGGCTGAAAGGGACGGCAAGGAGGTCAACGTCGCCGTGCTGGAGAAGTCGGCTGAGGTCGGCGGGCACATCCTGTCGGGTGCGGTCATCGACCCCAAGGCCCTGAACGAGCTGTTCCCCGACTGGAAGGACCGCGGCGCGCCGCTGGAGACGCCGGTCACCGAGGACCGCTTCCTGCTCTTGGGGCCATCGGGTCAGGCGTCCCTACCGATGGCGATGCTGCCGCCGTTCATGCACAATCACGGCTGCTACATCGCCTCGCTGGGCAATGTGACGCGCTGGCTGGGCGAACAGGCCGAGGCGCTGGGCGTCGAGGTTTATCCCGGCATGGCCGCCAGCCACGTGGTCTGGGACGAGCCGACCGGCCGGGTGAAGGGCGTGGTCGCCGGCGTGTTCGGCATCGACAAGCACGGCAAGCCGACCGACGACTTCCAGCCCGGCATCGAGCTGCACGGGAAATACGTCTTCATCGCCGAGGGCGTGCGCGGCTCGCTGGCCAAGACGATCATGGCCCGCCACAACCTGTGCGACAAAGCTGATCCCCAGAAGTTCGGCATCGGGATCAAAGAGCTGTGGCAGGTTCCGGCGGCGAACCACAAGCCGGGTCTGGCCCAGCACACGACTGGATGGCCGCTGGATGAAAACACCGGCGGCGGCAGCTTCATGTACCACTTCGGCGACCGTTACGTGGCCATCGGCTATGTCGTGCATCTGAACTACAAGAACCCGTTCCTGTCGCCGTTCGACGAGTTTCAGCGGTTCAAACATCACCCGGCCATTTCGGAGCATCTGGAGGGGGGGACACGCATCTCCTATGGGGCGCGGGCCATCACTGAGGGCGGGTTCCAGTCGGTGCCGAAGCTGGCCTTCCCGGGCGGCGCCCTGATCGGCTGTTCGGCCGGCTTCGTGAACGTGCCGCGCATCAAGGGCAGCCATAACGCCATGAAGACCGGCATGCTGGCCGCCGACGCGGCCTTTGACGCCGTCATGGCAGGCCGCGCGGGCGACGAACTGGTGGAATACCAGACCGCCTATGAAAAGAGCTGGGTCTACAAGGAGCTGGCGACGGTGCGGAACGCCAAACCACTGCTGTCGAAGTTCGGCACGACCCTGGGCGGCGCGCTGGGCATGGTCGACATGTGGTCGCGCCATCTGCTGTTCGGCTGGTCGCCGATCCCGACGCTGCGCCACACCAAGACCGACGCCGCCTCGACCGAGCCGGCCTCCAAGCACAAGCCGATCGCCTATCCGAAGCCGGACGGGAAGCTGTCGTTCGACAAGCTCTCCAGCGTGTTCATCTCCAACACCAACCACGCCGAGGAACAGCCGGCGCACCTGAAGCTGCTGGATCCCTCAATCCCGATCCGCGTCAACCTTCCGAAGTACGGGGAGCCCGCACGGCTGTACTGTCCGGCCGGGGTCTATGAGGTGCTGTACGACGAGCAGGGCGCCAATCCGCGGTTCCAGATCAACGCCCAGAACTGCGTCCACTGCAAAACCTGCGACATCAAGGATCCGTCCCAGAACATCGTCTGGACCACACCCGAGGGCGGCGGCGGCCCGAACTATCCTAATATGTAGAGCCTGACGGGCGAGAAGCCTTGCCGCCGCCGCATATTCCGGGAAGGGTCGGCGTCATGCGCATCGCCAGCCTCTCACTGCTTCTCGCCACCGTCAGCGCCTTCGCGGTTCCCGTCGCGGCCCAGGACACGACCGCCAAGCCGCCGGTGGTGACCGTGCCGGTGACGCCGCCGCCGCCGCGACCGGCCGTGGTCATGATGGCCCCGCCGGTCGCCGAGCCGCCCGCGGCGATCCCCGAGGTCTGGGCCCCGGTTCCAACCGACGGCGAAGGCCGTTCGGCCTATGGCCTGTATCTGTCGGGCCGCCTGGCCCAGTCGCGGGGCGACACGGAGACGGCCGCAGATCTGTTCCAGGCGACCGAGGCCCTGACGCCGGAACAGCCCGCTGTCCGCGAACAGGCCTTCATGGCCGCGGTGTTCGGGGGCGATCTGGACTTCGCCGCCCGGATGACGCCGAGGGGGGCGGACGTGTCACCCGCCCTGACCCAGACGGGGCGGCTCATCGAGGTGGTCCAGGCCTTCGTCCACGACGATCCCGCGGCCGCCCTCGCCATCTACGCCCAGGCCCCGATCGGCCAGCCGAACACCCGCGCCGCCGACTTCGTGCGCAGCTTCCTCGCGGCAGGGGCGGGCGACCGTGAGACGGCCCTGGCCCTGCCGAACCTCCAGCCCAACGATCCTGTCCTGCTGCTCAGCCGTTATCATCGCGCCATCCTGCTGGAGCATTACGGAGAGTTCGACGAGGCAGACAAGGAATACGCGGCCCTGATGGCCAGCCGGGGCGGCGCGCCGCTGTTCCGCCTGCCCTATGGCGAGTTCCTGGAGCGACGTGGCCGTCGGCCCGAGGCCATCGCCTTCTATGACGCCGCCTTCGCCGATCATTCCGCCGACGCCCGCACCGCGACGGCCCGGGACCGGGCCGTCGCCGGCCGCCGGCCGCCGGCGGCGCTTACCCTGCATCAGGGAGCGGCCGTCGCCCTGAAGGACGCGGCGATCCTGGCTTCCATCGAGGGCGGGCATGAGTTCGCGGCCATCTACCTGCGGCTGGCGTTGAGCCTAAACGCCGACGACGACACCCGCCTGCGCCTGGGTCAGTCCCTCGCCGAGGCCGGCATGGAAGGCGCCGCTCGCGACGCGCTGGATTTCGTCTCGCCAGCCCAGGACCATTATTATTCCGCCGCTCGCAGCGAGATCGCGCTGAGCCTGCAACGCGAGGACCGCGACGAGGAGGCTCTGGTCGAGCTGCGCCGCGCCCACGCCGCCACGCCGGACGACACCCAGACGGCCTATCTGCTGGCCTCCCAACTGGTCGAGCTGAAGCAGTATGACGCCGCCATGGCGCTCCTGAACGGGCCAGTGCTGAACACCGCGAACCAGGGCTTCGCCGTCCGCTTCCTGCGCGGGGCCGCCTATGAATCGCTGGGCGACATCCCCCGCGCCGAGGCCGAGCTGTGGGCCGCGCATCAGTTGAAGCCCGACGACGCGACGGTGATGAACTACCTCGGCTATCTGTGGGTCGACAAAGGCCTGCGGGTCGAACAGGGCGCGGCCATGATCGCCCAGGCCTTCGCCGCCGACCCCGAGAACGGCAACGTCCAGGACTCGCTCGGCTGGTCCCAGTATCGTCAGGGCCAGTACGACGCGGCCGTCGCCTCGCTCGAGGCCGCCGTTACCAAGGAGCCCGCCAATCCCGAGGTCAACAACCACCTCGGCGACGCCTACTGGCAGGTCGGCCGCCAGCGCGAGGCCCGGTTCCAGTGGTCGCGGGTCCTGACCCTGAACCCCGACGCAGAACAGCGCGCCGACGCCGAGCGGAAGCTGGCGCAGGGGCTGGAGCCGGCCACGCCGGTGTCGAACGGCGCGGAGCGCTGATGCGGCTGACCGCCCTCGCGCCCGCCAAGGTCAATCTGTTCCTGCACGTCGGCCCCGTGGCCGATGACGGCTACCATCCCCTGGCCAGCCTCGTCGCCTTCGCCGACGTGGGCGACCGGGTGACGGTGGAGCCTGCGGACCGGTTGTCGCTGACCGTCGCCGGGCCGTTCGGCTGCGGGCTCGACGGCCCCGACAACCTGATCCTCACGGCGCTGCGGGCGCTGGGCGAGGCCGCCGAGATCGGTGAGCCGGGGCTGAAGGTCACGCTCGACAAGCAACTGCCCGTCGCGGCGGGGCTGGGTGGCGGATCGTCGGACGCGGGCGCGGCGCTGAGGTTGGCGCGCGAGGCGCTGAACATGACGGCCGACGATGCGGCCCTTGGCCGGGTCGCCAATGTCGTCGGCGCCGACGGCCCGATGTGCCTGTTCCCCCGCACCGCCTGGGCGGAGGGGAGGGGGGACTTGCTGACACCCGAGCCGCATCTGCCGCCGCTGCACGCCGTGCTGGTCAATCCGGGCGTGCCGTCTCCGACCGGCGCCGTCTACCGCGCCTATGACGCCGGGCCCGGTCACAGCGCTGACCGACCCGCGCTGCCTGTGGACTGGAGCGTCGAAACCGTGATCGACTGGCTGGCGGCCCAGCGGAACGACCTGCAGAATCCTGCCATCGCGCTGGAACCCGCCATCGGCGAGGCCCTGACCGCCGTGGCCGCAACGCCCGGCGTGGCGCTGGCCCGAATGTCCGGGTCGGGGGCCACCGTGTTCGGCCTGTGCTTCGATGCGGACACAGCCGCCATGGCCGCCGACCGGCTCAGCGCATGGCGGCCGGGCTGGTGGGTGCGGGCCTGCGTGCTCGGCGGCCCTTCCGCTTGAGGCCGCGAGGCCTTAGAGCCAGCATTCGATTTGCACTGACAAAGCCGCCGCCTTGCCCCACACGCCGACTGAACCGCTCTCGTTCCAGGATCTGATCCTGACGCTCCACAAATACTGGGGCGATCAGGGCTGCGCGATCCTGCAGCCCTATGACATCGAGGTGGGGGCCGGGACCCTGCATCCCGCGACGGTGCTGCGCGCGCTGGGCCCGCGCCCGTGGAAGGCCGCCTATGTCCAGCCCAGCCGCCGCCCCGGCGATGGCCGCTACGGCGAAAATCCCAATAGATTACAACACTATTACCAATACCAGGTGATCCTGAAGCCGAATCCGGACGACCTGCAGGCCCTGTATCTCGGCTCGCTGCGGGCCATCGGCATCGACCCCAGCCTGCATGACATCCGCTTTGTCGAGGACGACTGGGAGAACCCGACGGTCGGGGCCTGGGGCCTGGGCTGGGAGGTCTGGTGCGACGGGATGGAGGTGACGCAGTTCACCTATTTCCAAGGCGTGGGCGGCATCGAGGTCGACGTGGTCTCGGGCGAGCTGACCTATGGGCTGGAGCGTCTGGCGATGTACGTTCAGGGCGTCGACAACGTTTACGACCTGAAGTTCAACAAGGACGGCCTGACCTACGGCGAGGTCTTCCTCGAGAACGAGCGCCAGCAGTCGGAAGCCAACTTCCACGGCTATGACGTCGAGGGGCTGAAGCGCCGGTTCGAGGACATGGTGGCCGAGGTGTCGCGCTTCCTCGACATGAAGGGTCCGCAGGGTCAGGCGCTGGTTCTGCCCGCCTATGACCAGGTGCTGAAGGCGTCGCACCTGTTCAACCTGATGGACGCGCGGGGGGCGATCGCGGTGGCGGAACGCCAGAGCTACATCGGACGCATCCGGGACCTGTGTAAGGCCTGCGCCACCGAATGGGTCGAGCAGGAAAGGGGGCGCGCGTAATGCCCCAACTTCTCATCGAAATCTTCTCGGAAGAGATCCCCGCGCGGATGCAGCAGGGCGCCGCGCGCGACCTGGAGCGGATGGCCGGCGATCGGCTGAAGGCTGCGGGGCTGGAGGTGGAATCGCTGACGACCTTCGCCGGTCCGCGCCGCCTGACGCTTGTGGTCGAGGGGCTGCCGCACGGCACGCCGGACCGCGACGAGGAGCTGAAGGGGCCGCGCACCTCGGCGCCGGATCAGGCGCTGGAAGGCTTCCTGCGCAAGAGCGGCCTGACCAAGGCTCAGCTGGTCGAGCGTGACGGCGTCTGGATCGCCAACATCCGCCAGACCGGCGTGCCGACGGCGCGTGTCGTCACCGAGATGGTCGACCAGATCATCCGGAATTTCCCGTGGCCCAAGTCGATGCGATGGGGCTCGGGAACGCTGCGCTGGGTGCGGCCGATCAAGCGGATCGTCTGCCTGTTCGACGGCGTGGTGATCCCGTTCGAGATCGACGGCATCGCCAGCGGCGACGTGACCGAGGGGCACCGCTTCATGGGCTCGGGCCAGACGCTGCGGGTCAGGGGTTTCGAGGACTACCGCCGCCAGCTGGAGAAGAATTTCGTCCTGCTGGACGTGGCCGACCGCAAGCTGCGCATTCTGGATGCAGCGAAGAAGGTCTGCGCTGACAAGGGCCTCGCGCTCGTCGACGACGACGGGCTGCTGGACGAGGTGGCGGGGCTGGCTGAATGGCCGACGCCGATCCTGGGCGACATGGATCCGCAGTTCCTGACCCTGCCGCCCGAGGTCGTGCGGCTGTCGATGAAGGTGCACCAGAAGTATTTCGCCGTGCGGGCGAAAACCTCGACACCCTCTACCTCGCAACATGGACAAACCTCGACGAAGGTAGAGGGTCTGGCGCCCCACTTCGTCGTGGTGGCCAACGTCGAGGCGTCGGACGGGGGCAAGGCTCTGGCCGCCGGCAACAGCCGCGTTCTGTCCGCGCGTCTGAACGACGCCCGCTTCTTCTGGGATGAGGACCTGAAGACCGGCTTCGACGCCTGGAACGAGAAGCTGAAGGGCGTGACTTTCCACGCGAAGCTGGGGACGCTGGCCGAGCGGGTCGACCGCATCGCCGCACTGGCCCGCGAGATCGCCCCGCTGGTGGGGGCGGACCCGGACGAGGCCTTCGAGGCTGCGCGCCTTTCCAAGGCCGACCTAGCGTCTGGCATGGTCGGGGAATTCCCCGAACTGCAAGGGGTCATGGGCGGCTACTACGCCAGACGTCTTCCTTCTCCCCTCGGGGGAGAAGGTGGCTCGCGGAGCGAGACGGATGAGGGGGCTGGTTCAACCGCTCAATCGTCGGAAGGCGAGCGCGAGGCCGGCAGCCCCCTCATCCGAGCGGCTGCGCCGCCCACCTTCTCCCCCGAGGGGAGAAGGGCTCGTTGCGCCGACGCCGTGCGCGACCACTACAAACCGCAAGGGCCCGCCGACACGGTGCCGACCGCGCCGCTGACGGTCGCGGTGGCCCTGGCCGACAAGCTCGACACACTGGTCGGCTTCTTCGCCATCGACGAGAAGCCCACGGGGTCGAAGGACCCGTTCGCCCTGCGACGTGCGGCGCTGGGGGTGATCCGGCTGATCCTCGAGAACAACGTGCGGCTGCCAATGGCGGGAGCTGAACGGGGAACGTTGCTGGTGCCTTACGGCCAACTAGCTGGCCAGATTTCTACGCGCGAGCTTGAGAACGACGCTTGGGAACTGTTCCAACTGGAGCAGAAGCTGGGACGCCACCTCGGAACTGTCGGCCCTCGGGACGTGCTGCCGCCGGGGGGTAAGCCGTTCTGGACGCGATGGTTTGCGGTTGAAGCCGACCTCCTCGCCTTCTTCGCCGACCGCCTGAAAGTCCTCCTCCGCGATCAGGGCAAGCGCCATGATCTCGTGGACGCCGTGTTTGCGCTGGGGGATGACGACCTCGTCCGCATCGTGCGGCGGGTCGAGGCGCTGGACGCCTTCCTGAGCACCGACGACGGGGCGAATCTGCTGGCGGGGTACAAGCGGGCGTCGAACATCCTCAAGGCCGAGGAGAAGAAGGGTCCGCTGCCGACCGGCGCCGTCGCCACAGGTCAGCCGAACCAGCCGGCCGCCGAGACCGAACTGGCCTTCGCCGCCGCCGCCGCCGCGACCGCGGTGGATACGGCGCTCGACACTGAGGACTTCGCCGCCGCCATGACCGCGCTGGCGGCCCTGCGCGCGCCGGTGGACGCTTTCTTCACCGGCGTGATGGTCAACTCCGACGTCCCCGCCGAGCGCGAAAACCGGCTGAAGCTGCTGGGCCAAGTGCGGGCCGTGATGGGCCGGGTGGCGGATTTCGGGATGATCGCCGGTTAAAAGTCCTTCTCCCCTCCGGGGGAGAAGGTGGGCCGCGCAGCGGCTCGGATGAGGGGGATGTTTCCGCGTGCACCAGTCGCCGGACAGAACCAGACGCGCGCGCCGCCTGCGTTCCGACCTCACGCTGGTCGAAAGCAGGGTCTGGGACATGGTGCGGGACCGCCGCCTCGACGGCCTGAAGTTCCGGCGCGAGACGCCGCTGGCTGGGCTGACGGTGGATTTCTACTGCCCTGAGCTGAAGCTGGTGATGGAGGTCGATGGCGGGGTGCACCGGCTGACGGAAGCGGAGGATGCCGCTCGGGATGAGCGTTTGCGGGCGGCCGGCTTTGAAGTGGTCCGGATCGGGAACGAGGCGTTCCTGAACAATCCGGGCATGTTGATTGCGTTGGTTCGGGCGCGGGCGGAGCGGCTGCGGACATAGCCCCCTCATCCGTCTCGCTCCGCGAGCCACCTTCTCCCCCGAGGGGAGAAGGAAACCTGAGCCCACCTCACGCTTTGTTACGGCCCGGCCCTCGCCTTGATGGGCGACGGTCGTTATTCAGGCCGGAACAGACTCAGGGGCTAAAGGCATGACGCAGTGGGTGTATGGCTTCGGCGGCGGTTCCGCTGACGGCGACGCATCGATGAAGAA
Organism: Pseudomonadota bacterium; assembly: GCA_040385285.1. Taxonomy (GTDB): domain Bacteria; phylum Pseudomonadota; class Alphaproteobacteria; order Caulobacterales; family Caulobacteraceae; genus Brevundimonas. The sequence continues at coordinate 66,941 of JAZKHQ010000026.1, forward strand.
CCTGCTGGGGGGCAAGGGCGCCAACCTGGCGGAGATGTCTTCGCTGGGCCTGCCGGTGCCGCCGGGGTTCACGATCACCACGGAAGCCTGCGTCCATTATTATTCCAACGGCCAGACCTATCCGGCCGATCTGACAGGCCAGGTCGCGGCGGGCCTCGCCAAGGTCGAGGCGATCACCGGCAAGACGTTCGGCGATCCGGCCAATCCGCTGCTGGTCAGCGTCCGCTCCGGCGCGCGGGCGTCGATGCCCGGCATGATGGACACGGTGCTGAACCTCGGCCTCAACGACGCGACGGTCGAGGGGCTGGCGAGACTCAGCGGCGACCGGCGCTTCGCCTTCGACAGCTACCGCCGTTTCATCACCATGTATTCGAACGTCGTGCTGGGCCTGAGCCACGACGACTTCGAAGAGGTTCTGGACGACCACAAGGACCGGCTGGGCGTCACCATCGACACCGACCTGTCGGCCGGGGACTGGGAGAAGGTCGTCGTCGACTACAAGGCCGTGGTCGAGCGCGAGCTGGGCGAACCCTTCCCGCAGGATCCGAACGACCAGTTGTGGGGCGCGGTCGGCGCCGTCTTCGCCAGCTGGATGAACGACCGGGCCAAATTCTATCGCCGCATGCACGACATCCCCGAAAGTTGGGGCACGGCCGTCAACATCCAGTCGATGGTCTTCGGCAACATGGGCGAGACCTCGGCCACCGGCGTCGCCTTCACCCGCAACCCGTCGACCGGCGAATCGAAACTCTACGGCGAGTTCCTGATCAACGCCCAGGGCGAGGACGTCGTCGCCGGCATCCGCACGCCACAGTCCCTGACGCTCGCCGGCCGCGAGGAAATGGGCGAGACGGCGCCGTCGATGGAAGAGGCCATGCCGGTGGTCTTCGCCGAGTTCGTCGAGGTCGTGGGGCGGCTGGAAAGCCACTACCGCGACATGCAGGACATCGAGTTCACGGTCGAGCAGGGCCGCCTGTGGATGCTGCAGACCCGCAACGGCAAGCGCACGGCCAAGTCGGCGCTGAAGGTCGCCGTCGATCTGGCCGCCGAGGGCGTGATTTCGCAGGAAGAGGCCATCAGCCGGGTCGAGCCGTCGGCGCTGGACCAGCTGCTGCATCCGACGCTGGACCCGAAGGCGGCGCGCCCGGTCATCGCCGCCGGCCTGCCCGCCAGCCCCGGCGCCGCGACCGGCAAGATCGTCTTCGACGCCGACGAGGCCGAGCGGATGAGTCAGCTGGGCGACGCCGTCATTCTGGTGCGCGAGGAGACGTCGCCAGAGGACATCCACGGCATGCATGCGGCGCGCGGCATCGTCACGGCGCGCGGCGGCATGACCAGCCACGCGGCGGTGGTCGCCCGCGGCATGGGCCGTCCCTGCGTCTGCGGGATCAACGAGCTGTCGATCAACGACAAGGCCGGAACCTTCACGGCGCGGGGCCGCACCTTCAAGGCGGGCGACGTCATCACCATCGACGGGTCGAAGGGCGAGGTGCTGGACGGCGCCGTGGCCATGATCGAGCCCGAGCTGACCGGTGACTTCCAGACCCTGATGTCCTGGGCCGACAAGGTCCGCCGGTTGAAGGTCCGCGCCAACGCCGAGACGCCGCTGGACGCCCGCACCGCGCGCGGCTTCGGCGCCGAGGGGATCGGTCTGTGCCGGACCGAACACATGTTCTTTGACGACACCCGCATCGCCGCCGTGCGCGAGATGATCCTGGCGGATGACGAGGCCGGGCGCCGCGCGGCCCTGGCGAAAATCGCGCCGTTCCAGAAGTCGGACTTCGTCGAGCTGTTCACCATCATGGCCGGATTGCCGGTGACGGTGCGGCTGCTGGACCCGCCGCTGCATGAGTTCATCCCGCACACCGACGCCGAGATTGATGCGCTCGCGGCGACGCAGGGACTGGACGCCGCCAAGCTGAAGCGCCGGGCGAAGGAGCTGCACGAGACCAACCCCATGCTGGGCCACCGCGGCTGCCGTCTCGGTGTGGCCTACCCCGAGATCTACGAGATGCAGGTTCGGGCCGTGATCGAGGCCGCGCTGGCGGTGAAGGCCGCGTCAGGCGTCGCTCCGATCCCGGAGATCATGCACCCGCTGGTCGCCATGGGTCTGGAGATGAAATACCTGCGCGAGCTGACCGACCGCACGGCCGAGGCGGTGTTCGCCGACGCCGGCGACACGGTCGAGTATCTGGTCGGCACCATGATCGAGCTGCCGCGCGCGGCGCTGAGGGCCGGTGATCTGGCCGAGCACGCCGAGTTCTTCAGCTTCGGCACCAACGACCTGACCCAGACGACGTTCGGCATTTCGCGCGACGACTCCGGCCGCTTCCTGCAGGCCTATATGGACAAGGGCATCTTCGAGACCGATCCCTTCGT
>JAZKHQ010000027.1:0-51010 GCA_040385285.1 Pseudomonadota bacterium
GCTACGAGGTCACCCGCGACCTGCCGCTGGAGCCGGTGGAGATCGAGACGCCGGTCGGGCCGACCACGGGGGTGAAGCTGTCGGGCAAGAAGCTGACGCTGGCGCCCATCCTGCGCGCGGGCGTGGGCCTGCTGGAGGGGATGCTGGACCTCGTCCCCTCGGCCCGCGTGGCGCATATCGGGCTGTATCGCGATCCGGAGACGCTGACGGCGTTCGAATACTACTTCAAGGCGCCCGAGGACGTGGCCGACCGGCTGGTGATCGTGGTCGATCCGATGCTCGCCACCGCCAACACCGCCGTCGCGGCTATCGACCGGCTGAAGGAGCGCGGCGTGACCAACCTGCGCATGGCCTGCCTCGTCGCCTCGCCCGAGGGGATCGAGCGGCTGCGCGCCCATCACCCGGACGTGCCGATCTGGACCGCCGCCATCGACCAGCGGCTGAACGAGCACGGCTACATCGTGCCGGGTCTGGGCGACGCGGGGGACCGGCTGTTCGGGACAAGGTAGATCGTCCCTTCTCCCCTCGGGGGAGAAGGTGGCAGGCGATAGCCTGACGGATGAGGGGGCTCTGTAAGCTCGCTCACCGTCGGAAAGTCAGCCTTTGATCAGGCATCCCCCCTCATCCGGTCGCTCACGCGACCACCTTCTCCCCCGGCGGGGAGAAGGAAGCCCTCACCGCCCTCGCCCGCCAAGCGAACACGGGTCGCCAAGCCTTGTCGCTTGCGCCATGGTGACGGCCAAGGGGTGGCGCATGGATGTCGACACGATCAGAGCCTGGCTGTCCGATCCGCCGACCCCGTGGGTGGGCGGCCTTCTGCTGCTCGCCGCCATCGCCCTGATCCCCATGCTGAGGGGGCGGCGCAAGGGCGTGGTCCCTGCCCCCGCTTCTGTGCCCGCGTCCGAACCCGCCCCGCCGTCGCCCGCCATTCCGGCGGCGATGGAGCCGCCGCCCCGCGCGGCCGCCCCGGAGAAGACCATGACCAAGGCTTCCGACCTGTTCATCGCCTGTCTTGAGGAAGAGGGCGTCGAATACGTCTTCGGCGTTCCGGGCGAGGAGAACCTGGACTTCCTCGACAGCCTGTCGCGCAGTTCGAAGATCAAGCTGATCCTGACCCGGCACGAGCAGGGCGCGGGCTTCATGGCCTCGACCTACGGCCGGCACACGGGCAAGGCCGGGGTCTGTCTGGCGACGCTGGGGCCGGGCGCGACCAACTTCGTCACCGCCGCCGCCTATGCCCAGCTGGGCGGGATGCCGATGCTGATGATCACCGGCCAGAAGCCGATCAAGTCGTCGAAACAGGGCCGGTTCCAGATTCTGGACGTGGTCGACATGATGCGTCCGATCACGAAGTACACGCACCAGCTGGCGTCTGCGGACAACATCCCCGCCCGGGTGCGCGAGGCCTTCCGTCTGGCCCAGGAGGAAAAGCCGGGCGCGACGCATCTGGAGTTCCCCGAAGACATCGCCCACGAGCAGACGAGCTCCATCCCCATTCCCGAAAGCCGGGTCCGCCGCCCGGTGCCGGACCACAAGTCGATCCAGGCCGCCGTGGACCGCATCGCCAGGGCGAAGTCGCCGCTGCTGGTCATCGGCGCGGGGGCGAATCGCAAGCTGACCAGCCGGATGCTGACCGAGTTCGTGGCCAAGACCGGCATCCCCTTCATCACCACCCAGCTGGGCAAGGGGGTGATCGACGAGCGCAATCCGAAATACCTGGGCTGCGCGGCCCTGTCGTCCGGTGACTTCGTGCACCGGGCGGTGGATACGGCGGACGTCATCATCAATGTCGGCCACGACGTGATCGAGAAGCCGCCCTTCTTCATGAAGCCCGGCGGCTGCGACGTGATCCACGTCAGCTTCCGCACCGCCGAGGTGGACCCGGTCTATTTCCCTCAGATCGAGGTGGTCGGCGACATCGCCAACGCCGTCTGGCAGATCAAGGAAGGCCTGAGCGCCCAGCCGCACTGGGACTTCGCGGCCTTCCACCGCATCCGCGAGGCGGAGGTGAAACACTCGGCCGCCGCCGTCGGCGACATGCGCTTCCCGGTCTATCCGCAACACCTCGTGGACCAGGTGCGCAAGGCCATGCCGGACGACGGGATCCTGTGCCTCGACAACGGGGTCTACAAGATCTGGTTCACGCGGAACTACCCGGCCTACATGCCCAACACCCTGCTGGTGGACAATGCGCTGGCGACCATGGGCGCCGGGCTGCCGTCGGCGATGGCCTCGGCGATGGTGTTCCCGGGCCGCAAGGTGCTGGCCGTGTGCGGCGACGGCGGCTTCATGATGAACAGTCAGGAGCTGGAGACCGCCGTGCGGCTGGGGCTGAACCTGACTGTGCTGATCATGAACGACAACAGCTACGGCATGATCCGCTGGAAGCAGGCCAATATGGGCTTCAAGGACTGGGGCCTGACCTACGGCAATCCGGACTTCGTGAAATACGCCGAAAGCTATGGCGCCCACGGGCATCGGGCGGCGACGGCGGAGGAGTTGCCCGACCTGCTGCGTCACTGCCTCGATACGCCGGGGGTGCATCTGCTGGAGGTCCCGGTCGATTACTCGGACAACGACCGGATTCTGAACCGGGAGATTCGCGAACTCAGCGCCGCGCTGTAGTGTCGCCGTTCGACCGCCAGCCCTGGAGCGCCCGATGCCGTCCCTGAAACCGTCCTATCCGCTCTATCTGGCCAACGTCGCGATGACGCCGAACCAGGACCTGGAGGTCACGGACAAATACACCGGCGAGGTGGCGACGCGCGTCGCCATGGCCGATGCGGCGACCATCGACAAAGCCATCGCCGCGGCGGTTGAGGCGACCGAGCCGATGGCGCGGATGGCGGCCTATGAGCGGCAGGCCGTCCTCATGCACTGCGTGAAGCGGTTCCAGGAACGCTTTGACGAGCTGGCCTATGCCCTGTGCGTCGAGGCGGGCAAACCGATCAAGGATGCGCGCGGCGAGGTCACCCGCCTGATCGACACCTTCCGCATCGCGGCGGAGGAGTCGGTGCGCATGACGGGCGAGGTCCAGCCGCTGGACATCTCGGCCCGGGCCAAGGGCTATCAGGGCATGTGGAAGCGGGTTCCGATCGGGCCGTGCTCCTTCATTTCGCCGTTCAACTTCCCGCTCAATCTGGCGGCGCACAAGATCGCGCCGGCGCTGGCGGTGGGCTGCCCGTTCGTGATGAAGCCGGCGTCGCGGACGCCGCTGGGGGCCATCATCATCGGCGAAATCCTGGCCGAGACGGACCTGCCCAAGGGCGCCTTCTCGATCCTGCCCGCCACGCGGGACGGGGCGGACCTGTTCACCACCGACGACCGGTTGAAGCTGCTGTCCTTCACCGGCTCGCCTGACGTGGGCTGGGCGCTGAAGGCCAAGGCCGGCAAGAAGAAGGTGGTGCTGGAGCTCGGCGGCAACGCGGCGGTCATCGTCGACAGGGACGCGGACCTCGAGGACGCGGTCGAGCGCATCATCTTCGGCGCCTTCTATCAGTCGGGCCAGTCGTGCATCGGGGTGCAGCGCATCCTGATCCACGCCGACATCTATGACGCCATGCGCGACATGCTGGTGGCGAAGACGAAGGGGCTGATCGCCGGCAATCCGCACGACGAGACCACCTTCATCGGGCCGATGATCGACGTGAAGGAGGCCGAGCGGCTGGACGGCTGGGTGCAGGAGGCGGTGGCCGCCGGGGCCACCCTGCTGTGCGGCGGCAAGCGCAGCGGGGCGATGCTGGAGGCGACGCTGGTCGAGGGCGTGGCGCGCGGCCTGAAGCTGCGCGAGGAGGAGGCGTTCGGGCCGGTGGCGATCCTGTCGTCCTTCACCGATTTCGAGGCGGCGCTGGCCGAGGTCAACGACTCCAAGTTCGGACTGCAGGCCGGGATGTTCGTGCGCGACATCCACAAGGTCATGCGCGCCTGGGACGTGCTGGAGGTCGGCGGCATCCTGGTCGGGGACGTGCCCAGCTATCGCGTCGACAACATGCCCTACGGCGGGGTCAAGGACTCGGGGCTGGGGCGCGAGGGGGTCAAGTTCGCCATGGAGGACATGACCGAAATCCGCAATCTGGTCATCCGCCAGCGACCGGTCGAGCCGGCGCCACGGGCGAAGGCAGCCCCTGCGCCGGCGGCCGAGAAGGCGCCGGAACCGGACCCCGAGCCTGCGAAACCGGCGAAGAAGGGCTGGTTCGGGCGCTAGGCTCCCGGGACGCCCAGTCCCCTCGCCGCTTCCGTGATCTGAGCCTGACCCGCCGCGTCGCCGGCGAAGGCGGCGCGGGCGTTGCGCAGAGCCGTTCCGGCGGCGGTGCGGTCGCCGAGAACCATGCGGGCGCGCATCAGGCGGACCCAGCCTTCGGCGTCGCGGGGATTGGCGCGCAGCTTCTCCTCCAGCCCGTCGACCATGCCGCGGATCATGGCGTCGCGATCCTCGGGCGCCATCTGCTGGGCGGCGGCGACCTGTTCGGCGTTGGGGCCCGGGGTCGAGGCTGCGGAGGCGTCGGCGGGCTTCAGGCGGGTCGAGATGTCAACGCCGCGCTCGCGGGCCAGATCCTCGACGAAGCGGCGGACCTCGCCGACCCAGGGCGCGCCGGGCGGGGCCGAGTTCACAATGGCGATCCAGTCGGTCATGGCGCCCTCGGGATCGCCCGACTGATCCTTGTGCACGGCAAGGAAGTAGCGGGCGCGCGGATCTTGCGGATTGATGCGCAGGGCCGCCTGGAAGGCCGCGACGGCCGCCGGGGTCACCTGGCCGCCCGCGGCCTGGACGAGGCTTTCGCCCTGGGTCGAGGGATGTTCGGCGTTGGCCGGTTCGAGTGTCGCCGCGCGGCCGTACGCCACGGCCGCCTCGTTGAAGGCGCCGGTCTGGAAATAGGACCAGCCGAGCATGCGCCAGCCGTCGGCGTCGTCGGGATTGGCCTGAACTTGCTGTTGCAGCTGCAGAATCTGGCCCTGAATATCGCCGCCGCCGGGGTGTGGGGCGTCAGCGCCGAGCGGCGCGGCGGACTGGGTCGCCGAGGGGGCTCCCGGCTTGCCCATGATGGCGTAGAGGCCGGCGGCGCCCAGCGCCACACCCCCCGCGACCCCGAAGGCGAGCAACAGCAGGGTGCGGTCCTTGAGCGGACGCGCCGGGGCCTCGCCCTCGCGCGCCTCGGCCAGCATGCGGCGTTCGATCTCGAGCTTAAGTCGGGCGGCCTCGTCGGCGGTGACGGCGCCGGATGCTTGCTGCGCGTCGAGTTCGACCAACTGGTCCCGCAGGATGCCGACGGCGGTGGCGCCGCCCTGCCCCGCCGCCGCGCGAGGGCGGAGCAGCGGAATGACCAGGGCCACGGCGGCCAGGGTGATGAGGACGGTCAGGACGATCCAGACGATCATGACTTCGGCGTCTCTTTCAGCAGCTTGGCGAGGCGGCGCCGTTCGTCGGCGTCGAGGGGTTGGGGCGCGAGGGCCGCCGCGGTCGGCGAGCGGCTGCGCCAGTAGAGGCCGACGCCGAGACCGCCCAGCAGGACGATGGCCAGCGGGCCGAGCCACAGGAACAGGGTGTCCGCCTCGACCGGCGGCTTCAGCAGCACGAAGGTGCCGTAACGGTCGACCAGATAGGCCAGCACCTCTTCGTCCGTGTCGCCGGCGACCAGCCGTTCGCGCACCAGCACGCGGAGGTCGGCGGCGAGCGGCGCGTCGGAATCGTCGATGGTCTGGTTCTGGCAGACGACGCAGCGGACAACCTTGCTGATCTCGCGGGCGCGGGCTTCCAGCGCGGGATCCTTCAGCTGCTCTTCCGGCAGGACGGCGAAGGCCGGACCGGCCATGAGGGTCAGGGCGAGGACGGCGGCGGCGATGCGCTTCATGGCTCGGCCCTCAGTTGCGCCATCAGGGGGGCGAGCGTCTTTTGCCAGACCTCGCCGTCAATGGGACCGACATGGCGGTAGCGGACGACGCCGTGCTTATCGACCACGAAGGTTTCCGGCGCGCCGGTGACGCCGAGATCGATGGCGGTGCGGCCCGCGGCGTCCTCGCCCACGCGGTCATAGGGGTCGCCGAATTCCTTGAGCCAGGCATTGCCCGCGCCCGGCGCATCCTTCCAGTCGAGGCCGTGGATGGTCACGCCCTCCTGCGACAGGCGCATCAGGACCGGGTGCTCGATGCGGCACGAGACGCACCAGGAGCCGAACACGTTCAGCAGCATCGGCTCGCCGGTGAAGTCGCTGGACGCCAGCGAGCGGCCGACCACGTCGGGCCGGGCGTCGGGCAGGTCGAAGGCCGGCAGCGGCTTGCCGATCAGCTGGGACGGCAGAATCTTCGGATCACGGCCTAGCCCGATGAACAGGGCGATCGCCACCGCGATGAAGACGACGACCGGGGCGATGAAGACCAGCCGCCTCATGCCGCCGCTCCAGCCTTGCCCTTATCCGTTTTTTGGGGCGCGCCGAGACGCAGCCGCCTATCGGACAGGGAGGCCAGGCCGCCCAGGGCCATGAAGATCGCGCCGAACCAGATCCAGGCCACGAACGGATGGTCCCACATGCGCACGGTGACGTGGCCCGCGCCGTCGCCCTCGCCCACCGAGATGTAGAGGTTGCCGGTGATGCCGCCGCCGATGGCGGCCTCGGTCGTCTGGTTGCCGCTGGCGGGGAAGAAGCGGCGCTCGGACGCCATCTCGCGCGGGCCGTTGCCGCCGACGATGGTGAAGACGGCGCGGTCGGCGCGGTAGTTGGGGCCGACGACCGGCTCTAGCCGCTCCATGGTGATGCTGCGTCCGGCGAACTGGACCACGTCGCCGGGGGCCATGCGCTGGACGTGGTTCGTCTCGAAGCTTGACATGGCGGTGACGCCGATGGCGGTGACGCCGACGCCCGCGTGAGCCAGGGCCACGGCCCAGACGGCCATGGGGGTGGTGCGGATCAGGGTTCCAGTGGCCTTCCAGTCCCGGCGCTCAAGCCGCCAGCGGCGCAGCAGGGGCACGGTGGACGAGGCGATCAGCCAGACGCCGATGGCGATGCCGAAAGCGGCCACGACCTTGCCGATGCCGAAGGCGACGCCGCCGATCAGAAGAGCTGCGCCGCCCAGCATCAGGGGCCAGCGCAGCCGGCCCGCGACCTCGCGCCACTGGTCCCGCTTCCAGTGCAGAATGGGCCCGAACCCAACCAGCAGCAGCAGAGGCACGATCAGGGGGGTGAAGGTCAGGGCGTAATACGGCGGTCCCACGGAGATTGCGTTATCGCTGAAGATGTCGACGAAGACCGGATAGAAGGTGCCGAGGAACACCGTGGCCGTTGCCGCCGCCAGGAACAGGTTGTTCAGCGTGATGCCCGCCTCTTTCGACACCGGGCTGAACAGGGCGCCGGTGCGCATGGCCGGCGCGCGCCAGGCGTAGAGCGCCAGCCCACCGCCCGTCGCCAGCACCGTGAACAGCAGCACATAGGTTCCGCGCGCCGCATCCACCGCGAAGGCGTGGACGCTGGTCAGGACGCCGGAGCGGACGAGGAACGTCCCGATCAGGCTGAGCGAGAAGGTCAGGATGGCCAGCAGCAGGGTCCAGCTGATGAGCGCCCCGCGCTTTTCAAGCACCAGCGCGCTGTGCAGCAGGGCCGTGCCCAGCAGCCAGGGCATCAGGGAGGCGTTCTCGACCGGGTCCCAGAACCACCAGCCGCCCCAACCGAGCTCGTAATAGGCCCAGTGGCTGCCGAGCGCGATGCCGAGGGTCAGGGCAATCCAGGCGGCCAGCACCCAGGGGCGGACCCAGCGCGCCCAGGCGGCGTCGACTCGGCCCTCGATCAGGGCGGCGACGGCGAACGAAAACGCCGTCGAGAAGCCGACATAGCCGAGATAGAGCAGCGGCGGATGGGTGACGAGGCCGGGATCCTGAAGCAGGGGGTTCAACTCGGCCCCCTGAACCGCCGCCGGGATCAGCCGCTCGAACGGGTTTGAGGTGAACAGCGAAAAGCCGAGGAAGGCCGCGCCGAGCATCCCCTGAACGGCAAGCACCCGCGACAGGAAGGTCTCGCGCAACGCCCGGCCGAACAGGGCCAGCGCCCCGCCGTGCAGGGCCAGGATCAGGGTCCACAGGACCATGGAGCCCTCGTGGCTGCCCCAGGTGGCGGCGATGCGGTAGGCCAGAGGCTGGGCGGTGTTGGAGTGGCTGGCGACCAGCAGCATCGAGAAATCGAGCGTGGCGTAGCCCCAGGCGATGCAGCCGAAGGCGGCGGCCACGAAGACCAGCTGCAGAACGGCCGCCATGCGGCCCATGGCCATCAGGGCGCCGTCGCCGCGCCAGGCGCCGAAGAACAGGACGCCTGACTGCACCAACGCCAGGACGAAAGCCAGGATGAGGGCCAGATGCCCGACTTCCGCGATCATTGAATTATAGGGCTCCCGCTTGTGGGGTATTCCTTACCCGTGGCGACGGCTAATGGTAAAGTCGCCGAAACGTCGCGCGGGGAGCGTGATGACCGGCAAGGGGGAACCACGGGGGTGGTCCACAAGGTCGCCATCCTGGGCTCCGGCCCGGCGGGCCTGAGCGCGGCGGCCCATGCGGCCGCCCGGGGGATGGATCACGTCCTGCTGGAAAAGACCGACCGGCTGTCGGACACCATCTTCAAATACCAGCGCGGCAAGCACATCATGGCCACGCCGACGCAGCTGGTGCTGCGGTCCGACGTGGATTTCGAGGCCGGCAAGCGCGAGACCATCCTCGACCGCTGGAACGAGCAGACGGTCAAGGCGAAGGTCAACGTCCGCTACAACGCCGAGGCGGCGTCTATCACGGGCCAGAAGGGCGATTTCACCATCACCCTGACCAACGGCGAGGTGATCCACGCCGAGACGGTGATCCTGGGCATCGGCACCCAGGGCAACCCCAACCGCCTGACCGTGCCGGGCGGCGACCTGCCCCATGTCCAGTACAGCCTCGATGACCCGACCGAATATGTCGACGAGCACATCACCGTCGTGGGCGGCGGGGACGCGGGGATCGAGAACGCGCTGGGCCTGATCGCCGACGCGGCGCAGGGCAACGTCGTCACCCTGCTGAACAAGGGCATGGACTTCGCCCGGGCAAAGGAGGCCAACGTCAAGGCGCTGATGGATGCGCGCGACGCGGGCCGGATCACCGTGCTGGCCGGGTCGTCGCCGGCCTCGGTGGAGCCGGGCTTCATCACCATCGACACGCCGGAGGGGCCGACCACGATCCGTTGCGACCGGATCATCGCCCGCATGGGCTCGGCCCCGCCGCGCAAGCAGGTCGAGGCCATGGGGGTGCAGTTCACCAGCGAGGACCGCGAGGCCTTCCCCCGCCTGACCGAGACGTTCGAAAGCACGACTCCCGGCATCTATGTGGTCGGGGCGCTGGCCGGCTATCCGCTGATCAAGCACTGCATGAACCAGGGCTATGACGTGGTGGAGTTCATCGCCGGCAACGCCGCGCTGAAGCCCGCCGACGAGCCGATCCTGGAGGCCAAGCTGAAGGGTCTGCCGGGGAACCGGCCGGTGACCGAGTGGCTGGAGTTCCTGCGCACGCGGATCGAGATCCTGCGCGGGCTGTCGCCGCTGCAGATGCGCGAGTTCCTGCTCGATTCCGAGGTCCGGGCCTGCAAGACCGACGAGATCGTGTTCCAGAAAAACTCCATCGGATCGTCGATGTTCGGCATCGCCGACGGCTCGGTGAAGGTCGAGATCAACCCCAAGAACAAGTCGATCACCGTGCCGATCGGGACCGGTTCGATCTTCGGCGAGGTCGGGCTGATCTCAGGCCGCCGTCGTGGGGCGACGATCCGGGCGGCGGAGCCGGCGATCCTGCTGGAGATCCCGCGCAAGGCCGCGCTGCGGCTGATGGCCCAGAACAAGGAGGCGCGCGACACTGTCAACCGCATCACCACCGAGCGCCAACTGTTGCAGATCTTCGGCTCGGGCCTGACCCGCGACGACGTGGCCGAGGTGCTGGCCAGCGCGCAGCTGACCTCGATCAAGCCCGACGATCCGATCATCACCGAGGGCGAGGACGGCTACGACATCTACATCATCCGCTCGGGCTCGATGGTGGTGGAGAAGATGATCGGCGGGAAGCCGGTGTTCCTGTCCTACATCCCGGCGGGATCCTACGTGGGCGAGATGGCGCTGATCGACGGGGGACGGCGCAGCGCCACCGTGCGCGCCGCGATCCGGTCCGAGGTGGTGCGGCTGGACGGAGACCTGTTCAGGAAGCTGCTGGCCCGCAAGCCCGAGCTGGAAGCCAAGATGCGCGCCGACATGACAGCGCGGCGCCAGATCAACAGCTACATCGAGGACCAGAAGGACCGGTTCTCGGGCGTGGTGGACATGTATTCCTCCGTCGCCGACTTCCTGGTCGATCAGGGCATCGGCGAGGCGACCGACGTGCTGCTGATCGACGAGACCCTGTGCGTCGGCTGCGACAACTGCGAGAAGGCCTGCGCCGACGTGCACGACGGCCTGTCGCGGCTGGACCGCGAGGCGGGGCGGACCTACGCCCACCTGCACGTGCCGACCTCGTGCCGGCATTGCGAGCATCCCTACTGCATGACCGATTGCCCGCCGAACGCGATCCGGCGCGGGCCGGACGGCGAGGTCTCGATCGACGAAAGCTGCATCGGCTGCGGCAACTGCCAGCGTTACTGCCCCTACGGCGTGATCCGCATGGACTCGCCGCCGCCGAACCGGCCCGGCCTGCTGCCGTGGCTACTGTTCGGGGCCGGTCCGGGGCCGGGCGAGCCTGACGACGCCTGGAAGAAGGCGGCCAAGAAGAAGCACGGCGAAAAGCCCAAGGTCGCCATCAAGTGCGACATGTGCGCCGGCAAGGACGGCGGGCCTGCCTGCGTCCGCGCCTGCCCCACCGGTGCGGCCATCCGGGTATCGCCGGAGAACTTCCTGACCGTCACGCGGCTGAGGGAGCGCTGATGGCCAACGCGCCCCGCAAAGGTCAGAGGTCTGACGCCGCCGTCCACGTGGGCTTCCTGCGCCATGCGGGATTCAAATGGGCGTGGATCGCTCTGCTGCTCAGCGTCGTGGCGGTGGTCGGGTACGTGTTCGCCGACGTGCAGCCGCGGCCGAACGGCGGCACCTGGTACGGCTATACGATGGGGACCATCGGAGCCGGGCTGATCGTCTGGCTGACCTTCCTGGGCATCCGCAAGCGGGCCATCACCAACGGCAACTGGTCGCTGAAGGCCTGGGTGTCGGCGCATGTCTATCTGGGGCTGGCGCTGACAGTGATCGCGACCCTGCACACGGGTTTCCAGTTCGGCTGGAACGTCCACACCCTGGCATACGCCCTGATGATGCTGGTCGTGCTGTCGGGCCTGTACGGAATCTTCGTCTATGCAGTGCTGCCCCGCCGGCTGAGCTCGAATCGACGCGAGACGACGCAGAAGCAGATGGTCGAGGCGATCAAGTCGCTGGACCGGCAGTTGAATGACGCGGCCCAGCCGCTGAACCAGGCCCAGGCGGCGGCGGTGAACCTGTCCATCGAGGAAAGCCGCATCGGCGGGGGCTTCTGGCGGCGGCTGAACACCCGGCCCGGCGACTGCGGCACACGGCGGGCGATCGCGAAGCTGAACGGCCTCTCGCGCAACGCCACCGAGGCCGAACGCGTGGCGCTGGATGCTGTCGGGCCGTTGCTGGACCGTAAGTCCGAGGCGCTGCTGCAACTGCGCCGCCACGTGCAGACGCGGGCGTTGCTCAGCGTCTGGCTGGGCGTCCACGTCCCCGCCTCCATTGCCCTGTTGATGGCGCTGACCGCGCACATCGTCAGCGTCTTCATCTACTGGTGAGGGGCGGATGAGCATCGTTCTTCGCCAGATCAGCAAGCGGGCCACGGGCGGCGAGATCGTGCGCGAGCGCGAACTGGCCGACGGCGCGGTGCGCATCGGCCGGGGCGCCGACTGCGAGGTCCGCATCGCCGATCTGGCGGTCAGTCTGCACCACGCGACCCTGTCGCTGGACGGCGGCAAGGTGCGGATTGACGCCGCGGGCGACCAGCCGTTCGGCGTGGACGGCAAGTTCGTCCATTCGGCGACGGTGAAGCCGTCGGACAACGCGGTGCTGACCTTCGGCGACCACCGGCTGGCGATCGGGGGCGATGCGGGCAATATCGTCCTGACCCTGACGAAGCTCGAGCCCGAGGCGGACCATCATGGCGAGCCGGACGCGGATGCGACCGGCTTTGCGCCGAAGCGCCAGATCCTGAGCAAGCGGCGGCTGGCCTGGGCCGGGTTCGCGACCATCGCCCTGCTGTGCCTGATCGTCCCGGTGCTGTTCGCCATCGGCGTGTTCGACAGCGCCATGCCGCATCCGAAGATCGACGTGGACGCCCAGTGGTCGTCGGGGCCGCTGTCGAAGGCCCACGCCTTCCTCGAGGACGACTGCCAGGCCTGCCACCAGCAGGCGTTCGTGTCGGTGCGCGACGAGAGCTGCAAGGCCTGCCATTCGGGCGCCCAGACCCCGGCGATGCTGCAACGGACCAATGCCCGGGTGCGGGCGGGCGGAAGCGCCGAAGATCCCTCCCTGATCGCCGACCATGCGCCGCCCAGCCGGCTGATGTGGGCCACGCCGCCGCCCCGGAACTGGGGCTCGCAGGTCATCGCCTTCGCCCGCAAGACCTTCAACCGGCCGGAGCAGAACTGCGAGACCTGTCATGTCGAGCACGTCGGCAATCCGCTGGTCGATCCGGCGCAGGCGAAGCCGACGCTGCAGGAGACCGAGACCTGCACCGGCTGTCACACCGATCTGGACCAGCGGCTGAAGGACACGACGCTGCGGAACGCGCCGAGCTGGCCGCGCCACCCGGAGCTGACGCCGCGCATCACGATGTCGGCGGCGCCCTTGCAGGTGCGACGGGTGTCCATGGCGGCGCATCCGCGCGAGAACAACGGCCTGACCTTCCCCCACGCGCTGCACCTGTCAGGCGGCAGCGTCAGCCGGATGGCCCAGACCCTGGGCAAGGCGGGTGCGGGCGGCGGGCTGGACTGCGCCTCCTGTCACGTCGCCACGCCGAACGGCGCCGGGTTCAAGCCGGTCGAGATGGAGAGCACCTGTTCGTCCTGCCACTCGCTGGGCTTCGCCACGGCGGGCGGGATCCGCCAGATGCCGCACGGCGATGTGAACCGGCTGGTGTCGTTCCTGTCGTCCAGCGGGCCGCCGGTGACGGGCGCGAGGGGCCAGACGCCGCGCCGCCGTCCCGGGGACGCGGCCCCCGCCCGCACCGCCGCGCGGGCGACGGGCGGCCTCAGCGCGGTGCAGCGGATGCGCGGGGCCTTCTCGCCCGGCGGCTCCTGCTATGACTGCCATACGGTTTCGAGCGGCGACCAGGGTTACGCCATAGGCGCGGTGCATCTGGCCGACGCCTGGCTGACGCGCGGGGCATTCGATCACCGGACCAAGGAGCACCGGCTGGACCGCAACGGCCAGCCGAACTGCGGGACCTGCCATGCAGCCGAGCAGTCCAGCGATGCGCGGGACGTGATGCTGCCCCGGCTGGCGACATGCCAGACCTGCCACGGCAAGCCGGCGACGCCGACGACGGTTTCAGCGCCCGCCAACTGTTCAACCTGCCACAGCTATCACGCGCCGGCGCGGCCGGTTCCCGTGGCACCCGGCGGGCGGCGCGAGCCGTCGATCATGGACGACCGCGTCCCGGCGCGGCGCGGGCGCGTAACTGGACGGCGAGGATCGAAGACTCCCGTTCGCTGATTCCGGTTGCGGACGGTTTTTCGGGGACTAGGGTTAAGACTGCACGGGGGGAAGGGCCGCATGGCCAGGGGCTGGGGACCATTCGGCGGCAAGACCGCCAAGGGCGAGCCTCGCAAGGGGCGCGGCAACGCCTTCATGGCCGCCGTGCCGGGGCTGGTCGTGACCCTGCTGGTCCTGTTTATCCATGTGCTGCAGCCGTCTGTCCTGACCACGCTGGGCAACGTCGTGTTCGATTCCTATCAGCGGATGTGGCCGCGCCCGTACGAGGACGCGGGCGTGCGGGTCGTGGATATCGACGACGAGACCATCCGCCGCCTGGGTCAGTGGCCGTGGCCGCGCACCCAGACAGCCGACCTGACCCAGAGGCTGGCCGATGCGGGCGCCGCCGTCATCGCCTATGACGTGGTCTATTCCGAGCCTGACCGCACATCGCCCGCGCGCGTGGTTGAAATCCTGCGCCAGAACCCGGCGGCCACCGGCGATTTCGCCGAGATCGCCGCCCTGCCCGACCACGACAAGATCTTCGGCGACGTCATGGCGACGACGCCGACCGTGGCCGGCTATTTCCTGACGCGGGAGAAGAACAACGCCCGCCCCGTCGAGGCCGCGGGCGTCGTGGTGTCGGGCACCCCGCCGCTGGACGCCCTGCCCGCCTTCTCGGGTTCCATTCCGACCCTGCCGGTCATCGCCGGGCGCGCGCCGGGCGCGGGCTTCGTCAGCATCCAGCCCGGCGGCGACGGAATCATTCGCGCCGCGCCCCTGCTGGCCCGGATCGACGACCGCATCCTCCCGTCCCTGTCGCTGGAGGCCCTGCGGGTGGCCCAGGGCGCCGGCTCCATCATGGTCCGCAGCAGTGACGGGTCAGGAGAGACATCGGCGGGTCTGATCACCGTGCTGGCGGTCAAGACGGGCGAGTTCGAGGTCCCAACGACCCACAGCGGCGAACTGTGGATGCACTACACCCGGGACGTGCCCTGGCGCACCGTCCCGGCGTGGCGCATCCTGACCGGCGACCTGCCGCCGGAGGAGATGCGGCGGCTGTTCGAGGGCCAGATCGTCTTTGTCGGCGCCGGCGCCGTGGGTCTGCGCGACCTGATCGCGACCCCGGTGCGCGAGGTTGAACTGGGGGTCAACGTCCATGCCCAGGCCGCTGAACAGATGATCCTGGGCAAGTTCCTGTCGCGGCCCGACTGGGCGCTGGGGCTGGAGCGCATCCTGCTGGTGGTGCTGGGCCTCAGCCTGTCGTTCCTGGGGCCGACGCTCGGCGCCGTGCGGAACGGCGTCGTGGCGGCCGTGGCTCTGATCGCCATGCTGGCGGCCAGCTGGTTCGCCTTCCGCTACGCCGGACTGCTGCTGGAGCCCACGATCCCGGTGCTGACGGTGGCGGGGGTCTATACGGCGGTGACGTCCTGGTCGTTCTGGCGCGAGGAGAAGAGCCGCGCCTACATCCACGACGCCTTCGACAAATACCTGTCGCCCGAACTGGTCGACCGCATCGCCGCCGACCCCGGCCAGCTGGAGCTGGGCGGCGAGGAGCGCGACATGACGGTGATGTTCTCGGACATCCGCAGCTTCTCGCGCATCTCGGAGAAGATGGCGCCGCAGCAGCTGATCGCCTTCCTGATCGAGCTGTTGACGCCCCTGACCGACGCGTTGCTGGCGCGGAAGGCGACGCTGGACAAGTATATCGGCGACGCGATCCTGGCCTTCTGGAACGCGCCGCTGGACGACCCGGACCAGTACGCCAACGCCGCCCATTCCGCGCTCGACATGATCCGCGCGATGCAGGAGCTGAACGCTCGCCAGAACGGACTGGTGGGGCCGTGGCCGGGCGAGGTGACCATCGGCATCGGCCTGAACGCCGGACGCTGCTGCGTCGGCAACATGGGATCGAAGCGGCGGCTGTCGTATTCGCTGATCGGGGATGCCGTGAACCTGGCCTCGCGGCTGGAGGGCCTGACCAAGGTCTATGGCGTGCCGATCCTGATGGGAAACAAGCTGGCCGAGAACATCCCCGAGTTCGCGGTGATCGAGGTCGACAGCGTTCGCGTGGTCGGCCGCGACGCGCCGGAACGGATCCACGCCCTGCTGGGCAGTCCCGAAGACACGTCGGACGACGGGTTCGTGGCGCTGAAGGATGCGTTCGCGGCCATGCTGACGGCCTATCGCGCCCAGGACTGGGACTCGGCATCGGCGGCGCTGGCCAAGGCGAAAAAGGCCGGCGAGCCGTTCGGGATCGACAAGCTGGCCGCCCTTTACGAAACCCGCATCGCCCGCTTCCGCGAGACGTCGCCCGGCCCCGACTGGGACGGCGTCTTCGAAGCCACCGAGAAGTGAGGGAGACGCCCCGATGCTGATCGCCCAGATCACCGACATCCACCTCGGCTTCTCGAAAGGCGGCGGGTTCGAGGACAACGCCAAACGGTTGAAGAAGACCGTCGACGCCCTGCTGACGCTGAAGCCGCGTCCGGACATCGTGCTGGCCACCGGCGACCTGTCGGACCACGGCGACCTGGCGTCCTACAAGCGACTGAAGCGCTACATGGCGCGGCTGCCGATGCCGGTCTTCTACCTGATGGGCAACCACGACAAGCGGGACGCCTTCCTGTCGCTGTTCCCCGGCACGCCGACGGCGGACGGTTTCATCCAGTATGCGATCGAGGATTATCCGCTGCGCATCCTGGTGCTCGACACGCTGCAGGACGGGCGGCATGGGGGCGGCTTCTGCGAGACGCGGGCTGGGTGGCTGGAGGCGCGGCTGGCGGAGCAGCCGGACAAGCCGACCCTGCTGGCCCTGCACCACCCGCCGTTCGACACCGGCGTGGAGTGGATGAACATCGGCCCGGACGAAGCCTGGGCCAAGCGGCTGGGCGACGTGGTGTCACGCCATCCGCAGGTCATCGGCGCCATCGCCGGCCATGTGCACCGGGTGATCATTTCGGCCTTCGCCGGGACGACCGTGCGGGTCTGCCCGTCAACCCAGCCGCAGGTGTGCCTCGACCTTGGGACCATGGATCTGGAGCAGCCGGACGAGCGGCCGATGATCGTGGCCGGGCCGCCCGGATTCGGCGTCCACCGCTGGACCGGCAAGACGCTGGTCAGCCACTACTCCGACACCGACGAGCAGATGAAGTACAAGATCCTGGCTCGCTATACGCCCAAGATGCAGGGCTTCATGAAGCACCTGGCCCACGAGCGGGCGCAGGGGTCCGGCGGCGGCGGGGAGCACCACTAGTCCGCCTCAGCGGCCGGCGATCCAGTCGTCCATGCGGACATCGTCCGTCACCCGGAACACCGCGCCGTCGGGCCCGCGGAACATGCGCTCCATCTCCGGACGGTTGAACGGGCGCGAGCCGAGGCGGCCGGTGACGGCGATCTGGTGGCCGGTTTCGTCCACGGCGCGGTCGCGGTCGAGGCCCTTGGACAGGGCCAACGCCGGCGAACGGGTACGGGCCCAGGCGATCAGCTCGGGGCGAGGTTCGGGCGAGAAGCCGTAGAAATTCCGCTGGCTGTCAGGACTGGTCAGCTGGATCACCTTCAGGCCGTTGCGGCCATCGGCGACATAGGCGAACAGGCTGGCGTTGGTGGACCCGACGATCACGTCCTCGGCGTCGTTCAACTGGCCGTCAAAGGTAACGGTCTGGAACAGGCGGGGCTGTCGCGGACGCTCCACGTCGATGATGGCCAGCCCCTGCCCCTTGGCGGCGACATACAGATACGTCCGGGCGACGTAGAGCCTGCGCGCGTCGGCCAGCGGCACCTGCGCACCCTCGACCACCGTGGGATGGGCCATGTCGGTGGCGTCGAGCACGCGGACGCCGCTCGCATCCGTCACGAACAGATAGCGGAACTGAATCGCCGAGGCGCGCACGTCCGTCAGCGGCACCGTCGTCACATGGCGCGGGTGCAGCGGGTCGTCGAGATCGACCACCACCAGCCCGGCGTCGGCGGCGATGTAGGCGTAGGAACCCGCCAGGGTGATGTGCCGGGCGCCGCGCAGAACGCCGCCGGCATTCCAGGTGACGGCGCGGCTCAGGCGGTTGTTGCGCGGATCGCCATCGGCCAGGGTGTCGACGTTGACGAGGATCAGCCCCTCCTCCGCGTCGGTGATGACAGCGTAGTGGTAGATGGGGTGGAAGGCCTGTTCCAGGTTCTCGGTCCGCATCCGCTCGGTGTTGCGGGTCGGCGCGATGGGCTGGTTGGTCGGCAGGGCCATGCAGGTGGCGTTCTTCGACGCCACATGGGTGTCGTGGCCCAGCGGCGAGAAGGGCGCGGTGACGATGCGTTCCGACACGCCCTTGTTGCCGATGTTGGCGACGTCATAGACGCGGAAACCGCCGGTCCCCTCGGCCACGAACATGTACTCCCCGCGCAGCTGCAGGCATTGGGCCGCGCCGTCCGTTTGCTGGTGGGTGTTGGCGATCTCTTCCAGCGGTCGGGTCTCGCCCGAGCCGGCGCCATCGAACGTCGCGCCGCGCGTCCAGTCCTTGAGCTCGCGCCCGTTCCGCTCGACGTGCATGCGGTAGTAGTCGGGATAGGCGTAGCGCTGGAGATAGGAGCCGAACACCGCCTGGGGCTCGCCCCACTCCGTCACGCGGATGGCGTCGAAGCCTTCCTGCAACCCGACCCAGGCATGCAGGCCGATGAAGTTGACGGTGTTGGTCCCCAGCAGCAGCAACTGGGCCATGATGGCGTTGTTGTCCTCGGCCTCCGACACGTGACAGTCGGTGCAGGTCTTGGTCTCGGTCTTGCGCACCGTGTGCGGGAAGTGCGGGGCGAAGGCCTGGCTGGAGAAGCCGGACGCCGCGATCGGCGGCTGCTGCACATAGATGCGTTCGCGGTTGATGTTGGTCGAGGACAGGACCAGCGCCGACGACGACCGCATGGGCGCGATGATGCCGCCCTTGGTCGTCTGGTGCCGGCCCAGCTGGAACATGTCGTCGCGGGCGACCTGGGGGTTGTAGGTAGCGAAGTTGCGCGCCGTGCCGCCCTCGGCGCGGTGGCTCTCCGTCATCCAGTTGGCCTCGACCGGCAGGTGACAGCCGCCGCACGACGGGGTCCAGGAGGTGTGGCAGGTGAAGCAAGCCATCTCCTCGTCGTTGTGGGCGAGGTTTTCGGTCGCGACGCCGGGGCCCCAGGCCATGGAGGGCACGCCGGTTCCGGGGCGCGACATCTGCTTGGCGCGGGCGGCGCGCGGGTTGAAGTTCGGGCTTGCGCGGTCGACCACGTCGGCGACCAGCGACACCTGCCATTCCAGCGTCGGATCGACGATGGAGCGCTGGATCAGCACGCGGCGGCCGTCCCGCTCCAGCCACTCGAACCGGCGCTGGCCATCCGGGTTGCGCAGCAGGGTCAGGTCGGTGCCCGTCGGCGGCGCGGCGGGGCCGGAAGTGCGCAGGGTCGGCAACGCCCGGCTGGTGCCGTGGCAGTCCTTGCAGCCGATCTCAACGGCCGCCGCGACCTCGCCCATGATCAGGCCGGAGCCGTGGCTGTCCTGCGAGAAGTGACAGTCGGCGCACTGCATCCCCTTCTCGGCGTGGATGTCCATCATGTGGACAGTCTTGCCCGGATTGGTCCCCGGCGGGACGAACTCGGGCTCGCCCTCGCGACGCCATTTCTCGGGATCGTCGGGATCGACGATGTTCCCTTCGGCGTCCAGCAAGTTGCCGCGGCGGTCGCGCTTGAACACGCCACGGAAGTTCCAGCCGTGACCGTGATAGTCGGCGAACTGGGTGTCGCGCAGCGTCGGGTTCAGGTCGTAGACATCGCGCATGAAGTCGAGGTCCGACCACAGGCCATAGGGAGCGGCGCCCTCCGGGTTGCGCTCGTTGACCTCGCGGACCTCCTCCGCCGTCGGGTATTTCTGCTCGGCCGGCCACATCGACGGGGCGTCGGACTCGTAGTCCCACATGGTGTAGCCGAGGTAGGAGTTCAGGAACATGTTCGGCTGGTGCATGTGGCAGTTCATGCACTGGGACGTCGGGATGGCGCGGCTGAAGACGTGCTTGATCGGGTGGCCGGATTCCTCGCGGCTGATGGTCGGATCGACCGTCGCGCTCTGGCCGTCGCGGCCGTGCTGCGAATAGCCCAGGCTGTGCCGCGGCTCGCGGTCGTTGGCGTAGATGATGTGACAGGACGAACAGCCCGAGGAGCGGTAGTCGCCCGGCTGGTCATTGGTGCCCATGAACCAGGTGTAGGGGTCGTTCAGGCGCGTCTTGTGGATGTTCAGCACCGGCACGGCGATGCGCAGGCCGGTGCCGGGCCCCCGGTTCGACTGGCGGATGTCGGGACGGCCGGGCTCCTCCAGACGCTGGGTCAGGCCGGTTGAGTTGGGCAGGCCGATCTCGGGGAACTGGGTGTTGATGTTGCGCCCGCCGCGCTCGAACACGCGGAAGATGTCGCCGGGCGGCGTCACCTGCCAGGTCGGCAGAGGATAGAGGGTCGGCAGGGCGCCGCGCGCCGCCTCCTCCGCCGTCACCGTGCCCGGGGGATCGCCCGCCGACAGCAGCCGCGCCGGCTCGCCCTCGGGCGTATAGGCCTCGCCGATGATGTAGCGTTTGAAGGGCAGGATGCCGTTGTTGTAGCTGGCCCCGCCGAAGAACATGGCGCCGGTGGCCATCAGCGAACGCTCGTTCGCCTCGATCAGCGCCATGTGGCAGGCGCCGCACGACTGGCGCGCCACGCGGTAGTCGCCCGGATTGACGAAGCGGATGAACTCCGGCGCCTCACGGTTCAGCAGGGTGTAGCTGCGCTCCGGATTGGTCGAGCTGGGATAATGCCAGCTCTTGGGATAGCGGGGCAGGACGTGGGCGCGGTCGCGCACCGCCTCATAGGCCGGATCGTCCTTCGACAGGCTGGGCGTGATGGCCGGATTGGCGTCGCCGCCGTGGCAGTCGGTGCAGCCAATCACCACCGCCGGCGAGACGTGCATCGTCATCGAGTCCGTGTCGGTGTGGCAGCTCATGCAGCCGACGCTCTTGGCCCTGGCCTGTTCGGGCGTCTGTTCGGCGGGGGCCGGCGGGAAGTGCGGATAAACGCGTGGGACCGGCGTTTCCTCGTCCTCGGCGCGGACGGTCTGGACCGACAGGACGCCGGCCACGACGACGGCCAGGAGCGCGAACGCCCCCATCCCCCATCGCCTGACCGTTCCCCCGAACATGCCCCGCATCCCCCTAGAAGCTCAGTGTCGCATTGAGCAGGACGGAATAGTAGCGGTCGTCCCGTCTGGAATCCGTGAACAGGTCGCCGAAGCCCTCGCCAGGCTCGAACACCGCCGCCGAGCCGCGCAGGACGATGTTCTGGGTCATGTAGGGCCGCCAGATGGCGCCCACCGAGATGTCGAAGCCCAGGTCGGTAGGGATCGAGCCCTCGTTCCTCAGCACCTGCACCGTCGAGGTGTCGTCGAACCAGATGTGATTCAGATTGCCGACCACCTTCAGCTCCGGCGTCAGGTCGAAGTCAGCGCCGACGCCCAGCAGCACCGTGCCGGGGTTGTTGAAGTTCGACTGCCCCTCTTCCTTCGACGAGCGCAGGGTGTTGAGGACGCCGTTCCTGCCGTTGATCGAGATCGCCCGCCCGCCCCCGGCGAAGGGAATGGTCTGGCGCACCCAGTAGCTGGTGTCGGCGCCGGCGAACTGGGGGTTCTCGAAGATGGCGTCGAATCCTTCCTCGACATCGTCGTAGGGGTCGCTGTCGCCCGAAGCGTAGAGGAACGAGCCCCGGAAGCGCATCCAGTCGAGATCGAACGACGGTTCGATGGCCGCGAAGAAGGCCCGGATGTCGGCGGGCTGGCTGGTGAAGACGCTGTTCCGGTCCTCGCCGAACGCGCCGTAGGTCGTGGCCGAAAGGTTCATCCGCCCCCAGCGGCCGTCGGCGCTGTAGCCGACATAGACGACGTCGTAGTCGCGGGGCCTGAGGTCGCCGATCAGGGCCGGCCGCACCGGGAAGCCGTTGTCGTCGATCTGGATGTCGTCGGACTCGCGGTTGCGGTTGTAGACCAGGGTCAGTTGCGAGGTCAGGCCGGGGACGAGGAAGTCCTGGCGGTAGACGTTGGCGATGAAGACCTGGTCGTCGCGGATCGGCTGGCCGATGTCGTTGAGGCCCGAGTTGGTGTCCTTTTCGACCCGGGCGAAGGCGGCGAGATTATACTGGAGGCGGTTGTTGTCGCGGTTGCCGAACAGCCGCACGCCCAGCTGGTTGTCCTGGAACAGGAAGCCGCGGAAGTCGGCGTTGAAGGGCTGGATGCCCACCCGGATCGAGTCGAAGTCGTAGCGGGCCGAGACGTTGCGCAGGTGGTAGTCGATGAAGGCTTCCTGCACGCCGATGAAGCTGTCCTCGCGCTCGCTCTCGCGGCTGGGGATCACCGACAGGACCCGTCGTTCGGGCACGTCGACGTAGGAGATGTTAGCCGCCAGCGCGAGGCGGGCCTCGATCTCGGGCGGCATGAAGGCGGTCGAGCCCTGGATGTAGGCGATGCCGGCGACGAAGGTTTGCGACACCACCAGGCTGTTGGCGCGGCCGAAGACGTCGAGGCTGCCGGGGTTTTCCGTCGTCTGGACGCCGACCGGGATGGGGAAGGAGCGCGGCTCGATCACCGTGTCGGAGATGGCGGTGACGGCGATGAACCTGTCGTCCGACCCCCACAGCGGGCGGTCGCCCTTCAGCGTGTTCTGGTTATAGGGATCGAACCAGCGCTCGTGGACGCCGACCTCCTCGATCAGCCGCCAGCGGTCGGGGATGGGCAGGAAGTCGGTGGGAAAGGCCTCGGGCGGCGGCGCGCGCACTGCGCCCTCGTTCCGCTGCACCACCGGATCGGGATAAGTCTCGACGCGACCGGGGCGCCGCCGCCAGGGCAGCCAGTCGAACGGATCGTGCGCCTGGGGCTGAGGCGCGGGCGGCGGCTGTTCCTGCGGTGGAGGCGGCGGGTCCTGAAGCGCGAGGAGC
Organism: Pseudomonadota bacterium; assembly: GCA_040385285.1. GTDB lineage: Bacteria > Pseudomonadota > Alphaproteobacteria > Caulobacterales > Caulobacteraceae > Brevundimonas. The sequence goes on from JAZKHQ010000027.1 coordinate 22,645, forward strand.
AGGACCGGCAGGGGTGCGGCGGGCGCGCCCTGCGCCGGCGCGGCGACGGGGTCCTCCAGCAGGGCGGGGTTCAGGGCCGCCTCACGCGCCGCGCGGGCGATCTCGATGGCGGCCAGCGGCATGGTCTGCGACCAGGCGGCCGTAGCGAACAGCGAGCTCAGCGCCGTGGCCAGCAGCAGGCGGGACTTGCGCACCCGCGTCACCGCTAGAGCCCCTGGCAGACGTTGTTCGCGGACGAGTCGAGATAGGGCGCGAACGGGCAGCTGACATAGCGCAGGCGGGTCGAGCCGCCCGGCTGGGTCACCACGATCTGGTCGGAGCGGATGGCGACGTCGGCCTGACGGAAGCCGCCGACGCGGACCGCGGCGTTGTTGAGGCCCAGGAAGCTGATCATGTCGTCCTGGTCGATGCCGTCGCCGGACACGCCGATGCCGCCGATCAGGGTCGTGCCGCGATAGATCGGCACGCCGCCGGGGAAGATCTGGATGCCGTTCTGCAGCCGGTTCAGGCCGGCGCGGGCATCGGGGATGGAGGTGCAGCGGTTGGGGGTGTCGGGTGATCCGCTGGAGACGTGGGCCAGATGCTGGCCGAGGTTGGTAAGGATCAGCGCCGACTGCAGGCCGGTGGACAGCGGGCTCCACTGGGTGATCGGCCGCGACAGGGGGCCGTTGGGGCGTCCCACCTCGCCGTCGGGGAAATAGGGCCGCGACAGATTGCCGATGGCGCGGGCCGAAAACGCTGTGGCGCCGGTCAGGGCCGTGGGATTGCTGAGGAACGTTCGGGTCGCGGGGACGAAGGACCGCACGTCGGCGCTGGGGTCGCCCAGAAGGTCCTGAGCCGCCTCGGGATTGCTGAAGAAGGCCGCCGTACGCGCCTTCTGCAACGACACATCGATGCCGAACACCGGCGCGTCGGGCGAGCGGATGACGCCGAGAATGGCCCCGTGGCTGTCGACCACCGAGATCGAGACCTGGGCGCGGCTGTCGAGCGGATTGCGGATCTGCGCCCGGCTGCGGCGCATGACGGCGAAGGCGTCCTCAAGCAGGGCGCGGACCTCGGCGGCCGACAGGGGCGTGCCGACGTCGGCGGCGTCTCCGCCTGCCGTGGGCGGATAGCGCGGTGCGCCGGACCCGTCGGTCAGGATGTAGGCGTCGGGGTCGCTGTATTCGGTGGTGGTGGCGTGACGCACGCCCGAGGCCTCGGCCCCGAAGACCGACCCGGTCAGGGCGCCGCCGCCGGAGTAGTAGCCGTTGACGGCGGTGTAGACGCCCGTTCCGACCGGCAGGACGGCCACCGACGGCGCGCCGGCGGGGTTGGAGATAAAGCCGGCGGAGGTGGCGTCGCTGTAGCGCAGGCTGGTTCCGTCCACGGTGATCCGGTTGGCGCGGATCTCGACGGCGGCGTCGAGCCCCGTCGTGGCGGCGAGCGCAATGAACTCCTCCGCGTCGTTGTCGGTGTCGAGCACATTGGTGTCGAAGCCGTAGTCGCCGTCGGCCATGACGCCGACGCCGCCGACCAGCACGCCGTTCTTGTAGAGCGGAAAGCCGCCCGGATCGGCGGCGAGGCCGAGCGGCGAACGTTTGGGACCGACCAGGGCCGTGGGCCCGCCGCCAGGGACAAAGCGGCGCGACAGGTCCGAGCAGGGCAGCTGGCTGAACTGCACCCCGAACAAGGGGCCGCTCTCCAGTCCCACCGTCGTCGGGGCGGGCGGGAAATGTTGCTGCACGATCATGCTGGCCGTGCGGGTCGAAAACGCGTTGCCGGCCGAGGACAGATAGGCGCCTGTCACGGCCTTGGCGATGGCGCCGGCGGCGGCGGGCGCGACCACGCCCTGGACGTCGATATTGCCCGACGGTCCGGCCCTGAGCGTCATGGTCGAGGGCGCGCCGGTCATGGAATAGACGGCCAACACATTGCCGACGCGGTCGGTGACGGCGATCACGGAAGGGCGGGCGCGGGCCGTGGCCTCGGCGACGGCGCGGCCCAGAACGGCCTCCACGTCAGCGGTGGTCAGGGACTGGGCGCCGAGGGCCGGATAGACGGACACGCCGCCTCCACCTCCGCCGCCGCCTCCCCCGCCGCCGGACGAGCCGCCGCTCCCCCCGCCGCAGCCGGCGAGGACGAGGGCGGCCGAGGCCACGAGACAGGCGATGGCGCGCAGACGCCTCATGTGGCGCGCTCCACGGCGGCGTCGATGCGGCGCATGGCCTGACGGAAGTCGTCGGGGCGATAGCTGTTGGGTTCACGCACCGCGCGGTAGGCAGCCTCGATGTCGGGGCGCATGGCGGCGGCCTCGCTTTGCGAGATCGCGCCTTGCGACGCGAGCGAGGCCAGCAGGGTGTCCACCGCCATCACCGCCTGAACCCCGCCGGAATAATCGGTGTAGCGCGGGGTGATGGCGTCGCTGAGCACCGAGCGCAGGATGGCCAGGGTGTCGCCCCGGCTGAAGCCGCGCGCGCCGAGCAGGTTCGACAGGTTGCGGGTCGAGGCCGCAAGGGTCCGCGCCGCCGCCACCGCGCTGTCACGGCCATTCGCCAGGGCGGTGTGGAAGGCGCGGCTGTCGGCCTGGAAGCGGTCGGCGGCCGCCGGCGACAGGGTGCGCGCCGCCGCGCTCAGCAGGATCATGTTCTCATCGTTGAAAGGCGGCATGCCCCAGGGGATCGGCCGCCCCGGATTGGCCTCGAACCGCACCGCCGGGTTGGGATCGTCGGTGATGGGCCGGTGGCAGCTGTGGCAGTCGAAGAAATAGAACTCGGGGAAGACGCCGTCCTGGCCTCGGTCGGCGCGGCTGAACAGGGTCAGCGACCGCTCCAGCGCCACGGCCTGGCCCACGGCCCACAGATTGGCGCCGCCGGGCGCGGACTTGCGGGCCAGATAGTCGGCGTCGACGTCATGGTGCCGCTGGAAGGCGTTGAACAGATCCAGTTCGAAGGTCAGACGAGGGTGGCCGGCGCTCATCATGCGGTGGCTGACGAACTGGTTGGGATTTTCGCTGCCCAGGTGGCAGTCGAGGCAGGTGGAGGCGAGCACGCGCGGATCGTCCAGCGCCTTCATGCCGCGCGCCACATTGTCGGCGTGGCCGGCGCCGGAGGCGTGGCTGGCCAGCCACCCCTCGGACGAGCCGTGACAGGTCTCGCAGCCGACCCCGTCGGAAATCTGGTACCGGCCGCCACGGCGCACCGCCGGAGCGTCGGCGTGGCAGCCGAGGCAGGCGGGGGCGGACGAGGCGCGGCCGATGCCCATTCGGGCGGCGATGCGCTGGGCCCAGGCGCCTTCCAGGGTGCGGTAGGCGCGGCTGTGGGCGCCGGCGGAGCTGGACGGATCCTGCCACACCACCAGCTCGTTCTGGCGCACGACGGCGCCGTCCGGCGCCTGACGCCCATGGCAGGTGGAGCCGGCGCAGGTGGCCACGCCTTCGCGCAGGTCCTGGGCCGAGGCCAAGGGCGCGACGAACAGCACCAAAATAACGGTCAGAAGCGCCAGCAGGATCACGCCGGGATGCAGGTTTCCGGCGGTCGACGCTGCTGCGTCGCCACGGCCGGCGCCCGGTCTGATCGCGAGCGCTACGCTCACTGGACTTCCCCCGTTTCGACAGCGTCATTCCCGCCGTCATCTCCCCTGCGGAAGACTAACACTGTTGGCCGCCCCGCCCAACTTCCGAAAGCGCGGTTACCCGGAAGGCGAACGGGGGCGTCCGCTCAGCCGCAAAACACGCCTGGAAGGCGAACGGTCAGCCCGGCCCGCCCGGCATGTTGCAGGAGGGACCGCAGCCGGGGCCATGGCCGCCGGTGTCTTCCGGCTCGGTGGTCGGTTCGGCGGCGCCGTCGGTCGGATCCAGCGGCCAGTCGCGCACGCCGAAGGTGGTGACGTCGTCCGAGCCGATGGCCGCGCCGAACTCGCCCTGGGAATCGCCCACGTCCGGCACATCGGCCGGCGGCGGAACCAGCAGGCCCGCGATGCGGTCGGATGCGTCGTCGGTCAGGAAGAACGGGCCGAACACGCCCTGATCGGTGATGATCAGCGCCTGACCGGGACGGTCGAGCACCACGGTCTTGCCGCCGCCCTCGACATCGACGCCTCCAGGGGTGTCGAAGGTGTGCGCGTCGCCCGAGGGACCGCGCAGAACGACCAGCACCGCGGTCTCGTCGTCGCCGCCGAAGTCGGGCACGCCGGGCTGGTTGCCGAGGACAGCGCGCACCTCGGGGCCGACGACGCCGTCAACGATGGTGCCGCGCACGCCGATGGAGGCGACAGGGGTGTTCACCGCCCGGTTGGAGCCGCCGCGCGTTGTACGGCCTGAAGCGAAGCGGAAGGCGCCGCGCGCCACCGAGGCGCCGCCGCCGGACCCGACCACGAAGCGGTCCACGGTCATGCGGGCGTTGGAGCCGACGGTGAAGGTCGAGCGGTCGCGCAGCAGCACCTGGACCTGGCTGTTGGCGCCGGTGACGAACTGGTCGCCGAGCCGGACCTGGCCGCGCAGCTGGGCGGGGCGGAGCGCGCCGCTGGTTCCGTTGCGGGTCTGGACCGAGTTGCGGATGGCGGCGTTCACGCCGACCGAATCCTGGGCCTGGGCCGCCATCGGAGCCAGCATCATGAAGGCGCCGGCGGCGAGGACGGGGACGAGAACCTTGACGTTTTTCATCTGAAGCATCTCCCCGGATCAGTTGTTCGCGCCGAAGCGCCAGACGAGACGCAGATCGGCGCCCCATCCGTCGAAGTCGGCGATCGGGCTGGTGGAGTCGCGGCTGCCGTAGGTGAGCGCGCCCTCAAGGACGACATCCTCACGGTAGTCACCCGTGGCCCCGGTGGCGGTGAAGGCGCTGAGCGGGGCTCCAACCGCGATCCGGGCGTTGGCGCGGGTGTCCTCGCGGGTGATGCCGACGCCGAGGAAGAACGGATCCTCCTCGTCATACTCCACCCAGCGGATCGAGCCGGACGCGGTGACATAGACGCCCTTGTCGAAGCGGTGGTCGAAGGCGCCCCAGACACGCGGCCCGGAGTAGCCGAAGGGGGCGTAGTCTGCGTCCTTGGCCTCGTAGTCCACCCCGAGATCGAACGACGAGCGCGCCGTGAAGCGGTTGTTGACGCTGGCCCCGATGTTGAAGCGCGTGCCGTCGCGGTCGCCGCCGAGGACGAAGGACAGGAAGTCGATCAGCGGCTCTTCGAAGTCCTGATCCACCGCCTCCACATGGCCTCGGACGGTCAGGGCGTTGGTGTAGCGCCAGCCGAAGTCGGCGCGACCGCCGAACTCGGTCAGATTGGGCTCGCCCTCCAGCCGGACCTGCCTGGCGATGACAGCCATGTTCATTTCGGTCAGGCGCGTGGTGCGGGTCAGGCCGACCTCGAGGTCTCCACGCTGGAAGTCCACGCCGGCGCCGTCGAAGTTGGAGCGGTCCACGAGGCGGGTGCGGGCGAAGGCTTCCCACATCCGGCTGGAGCCGATGTTGGTGCGGCCTTCCAGGGACAGGGCCACCTCGCTGGAGGTTCCGCTCTCCTCCGGCGGCGCGCCGAAGAAGTCGAACTGGGTGAAGTAGGCCCCCGAGGCGTTGTCCTCATAGACCACGCCGACGCCGAGACTGCCCGAGAACGAGCTGGTGGCCAGGCCGTCGTCGACGCGACCGGAATAGGCGCTGGCCTCGGCCCGCTGCTGCGGCGTCAGGGGCGCGGTCTCAAGCTGGTCCAGCTGGGCGCGGGCGTTCTGCAGGTCGCCGAGGCGATACAGCACCACCGCATAGAACAGCCGCACCGAGTGCCGGTTGGGTTCGTTGATGAGCAGCCGCTCCAGCGTCGAGGCGGCGACGGACAGGTTGCCCTGACGCGCCTGTTCGCGGGCGAAGGCCAGGTTCAACTCGACATCGTCGGGCGCGGCCAGAACGGCCTCGAAATCCTGGGCGGAAACCGCCGTCGCGCCCGCCATGCCAGCCAGCGCCAGCGGCGCCGCCAGGGCAATGGCCCGCAGGGATGGGTGAATCTTCACGGCCATGAACAGCTTCCCCTCGCCAACCAATGATCGGTCACCGGGACGGTAGGTCCGCCGCGACAGGGGGTCAAGGCGACGCGGCCGGAACTGACGCGTTCTCGGCGGACGCGGGGTTTCGGCGCCGCAGGGTCAGGCGGCGTCGCGCAGCCGCTGTTTGGCCGCGCAGGCCTCGGCGAGGGTCTGGCTCAGGAGCGTGGGGTCGATCGGCTTGGTCAGGAAGGCGTGGACGCCCACGGCGTCCCAGGCCGCGCGGTGCACGTCGGTGGCGTTCGCGGTCAGGGCGATGACCGGCGTCGCGGTGTTGATCCCGTCCAGCCGGATGCGGCGCGCGGCCTCCAGCCCGTCCATCACCGGCATCTGCATGTCCATCAGGATGGCGTCGAACGGCTCCAGCGCCGCCGCCTCGACCGCCTCGGCTCCGTTCTCGACCAGGGTCAGGCGGCAACCGTGCGGCTCAAGCAACAGGCTGAGGATGCGCCGGTTCACCTCGTGATCTTCGGCCGCCAGGATCGAACGCCCGGCGAGGCTCGCGACATCGACCGTCTCGACGTCATCCGCAGGTTGGGGCGCAGGCCTGGCTGCTCGCGTGGCCTGCACCGGCAGGTCGACCTGGAACACCGAGCCTTCGCCCTCGACGCTGGCCGCGGTCAGGGTTCCGCCCATCAGTTCCGCCAGCTTGCGGCTGATGGCCAGGCCCAGGCCGGTGCCGCCGTAGCGGCGGGTGGTGCCCACATCGGCCTGTTCGAAGCTGTCGAAGATGCTCACCAACCGGTCAGCCGGAATGCCGACGCCGGTGTCGCTGACCGAAACCGACAGCACCTGCCGCGCCTCGTCCCAGTCAGCGGCGACCAGAATCTCGCCCGCGGAGGTGAACTTCACCGCGTTGGAGATCAGGTTGAACAGGATCTGCTGGAACCGCAGGGGGTCGGTTCGGATGATCTCGGGCGCGGCCGGGTCGATCTCGACGTTCAGGCGCACGCCGTTGGCCAGGGCCTTCGACTGCCACAGGCGGCTGACCGACGACAGCTTGTCGCGCAGATGCACGTCGGCGAGGTCCAGCTGCATCCGGCCCGCCTCGATCTTGGAGAAGTCGAGCACGTCGTTCAGCAGGCCCATCAGTACGTCGCCCGCGTCCATCAGCATCGACACATGCTCGCGCTGCTCGCGGTCCAGCCGTGTGCGCCGCAGCAGGTTGGCGGCCGAGATGACCGCGTTCATGGGGGTGCGGATTTCGTGGCTGATGACGGCCAGGAAGTCGGATTTGGCGGCGCTGGCGATCTCGGCGCGCTGACGCTGGGCGCCCGCCTCGCGGGTGGCGCTGCGCAGGGCCTCGGTGGTCAGCGAGCTCTGGCGCACGGCGACGATCAGGTGGGTGACATACAGCATGCAGCCGATGGAGATCAGCAGCAGGTGCGGCTTGCCCTCGATCGCGGCCTCGATGATCGGCAGGCCGAGGAAATAGGCCGCATGCGGAATGGCGGCCGAAAGCATCAGGGCGCGCACATGGTGCATGTGCAGGCTGACGTGGAGCAGACCGCCGGCAGCCTGGACCATGGCGAACAGGCGTCCGACCTCGCCGCCGTTGAACCAAAGATAGGCGGTCATGGCCGAATAGACGACGACGTTCAGGGCGGCCGTAATGCAGCAAATGATGCCATAGGCCTTGCCGACGGTCATATCGGGCTTCAGGCGCAGCGGACGGAACACGGCCCAGTCCACGGCCTGACTGACCAGAACGGCGCCGAACCAGATGATGGGCCATACCGAGGGCGCCATGAACCAGGCCGTCCCGCCGATGAAGGCCGCAAGCGCGATGCGGGTGATCAGCTCCCGATATCGAATCTGGGCGACCAGCGCATAGCCAGTGGTCGTCATGCACGCTCCTCCGTTGATCGACGATATCGCAGCGAAAGACGAAGGATTGGTTGCCGACGGGGCTGACCCGACGCAGGATCACGGCTATGGAACGCGCAACCGTCGGCGGGCGTTGGCCTGCCGACTTTCCGGGGAGACCACCGATGAAACGCCTGATCCTCGCCGCCGCCTTCGGCGCCCTCGCCCTCGGAGCATGCAGCGACCCGGCGCCGGAGCCAGAGGAAACCCTGGAGCCCCAGATGGAAGCGCCTGTGGCTCCGCCGGTCGAAGAGGCCCCGCCGCCGACGACCGCCCCGCCTCCGCCCGCCGACAGCACCACCCTGCCGCCCGAAAGCCGGACGTCGGAAGAGACGGTGAAGCCGGAAAGCGAGACCCTGTTCTACTGAACCGGCGCGCCTTCGCGGCGCAGACGAAGGTCCGAGCTTGACGTTACGCCCAGTCCCCCTCCTGGCCGGCCTCACGGCCACGGCCGCGCTGTGGGTGCTGGGCGCCGGGCTGGCCGTCGCGGATCCCCGCGCGGTGATTCGCGGCGACATCGATGATGCGCTGCGCGAACAGCTGGTGCGCGCCATCGGCGAGGTGGATGGCCCGCCCGCCAACCGCTTCGAGGCCCGGCGGCGCGCCAGGGGCGCGGCCGAGGCGGCCGAGGCCCTGTTGCGCTCCGAGGGCTACTACCAGCCGGAGATCGAGGACATCGTCGAGGGCGACGATACGCCGACGGCGATCGTCAGCATCACGGTCGGACGCCGCTTCACCCTGGCCCCCGCCGAGGTCGAGTGGATGCAGACCCGGCCGGACGCCGCGACCGACACGGCGGTGCGCGGCGAGGTCGGCCTGACGCCGGGCGATCCGGGCCGGGCGGTGGACGTGATCGCAGCCGAGGGCCGGATCGTCGCGGGACTGTCCCGCAGGGGCTATGCCGACGCCAGGGCCGAACCGCGCCGGGTGGTGGTGGATCACGCGGCCTTCAGCGTGCAGCCGACCTATCATGTCGATCCGGGCCGGCTGGTGCTGCTGGACGGGGTGCGGCTCGAAACCGAGGGACCGACCAATCCGCGCTGGGTGGGCGACCTCGTCCCCTGGGCCGAGGGCGCCCGTTACGACCCCGAACAGGTGGCCGAGCTGGAGCGGCGGCTGCTGGAGACGGGCGTCTATGACGGGGTCGGCGTGGCCCTCGCCCCCCAGGATCAGACCGACGCCCAGGGCCGCCGCCCGGTCATCGTCACCCTGACCGACCGGCCGCGCCGCATCCTGGAGGCCGGCGCCACCTTCTCGACCGCCGAGGGGTCGGGCCTCGACGTCATCTGGACCCACTACAACCGCTTCGGCCGGGCCGACACCCTGCGCTACGAGGCGCGTCTCGCCGATGTGGACAGCCGAGTGGGCGTCGATCTCAGCCTGCCGCACTGGCGCAGGGCCGGCCGGACGCTGAAGCTGGCCGCGGCCGTCGTGGATGAAAACACGGACGCCTATCTGCGCACGGCGCTGACCCTGTCGGCGGACCTGCAGCAGCGCATGGGCCGCAGTTCCTGGTTCAGCTACGGCGTCGGGCTGGACGCGGGCCAGTACACGGAGAACCGCTTCGATCCCCTGACGTCGCTGCCGATCGGCTTCGACCGCGATCTGGTCATCCTGACCGGACGGGGCAGCGCCTATATCGACGAGTCCAACGACCCCCTGAACCCGACCAAGGGATGGCGCGTCTCCGCCAGCGTCCAGCCGACAGCCGTGTCCGGCGAGGACAGCGTGGTCTTCGTCCGCGTCGAGGGCCAGGTCACCGGCTACCTGCCGCTCGAGGACAACGCCCGCACCGTTCTGGCGGGCCGCGCGCGGCTGGGCTCCATCCTGGGCGGCGCGGAGCTGACCGTGCCGTCGGACCGTCTGTTCTATTCCGGCGGCGGCGGCTCGGTGCGCGGCTATGAATACCAGGGCGTCAGCGAACGGCTGCCCAACAACAAGCCGCGCGGCGGCCTGTCGCTGTTCGAGGCCTCGGTCGAGGTGCGCCGTGACCTGGGCCGCAACTTCGGCATCGTGGGATTCGTCGATGCGGGCGCGGTCGGCTTCCAGGAGGCGCCGGACTTCAGCAACCTGCGCTACGGCGCCGGGATCGGGGTGCGCTACAATCTTCCCTTCGGCCCCATCCGCGCCGACATCGCCGTGCCGCTGGACAAGCGCGACGGCGACGCGGACTTCCAGATCTACGTCAGCATCGGGCAGGCGTTTTGACAGATCCCGCCCCGCCCGAAGAACACATCGACACGCCCGTGGAGGCGGCGAAGAAGAAGCGTACGCGCCTGCAGCTGGCCGCCTTCGTCGGCGGCATCATCACGGCGGTCCTGATCGCTCTGCTGGTGGTCACGGCGGTGGGCGGCCGCTTCTACCTGCTCAGCGGGCCGGGGCGCGAACTGGTCACCAGCTTCGTCGCCGGCAAGAAGCTGGGGCGCTACGGCCGCATCAATGTCGAGGGCGTGTCGGGCGACATCCTGGACGATTTTCGCATCCGCCGGGTCACGGTCACCGATGCGGACGGCGTCTGGCTGGAGGCCTCGGACGTCCATGTGGACTGGAGCTACTGGCCCCTGCTGCTGCGGCGGTTCCACGCCACTGAAATCTCCGCCGCCCGCATTCGACTGATCCGCCGCCCGCTGGTCGAGCCGTCGACCGAGCCGCCCGGCGCGATGCCGCTGGACATCGACATCGACAAGCTGACCGCGGAGGTCGAGCTGCTGGAGGGCTTCAGCAAGGAATACGGCCGCTGGCGCCTGGCCGGCGAGGCGGACGTCCCGCGCCGCGGCAGCAAGAGTGTCAGCCTCAGCGCCGACAGTCTGAACCGGCCCGGCGACTTCCTGCGGGTGGCCGCGACGTTCGGGACCGCCCTGCCCGACCTGAGGCTGAACCTGCGCGCCGAGGAGGCCCGGGGCGGGCCGCTGGCGGGAGCCCTGGGCTATTCGCCCGACCGGCCGTTCTTCGCCTCGGCGCTGATCAACGGCGAGGTCGTGGATGCGACGGTGCGCACCGGCGACTTCACCCCCCTGACGGTCAAGGGCCGGTTCGCGGAGACGGGATCGCGGCTGGCGGGCCGCATCGACTTCAGCGGCTCGGACCTTCTGGAGCCGTTCGTGGACCGCATCGGCCGCACCGCCCGCTTCGGCTTCGCCACTGTGCCAGACAGGAATCGCAAGGATTTCCACGGCGTGGCCTGGCGCGTCGTCGCCGAAAACTTCACCTCGCGCGCCCAGGGCATGATCCGCATCACCGACCGCAGCGCGCCGGACGGGGTGCGGGTGGAGGCCTCGACGCCGTCGCTCAGCCGGCTGGCCGGACATCCGGTGGCCGGCGCGGCGTCCTACGTCGGGACCTTCACCGGCGACGCGGACAACTGGCGGCTGAAGGGCGGCGTGACGCTGAACGGCGCGGACCTGATGAGTTATCGCGCCGCCCGCATCGCCGGACCTCTGGACCTGCGCGTCGCGCGGGGTCGGATGGATTTCGACGGCGACCTAAGGGCCACGGGCGGTTCGACCGCCGGAGTGATCGGCGGCCTGCTCGGTTCGGCGCCGCGCATCGAGGTGACGCTGACCCGCATGATCGACGGCGCCCTGCTGCTGCGGCGGGTGGAGGCCTCGGGACAGGCGCTGCGGATCGATGGCTCGGGCTCACGCGGCCTGAACGGCGCGCTTAACTTCCGCGGACGGGTCGAGATCACCGACGCCGGACGCCTGCACAAGGGCGCGCGCGGGGCCTTCGGCGGGCCGGTGACGGCCAGCGCGGCGGGGCCGGCGGCGCCCTGGCGCATCACCTTCGACGGGCGCGGACGCAATCTGGCGACCGGCTGGGGCGAGCTGGACCGGCTGCTGGGGCCGCGGCCCCGGCTTGAGCTTGCCGGTCTGCTGAATGGCGGGCGGGTGGAGGTCGATCGCGGCGTCCTGACCGGTGCGGCGGCCAATGTCTCGACCAAGGGGCTGATCGAGGGCGATGGCGAGATGAAGCTGGCGCTGGAGTGGACGGCCCAGGGACCGTTCGGCGTCGGCCCCCTGGCCATCGACGGCGCCATGACCGGAAACGGCGCCCTGACCGGCACCTTCGCCCAGCCACGCGCCGATCTGCGGGCCGCGTTCGAGAAGGTGGCGGCGGGGCCGCTGATCCTCACCAACGCCGACCTGATCCTGAGCTTCCGGCGCGGGGTCGATGAGTCCGACGGGCGCGTCTCGATGACGGCGGGCTCCAACTACGGCCCGGCGCGGGCGGTGGGGAATTTCTTCCTCGGCGGCGACCGGTTGCGGCTGACGGAGGTCGATCTGGACGCGGGCGGGCTGGATGCATCCGGCGACATCACCCTGTCGAACAACTTCCCCTCCAGCGCCGACCTGACCTTCCGCGCGCGGCCCGGCGCCTTCCTGAAGACGGGCCAGGCCGACGGGCGCATCCGCCTGACCGACGGCGCCGGCGACGAGTCCGCCATCCTGGAGGTCACGGGCAGCAATGTGCGGCTAACCGGTTCGCCCTATGTCATCCGCACCCTGCAGCTGAACGGACGCGGGACATTGGCGCGCCTGCCCTTCGATCTGACCACTGACGTGGGCGGGCCGACGCCGCTCCACTTCGAAGGATCCGGCATCTATGCGCGCACGGAGCAGGCCCAGACCGTTACCCTGACCGGCGAGGGCCGGGTGCGGGAGGTCGCCTTCTCCACCCGGACGCCCGCCGTGGTCGCCTTCGCCGCCGACGGGCGGGTGGCGCGGCTGGACATGAACGTCGGCGGCGGCATCCTGCTGGGCGAGCTGCGCTCGGACTCGGAGGCGGCGTTGCTGCGGGCCGACCTGACCAGCGTGGACCTCAAAACCCTCGCCCCGGACCTGCGCGGCTCGGTCACGGGCCGCATCGCCCTGCGCGGGCGGGGATCGGACCTGTCCGGCTCGGCCAACGTCACGCTGAACGACGTGCGCAGCATCGACGCGCCGAACGGCCTGGCCGTGGACGGCACGCTGAACGCCGTCCTCGTCGACAATCAGCTGCGCATCGAGGCCGACGCGCGCAGCAGCGGCCAGGTGGAGGCCCACGCCAATGTCACCCTGCCGGTCGTGGCCAGCGCCGCGCCGCTGATGCTGGCCATCGAGCGCACCCGCCCGATGTCGGGCGAGGTTTCGGCCAAGGGCGAGATCCAGCCGATCTGGGACCTGTTCTTCGGCGGCGACCGCTCGCTGGCGGGCCAGGTGGACGCCCAGGCGACCCTCGGCGGGTCGATCAACGCGCCACGCCTCAACGGGCGAATGAATCTGACAAACGGATCATTCCGCCACGCCGCCAGCGGCTTGCGGCTGGGAGACATGATCCTGAACGCCCGCTTCGACGACGAAATTGCCATCGTCGAACGGTTCACGGCTACGGACGGATCAGGCGGCGCGGTGAGCGGCGACGGCCGCCTCGGCCTGCGCGACGGCAGCGCATCAACCTTCGAACTGGCCTTCCAGCGCTTCCGCATCATCGACAACGACCTGGCCGAAGCGCGCGCTTCCGGCCCCGTGACCGTGACTCGGGGCGCGACCGGCGACATCACCCTGACCGGCCGTCTGAACATCGACGAGGGTCGGGTTGAGGCGACCGTCCCGGGATCGAACGGCATCGTCCGCATGGATGTGGTCGAGATCAACCGCCCCGGGGGCGATCCCGAGGAGATCGTCGAGCGGCGTTCAGGCCCGCACATGAAGCTGGACATCCAGCTTCGCTCCATCGGCGGGAATGTGCGGGTCGTGGGACGCGGCCTGAACGTCCAGATGTCGGTCGACGCCACCGTGGGCGGCCACATCAGCGAGCCCACCCTGACGGGCACGGCCAGCGTCGTCGGCGGAGACTACGAGTTCGCCGGCAAGCGTTTTGTATTCGAGGACGGCGGCACGGTGAGCCTGTCGACCGACCCGCGCCTGATCCGGCTGAACCTGTCCGCCACGCGCGACGACCCGGCCCTGACGGCCACAATCCGCGTCACCGGCACGGCGGCCAAGCCCGAGATCGTGCTGACCTCGACCCCCGCCCTGCCCGCGGACGAGGTGCTGTCCCAGGTGCTGTTCGGGCGCTCCGCCTCGCAGCTGTCGCCGATTGAGGCGGCCCAGCTGGCGGCAGGCGTGGCCTCGCTGGCGGGGGGCGGAGGCTTCGACGTCATCGGCAACCTTCGCCAGCTGGCCGGGCTGGACCGGCTGTCGTTCGGCGGCGAGGCGTCCAGCCTTACCGTCGCCGGCGGGCGCTACATCACCGACGACGTCTATCTGGAGATCATCGGCGGCGGCGAAAGCGGCGCGGCGGTCAACGTCGAATGGCAGGTGCGCCGCAACCTGACCGTCAGCTCACGCTTCGGCGGCCAGGGCGAGGCCAGTCTGTCGATCCGCTGGCGCCGTGAAAGTCGCCCGCCGGGCAGCCGCACGGACCGCCGTCCGAACCGCTAGTTCGAACGCAGCTTGCCCAGCGCCGAGGCCCCGCGGATGCCTGCGATGTGCAGAAGCAGCTGAACGACCATGACCCCCATGGTCAGCCAAGTCTGCCACATCGGCGCGCCTGCGCTGAGTTCCATCTGGTCGCGCATCATCAGGCTGAGGCCCGTCGATCCCAGGCCGTAGATGACCAGAATGACGAAGATGATCGGAATGACGACGTTCGGCTTGAACCACTGCACCAGCCCGAGGATCGCCTGAATCACGAGGATCGCCACCGTCAGGCCGAGCATGGCCGAGCCGATCATCCCCGCCATGCCGGCCGCCTCGGGAGAGGCGGACATGGCTTCGTCCATCGCGGCCTGAATCTCTTCCCGGCCGAACGTGGTCATATAGAGGATGCCCCAAGCGCTCATCAGCACGCCGAGGCCGATAGCCAGCGCGCTGGCTCGGGCCGCACGGCGCGCCTGGGGCTCGGTCGTCGGATTGGAAAAGGGATTGATGGCGCTGATCCAGCCGCTCATGTCGGTCTCCATTGAAAGAAATGCCTGAAATCGTCAGCGGACGCGGTGGAGTTTTTCCAGACGTGCCGCGCCGCGCAGGCCGATCCAGTGGAACAGGACGGCGACCACCAGGGTGAAATAGCTCAGCAGCATCGGCCAGCCGGAACCCGCGTTGCCCACGGCCTGATTCCAGACGGCGCCGCCCAGGCCGTAGACGGACAGAATCAGGAAGATGATCGGGATGAAGGTGTTGGGCGCCCGCCAATGCACAACGCCCAGAATGACCTGGAACAGGCCGATGGCGGCGGTGATGCCGACCATGGCCTCGGTCATGCCGGCGCCGACGAGATTCTGGAGGGGAGAACTGGCGCCCGTCGCCATCTCGGCCTTGAGGCGGGGCATGTCCCCGATCATCAGGATCGCCGCCGCGACCCACTTGGCCCCCGACAGCCACAGGGTGACCGAACTGGCCCGGGCGGCGGTCAAGGCCTCCGCCACGGTGTCGATCTTGGCCAGCGGATTGAGCGCAATCAGCCAGGATTTCATGTCGAACTCCCTATCCCCGTGACGACTCTAGCCCAGCTCGCGTTCTGCGCGAAGCCCGACCTTCACCTTTCCGTCGTGTCCCGCTAGGGTCCGCGCGCATGCGGATTCAACCCCACGACCAGACCGTGCTCGACCATGTCGGCGCGCGTGAAGCGGCCATTGTTGAGCGCGCCGTGGGCTGGGCGGCGATCAACTCGGGCAGCCGTAACCGCGAGGGGCTGGAAACGGTCCTGGACCTGCTGGAGGCCGAGGGGCGCCGCCTTCCGGCCGAGATCGAAAGGCTGGAAACGACGGATTCGACCACCGTCGGCGACGACGGCTCGGTGCGGGCCGAGAGCCATGCCGCCGCCTTGCAGATCGCCGCGCGGCCCGATGCGCCGATCCAGATCGTCCTGACCGGCCACTACGACACCGTCTTTCCCGCCGAGAGCGCTTTCCAGCGGGTCGTGACGCGCGCCGACGGCGCCCTGAACGGTCCCGGGATCGCCGACATGAAGGGCGGCATATCGGTGATGCTGGCGGCGCTGGAGGCGTTCGAGCTTCATCCGGCCAGTGACCTGGTCGGCTGGACCGTGCTGCTGTCGCCGGACGAGGAGATCGGCTCGCCCGCCTCCGCGCCGCTGCTGGCCCGGCTGGGCGCGCGCGGCCACATCGGCATGACCTATGAGCCGTCGCTGCCGGACGGGACGCTGGCCGGCGCCCGCAAGGGCAGCGGGAACTTCCACCTGATCGTGACAGGCAAGGCGGCGCACGCGGGCCGCGCCTTCGACGAGGGCAGGAACGCCATCGCCGGCGCCGCCGTCATCGCCGCCGCCCTGCATGGGCTGAACGGCCGGCGCGAGGGCGTGACGGTGAACGTGGCGAAGATCGCCGGCGGCGGGCCGCTGAACGTCGTGGCCGACAATGCCGTGGTTCGATTCAACGTCCGTGTGCCGGATGCGCAGGCCGCCGCCTGGACATTGGATGCATTGAAGGAAATCGCCGCCACGCCGCCCTTCGAGGGGCTGACGCTGGATCTGCACGGCGGCATGACCCGTCCGCCCAAGCCGATGGACGCCAGCCAGACCGCCCTGTTCGAAGCCGTGCGCGACGCCGGCGCCCTGCTGGGGCAGTCGATCGCCTGGAAGCCGTCGGGCGGCGTGTGCGAGGGCAACAACCTGCACGCCGCCGGCCTGCCCAACATCGACACCCTCGGCGTGGTCGGCGGCGACATCCACTCGGACCAGGAATACGCCTGGCCCGCCAGCTTCGGCGAACGCGCCCGCCTCAGCGCCCTGATCCTGTGCAAGGTTGCATCGGGCGAGATCGACGCGATGAAGCTGAAGTCGTTGCGCATGGAGACGATCTGACGATGTCTCATCTTTCGTCATTGCCCGGCTTGACCGGGCAACCCAGCGGCGCCGAAGGCGATCCTCTCAGGCAGTGTGTCCGTGACAAGGTCGCGCTCTCGCGCGCCGCTGGTTCCCCCGGTCGCTTCGCGCCGGAGGATGACGAAAGAATAGTGGAGACGATGTAGATGCTGGTCGTCCGCCCCGCGGGGCCCGCCGATCTCGACTCCCTGGTCGAGCTGGCCATCCTGTCCGGTCCCGGCTTCACCAGTCTGGCCGAGGATCCCGATGTCCTGTCCGAGCGGCTGGACCTCAGCCGCGACAGCTTCGCGGGCGTGCTTGCGCCCAAGGAGCGCTGGTACACCCTGATGCTCGAGGAGACCGAGACCGGCGATGTCGACGGCGTGGCCAGCGTCAAGGCGGCGGTGGGGCTGAAGCGGCCGTTCTTCTCGTTCCGGATCGTCAACAACACCTCGTCGTCGCCGTCGCTGGGCATCCGGCTGGATCAGCAGACCCTGGTGCTGGTCAACGAGTGCACCGGCTGGTCCGAGGTCGGCTCCCTGTTCCTCAAGGCCGATCGGAGGAAGGGCGGCGCGGGCCGGCTGCTCAGCCAGTCGCGCTACATGCTGATCGGGGCCCAGCCGGACCTGTTCGCCGAAACCGTGCTGGCCGAACTGCGCGGCGTGTTCACGCCCGACGGCGCCTGCCCGTTCTGGGACCATGTGGCGCACAAATTCTTCCCCATGCCGTTCGACGAGGCGGACATGATGACGGGATCGACCGACAAACAGTTCATCGTCGACCTGGCGCCCCGCCACCCCATCTACATCGACCTGCTGCCCGAGCCCGCCCGCGCCGTGATCGGCAAGGTCCATCCGCAGGGCGTGCCGGCAATGGCGTTGCTGGAGAGCGAGGGCTTCCGGCCCAACGGGCTGGTGGACATCTTTGACGGCGGGCCGACGGTGTCGTGCGGGCGCGACAATATCCGCACGGTGCGCGACGCCCGTCCCCTGACCGTCGCGGTGGCCGACGAGGTCGAGGCCGAGCTGGTTTCGCTGATCTCGGCCGGCGGCGTCTCGGCCTTCCGCGCGGTGCGGCAGAAGACGGCTATCGAGGGGGACGTCGCGACGCTGTCTGCCGAGACGGCGGACGCCCTGAAGGTCAAGGCGGGCGATGTCGTCCGCGTGAAGACGTGAGTTCGAGTATGGCCCGTTTCACCTCCATCAACCCCGCCACCGGCGAAACCGTCTGGGAGGGCGCGGAGGCCACCCCCGCCGAGGTGGCCGCCGCCGTGGCCGCCGCCCGCGCCGCCTTCCCGGCCTGGGCCGACCGGCCGCGCGCTGAGCGGATCGAGGCGGTGAAACGCTATCAGGCCGTGCTGAAAGCCCGCGCGCCCGAGATCGCAGAGGCCATCAGTCGCGAGACCGGCAAGGCCCTGTGGGAGACCACCGCCGAGCTGGGCTCCATGGCGGGCAAGGTGGACATCTCCATCCGCGCCTATGACGAGCGCACCGGCGAGCGCACGGCCGAGACCGCCTTCGGTCACGCCACCCTGCGTCACCGCCCGCATGGCGTGGCGGCGGTGCTGGGACCGTTCAACTTCCCGGGCCACCTGCCCAACGGCCACATCGTCCCGGCGCTGCTGGCCGGCGACACGGTGGTGTTCAAGCCGTCGGAGGAGACCCCCTGGACCGGCCAGCTGATGGCCGAATGTTTCGAGGCGGCGGGGCTGCCCGCCGGCGTGTTCAACCTGATCCAGGGCGGGCGCGACGTGGGCGCCGCCTTGCTGGACCAGCCCATCGACGCCCTGATGTTCACCGGCTCGGGCGCGGCGGGCGCGCACTTCCGGCGCAAATTCGCCGACGACCCGCATGTGATCCTGGCGCTGGAGCTGGGCGGCAACAATCCGCTGGTGGTGTGGGATGCGGCGGACGCCGAGGCCGTGGCCGGGATCGTGGTGCAGTCGGCGTTCATCACCACCGGCCAGCGGTGCAGCTGCGCCCGTCGCCTGATCGTGCCGGAAGGTGCGCAGGGCGATGCGATCGTCCAGGCCGTGGCCGCCCTGTCCGACCGTCTGACCTTCGGCCCGTGGAACGGCGCGACCGAACCCTACGGCGGCCCGCTGATCTCCGAGAAGGCCGCCGCCGCCGCGCTGGCCGCCCTGCAACAGCGCATCGACATGGGAGCAAAGGTGATCCGCGCCTCCGGACCGGTCGACAACCTGCCCGGCGCCTTCGTCCGCCCCGCCATCATCGACGTCACCGGCGTGGACGTGCCTGACGAGGAGATGTTCGCGCCGTTCCTGTCGGTGACCCGGGTCGCCAGTTTCGACGCCGCCATCGAGGCCGCCAACGCCACGCGCTACGGCCTGTCCGCAGGCTTGGTCAGCGACGATCCGGCCAACTGGGATGTCTTCATCCGCCGCATCCGCGCGGGGGTGGTCAACTTCAACCGCCCGACCACCGGCGCCGCGGGCGACATGCCCTTCGGCGGGCTGGGCGCCAGCGGCAATCACCGGCCGAGCGCGTATTACGCCGCCGACTACTGCGCCTATCCGGTGGCCAGTTTCGAAGCGGGGGCGGTGAAGGACATCCGGGACGAGATCAAGGGATTGATGGCGTGACCTACGCCGTCGAAGCCAACGCCGACGGCCTGATCGGACCGACGCATTCCTATGCGGGCCTCAGCCCCGGCAACCTCGCCTCCAGCCTGAACGCCGGCGAGGCGTCAAACCCGCGGGCGGCGGTGCTTCAGGGCCTCGACAAGATGAAGCGGCTGGCGGACCTGGGCCTACCGCAGTTCGTGCTGCCGCCGCATGAGCGGCCGGACATTCCGTTCCTGCGCTCGTTGGGGTTCGGCGGGTCCGATACGCAGGTGCTGGAGCGGGCCTGGAAAGACGCGCCGTCGTTCGCCGCCGCCGCCTGCTCCGCCTCGCCCATGTGGGCCGCCAACGCCGCGACAGTGACACCCAGCGCCGACAGCGCCGACGGCCGGGTGCATTTCACCCCGGCCAATCTGGTGACCAACCTGCACCGCTCGCTGGAACACGCGCAGACGAAACGGGCGCTCGACGCCCTGTTCCCCGACGCCAGCCGTTTCGCCGTCCACGACGCCCTGCCCTCCGTGGCCCATCTCGCCGACGAGGGTGCGGCCAACCACGTTCGCCTGTGCGGCGAGCATGGCGCGCCCGGCGTCAACCTGCTGGTCTGGGGCCGCGAGGCCTATGAGCCGTGGAGCGGCGCCTTCCCGGCCCGCCAGACGCGCGAGGCGTCCGAGGCCATCGTCCGGCGGCACGGGGCGTCAGGCGCGGTTCTGGCCCGTCAGTCGAAGGCCGCCATCGCCGGCGGGACCTTCCACAACGACGTCGTCTGCGTCGGGGCGCTGGACACCCTGTTCTTCCATGAGCTGGCGTTCGAGGACACGGTCGGGACCAAGGCCGGCATCCGCGCGGCGGCCACCGGGTTTGAGCCCATCTTCGTTGAGGTCAGCGCCGCCGACCTGCCCTTGGCCGACGCCATCTCGAGCTATCTGTTCAACTCGATGCTGGTGCAGATCCCGGGCGAGGACCGTCTGACCCTGATCTGCCCCACAGAGACGCGCGACAACCCGCGCAGCCATGCGGTGGCGCAATCGCTGGCGGCGTCGAACGGGCCTATCGGCCGGGTCGAGTATGTCGATGTGCGCCAGTCGATGCGGAACGGCGGCGGACCCGCCTGCCTGCGCCTGCGGGTCGTGTTGACGGAGGCGGAGCTGGCGGCGACCAACCCGGCCATGCGCATGAACGACGACCTGCACGGCGCGCTCAGTGTCTGGGCGCTGCGCTGGTACCGCGACGTGCTGCGCCCCGCCGATCTGGCAGATCCGCAACTGCTGGACGAATGCCGGGGCGCGCTGGATGAATTGACCGCGATCCTCGAGCTGGGCGGCTGCTTCTATCCGTTCCAGCGCGGCTGACCCTATGGCGTGCCCGACTCACCGACGGGCGGTCGCGGCGGACATCCCGGCGCTACACGCCCTTATGGAACGGTCCATCAGCGGCCCCCTGGCGGCCTTCCTGTCGCCGGAGCAGATCGCCGCCAGCCGCGTGATCATGGGTGTAGACAGCCAGTTGATCGCTGACGGGACCTGTTTCGTCGTCGAGATCGACGGAAAAATCGCAGGCTGTGGTGGCTGGAGCCGGCGCATCACCGCCTATGGCGGCGATCACTCTCCGGGCCGGGAGCCGGCCCTGCTGACGCCCGGTGTGGACGCCGCGCGTGTGCGGGCCATGTACACCGATCCCGATTTCGTCCGGCGCGGAGTCGGGCGACTGATCCTCGACCTCTGCGAAGCCGCCGCTGCTCGGGAGGGCTACGACCGGGTCGAACTGGTCGCAACACTGGGAGGCGAGCCCCTCTACACAGCCTGCGGCTATCGCCCGGTCACGCGCTTCGAGGACGCCTCGGGCGGCGTTGCCGTGCCCCTGATCCGGATGGACAAGGCGCTGACCTAGGCGGCGAACCGCCCGCCCTTCTCGGCATAGGCCTGTGTCCCGCGCGTGAAGACGCGGTCTGTCGGCAAGATGGCCTCAATGGCGATGGTCTCGGCGCCCTTCAGCCGGTCGTAGACGGGACCGAAATCCTTGAGCGTCTCGTCCTTCAGATGCTCGATCGAGGGGATGACGAAGTAGACCTGCTGGAAGTCGTCGATGCGGTAGAGGGTCTTCATCACCCGCTCGAGATCGAAGCCCAGCCGGTTCGGCGACGGGTCTTCCAGGCTGAACACGCTCTCGGTCGCCGACGAGACGATCCCCGCGCCGTAGATGCGCAGGCCCTCAGGGCTCTCCATCAGGCCGAACTCCACCGTGTACCAGTAGAGGCGCGCAAGGTTCGGCAGCAGGCCGAGGCCCGCCGCGCGCTGCCCGCCCTTGCCATAGGCTTCCATGTAGTCGGCGAAATCGGGATCGCTGAGCATCGGCACATGGCCGAAAACGTCGTGGAAGATGTCCGGCTCCTGCAGGTAATCCAGTTGGTCGGGCTTCCTGATGAACTGGCCCGAGGGGAAGCGCCGGTTGGCCAGGTGGTCGAAGAACACCTCGTCCGGCACCAGACCCGGCACACAGACGACGGTCCAGCCGGTCAGAGCCTGAAGCTTGGGGTTCATCACCGCGAAATCGGGAATGCCGCCGGTGTTCAGGTCCAGCGCGTCGAGCCCCTTCATGAACACGTCAGCGGCGCGGCCCGGCAGGATTTTCATCTGCCGCGCATACAGGGTGTCCCAGGTCCGGTGCTCGACCTCGGTGTAGCGGTCCCAGTCCTGCGGGATCGTCCAGTCGGCGGCGGCGCCGTCGGGCGGGCTTTCAAAGACGTGCTCGAAGTCAGACATGAGCCCAGTTTAAGCCTTCGGTCGCTGCGCCGCTACTGGATCGCTCCGAGTTCTACTGGATGGACTGTTCGCGTGGCGCGCGGTGGCCCTCGGCGTCGACGCTGAACCAGCGGCGGGCCTCGACGGCGTCGAGCGCCGCCTGCGGGTCATGAACCAGCGATTCCTCGGCCGCATAGGCGATGAAGTTGCCCTCTGGGCCGAGCGCCAGCACACGGTAGTAGGGCTGGTCCACGGGCACTGTGCCGGTCATGCCGTCGGGGCCGGCGAAGGCGGCGTCGACGTCCAGCACCACGCCGCTGAAGGCGTCATCGCGGTGGCGGACGATCTGGCCGAGACCGAAGCGGGCCGTGCGGGAATGGGAGCGTTCCTGTGTCATGCCGGTGAAGCTACGCCCCGTCACCTGAGCCGGAGGCGCGTCGTCCCGTTCATTTTCGCGACAGTTAGGCTTGGCGCGGATCGCAACGCAGGTTTAGGTTGATCGGGACGGGCGCCGTTTCGGACCGCCCACTGAAAAAAGTTCGGCCATGCCGGAGACCCCTGGCGCGCCCGCGCGGCGCGACGGTCGGTTCCCACGCCCCGGCGGCGCCGATCGGGACGCGCCCCTCTACGGCGCCCTCGATCTGGGGACCAACAACTGCCGCCTGCTGATCGCGCGTCCGTCGCGTGACGGCTTCCGCGTGGTGGATTCCTTCAGCCGCATCGTCCGCCTGGGCGAAGGCCTGTCACGCACGGGGCGTCTCGACGACGGGGCCATGGACCGGGCCTATGAGGCGCTGGCCCTGTGCGCCGAGCGGGTTGCGCGGAAGGGCGTCAGTTCGGCCCGCCTCAGCGCCGTGGCTACGCAGGCCTGCCGTGGAGCCGAGAACGGCGAGGCCTTCATCGAGCGGGTCCGCGTCGGCACGGGACTGAAGCTGCGCATCATCGACCCGGTCGAGGAGGCGCACCTGGCGGTCGAAGGCTGCCGCAACCTGTTCGACGAGACGGCAGAGGCGGTGCTGGTCATCGACGTCGGCGGCGGTTCGACCGAGCTGGCGTGGCAAGTCCGGCGGGGAGACGACTATGAGATGGCGGCCTGGATGTCGGCCCCGGTTGGGGTGGTGACCCTGGCGGAGCGGCACCCGGAACCGGAGACCGGCCACGACGCCTGGTACGAGGCCATGGTCGCCGACATGGGCGCTGCGATCGCCGGGGTCGAGGTCGATCCGGCGGTGCGCGGCCTGTTCGAAGGCGGCGCCGCGCACATGGTCGGCACCTCGGGCGCGATCACAAGTCTGGCCGGCATCCATCTGAATCTGAGACGTTACCAGCGCGACCGGGTCGACGGTCTATGGATGACGCGCGGCGACTGCGAGGCGGCGGCGACGCGGCTTCAGGCGCTGGGGCCGAAGGGCCGCGCGGCCGAGGCGTGCATCGGTCCGGACCGCGCCGATCTGGTGCTGGCCGGCGCCGCCATCCTGGAGGCGGTGCAGCGCGCCTGGCCGTGCGAGCGGGTGCGCGTCGCCGACCGCGGCCTGCGTGAGGGTCTGCTGCTGACGCAGATGCGCAAGGACCGCAAGCCGAAGGGCAGCCGCCGCCGGCGGCGCCGCGGTCAGCCCGCGGGAGCGGGCGCCGGGGCCGGAGCCGGGCTGGACACCTGAACCGGCATTTCGATGTCGCAGGGCGAGAAGTCAGCCCCGCGCGTCGCCCGTGCCGAATCGACCAGCGCCCGGAACAGAGCCGAACGGTTATCGACGATCTGCACCACCGGCCGTTCCGTCTCGGGGAGGCTGGAGGCAACGCGGACACGCAGCATCCGGTCGGGATCGACGACCATGCCACTGGCGTCCGCGCCAGTCTTCAGCGAGCGCACCACGTCCAGACCGGCCACGACGCGGCCCCAGACGGTGTAGCGCTTGTCCAGCGACGGATAGGCTTGGCGCATCAGGAAGAACTGGCTGTTGGCGGTGTCATTGCCATCGTCGCGGGCCATGCCGGCCACGCCGGGGCAGTAGAGAGCCCAGGCTGAGACCTTGCCGTCTCCGGACGCAGCCAGAAGCGAATCCGGCAGCGTCTGGATCGGCAGCGAGCCCATAAATCCGATCTGGGCGCCCGCCGGCGCCGACACCGGCGTGAACGCCATGTCAGGGCCGCGCCGGAACATGAACTCCGCCTTCAGGTCGGGATAGGCGCTCTGCCCCTCGCCGTTGCCCAGCGGATCGCCAGTCTGGGCCATGAACAGGTCGATCACCCGGTGCCAGAACAGGTTGTCGTAGAAGCCGAGCCCGGCCAGCAGGCGGATGCGCTCCACATGCAGCGGCGCGATCTCGGGCGCCAGTTCGACCAGCACCCGCCCCTTCGACGTGTCGATGACCAGCAGGTTCTCGGGCGCGATGACGCGCCAGTCGGAGTTGGCGGCGGCCTGTGGCGCGGCCACGGGCGGCGTCTGCGCCAGGGCCGGCGCGGCGATGGCGGCCAAGGCCAGTGCGGCGATCAGGGTGCGCTTCATGAAGGTCTCCTTGATCCGGCTCAGCCGCCGGTGATCTGAACCGGGGGCTGGACGTCGCAGATGGTGAAGGCGGGGCCTGCCGCGGTCCTGGCCTCGGCCACCACGGCGGCGAAGGCGGGGTTGCGTGGGTCCATGACGCGGGCCGCGGGGCGATCGCCCTCGGGCAGGGCCGCGGCGGTGCGCGCGCGCGTCATGGTGTCCGGGATGGCGACCTTGCCGTTGTTGGCGTCGGTGCCCGCGTTCAGCGCCTTGATGACGTCCAGGCCGCGAAGCACGCGTCCGAACGGCGTGTAGGCGCCGTTCAGGTTTTCGTTGGCCTCCATCATCATGAAGAACTGGCTGTTGGCGCTGTTGAAGTCATTGCCGTTGCGCGCCATCCCCGCCACGCCGGGGCAGAACAGGGCCTGGCCGGCCGCCTTCATGTCGGCGGTGACGAACATCTGGGCGTCCGGCTGGGTGATGACGGGCATGGAGTTCAGGACGCCGAGCTGGGCCGAGGCGTTGGTGTCGACCATGGCGAAGCCGGCGTCGCGCCCGCGCCGGAACTGGAACTCTCCCGGCACGTCCGGCAGTTCGCTGCCGCCCTGGCCGGTGCCCAGCGGATCGCCGGTCTGGGCCATGAAGTGCGGGATGACACGGTGGAACAACAGCCCATCATAGAAGCCCCGGTCCGCCAGGGTGCGGATGCGCTCGACATGCTGCGGCGCGATCGTGGGATCCAGCTCGACGATGATCTGGCCCTTCGACGTGTCGATGATCAGCAGGTTCTCGGGCGCGATCGTGCGCCACTCGGGCGCAGTCTGGGCCATGGCGCCGCCCGCCAGGAGCGAGACGGCGAACGCCGCCGTCAGAAGCATTCTCGAACGCATTAGTGTCCCTTGACCTTGGCCCGCACGCGCTCGGCGACGGCGGGGCTGACGAAACTGTCGATCGCGCCGTCCAGCCGGGCGATCTCCTTCACGAGGCGCGAGGCGACCGCCTGATGGCGCGGATCAGCCATCAGGAACACGGTCTCTATGTCGCTGTTGAGGCGCTGGTTCATGGCCGTCATCTGGAACTCGTATTCGAAGTCGGCGACGGCGCGCAGGCCCCGGATGATGACGCCTGCGTTCAGGTGCTCGGCGAAATGCATCAGCAGGGTCGAGAAAGGCTGCACCTGAATGTCGGCCTTCAGGGGCGCGACCTCGGCCCGAACCATCTCGACCCGCTCGGCCGTGGTGAACAGCGGACCCTTGTCGTCGTTCTGGGCCACGCCGATGACCAGCCGATCGACCAGCTTCACGGCCCGGCCGATGATGTCCATATGACCGTTGGTGACCGGGTCGAAGGTCCCCGGATAAAGCCCGATGCGCATGGCGTCGCCTCCCCGCCTTTTCACTGGTTTAGCAGTCCCTGCGAGGCGGGCCTAGATCGCCTGTATCGGGTTCGAAGCCCAGGCATCGCCGAGCCGCTCGATCAGGCCAGGCGGGGTGTCGAGCACTTGATCCCCAATGGCCGTCACGGCGCAGGCCGGCGTTGCGCTGTTGCAAATGAAGGCCGCATCGAATCGGCCGAGGTCGGCGGCCGTCACAGGCTCGGTGGTCCCGGTCAGGCCCACCGACGCCAGCCCACGCTCGACCAGCGCCTGGGCCACGCCCGCCAGCATCGGCGCCTGCGGCCAGGTGACGGTGTCGCCACGGACGAAGCCGATATTCCACAGACTGCCCTCGGAAATGCCGCCCGACGCATCGGCGAACAGGGCGTCATCGAAGCCTGCGGCCTGCGCCGCCCGCCGCGCCCGGATCAGGCCGAAGGTCGC
Source organism: Pseudomonadota bacterium (assembly GCA_040385285.1). Taxonomy (GTDB): domain Bacteria; phylum Pseudomonadota; class Alphaproteobacteria; order Caulobacterales; family Caulobacteraceae; genus Brevundimonas. The sequence goes on from JAZKHQ010000027.1 coordinate 48,949, forward strand.
GACGTGCTTCACCTCCGGCGCCTCGCGGGCATAGGTCTGGACCGTCAGTCGCACCGAGGCGGCCAGCGGAGGCGGCGGCGGTGACACCGCCGTCATGACCTTTGGGACGCCCCGCCATTCAGGCATTCTCGGCCCCAAACCCGGTGCGAACAGGCTGACCCGCATCCAGGCGTCGGAACGTCCCTCGACGGCCAGCCGCATGAGATCACGCAGCCGCGCCTCGCCGACCGGTTCACCGAACAGCTCGACCGCAGACGCCTCCAGCCGCGCCAGATGCAGGTCCAGCCCGCGCACGCCCCCCTGCTCCACCCGGAACGAGGTGTAGGCGCCGTAGTTGACCATGGCCTGATACGCCAGATCGTCGAGGCTCGCCGGTTCGCCGTCGATCAGGATCCCGGCGGTCATGCTCAGGCTTCGCCGCCCTCGCCCTCGTCGCCATCCGCTTCGATGTCGCCGTCGACGCCCAGGTCGTCATCCGCGTCATCCCCGCCCGCGACCTCGGCCAGGCGTTCGACGGAGACGACCCGTTCACCTTCGGCGGTGCGGAAGATGGTGACGCCCTGGCTGGAGCGGCCCACGACCCGGACCTGGCCGACCCGGGTGCGGATCATCTGGCCGGTCGAGGTGACCATCAGCAGTTCGTCGGTCTCGTCCACGGGGAAGGCGGCGGCCAGACGGTCGCCGGCGCGCCCGCCCAAGCCGTGGGCCGTCAGCCCCTGTCCGCCCCGGCCGGTGCGGCGGTACTCATAGGCCGAGGAGCGCTTGCCGAAGCCGGTGTCGGTGACCGTCAGGATGAACTGTTCGGCCGCGCCCAGCTCGGCGATGCGCTCGACCGACAGGGCGGCGTCGGCCACCACTTCGTCATCGGCCTCGACCGGGGTGTCATCAGCCTCGTCCCCCACCGCGCGGCGCATGGCGTTGGCGTGTTTCACATAGGCGGCGCGCTCTTCGGGGGTCGCATCCACCCGGCCCAGCACGGCCATGGAGATGACCTCGTCGCCGGATTGCAGGCGCACGCCGCGCACGCCGGTGGAATCCCGACCCTTGAACACACGCACGTCGTCGGCCTTGAAGCGGATCGCGCGGCCCAGCGCCGTGGTCAGCAGGATGTCGTCCTCGGCGGTGCACAGGGCCACGCCGACCATGTGGTCGCCTTCCTCCAGCTTCATGGCGATCTTGCCGGCGCGGTTGACGGTGGCGAAGTCGCTGAGCTTGTTGCGGCGCACGTCGCCCGACCTGGTGGCGAACATGATGTCGTACTCGCCCCAGGTCGTCTCGTCCTCGGGCAGGGGCAGGACGTTCATGATGCTGTCGCCCGGCTCGATGGGCAGCAGGTTGACGAAGGCCTTGCCGCGCGAGGTCGGCCCGCCCAGCGGCAGGCGCCAGGTCTTCAGCTTGTAGGCCTTGCCGTTGGTGGCGAAGAACAGCACCGGCGTGTGGGTCGAGGCGGAGAAGACGCCGACGATGGCGTCCTCGTCCTTCATCGTCATGCCCGACTTGCCTTTGCCGCCGCGATGCTGGGTCCGATAGGCGTTCAGGGCCACGCGCTTGACGTAGCCGCCGTGGGTGACGGTGACCACCATATCCTCGCGCGGGATCAGGTCCTCGTCCTCCAGCTCGAAGTCGCCGTCGCCGATCAGGGTGCGGCGCGGCACCGCGAACTGGGCGCGGACGGCCAGCAGGTCCTCGCGGATGATGGCCAGCACGTTCTTGCGGTCCGACAGGATGGTCAGGTGGCCCTGGATGGTGTCGGCCAGACCCCGCGCCTCGGCGAAGATGTCGTCGCGGCCGAGGCCGGTCAGGCGGGAAAGCGTCAGGGCCAGGATGGCGCGGGCCTGTTCGTCGGTCAGCTGCAGGCTGTCGCCGTTGATGACGACGCTGCGCGGATCGGCGATCAGCTCGACCAGGGCCATCATGTCGCCGACGGGCCAGGGCTTGGATTGCAGCCGCTCGCGCGCCTCGGTCGGATCGGCCGAGGAGCGGATGATGTGGATGACCTCGTCGATGTTGGCGACGGCGACGGCCAGACCGACCAGCACGTGGCCGCGGTCGCGGGCCTTGG
>JAZKHQ010000028.1:0-27044 GCA_040385285.1 Pseudomonadota bacterium
AGCCCCCTCATCCGTCAGGCTTCGCCTGCCACCTTCTCCCCCGAGGGGAGAAGGACATCACGTCAGACGACCTGCTCGAACTGGTCGATCAGCCGCTCCAGTCGGCGGCAGCCTATCTGCCAGAAGGCGGGGTCGCGGGGGTCGAGGCCGAAGGGCTTCAGCGCCTCGGCGTAGGTGCGCGTGCCGCCCCCGGCCAGAAGCTCGCGATACAGGGGCGTGAAGGCCGCCGGGTCCTTGGCCCGCGTCTCCATCAGCGCCGCCACCAGCAGGTCGCCGAACGCATAGGCGTAGACGTAGAACGGCGAGTGGACGAAGTGGCTGACGTAGCTCCACCAGTGCTCATAGCCGGGGTTCAGCGTCACCGCCGGGCCCAGCGATCCGCCCATCTCCTCCAGCCATAGCTGGCCGATCCGCTCGACCGACACCTCGCCCGCCGCCCGCTCGTCATGGAAACGGGTCTCGAAGCGGTGGAAGGCGATCTGGCGGACGACGGTGTTCAGCCCGTCCTCGATGCGTCCGGCCAGCAGCCCGCGCTGCTCGGCCTTCGGCGCCGTGGCCAGCAGGCGGTCGAAGGTCAGCCCCTCGGCGAAGATGGAGGCGGTCTCCGCCAGCGTCAGGGGCGTGTCGGCCAGAAGCGTGCCCTGATCGGCGGCCAGGGTCTGGTGCACCCCGTGGCCCAGCTCGTGCGCCAGGGTCAGGACATCGCGCCGCTCGCCCATCCAATTCAGGAAGACATAGGGATGCCGGTTCGCCGTCACCGGGTGGGCGTAGGCGCCCGACTGCTTGCCCGGCCGCGCCCGCCCGTCGATCCACGGATTGTCGAAGAACCGCCCCGCCCGGTCGGCGAACTCGCCGCCGAGATCGGAGAAGCTCTCCAGCACCAGGTCCTTGCCCTGCAGCCAGTCATAGGCGCGCGGCGCGGTCGCCTCGATCGGGGCGTTGCGGTCCCACTGGTCCAGCTTCGCCTTGCCCATCGCGCGGGCCTTGAGCGCGTAATAGCGGTGCGACAGCCTGGGGTAAGAAGCGGCCACAGCGTCGGCCATCGCGTCGACCGCCTCGCCGTCCACCTCGTTCGACAGGTGGCGGGCATCGGCGGGGCGTTTGAACCCGCGCCATTTGGCCTCCAGCGCCTGATCGGCGGCAACGGTGTTCAGCACCAGCGCCATGGTCGAGGCCCGCGCGCCCAGCGCATCCGACAGCCCCTCGGCCGCCGCCTTGCGCTGCGGCGCCTTGGGGTCCGACAGGCGGTTCAGGGCCTCGGACAGGGTCAGCTCGTCCTTGCCGGCCTTGACCCGCATCGCCGCCAGGGTCTCGTCGAACAGGCGCGGCCATTGGGCGCTGATGGGCGCGCGCTCGGCCATGAAGGTCTCGAGCTCCTCGGACAGCTCATGCGGCTTCATCGCCGTGACCCGGCGCAGCCACGGTCGCCAGCGCGCGGCGGGGGCGTGGGCCGCCAGCGCCGCCTCGATCTCGGCCTCTTCCAGCTGGTTGATCTCCAGGGTCAGCCACACGGTCGGCGTGGCGATGGCGGTCATCCGCTCGCGCACATTGCCCTCGAACCCCTGCGCCGCCGCGTCGTCCCGCGCGGTGGAGGCCGCGAGGAAGGCGTAGGCCCCGAGCCCGCCGAGCACATCCGTCGCCTGTTCATACAGGGTGATGGCCTTATCCAGCGCCGCGCCCAGCGCCGCCGCGTCGGCACGGTCGGCGACCAGCCGGCCCTGCACCGTCCCCAGCTCATCGACCAGCGCCCTGCCCTGCGCCAGATCGGCCTCGATCCGGGCGTCGTCGCGCGAGGCGTAGAGGTCGGTCAGGTCCCACAGCGGGGCTTCGGTCGGGGCGGGGGTCTTGAAGGGGGCGTTCATGGCCCTGTTGTGGGGATGCGGCGCGGTCAGCGCAACGCCCGAAAGCCGCCAGACGCGGCGTGGCGAACCGGCGAGGATCGGGCCTCAACCTTCCCGAGGATCCCATGACCTACCAGATCGAAGCCCTGCCCCTTGAGCCCTTCGTGGCCCTGTTCCCCTTGTCGGATGCTGAGCTCGCCGCCGTCGGCGCGCGCCGCTGGACCGCCGATGCGCCGGGCCGGGCGCCCTGCCGGGTCAGTCTGCGGGACGCCGACGCCGGGGAGCGGCTGGTGCTGGTCAATCACGTCCATCTGACCGATCCGTCGTCGCCCTATCGCGCCAGCGGGCCGATCTTCGTACGCGAGGACGCCGTTCTGGCCACGCCCGAGCCGGACACCGTGCCGGGGATGCTGACCCGTCGCCCCCTGTCGATCCGCGTCTATGACGAGCAAAGCATGATGATCCAGGGTCAGGTCATCGACGGCGCCGATCTGGACGCCGCCCTGTGCCGTTGGTTCGAGGAGCCCGCAGTCGATGAAGTCCACATCCATTTCGCCCCGCGCGGCTGCTACCTGGCCCGGGCGGTGCGGCAAGGCTGACGCCCCTTCCCCCCGCCGCCGATCTGGCGTCACATGCCCCCGACCAACACGCGGGGGCGGCCATGACGATCTTCGGAGCCAATGAGGGCCAAGCGGGCACGGGCCGGTCCAGCCTGGGCGGCGGCGCGGCGGGGCTGGCCGTGGTGCGCATCGGCATCGGCCTGCTTCAGGGCGCGGTTCTCTGGTGGCTTTACCAAGCCGCCGACACCACCGGATCGCGCGAACTGACCTGGCCGGCGACGCAACCGCAGCTGTTCGGACCGCTGCTTCTGGTGGCGCTGTATCTGCCCTTCGCGCTGCTGGCAGGCGTCGGGCGGATGCGGGTCGTCACCCTCACCGTGTGGGCGCTGGCGGCCGGGGCGGCGCTGGCGCTGCTGGGCTGGCACGATGTGGCGCGGCAGGCGGTGGACACGCGAAACAGCTATCCGCCCTTCCTCGACTTCCCGGTGATGCCGTTCGCGGCGGCGGCCCTGTTCATCGCTCATCACCTGATCGCCCCGGCGGACCGCGAGCGGCGCTGGATCGCGAGCTTCCCGGCCTATTTCGACACGGCGTGGAAGGCGGGGGTGCAGCTGGTGCTGTCGCTGGGCTTCACGGGCGTGTTCTGGATCCTGCTGTTCCTCGGCGCGGCGCTGTTCCGCATCATCGGGCTGAAGTTCCTCGACGATCTGCTGGGCCGGGAGTGGTTCTCCATCCCCGTCACCTGCGTGGCGTTTGCGACCGCTGTGCACCTGACCGACGTGCGCGACGGGCTGATCCGGGGCGTCCGGACCGTGGCCCTGATGCTGCTGTCGTGGCTGCTGCTGGTCATCACCGTGCTGGTCGCCGGGTTCCTGGCGGCCCTGCCGTTCACGGGGCTGGAAGGGCTGTGGGGCACGGGCAGCGCGACGTCGCTGGTGCTGTCGGCGGCGGGGGCGCTGATCATCCTGATCAACACGGCCTATCAGGACGGCGAGCCGGACAACCGGCCGCCAGCGGTTCTGCGCACCGCCGTGCGTGTGGCGGCCGTGCTGCTGACGCCCCTGATCGCCATCGCCTTCTGGGGCCTGGCCCTGCGCATCGGCCAGCACGGCCTGACGCCGGACCGGATCATCGCCCTGTGCTGCGCCATCGTCGGCGCGGTCTATGCCGGAGGCTACGGCTATGCGGCGCTGAAGCCGTTCTGGCGCAAGGGCGACTGGATGCAGCCGCTGGAGCGCACCAATGTCGTCACCGCCATCCTGACCGTCGCCCTGATCCTGGCCCTGTTCACGCCCGTCGCCGACCCGGCGCGGCTGTCGGTCGCGGATCAAGTGGCGCGGCTGGAGCGCGGCGCGGTGACGCCAGCCGAGTTCGACTACGCCTTCCTTCGCTTCGAGAGCGGCAAGGCCGGACAGGCGGCGCTGGAGCGGCTGACGAAGTCGAAGAATGCGGAGATACGCAAGCTGGCCGAGGAAGCGAGCCGGGCGGACAACCCGTATGATTTCCGCAGAGACTGGGAGGAAGCCAAGCCAGCCATCGAGATGATCCCGGCAGGCGCATCCTCGCCATTTGGCGACGCCATGCCTCCGTCGGGAGCCATGCGTAACTGCACCAAGGGAGCAGGCGGATGTGTTGCTCGGATGAGCGATCTGAACGGCGACGGCAAGCAGGAGGCACTGGTGGCACACCGCTTCGCCATCGTCGTATTCGAGCAGGGCGCAAATGAAGAATGGCGCGAGCGCGGCAGCTATACGGGCGCCTGCGGCGTGACAGATGCGCGGGAGCTGTTGCGGAATGGCGGGCCAACGACAGACGCGCCCTCCTGGCCGAACCTGGGGTTCGGCGGCACGGATATCTGGGCCTTCCACGCCACCGACCTGTGTGGAGCTACGGCCACAGCGACGGCGGAGTGACTTCCCTTTTCCTTTCGTCATCCCCCGACTTGATCGGGGGACCCAGCGGCGCCGAAGCGTAGCGAAGGCGATGGTCAGGCAAGCGGGCGCTCGACAGGTTCGCGCTCTCGCGCGCCGCTGGGTTGCCCGGTCAAGCCGGGCAATGACGAAAGGAAGAAAGGTGCTGTCGTTAACCCCCCGCACACCCTGCCCCGCAACGCGATCTTCACTGCGTCGGGGGTAGACACGTCCCGAAACGAGCCAGCTTCCGATCAACGAGAAGCGGCCGCGACGTGATGTGATGAGGGGTGCGCCCAATGGCCAAGACCGTGCTGGTCGTCGATGACGATCCGACCCAACGCCGCCTGATCCAGGCCGCGCTCGACCGCGAGGGCTACACCGTCGTTCACGCCGAGAGCGGCGGCGAAGCCATCGACCGGCTGGTCAAGGGCGAAGGCGCGGACGTGGTGCTGCTGGACCTGGTCATGCCGCGCATGTCGGGCATGGAGGCCCTGGCCGAGATCCGTTCGGCGGGCGTGACCACGCCGGTGATCGTCCTGACCGCCAACGGCGGCATCGACACCGTGGTCAAGGCCATGCAGGCCGGGGCCCAGGACTTCTTCGTCAAGCCGGTGTCGGCCGAGCGTCTGCTGGTCGGCGTGCGCAACGCCCTGAACCTGACCCAGCTGACGGCCGAGGTCGGGCGCCTGAAGAAGCATGTCCAGGGCCGGACCACCTTCGACGATCTGGTCGGGACCAGCCCGGCCATGCGCATGGTCAAGTCGCTGGGGACCCGCGCGGCCAAGTCGGGCATTCCGGTGCTGATCACGGGCGAGAGCGGCGTCGGCAAGGAAGTCATCGCCCGCGCCCTGCACGGCGCCAGCGAGCGCGCCGGCAAGCCGTTCGTGGCCGTGAACTGCGGCGCCCTGCCCGCCAACCTGGTCGAGTCGATCCTGTTCGGCCACGAGAAGGGCAGCTTCACCGGCGCGTCGGAGAAGCACCTCGGCAAGTTCAAGGAGGCCGACGGCGGCACCCTGTTCCTCGACGAGATCGGCGAGCTGCCGCTGGACATGCAGGTCAAGCTGCTTCGCGCCATTCAGGAGCACGAGATCGACCCGGTGGGCTCCAAGCGCCCGGTGCGGGTCGATGTGCGCATCCTGTCGGCCACCAACCGCGATCTGGCGAGCCAGGTCACGGCGGGCAATTTCCGCGAAGACCTGTTCTATCGCCTGAACGTCTTCCCGATCGAGGCCCCGGCCCTGCGCGACCGGCGCGAGGACATCCCGGCCCTGGTCGAGCATTTCGTCGGCCGCTTCAACGTCGAGGAGGGCAAGCGCGTCGCCGGCTGCGCCGCCGAGACCCTGGCCCTGCTGCAGAACTTCGACTGGCCCGGCAATGTGCGCCAGCTGGAGAATGCGGTGTACCGCGCCATCGTCCTGGCCGACGCGCCGTTCCTGCAGCCCTACGACTTCCCGGCGATCTCGGGCGTGGCCGCGCCTGCGACGGCGGAAGAGGCCGCGCCTGCCGCCGCGACCGGCGTGGTCTACGCCGACCTGCCGCCCCTGCCCGACACGCCGGTGCGCATCCTCGACGACCGCGGTCACCTGCGGACGCTGGAGGAGATCGAGCACGACCTGATCCAGCACGCCATCGACGTCTACGCCGGCCATATGTCCGAGATCGCGCGGCGTCTGGGGATCGGCCGTTCGACCCTCTACCGCAAGGTGCGCGAGCAGGGTCTGGAAGGGGCTCTGAAGGAGGCGGGTTAGTCCGGTTGCGCCTATTGTCCTGTGATCCAGACCGCAACGCCGTGATCGTAAAGGTTCGACCCACCCAGCGCGGCCATGAGACATGACACCTGTTCGAGAGACAGGCCGGAACCGCCGATCAGGGTAAGCTGGTCGTCGTCGGCCCGTAGCGCCGAGCCCTCCGGCAGGCCGCAGTGCGCCTCCATGGCCTTGGCGAAGGTCGCCAAGGTCTGGCGTGACGGATCGTAGTTCGGCAGGCCCGCCAGAAGGCTGTGGTCGTCCAACCATTTCCGCGACATCTCGCGGTATGCAGGCTCCATCTCGGCCCATCTCTTCTGGCTTGCAGCCATACTGAACGGCCCATCGCGCATCCAGACCTGCTCATCCGGGATTTCGATGACGAGGCCGGCTTGGGTTTCCAGCTCGGCGAGACAGGCCAGCACCTCATCTGTGGGCGACGCTGCACTGATGACGACTGCATAGTCTTGCAGCTCGTTCCGGTACTCGATGCGAATATCGCCCGACGATAGGCCGCAGGCTTCAATGCGCCGACTCATCTCGGCGACATAAGCGTCCTGCGTCGGAGGCGGTTGGTCGATCATGACCCAATCCTATCACGGCCGGACCGAATGCAGGCCTAGCCGTCCGCCTTCGGCTTCCGTCCCCAGCGTCGCCTGGGCTCCTCGCCCTTGGCCTTGGCGGTGATTTCCTTGAGCTTGCGGCCCTGCATGGATGACAGGGCCTGGCCCGGCGCGCCCTTTTCAGGATCGCCGAAGGCGCGGCCGTAGGTCTTCACCCGCTCGCTGACCGAATCGATGAACTCGCCCTCCCATTCGGACAGGGCGACGCCGGCCTTGGCGGCCGCGCGTTTGGCGCGTTTCAGGGCGTTCAGGGCGGCGCGCTGGGTCGCCTTCCGCTGCTCCTCAAAGGGACTGGCAGCGGGTTTTTCACGCGCGGGCTTTTCGCGTGCGGATTGGGCCGGCTTGCCGGGTTTGTCCTCGCGGCGCGAGAAACCCGACCGCTTCAGATCAGAGCTCGCCGAGCGCCGACAGGTAGAGGTCGAGGATCGCCTCTTCCTCCTGGCGCTTGGCCTTGTCCTGGGCGCGGATGCGCAGGACCTTGCGCAGGGTCTTGACGTCATAGCCCTCGCCCTTGGCCTCGGCGAAGACCTCCTTCTGGTCGGCCATGACAGCCTTCTTGTCCTCTTCCAGCCGCTCCAGCCGCTCGACGATCGAGCGCAGGCGGCCCTGAGCGGAGGCGGTCAGGACGTCAGCGTTGGCGTCGAAGGCGGCGTCATCGGGCATCGTTTACTCCAGGGCGCTATCGCTCGGCCCGCGGGGCCTCGCTGCTTGAGCGCGGCCGGTGTTGGTTCAGGCCCGACGCTAACCATGCTCAGGCGAGCGGCTCAACGCCGGGCACGAAAAAGGCCGCGGACAACGTCCGCGACCTGTGGATAGGCTGGCCCTGTGCGCTGACGCGAGCCTCGCGGAGGCTCGCTGCTTGAGCGCGACGCGGCTGCCTTAGCCCTGCTTCGCCTTGAAGCGCGGGTCGGTCTTGTTGATCACATAGACGACGCCCTTGCGGCGCACGACCTTGCAGTCGCGGTGGCGGGTCTTGAGCGACTTGAGCGAGCTGCGGACCTTCATGGTCGTCGTCCTGAGGCAAAGCAAAATGAAAGAGCCGCGAAGGGATACCTCGCGGCGGAACGGGGCGTATAGTTGGCGTCCGCCGGAACGTCAACCATGGAGTGGCTGAACAAAGCGATGAAGACCACCGAACCCGGCACGCACCGCATCTACAAGATGAGCTTCGCCAGCGTCTATGTGCACTACATCAACAAGGCGGAGCGGAAGGGACGCATCAAGGCCGAGGTGGACCAGATCATCCTGTGGCTGACTGGCTTCAGCCAGGACGCGTTCGAGGCGCATCTGGAGGCGAAAACGACTTTCGAGGACTTCTTCGCCCAGGCGCCGGCGCTGAACCCCGCCCGCACGGGAATCACCGGCCTGATCTGCGGCGTCCGCATAGAAAACATCGGAGACCCGCTGATGCGCGAGATCCGCTACATGGACAAGCTCATCGACGAACTCGCCAAGGGGCGGTCGATGGAGAAGATTTTGCGGGGATGAGATTTCGACGCTCAAGCAGCGAGCGCCCGCGGCGCGAGCGTTAGCGCCCGCAGAGATGGAGGCCTGGCCTCCGAGTTGAACGGAGGGTCTGCGAGGTTGCACCCCCGCCGCGTCGCCCCTCCGCCACCAGGCCGTATCAGAGAGCACGGTCAACCTGACACGCCCCGGTTACGCCCCGGTTTCAAAGCACGGTGAATGCAACATTCACCCTCTTTTCGCGTCTGGCCCCGCAATTGCAGCGGCTCGCGCGTTTGTCATGGGACGGCTCATGCCGGGGACAGTAGCTTGAAGATCATGCGTTTCAGCCTTCGCCTTCTCCTGATCGGAACCGTCGCGGCCTGCGCGCCGATGCTGCCTGAGCCGGACGTGACCCTGCCGTCCCTGCCCTCGCTGCCGATCGGCGGGCCGGCGGCTCCTGCCCCGGCCGAACCGCCTCCGGGCCAGCCCACCACGCCCCCCGCCGCCGATCCGGCGGATCAGGCCGGCTTCGACGGCTGGAAAGAAGGCTTCCTGCGCCGTCACGGCGGTGCGCGCCGGGCAGAGTACGAGCGCGAGCTGGCGGGCCTGACGCCCGACGCCTCGGTCATCCGGCTGGACCGCAACCAGCCCGAGTTCAGCCGCCCCGTCGGCGCCTATCTGGCCAATGCGGTGAACGGGACGCGCATCGCCGAGTCCCGCCGGCGCCTGACCGACGTGCCGTGGGAGGTCGTCCAGCGGTTCGGCGTGCCGGCCGAAATCCTGGTCGCCATCTGGGCCAACGAGAGCGGCTTCGGCCAGATACAGGGCAACTATGACGTCATCCGCTCGCTGGCGACCCTGGCGTTCGACGGCCGCCGCCGCGACTGGGCCGAGGCCCAGCTGAAGGATGCGCTGGACATCGTCGTCGACGGCCGCCGGGCTCGCTCGGGCCTGAAGGGCAGCTGGGCCGGAGCCATGGGCCAGACCCAGTTCATGCCCGACAACTACCTGCGTCTCGGCGTGGATCAGGATCAGGACGGCAAGGTCGATATCTGGACCGACGACGTGGACGCCCTGGCCTCGGCGGCGAACCTGCTGGCCCAGGCGGGCTGGAAGCGCGGCCAGACCTGGGGGTACGAGGTCATCCTGCCGCCCGGGTTCGATTACTCCGAGGTCGAGGGGCCGAAGCACCCGTGGTCGTTCTGGGCCGAGCGGGGCGTGACCCTGGCGCGCGGCGGCATGCCGAACGAGGCCGAGGCGCTGGAGGATGCGGCCCTGCTGTTGCCGCAGGGCGCGCGGGGGCCGGCGTTCCTGGCCCTGCCCAACCATTATGTGATCCGGCGCTACAACAACGCGGTCAGCTATGCGCTCGCCATCGGCCTGACGGCGGACGGCGCCGTGGGCAAGCCGGGGCTGGTCGGGACCTGGCCCGATGACGCGCCCCTGACCCGCGAGCAGCGCATCGGGGCCCAGGCCGCCCTGACCCGGCTGGGGTATGACACCCAGGGCATCGACGGCGTGGTCGGCGCCAACACCCGCGCGGCCGTGCGCCGCTGGCAACTGGCCAACATGCGCATCCCGGACGGCTATCTGAACGCCGCGCTGGCGGACGAGCTGATCGCCCTGGCGCGCTAGCCCGCCGACATGTTCGCCGGGGACTGCTTGTCCTTCAGGGTCACCAGCTCCTCGGCCATGGTCGGATGCACCGCGCAGGTGGCGTCCCACTGGGCCTTGGTCAGGCCGGCCTTCACGGCGATGGCGGCCAGCTGGATCATCTCGGGGCTGTCCGGCCCGACGATGTGGACGCCGACCACGCGCTGCGTGTCCGCATCGACCACCAGCTTCATCAGCACCCGCTCGTCCGAGCCGGTGAAGGCGTATTTCATCGGCCGGAAGCGGGTCAGATAGACATCGACACCCTTGGCGCAGCTGTGCCGCGCCTCGGCCTCGCTCAGGCCGACGGTCCCCACTGGCGGCTGGCTGAACACGGCGGTGGCCACGGCCTCGTAGTCGAAATGCTGCGGGTTGTTGCGATAGACCGTCTCGTGGAACGCCACGGCCTCGCGGATGGCCACAGGGGTCAGGTTCATCCGGTCTGTGACGTCGCCGATGGCCCAGATGTTGTCCGCCGTCGTCTTCGAAAACGCGTCCACCTTGATCGCGCCCTGTTCGTTCAGCTCGACCCCGGCGGTCTCCAGCCCCAGCCCCTTCACGTGCGGCTCGCGGCCGGTGGCGAACATGACCACGTCGGTCTCGATGGCCATGCCGTTGCCGAGCCGGTTCATCAGCCCGGTTTCCGTCTTCTCGATCGAGGCGTGCTGGCACCCCAGGATGACCTTGATGCCGCGCTTCTCGATCTCGCCTGCAAGGTGCGCCCGCACATCGTCGTCGAAGCCGCGCAGGATGTTCGGCCCGCGATAGATCAGGGTCGTCTCGACCCCCAGCCCGGCGAAGATGCCCGCGAACTCCACCGCGATATAACCGCCGCCCGCGATCAGGATGCGCTTCGGCAGCTCCGGCAGGTGGAAGGCCTCTTCGGAGGTGATCGCATGCTCGATCCCCGGCAGGTCGTCCGGCTTCCACGGGCGGCCGCCGGTGGCGATCAGGATGTTCTCGGCGGTGACGACGCGGTCGGGCGTGCCGTCCTTGTTCAGCATCTGGACCGTGTGGGCGTCCTTCAGCACCGCGCGGCCGTGCAGCAGCTCGGCCCCGGCCTTGGCCAGGTTGGCGGCGTAGATGCCCGACAGCCGGGCGATCTCGACATCCTTGGTCTGGATGAATTTGGGCCAGTCGAACGAGGCGTTCTCAATGGTCCAGCCATAGCTCTCGGCGATCTCGAGCGCGTGAGACACCTCCGACGCCATGACCATGAACTTCTTCGGCACGCAGCCGCGGATGACGCAGGTCCCGCCGGTGCGGAACTCCTCGGCCACCGCCACCCGCTTGCCGCCCAGCGCCGTCAGGCGCGCGGCGCGGACGCCGCCCGAGCCGGCGCCGATGACGAAGAGGTCGAAGTCGTAGGCGGTCATGAGCGGTTCCGATGAAAAACACCGTCCGAAGCGTCCGATGCGTCCGATGCGTCCGGGTCGCCAACTCAGAGGCGGGGTTCGCAGAGCCGGGACTTAGGCACCGGGAGGCGCCGCGGCAAGGTCGAGCTTCCCCTCTTCCTTTCGTCATCCTCCCGCGAGCGCGGCGAGACCGGGGGATAACGAAAGGAAGAAGTTAGAGGATCGAGAAATCACCTCCGCCCATTGCGATGATGGCGACTGCCTTGCCGTCGTCGGTTAGCGAGGCTTGCCATCCTTCGTAGCCGGTCGAGTTGTTGAAGATGTCGAGCCGCAGGCCATTCGAAAGCCAAATGGCGAGGTCCGCAGTCACTGCGTCGGGGCGAACCCGTTCCACGACCGCACCATCCAGCAGTGCGTTCGCACGCGCCTCGGCGTCCACGGGTTCGGAAAGGCCAAACCATTGTTTGTCGTCATTGGCGGTCAGGGCGATATGATCCGATGCGACCAGACGCCATGGAACGGAGACTGCGATGCCAAGGTGGTCTCCGAACTGAAAATCCCAGTCGTGGTCACGCCGTGTCACGGTGCAACCCTTGCCGGCAAGGGCGCGCTGGAGAAGGTCCGCTATGTCCACGATCACGGCGTCAGCACCTCCACCCCGTCATCGCCACCGATGATCGCCTCGTCGGCGAGGTCGAGGAACAGGCCGTGCTCGACCACGCCGGTGACCAGCTTCAGATCGTCGGCGAGGCGGGCGGGGTCGTGGATGACGCCGCATCGGGCGTCATAGATCAGGTTGCCGCCGTCGGTGCGCACCAGCCCCCGCTCGGCAGTCCTCACCCGGGCGGGCATGGCGATGTCATGGTCCGCCAGCACGTCTGACAGGCGGTTGGCCGTGGTCTTGTGGCCGAAGGCGACGACCTCGATCGGCAGGGGAAAGGCGCCCAGCGCCGGGACCACCTTGGCGCTGTCGGCGATGACGATGCAGCGGGCCGACGCCTCCCACACCAGCTTCTCGCGCAGCAGGGCCGCGCCGCCGCCCTTGATGAGCGCCAGCCCGGGACCGATCTCGTCGGCGCCGTCGACGGTCAGGTCGATGCGCGGCGTGTCCTCCAGCGTCGACAGGGGCAGGCCCAGCTCGCGCGCCAGATCGGCCGTCGCCTCCGACGTCGGCACGCAGCGCAGGCCGCTCAGGCCCCGCGCCGCCAGCGCCCGCACGAACCAGGCCGCGGTCGAGCCGGTGCCCAGCCCCACGACCATCCCGGCCTCGACCCGTTCGGCGGCGGCCTCTCCGGCCCGTCGTTTCTGCGTGTCGCTCAATTCATATCCTCCCCTGCGCAGCGGGGGAGGGGGACCACGAAGTGGTGGAGGGGGCAAGCTTCAGGCGACGGCGGATGGGGTCGCCCCCGCCACCGCAAGCGGTCCCCCTCCCCCGTGAAGGACGGGTGAGGATCAAGACTTCGCTGCCTTCTTGGCGCGCATGCGTTCCATGAAGCGCGCGGCCCAGCCGGGGATGACTTCCTGCTTGCCGCGGCCGAGCGCGAGGTCGCCGGGGGCCACGTCCTTCGTGATCACCGAACCGGACCCGACCATGGCGCCGGCGCCGATGACGACCGGGGCGACCAGGGCCGAGTTCGAGCCGACGAAGGCGCCGTCCCCGACCGTCGTCCTGTGTTTGAAGAAGCCGTCGTAGTTGCAGAAGATGGTCCCGGCGCCGATGTTGGCCCCCGCCCCCACCGAGCCGTCGCCCAGATAGGCCAGGTGGTTGGCCTTGGCGCCCTTGCTCATCGTGACGTTCTTCACCTCGACGAAATTGCCCACGCGCACGCCCTCGGCCAGATCGGCGCCGGGACGCAGGCGGGCATAGGGGCCGACCTCGGCGCCGGCGGCGACTGTCGCGCCCTCGATGTGGCTGAAGCTGCGGATGCGGGCCCCACCGGCGATCTTCGCTCCGGGGCCGAACACCACATAGGGCTCGATCACCGCGCCCGGCCCCACCTCGGTGTCCCAGCTGAGATGGACTGTGTCCGGCGCCGCCATGCGCACGCCGGACGCCAGCAGGTCGTCGCGGCGCACCTTCTGGAACAGGGCCTCGGCCTGGGCCAGCTCGCCTTGCGCGTTCACGCCCATGACCGCGTCCTCATCGGCCTCGACCACACGGGTCGGAGCGCCGCGCCCACGCGCCAGCTCGACCACGTCGGTCAGGTAGTATTCGCCCTTGGCGTTGTCGCATCCGACCTCGGCCAGCAGTTCGAACAGCAGCGCCGCCGGCGCCGCCATGACGCCCGAGTTGCAGATCGTGACCTTCAGCTGGTCGGGCGAGGCCTCCTTGTGCTCGACGATGGCCTCCAACCCTCCGTCGGCGTCGATCAGCAGGCGGCCGTAGCCGGTAGGATCGCGCGCCTCGAAGCCGACAACGGTGACGCCGTCCGCTCCGAACGCCTGCTCGATATCTGAGGCTTTCAACAGCGGCACGTCGCCATAGGTGACCACCACCTGGCCGTCGAAATCGGCCATGGCCGTCCGGGCCGCCAGAACAGCGTGCCCCGTGCCCAGCGGCGGATCCTGCACCGCCACCGCCGCCTCGCCCAACCGCTTCACGACGTGGGCGCGGACCTCGGGCGAGTGGTCGCCCACCACCACCACGATGCGCTCACAGCCCAGGGCCTCGGCTGCGTCGATGGCGTGGTCCAGCATGGCGCGGCCGCCGACGGCGTGCAGCACCTTGGGCAGCGGCGACTTCATGCGCGTGCCCTGCCCGGCGGCGAGGATGATGGCGGCCCGGGACTGGCTTGGTCTGGTCATGAATCGGTCCGGCGGTTAGTCGTCCCCAGCGGTCTAGCCCATCCCGGCGACCGGCGGGAGAGCAGGCCATGATCGAACGCGACCTTCAGGGCTGGACCATCGCCTTCGATCTGGACGGGACGCTGGTCGAGACGGCGCCCGACCTGATGGGCACGCTGAACCGCATGCTGGCGGCGCGGGACATTCCGCACATGCCGGTCGAGGCGGCCCAGCATCTGGTCGGCCACGGCGCGCTGGCCCTGCTGCGCCACGGATTCCAGGAGGCGGGCGCCGCATGGGACGAGGCTCAGGCCCCGGCCCTGCTGGAGGAATTCCTCGCCGACTACATCGACCACATCGCCGATCTCAGCCGGCCCTATGAGGGCGTGGTCGAGATGCTGGAGCGGCTGACGGACCGAGGCGCCGCCCTGTGCGTCGCCACCAACAAGCGCACCGATCTGTCGCTGGCCCTGCTGGACGCGCTGGATCTGACCCGCTGGTTCGCCGTCATCTGCGGCCCGGACAAGGTCTCGGCCCGAAAGCCCGACGGCGCCCACATCCGCGAGGCCGTGCTGATGTCCGGCGGCGACCCGGCCCGCGCCATCATGGTCGGCGACGGCGCGCCGGACGTTCAGGCGGCGAAGAACGCGGGGGCGCCCTGCGTCGTCGTATCTTTCGGCTACACTCCTATCCCCGTCGAGGATCTGGGCGGCGACGTGCTGATCGACCATTTCGGCGATCTGGAGGAGGCCATCGACGGCCTGCTGGCCGACCACTATGTGGCCCGCGCGCTGGGCGGCTAAATCTTAACGCGGGGCGGAACGCCAGCGCCTCCGGGTCATTGAAGAACCAGTAGAAGGTTCTTCGCCATGCTTGCTTTCGTCCTCGCCGCCGCCCTGATGTTCGACCCCGCCGCCGGACAACCCGCCGCCTCGAAAACGCCGACGCCGGCGGCGCGACAGGCAAGCGACCCGGCCGTCGAAACCATCGCCGCCGCCGTGGCCGTCACCGTCGAATGCACCGCACGGGCGGACGGACTGGTCACCGGATGCCGAGTCCTCGGCGAAACCCGTCCCGGCCTCGGTTTCGGCGAAGCGGCGGTGGCGCTGATGAACGGCACGCGGATGGATCCCGGCCCTCAGGACATCCAGTTCGCCCGCACCATCCAGTTCACGCCCTGACGGCGGCGCTGACGCCTCTGACGCTCTTGCCAGCCACGGGCGACCGGGCTATGTCCCCGCCTCCCCGGTCAGACCTCTGACCTGACCGGCCCGAGATGGATGCTTAGCTCAGCGGGAGAGCACCTCGTTCACACCGAGGGGGTCGCAGGTTCAATCCCTGCAGCATCCACCATTTTCTTTTTGCCCTATCGCTCACGACGCGGTCGCTCGCTGCTTGAGGGCGTGCGTCCTTGCCCATCGCTCGCTGCTTGAGAGCGCGAGCGGTTGATCCGCCGGTGTAACCGATTACGGTGTCGGCAAAACAAGAACGACGGGTGAGGAAACATGGCTGACGTCCGGCTGAGCGGCATCAGGAAGCGCTTCGGAACGACCGAAGTGCTGAAGGGCGTCGATCTGGAGGTCGCGGACGGCGAATTCATCGTCTTCGTGGGCCCCTCGGGCTGCGGCAAGTCCACCCTGCTGCGCACCATCGCCGGACTCGAAGCGGCCGATGCGGGCCACGTCGAGATCGGGGGGCGGGTGGTCGATGACCTCAGCCCCTCGGACCGGGGCATCGCCATGGTGTTCCAGTCCTACGCGCTCTATCCGCACATGACGGTCTATCAGAACATGGCCTTCGGCCTGACGCTGGCCAAGACCGACAAGGCCGAGATCGACAGGCGTGTGCGCGCGGCGGCGGCGGTGTTGAACATCACCGAATACCTGGAGCGCAAGCCCAAGGCCCTGTCCGGCGGCCAGCGTCAGCGCGTCGCCATCGGCCGGGCCATCGTGCGCGAGCCGCAGGTGTTCCTGTTCGACGAGCCGCTGTCGAACCTCGACGCGGCGCTCCGCGTGCGGATGCGCTACGAGTTCGCGCGCCTGCACGGCGAGCTGAAGACCACCATGATCTACGTCACCCACGACCAGGTGGAGGCCATGACCCTGGCCGACCGCATCGTGGTTCTGAACGGCGGGGTGATCGAGCAGGTCGGGGCCCCGATGCACCTCTATGAGCACCCGACCAATCTGTTCGTCGCCGAGTTCATCGGCAGCCCGAAGATGAACCTGATCCCCGGCGAGATCGTCGACGCCTCGGCGCTGGGCGCGACGGTCAGGACGGCGGCCGGCGAGACGCTGGACGTCGCCGTGGACGCCTCAAAGGCCAGGGCGGGCGACAAGGTCACCCTCGGCGTGCGGCCCGAGCACCTGACGCTGGAAGGCCCCGGCGGCGCGGTTCCGGGCAAGGCGGCCTTTGTCGAGACCCTGGGCGCCGCGACCTTCGCCTATGTCACGCGGCCGAGCGGCGAGAGCCTGACGGTGCAACTGCCCGGCGACGTGCGCCCCGCCACGGGCGACGCCCTGGCCCTGCGCATTCCGCCGGCCCAGGCGCATCTGTTCGACACGAACGGTGCGGCGTTCCGGCGGCTGGGGTAGATCCATTTTCTTTCGTCATCCTCCGGTAAGCGGCGCAGCCGCGCAGACGGGGGACCCAGCGGCGCGCGTAGCGCGAAACTGGCGACGGTGCGGCGTTCGAAAGGTCGCCTCCGCCTTGCTGCGGCGCCGCTGGCTCCCCCGGTCTCGCGAAGCTCGCCGGAGGATGACGAAAGGAAGGAAGGTCGGCACTTGACCGCCCTGTCTGCGCCCCCGACCCTGCCCCTCCCCATCTCCTGTAGAGCGCGTCCCATGAAGCGATCCACCGTCACCGCCGCCGGCCTCGCCCTGCTCCTGAGCACCTCCGCCCTGCCGGCCCTGGCCCAGGTGGGCATCCCCGCCCTGCCCCGGGTCAATCCGCCGATCCCGGAGGTTCAGGACCGCGCTTTCCCCGGCGTGATCGGCTATCACGTCGACGCCACGGATCTGGCGCACCGCGTCGTGCGAGTGACGGAGACCATCCCGGTCACCGCGGGGCCGCTGACGCTGCTCTATCCCAAATATCTGCCCGGCAACCACGCCGCCACGGGCCCGATCCAGCTGCTGTCCGGCGTCACCGCGACGGGCGGTGGACAGCGCATCGAGTGGCTGCGCGACACGCTCGACCCCTACGCCTTCCACTTCGTCATCCCAGAGGGCGTGACCGAGATCGAGGTGAAGTTCGAGTGGCTGACCCAACCCGACAACGCCGTCTGGCGCGTGACCATGACGCCCGAGATCGTGAACCTGCAGTGGGAGAAGGCGCTGCTGTATCCCGCCGGATACCGCCACAGCCGCATCCCGGTCGCGCCTTCGGTGCGCCTGCCCGAGGGCTGGGGCTTCGGCGCCGCCCTGACGGCCCAGGGCACGACGAACGGCGTCACCACCTTCGCGCCCGTCAGTGTCGAGACCCTGGCCGACAGCCCGATGTTCGCAGGCCGGCATTATCGCCGCGTCGATCTGGATCCCGGCGGCCGCTCGCCGGTGTTCATGAGCATCGTCGGCGACACCGCCGGTTCGGTCGCCATCACCGACGCCCAGATCGAGGCCTATCGCGCGCTGGTGGATCAGGCCGACCGCCTGTTCGGCGCGCGGCACTTCGACCACTACGAATTTCTGCTGGCGGCCACGAACAAGCTGGGCGGCATCGGGCTGGAGCATCACCGTTCCAGCGAGAACACGGCCCCGGCCAACTACTTCTCCTCGGGCTGGGAGGGCGGCTTCGGCACGCGCGGCCTGCTGCCGCACGAGTTCACCCACAGCTGGAACGGCAAGTTCCGCCGCCCCTCGGACCAGCTGACGCCGAACCTGAACGAGCCGGTCCAGAACACCCTGCTGTGGGTCTATGAGGGCCAGACCGAATACTGGGGCGACGTGCTTCAGGCGCGCTCTGGCCTGGGATCTAAGGAAGAGGCCTTGGCCAACCTGGCCACGGTCGCGGCCTTCTACGAGAACCAGCCGGGCCGCGACTGGCGCGCGTTGCAGGACACGACCAACCACAACCTGCTCGGCTACCGCACCACCAATCCGTGGCCGTCGTGGATGCGCGGCACAGGCGACTATTACCGCGAAAGCCTGCTGATCTGGCTGGACGCCGACACCCTGATCCGCGAGGCGACGGGCGACCGCAAGTCGCTGGACGACTTCGCCCGCTACTTCTTCGGCATCGACGACGGCTCGTGGACGGCGACGCCCTACACCTTCGCCGACATCGTCGCGGCGCTGAACCGCGTCCATCCCTACGACTGGGCGACCTTCCTGCGGACGCGGCTGGATGCGGTGGGGCCGGAGGCGCACGCCCCGCTCGACGGCCTGGCCCGGGGCGGCTACCGGCTGGTCTACACCGGCAGCCTGACGTCGGTGGAGAAGCGCATCCAGGGCGGCTGGGGCAATGACTTCCAGTATTCGCTGGGCTTCACCCTGTCGGGCGCGACCAACCGCATCTCGGGCGTGCGCTGGGGCAGCCCGGCCTATGAGGCCGACATCGGCGCGGGCTGGGACGTAGTGGCCGTCAACGACCGGGCCGCCTCGGCCGAGGTGCTGCGCGACGCCGTCACCGCCGCCAAGGGAACGAGCGAGACGATCCGCCTGCTGATCCGCAACGGTGATGCGTTCCGCACCGTGGTCTTCGACTACCACGACGGCCTTCGCTATCCGCGGCTGGAGCGGATCCCGGGCACGCGGGACCGCATCGGCGACATCCTGACGCCGCGCCGGCGCTAGATCAGGCCTTCCACAGGTCCCAGCACACGCCCGGCACGGCCCATTTGTTCAGCTCGGCCAGCTTGGCGTTGCAGTCGGCCGTCGCCTCTTCCCGCGTCTTCTGCTGCAGGTTCCAGCGCATGTCGCGGAACTCGGTGCGCAGGGCCTCGTGGTCGACCGTCTTGTGCTGGCGCTCGTCGCAGGTCGCCTTGACCATCCGGCGCGAGGCGTAGGCGACGCACGGCAGCGGCAGGTCGCCGATGATGTCGCGCGCCTTGGCCGCGGTCAGGGGCAGCTCCGGCGACGGCGGCACGGGCCATTTCGGCGCGGGCGGCGGCGCAGGCTCCTTCGCCTCGGTGCAGGCGCCCAGCAGCAGGCCGGCCAGCGCCAGTCCGACGATCGGTTTCAGCATGATTTCCCCCACGCGAATGAGCCGCAAACAGGCCACGCGTCTCGCCGCCTGTCCAGCACCCGCAAACGAAAACGGGCCGGAGGTTTCCCTCCGGCCCGTCAAACGTCGCATCCGTCGTGAGACGGAAAGGTCGGATCTTACTTGATCTGGACCTTGGCGCCGGCTTCGGTCAGCTTCTTGGCGACTTCGTCGGCGTTTTGCTTGGAGACGTTCTCGACGACGTTCTGCGGAGCGCCTTCGACCAGGTCCTTGGCTTCCTTCAGGCCGAGGTCCGAACGAACGCCACGGACTTCCTTGATGACGTTGATCTTCTTGTCGCCGCCGTCCAGCAGGACGACGGTGAACTCGGTTTGCTCTTCAGCGGCTTCGGCGGGGGCGGCGCCGCCACCACCAGCCGGCATCGCCATGGCGACCGGAGCAGCGGCGCTGACGCCCCACTTTTCTTCCAGCAGCTTGGACAGTTCGGCGGCTTCGAGGACGGTCAGCTTGGACAGGTCGTCGACGATCTTGTTGAGGTCGGCCATTTTGGTTTCCTTCGGATGGAAAGGGTTCAGAGAGGGGTATGCGAAAAATGGTGGATCTGGTCGGTCCGCTTACGCGGCTTCTTTCGAGGCATAGGCGCTGAACACCCGGGCCAGTTGGGAAGCCGGAGCCTGGACGACGCCGGCGACCTTGGTCGCGGGGGCGTTGAGCAGGCCGAGCAGCGAAGCGCGGATCTGGTCCAGCGACGGCAGCTTCGACAGAGTCGAAACGCCGGCGGCGTCCAGAACCTTCTCGCCCATGAAACCGCCCAGGACGACGAACTTGTCGTTGCCCTTGGCGTAATCGGCGGTGACCTTGGCGGCCGTGACGGCGTCGGTGGCGTAGGCGATGCCGACCGGACCCTTGAACAGGGCATGGTGCGGGCTGCCTTCCGAGGCTTCGAGAGCCTTCAGAGCCAGACGGTTCTTCACGACCTTGAACGCGCCGCCTTCTTTACGAAGACGACCACGCAGATCTTCCATTTCCGCAACGGTCAGACCCAGGTTGTGGGTCACGACCACGGCGCCGGCGTCGGCGAAGACGCCCTTGAGCGTCTCGATCGACTCGGCCTTTTGTGCGCGGTCCATTGCGGTCTCCAGTCTTGGATTCGCCGCCGGGGTCATTCCCGACGACGGATTGGCCAAAGCGCCATGCATCGCTGCATTGCGTTCGGGCCGGTAGCGATGTCCGAAGGAAGCGTACGGCTCGCGCGCGTCAGGGACTGACGGCGGGATCGTCTGCGACCCATCTCCCCACGGCGTCAGAGGGCTCTCTGACATTTATGGCCTGGGTGACCCCCACGCCCCGAAGTTCTCGGACAGGTCCGCCCTGACCGGGGTCAAGGCGGGGAAGCGGCGCTCTTACAGCAGGGCGGCGGCCGAAGCAACCGCCCGGGCGACGTCCGGGGTCACTTGGCCCGCGGCGGCGCGGCGCGGGCGCCCGACGGCGGCTCCATGCCGGCCCCGGCGTACATCTCGGCCAGGGCCTCGCGCGGATCACAGCCGTAGCGGGCGCACATCCGGCTGGCCATCTTCTGGAACAGCTCAGGGATGATCGTCTCCACGGCCACGTTGATCTCGGGCATGATCTCGAAATTCTTGTTGATGATCGAACGGCCCATTTCGGTGTCATAGAAGGCGACCAGCGCCTCCAGCTCCGCCTCCGTGAAGGTTTCCGCATAGGCGGGCGCCATGGCCTCCATCATCTTCGGCATCAGGTCCGCGAGAATTTCGGACGTCACGTCCAGCAGGAACTCGCGATCCTCGGCCGGCAGGCCCTCCAGGTCGCTGCTGGTGTCCGCGGCCATCATCTGGCGCAGGACCGATTCAATCTGGTCGCCCTGGGCCAATTGAACGTAGCGGCGGCTCAGCTCCATCTGACGGGCGCTGGGCTGGCCCTGGGCCAGGGCGGGCGCGGCCAGCAGGGCGCAGGCGGCGAAGACGACGGCGAACAGACGATGCATTTGGATTCCCCCCGGCGGCCCCTCCGACCGCGGCCGCCACCCTCGCCGGTCAGGCTCTCACAGGCAAGCGCAGCCGTTTGCCGCGCCCTCGAACGCGCAAGGAAAAACGGCGGGGATCGCTCCCCGCCGTCGTTCTTTTAGCCTATCGCTCGACGCGCGGCGTCTCGCTGCTTGAGGCTCAGGCTTACGCCAGCGAGGCCGGGTCGACCTTGAAGCCCGGGCCCATCGTCGAGGACAGGGTGATGCGCTTCACATAGGTGCCCTTGGCGCCGGCCGGCTTGGCGCGGTTCAGCGCGTCCACATAGGCCTTCACGTTGGCTTCGAGGGCTTCCTGGGTGAAGGAGGCCTTGCCGATGCCGCCGTGGGCGATGCCGGCCTTCTCGACGCGGAACTCAACGGCGCCGCCCTTTGCGTCCTTGACCGCCTGGCCGACGTTCGGCGTCACGGTGCCGACCTTCGGGTTCGGCATCAGGCCGCGGGGGCCCAGCACCTTGCCGAGGCGGCCCACCAGACCCATCAGGTCAGGCGTGGCGATGACGCGGTCGAAGTCCATGAAGCCGCCGTTGATCTTCTCGAACAGATCCTCGGCGCCCACGTGCTCGGCGCCGGCCGCGAGGGCTTCGGCGGCCTTGGCGTCCTTGGCGAAGACGGCGACCTTGACGTCACGGCCGGTGCCGGACGGCAGGTTCACCACGCCGCGGACCTGCTGGTCGGCGTGACGCGGGTCGACGCCCAGGTTGACGGCGATCTCGATGGACTCGTCGAACTTGGACTTGGCGTTGGTCTTGACCAGCTTGATCGCGTCCGTGAACGGCAGCAGATCCTGGGTGACGCCGGTGCGGGCCTTTTGAGCCTTGGTTTGCTTGGCCATGTGCTTAGCCCTCCACGACGTTGAGGCCCATGGCGCGAGCCGAGCCTTCGATGATCTTGGTCGCGGCGTCCAGGTCGTTCGCGTTCAGATCCTTCATCTTCTTTTCGGCGATCTCACGCAGCTGGCTGCGCTTGATCTTGCCGGCGACTTCGCGGCCGGTCATCTTCGAGCCCGAGGTGATCCCGGCGGCCTGCTTGATGTAGTGGGTCGCGGGCGGGGTCTTGGTGACGAAGGTGAAGCTCTTGTCCTGGTAGACCGTGATCACGGTCGGCAGGGGGGTGCCCTTCACTTCCTTCTCGGTGCGCGCGTTGAACTCCTTGACGAAGCCCATGATGTTCACGCCGCGTTGACCCAGAGCGGGGCCGATCGGGGGCGAAGGCGTGGCGTTGCCGGCCGGCACCTGCAGTTTGATATAGCCCAGAATCTTCTTGGCCATTGGTCTCTCCTATGTGGACCCGAACTCAATCGGGCCGGTGAGCCGTGGTCCGGCATGGCTGCCTCCCACGGATTTGTCCCGTTCGCACGGGAGGCGCGCGTATAGCGGAAGGGCGGATCGGAAGCAACGGCGGAGCGCCCCTAGTCCCCGTTGGGGTCCGCGCGCAGTTCCGGCAGCATGCGGCGGGCCTGTTCACGGGCCGTGACGTGTTCGGACTCGCCGGAATACAGGGCCCGAAGGTAGATCATGTCCCAATCCGTCAGACCCGACACCTGGAAGCCGGGATCGAACAGGTTCAGCACGGTGTCGAACTGACTGTAGTCCGTATCAGGTTCGACCTGGGCCAGGGTCACGAGTGTCAGATAGTCTGCCAACTGGGCCAGGTTGACGCCTTCCAGTCCATCGATGTCGACGATGGTTATAACCCTCTTGATGCGGTCGGTGACATCATCGCAGTTCCGGGCCCAATAGCCTGACCGGGTGCGGCATGGCGCCTCCACGGGCCCGGTCCCCGGCAGCCGCATCGCCGGCGCCCCCGTGTCCACCACGATCGGAAGGCTGAGATGCCACCACCGAACCGGCGCGTCCGAAGTCTGGAACACCTCCAGGGCCGCGCTGCCCCGGTTCGAGGCCGTGTAGCCGTAACGGAAGAATTTGCTCCGGTAGCGACCGACCATGCCCCGCGCCAGCCCGGGCGCGTCGATCGTCCCTGCGATGACCACATTCGGCTCGCACCCGGGCTCTCCGAGCTCGATCTCGAGTCCGCGCGCGACATCGCTTATGCGGTCGATGATCAGGTTCGCCACCTCGGCCCTGAAATTCACGACGCCGAGACAGACCTCATCGTCCCATCGGGCCAAGCCGCGGTTCCGCGCCGGAGCAGACAGGCCGGTCACGAACTGCTCCGCGAGCGCCTCCAGGTCGCCGCCAAAAACCACGATCCCGTCGATGGTCGTGGCCGGCTGGTCCTGCAGAGATTCATCCGGAGAGGCCGGCGCGGCAGGCGTTGCCTCGGACGGGGCGGTCTGGGCGACAGCAGTCCCGACGCCGAAGCCCAGCGCCACCAGGCCAATCAGCCACGCTCTCAGCACTTGCGGCCCCGCTGCTCGTTCGCAGGGGACCGTATACCGGCTCTCGGGGGCCTACAACCATACGGCGCAATGCCGCGCCGCATGGCGCGTCTGTCGACCGTCTCAGTCCGCGTTCTTCTCGACCTGCCCGGCAGCCGTCAGGCTGCGTTTTTCTCGACCTGATTGTATTCCAGGTCCACCGGGGTCGGGCGGCCGAAGATGGAGACGGCGACGCGCAGGCGGGCGTTGTCCTCGTCGACGCTTTCGACCTGGCCCTCGAAGCTGGCGAAGGGACCGTCGATGACCTTGACCGTCTCGCCGATGTCGAAGCGGATGGTGGGTTTCGGACGTTCGACGCCCTCCTCCACCTGGCCGATGATGTTCTGGACCTCGCGCTCCGAAACCGGCAGCGGCTTGGTGCCCTTGGCGGCGCCCAGGAAGCCCGTGACCTTGGGCGTGTCCTTGACCAGGTGATAGGCGTCGTCGGTCATCTCCATCTTCACCAGCACATAGCCGGGGAAGAATTTGCGCTCGGCGTTGACCTTGCGGCCGCGGCGGATCTCGACGACCTCTTCGGTCGGCACCAGGATTTCGCTGAACGCGTCCTGAAGACCCTGCTGGCGGGCGCGGTCACGCAGCTGCTCGGCGACCTTTTTCTCGAAGTTCGAGTAGGCGTTGACGATGTACCACTTGTGGCGCGGGTTGGTTGCGGCGGGCGCTGCATCGGTCATGTGCGCGGCTCCTTCTTCTTGTTCTTATTGGCCGCCGAGGGCGAGGAGAACCTGCGCCCCCTTGGCGAGGGCGTAGTCGACGATCCAGAAGAAGATTGCCGCCAGCACCACCATGATGAAGACCATCACCGAGGTGATCCAGGTCTCCTTGCGGCTCGGCCACACGATCTTCTTCCCCTCGGCCTGGACCTGCTGGAAGAACTGCACCGGCGACACGCGCGGCTTGGCCGGAGCGTTGTCCACGGCGACGGTCTGTCCGCCGGCTGTGGCCTGTGCGCCCATCGGGCGGCGTCCGGGTGTCTTGGCCTTGGCCATTCAGCGTCTCATCCAGAATTGATCCTGTCGCCGCAGATAGGGAGTCCCATCCGGCGGCGACAGGGGGAAATGGCAGGAGTTGGGGGATTCGAACCCACGACCCCCGGTTTTGGAGACCGGTGCTCTACCAGCTGAGCTAAACTCCTAGACAAAGAACAACGCGCCGGTGGGCGGACCCATCGGCGCGCAAGGCCTTCGCCAGACCGGGGGCTATGCCTCAGGCCGCAGGCGTTTTCAAGGCCAATCCTCCCCCATTGGGGGAGGTGGCGCGGCGCTGCTTGGCGCCGTGACGGAAGGGGCCGGCCTCAAGCGCCAGTGTCTGGAGCAAGCCCCCTCCACCGCTTTGCGGTCCCCCTCCCCCGATGGGGGAGGAATTTTCTAGTGATCCAGGTGGTCGGCGACCGCCCGGGCCTCGTCTTCCGGCTTCACGACCTGCTTGAACAGCAGCTTGTCGATGCGGCGGTCGTCCATGTCGATGATCTCGACCTCGAAGCGGCCTAGCTGCAGGATCTCGCCCTCGTCCGGCACGCGCGACAGCTGGTGCAGCACCAGACCGGCGACGGTGTGGAAGCCCTCGACCTCGCCGAAGTCCTCACCCAGCACGTCGGCCAGCTCGTCGATGTCGGTCTGGCCGTCGACCAGCCAGCTGCCGTCCTCGCGCTGGCGAATATAGGCTTCTTCCTCGTCGTGGCCCTCGTCGAAGTCGCCGGCGATCATCTCCAGCAGGTCCGTGGCCGTGACCACGCCCTCGAAGGCGCCGAACTCATCGACCAGGAAGGCCATATGGACCTTGGACGCCTTCATGATCTCCAGCGCCTTCAGCACCGAGGTCGACTGCGGGATGAAGGCGGGGGTCTGGACCAGCGTCTCGATGTCGAACTTGCCGTTGGTCAGCAGGCTGTCCAGCAGGTCCTTCTTGTGGACGACGCCCAGCGGATTATCGACGTCGTTCTCCTTGGCCACGACGATGCGCGAATAGGGACAGTTGCGGATTTCATCGCGCAGCTGCTCTTCCGTGTCGTCCAGGGCGATCCAGAAGACCTCGTGGCGCGGCGTCATCGCCACGCGGATGGGACGGTCGCCGAGGCGCAGGATCTCCTCGATCATCTCCTGCTCTTCGGGCTCGATCAGACCGGACGCCGTGCCTTCGGCGATCATGGTCTCGACCTCCTCCTGGGTGACGTCGGAACCGTCGCGGTCCTTGACCCCCATCAGCTTCAGGATAGCCGACGTCGAGACGGTCAGCAGCACCACGAAGGGTTTCAGCACCACCGACACGGTCGAGATCGGCGCCGCCATCTTGGAGGCGATGACTTCCGGGAAGATCAGGGCCAGGCGCTTGGGCACCAGCTCGCCGACGATCACCGACACATAGGTGATGAACACGACGACGACGCCGGTCGAGATCGCCTGCGACCAGGGCGCGAGGGCCGGAATGCCGTTGGCCAGCATGCGGTTCAGCTCGCCGCCGATGGCCGCCTGGCCGTAGGCGCCGGCCAGAATGCCGATCAGGGTGATCCCCACCTGGACCGCCGAAAGGAAATGCGTCGGCTCTTCCGCCAGCTTCAATGCGGCGCGCGCGCCCCGGTCGCCGCGTTCGGCGCGGCTTTGCAGCTTGGATTTGCGCGAGGAGACAACCGCGAGCTCGGTCATCGAGAACAGGCCGTTCAGCACCACGAGCAGCAGTACGACGACGATGGCGAGGGGTAACATCTAGGCGGGAGGGACCGGCGCGGCGCGACAGCCGGCGTCCGCGAGACCGATACTAGGGCAGCTTTGCCCGTGGCGCCACGGTTTCCTAATGGCGGCCTGCCTCGACCCCGCCATAGGGCCCGCGCGTCCCGTCGTCGGGCCCCAGCGCCGCGCAGGCGCTCATGCCCAGAAGGGTGCCGATGAACAGGCCGATGTGAAGCGCGCGCCGCATGGTTACCGAAATCCTAACGTCCGTACCGAACGTAGAGGACCGGATGCGGTTGCGGGCAAGCCCCTGCCCCCGCCGCGCGAGGGACATGGTGAACAGGCGCCGCACATTCGCCCTGCGGATGTGCGAGCCTCAGCTTCCGTTCACCCTTGCCCGCTAACCATGGCGGCTTCTTTCCCCGAGTTCCCGTCATGACCCGTCCGTTCGCCCGCGCCGCCGCCCTGTCCGCCCTGCTCGGCGGATCGCTGATGCTGCAGGGCTGTCTGGTCGGGGCCGTGGTCGGCACGGCGGGGGCCATCGTCGGCGGCACGGCCAAGGCGACAGGGGCCGTGATCGGCGCCGGCGTCGACGCCGTCACCACCTCTGACGAGGAAACCCGCGCGAAGAACGACCGCGAGGCTCGACAGGCCGAGCGCGACCGCCGACGCTGCGAGCAGCGCCGGGCCGCCGGCCGCGACTGCTGAAAAAGGCTGAAAGCCGGGTTGCCCGGCGCAGACGTCGCCCCTATGAAGCCGCTTCGCCCCGGCGAGTGTGCGTCCTTAGCTCAGTTGGTTAGAGCATCTGACTTTTAATCAGAGGGTCCTCGGTTCGAGCCCGAGAGGACGTACCACC
>JAZKHQ010000029.1:0-100563 GCA_040385285.1 Pseudomonadota bacterium
TCAACATCATCGACACCCCCGGCCACGCCGACTTCGGCGGCGAGGTCGAGCGCATCCTGGGCATGGTGGACGGCTGCGTCATCCTGGTGGACGCCGAAGAGGGCGTGATGCCCCAGACCAAGTTCGTGCTGACCAAGGCGCTGAAGATGGGCCTGCGCCCGATCCTGTGCATCAACAAGGTCGACCGCGCCCACGCCGATCCCGACCGCGTGCACAACGAGACCTTCGACCTGTTCGCCGCCATCGGCGCGACGGACGAGCAGCTCGACTTCCCCCATATCTACGCCTCGGGCCGCAACGGCTGGGCGACGCTGGATCTGAACCAGCCCAACGACAACCTGGCCCCGCTGTTCGACCTGATCGTCGACCACGTGCCGCCCCCGGCCGTTCAGGCCAACAAGGACAAGCCGTTCCAGATCCTGAACGTGCTGATCGAGTCCGATCCCTTCCTCGGCCGCATCCTCACGGGCCGCATCGAGAGCGGCAAGGCCGTCCCCGGCATGGCCATCCACGCGCTGGACCGCGACGGCAAGGAGATCGAGCGCGGCCGCATCACCAAGGTGCTGGCCTTCCGCGGCCTGAAGCGCACGGCGCTGGACGAGGGCTCCGAGGCGGGCGACATCGTCGCCATCGCCGGCATGTCCAAGGCCACCGTCGCCGACACCCTGTGCGCCATGGAAGTGACCGACGCGCTTCCGGCCCAGCCGATCGATCCCCCGACCATCTCCATGACCGTCTCGGTCAACGACAGCCCGCTGGCCGGCCGCGAGGGCGACAAGGTCCAGTCGCGCGTCATCCGTGACCGTCTGCTGAAAGAGGCCGAGGCCAACGTCGCCATCCGCGTAACGACCACCCAGGGCGGCGACGCCTATGAGGTCGCCGGCCGGGGCGAACTGCAGCTGGGCGTGCTGATCGAGAACATGCGCCGCGAAGGCTTCGAGGTCTCGATCTCGCGTCCGCGCGTGGTCTATCAGGAAGGCGAGAACGGCGAGAAGCTGGAGCCGATCGAGGACGTCATGATCGACGTCGACGATGACTACACCGGCATCGTCATCGAGAAGCTGTCGGCCCGCAAGGCCGAGCTGAAGGACATGGGTCCGTCGGGCGCCGGCAAGACCCGCATCCAGCTGCTGTGCCCGTCGCGCTCGCTGATCGGCTACCAGGGCGAGTTCCTGACCGACACGCGCGGCTCGGGCGTGCTGAACCGCGTGTTCAGCCACTATGAGCCGTTCAAGGGCGAGATCGCCGGCCGCCTGAAGGGCGTGCTGGTGTCCAACTCCGACGGCGACACGGCGGCCTTCGCCCTGTGGAACCTCGAGGACCGCGGCGTCATGTTCGTCGGCGCCGGCGAGAAGACCTACCAGGGCATGATCATCGGGGAGAACGCCCGCTGGGACGACCTCGACGTCAACCCGATCAAGGGCAAGCAGCTGACCAACGTCCGCGCCTCGGGCAAGGACGAGGCCGTGCGCCTGACCCCGCCGCGCATCATGTCGCTTGAACAGGCCATCGCCTACATCGACGAGGACGAACTGGTCGAGGTGACGCCGAAGTCCATCCGTCTGCGCAAACAGACGCTGAACCCCTCGTTCCGCAAGAAGCGTTCGCGCCCGGAATAAGCACACGGCGCCGGAAATCAGGCGATCGCGGCGCCCGGAAGGTCATTTCGGGGCGGCTGAAACAAAGCGACATGTGTCGTGTTGGTTCTGTGCGGGCGCCTCCCGGCCCGCGCAGATTCAGGCATGTCCCATGCGCAAGATCGCTCTTCTGACCGGCGCCGCCGGTCTCCTTCTGATCGCCGGCCCGGCGCTGGCGCAGGAAGCGACCCCTCCGGGCCGCAACCCGGTCCCGGAACAGACCGCCCCGGCCCAGACGCCGCCGACCGCTACGCCGCCAGCCGCCCAGACGCAGGCGCCCATCGCCCTCAACCCGGGCGCGACCGTGCGTGGTCCCGACGGCGAGCTGGGCAAGCTCGAGAGCGTGCGCGTCAACGCCCAGGGCCAGCAGGAGCTGACCGTGCGCGGCACCGACGGCCAGGTGCGCAGCGTGCCGCTGGGCGGATTGCAGGTGAACGGCGGCGAGGTCAGCGTGGCCTGGTCGCTGGAGCAGTATCAGGCCAGCCCCGCCATCGCGGCTGAACCGGCGCCCGCCACGCCGCCGGCCGGCGAGACCGCGCCGCCGGTCCCGGCTGCCCCGGTTCCGACCCTGCCGACCGATCCGCAACCGAGCGACCCGGCCGCGCCGACGACCACCACCGATCCCATGAACCCGGGCAACGCCGCGCCGCCGCCGACGGAAGATCCGCAGGCCTGATCGGTTCGATTCTGAAATGGCGAAGGGCGGTCCTCATGGGCCGCCCTTTTCATGTCTTCGATGCGGCATCCAGACGCTGAACGCGCATGTTTCTGCGGCCGCTCATGTTTGAATTCAACCGGTTGTCAGGGCCGACCCTGACGGAACGCGCCCTGATCCGGATCTGTGCAAGGATGCCGGCCCTCGCCTTTCCCGCGCGAGCAAGCGGACGATGCGGACGACGCACTGTGTTTTTTGCAAACCGACAATCCGGACGGTCCGGACGGTCCGGACGGTGTTTTCGTCCTACAGCGTCAGTCCGCTTTCACGCGCCAGACCTTCCAGCGACGTCATGGGGCGCGGGCCCCAGTGGGCGATGACTTCGGACGCCGCCAGCGAGCCCAGGCGGCCCGCCTGCTCCAGCGTCAGGCCACGCGTGAGGCCCAGCAGGAAACCGGCGGCGTACTGGTCGCCGGCGCCGGTAGTGTCGACCACCTTTGCGACCGGATAGGCCGGGACAGCGACGTGTTCGGCGCCTCGCAGCACGACGGACCCTTCTGCGCCCCGGGTGACGGCCGCGACCTCGACGATGGCGGCCAGCCGGTCACATGCGGCGTCGAAATCATCCGTTTCGAACAGGGCGGCCAGCTCGCCCTCGTTGGCCAGCACGATGTCAGCGGACTGGGTGATGAAGGCCAGCAGCTCGGCGCGCCAGCGGGCGACGACGAAGGTGTCCGACAAGGTGATGGCGACCTTGCGGCCCGCCTTGTGCGCGGCGGCGGCGGCGGCCTCGAACGCGGCCCGCGCCGGGGCCGGGTCGAACAGATAGCCCTCCAGATAGACGATGGCGCTGTCGCCGATCACGGTCGCGTCGATATCGGCGGCCTGCAACTGGTTCGCGGCGCCCAGGAAGGTGCACATGGTCCGCTGGCCGTCGGGCGTCACGTTGATCATGCAGACGCCCGTGGCCAGGCCCTGGGCCGCGCCGTCGATCAGCGGCGCCGTGTCGAAGGCGACGCCGGCGGCGCGGATGTCGTGGGTGAATACCCCGCCCAGCTGGTCGTCGGCGACCTTGCCGATATAGGCCGCGCGGCCGCCGAAGCTGCCGACCCCGGCGACCGTGTTGCCGGCCGATCCGCCCGACGCCTCGACGCCCGCGGCCATGGCGGCGTAAAGCGCCGCGCTCTGGTCCGCGTCGACCAGCTGCATCGAGCCGGGAGTCAGGCCCTGGGCGTCCAGGAAGGCGGGGTCGCAGGGGGCGAGCACATCGACAATGGCGTTGCCGACGGCGCAGACGTCATATTTTGCTTGGGTCATGGGCGCGCCCTTAGCGCCCGGCGGGCGGCTTGACCAGCGCGGCGGTTCGATCCGGGGCGAATCCGCGCTATGGGCGGGCATGATCCAGATCGCCGTCCTGACTCCCGATCCCGCCGACCCCTCCTACGCCGGGCAGTGGCCGGGGGTGCTGGAACGGTTGTCGGCCTGTCTGGCGCAGGAGGGGCTGGAAGCCGTCGCCTCGCCCTGGACCGACCATGTCGACACCGCCGGGGGACTGAAGGACTATCCGCTGGTCCTGCCGCTGATCTGCTGGGGCTATCACCGCGATCACGCCCGCTGGATGCAGGCCTGTGCGACTTGGGCCGAAGCGGGGCTGCCGATCGCCAATCCGGCCGCGGTCCTGAACTGGAACTCGGACAAGACCTATCTGCGCCGGCTGGCTGACAGGGGCGTGGCCATACCGCCAACGATCTGGACCGAGCGGGCCACGGACGCCCAGGTCCAGGCCGCCTTCGACGTCTTCGGGACCAACACCCTGATCGTGAAGCCGACCGTGTCCGGCGGCGCCTGGAAGACCTTGCGCCTGTCGCGCGGCGAGACTCTGACCGACGCCCCCGAGGGCGCGGCGATGATCCAGCCGTACCTCTCGACCATCGAGACGGCGGGCGAGACGTCCATGCTGTTCTTCGACCGCCGCTTCAGCCACGCGGTCAACAAGCGCCCGGTCCCCGGCGAGTTCCGCATCCAGGTCCAGTTCGGCGGCAGCTATTCCACCGTCACGCCGCCCGAGGGGGCCATGGCTCTGGCTGAACAGGTGCTGGCCGCCATCGACGAGCCGCTGCTCTACGCCCGCATCGACACCGCGCAGGATGCGGAGGGAAAGTGGCTCTTGATGGAAGCCGAGCTGATCGAGCCGGACTTCTACCTGGCCAATGATCCGGCAAAGGGCGCGCGTTTCGCACAGGCCGTCAGGGAACGTTTGTAGCGGATCAGCGCGCCTCGCCCAGGGCCTGAAGTCCCGCCCGCGACGGGCACAGGTCGCTGATGACGCAGCCGCCGCAGTTCGGCTTTCGCGCCGTGCAGGTATAGCGGCCGTGCAGGATCAGCCAGTGATGCGCCTTGTGCAGATACGTCTCCGGCACGACGCGGTGCAGCTGATCCTCGACCTTGTCGGGCGTCGCGGCGTTGGCGAGGCCCAGCCGGTGCGAAACGCGGAATACATGGGTGTCCACCGCTATGGCGGCCTCGATCCCCAGTTCGTTCAGCACCACGCTGGCGGTCTTGCGGCCCACTCCGGGCAGGGCCTGAAGATCGGCGCGGTTCAGGGGCACGACGCCCCCATGCTGCTCCTGCACGATGCGGCTGAGCGCGATGACGTTCCGGGCCTTGCCCCGATAGAGGCCGATGGAGGCGATGAAGGGGATCAGGCCCTCCTCGCCAAGCGCCAGCATCTTCGCCGGTGTGTCCGCGACCGCGAACAGCCTGTCCGTGGCCTTGTTGACCGAGACGTCCGTGGCCTGGGCCGACAGGGCGACGGCGACCACCAGGGTGAAGGGGTCCTGGAACCTCAGTTCGGTCTTCGGCTCCGGCATCACCCGCGACAGGCGCTCGAAGATCGTCTCGACCCGGTCCTCGTCCGGCGGCCAGCCCAGCACGGGAATGGCCGCGCCGGTCATGACGGCGGGGCGGGCTTTCACAGGTGTTTTCGGTTTCACGGGGCGGGCCATCGAGAGCCGAAACATGACGTGTTCGGAGCCGTTCGCAACGGCTGTTGATTTCTGGACGATTGCGTCTATTTTTCGCACTTCCTCCCCCGGAACGAAGATCGATGACCCTGTCCGCTGATGTGAAGAAACGGCTGCCGCTTATCGTCAGCGGGATCGTGGCGCTGGCCGTGCTGATCGGCGGCTTTGTCTGGTGGCAGGGCAAGGAACGCTGGGAGAAGACCGACAACGCCTTCGTCCAGGCGGACACCACCCTGGTCAGCCCCCAGATCGAGGGCACGGTGGTCGAGGTGCTGGTGGCCGACAACCAGCGTGTCGAAGCCGGCCAGGTGCTGGTGCGGCTCGACGACGCCGACGCCCGCGCCAAGCTGGCCCAGGCCGAGGCCAATCTGGCGGCCCTCGCCGCCGGGGTGGACAACGTCGACGCCCGGTCCGCCCAGGAGCAGGCCCAGGTCGCGGCCCGCGCCGCCAGCGTCGCCCAGGCCCAGGCCCAGGCCGCCCTCGCGAGCCAGCAAGTCGATCGCTACGGCCGCCTGGCCGAACAGGGCTGGGTCTCGCAACAACGCATCCAGGCCGAGAAGGCCGGGGCCGAAACCGCCGCCGCCACCGTGGCCGAGGCCCGGGCCGCCCTGGTCGCCGAACAGCGCGCCGCCGCCGTCCTCGGCTCGACCCGCAGCCAGAGCGTCGCCGCGGTCGATCAGGCCCGCGCCCAGGTCGAACAGGCGCGCATCGCGTTGGACCGCACCGTCATCCGCGCGCCGGTCGCCGGCGTCGTCGGCGCCCGCGGCGTGCGCGTGGGCCAGTATGTGCGTCCGGGCGGCCAACTGCTGTCCATCGTGCCGCTGGGCGACACCTATGTGGTGGCCAACTTCAAGGAGACCCAGCTGGGCCGCCTGCGGCTCGGCCAGGAAGTCGAGATCACCGCCGACGCCTTCCCGGGCCAGAAGCTGCACGGCCGCATCGACAGCTTCGCCCCGGCGACGGGGTCGCAATTCGCTCTGATCCCGGTCGAAAACGCCACCGGCAACTTCACCAAGATCACCCAGCGCGTGCCCGTGCGCATCCTGGTGGATCGTCGCGAAGGCGGCGCGGCCCTGCGGCCCGGCCTGTCGGTCGAGGTGAAGGTCGATCTGAAGAGCAACGGCACGACCACCTTCGCCGACGCGGCGCTGGGTGATACGCGCCTCGCCGACGCCGGACCCGTCGCGGGCACGGGCTTCGCCGAGTGACCGCCGCTGCTCCGGCCGCGGGCGCG
The DNA here is from genome assembly GCA_040385285.1 of Pseudomonadota bacterium. Taxonomy (GTDB): domain Bacteria; phylum Pseudomonadota; class Alphaproteobacteria; order Caulobacterales; family Caulobacteraceae; genus Brevundimonas. Next base: position 6,550 of record JAZKHQ010000029.1, read on the forward strand.
CCCCCGGCCCAGCCCGCCGTCAATTGGACCTTCCTCATCCTGGGCTTCACCGGGATGGTGATCGGCCAGTTTATGGCCATCCTCGACATCCAGATCGTCGCGGCGTCGCTGCCCCAAATTCAGGCCGGCATCGGCGCCTCGGCTGACGAGATCAGCTGGATCCAGACCGCCTATCTGATCCCCGAGGTCGTGATGATCCCCCTGTCGGGATACCTGTCGCGCCTGTGGGGCACGCGGAAGGTTTTCCTGTTCAGCTGCGCCGGCTTCCTGCTGATGAGCGTGGCCACGGGGTTGTCGACCTCGATCGACAGCATGATCTTCTTCCGCGCGCTGCAGGGGTTCGTCGGCGGGGCCATGATCCCGACCGTCTTCGCCGTCGCCTTCACGGCCTTCCCTCCGGACAAGCGGGTCACGGCCAGCGTGGTCATGGGCCTGATCGTCACCTTGGCGCCGACCGTCGGACCGACGCTGGGCGGCCACCTGACCGAGTGGCTGAACTGGCGCTGGCTGTTCTTCATCAACGTCGCGCCGGGGATGCTGGTGCTGTTCCTGGTCGGCCGCTACGCCCACTTTGACAAGGGCGATCCCTCGCTTGCCAAGGGCTTCGACTGGCTGGGCCTGTTCCTGATGGCGGTCTTCCTGATGAGCATGCAGTTCGTGCTGGAGGAGGGCTCGAAGAACGACTGGTTCTCAGACGACACGATCCTGTTGCTGGCGGTGGTCGCGGCGATCACCGGGCCGGCCTTCGTGTGGCGGTCGCTGTCCTACAACAACCCGATCGTCGAGTTGCGCGCCTTCGCCAACCGGAACTTCACCGTGGGGGTCGTCATGACCTTCGTGGTGGGTGCGGCCTTGTTCGGCGGCACTTTCCTGCTGCCGCTGTTCCTGGCGCGGGTGCGGGACTATTCACCGGCCGAGGTGGGCACGACGCTGGTGGTGTCGGGCCTGGCCATGTTCGCCACGGCCCCCTTCGCCGGGCGGCTGACGCGCAAGCTGGATCTGCGCATCCTGATGTTCGGCGGCTTCATGCTGGTGGCCTGGGGCATGTGGGACGCCCATGCGGTGAACCAGCAGTGGGGCTTCTGGGAGTTCGCGGGCATTCAGGCTCTGCGGGGCAGCGGGGTCATGCTGGCTATGATCGCGGCCCAGCAGGTGACGATGTCGACCTTGCCGATGCACATGGTGAAGAACGCCTCGGGGCTGGTGAACCTCAGCCGCAACGTCGGCGGCGCCTTCGGACTGGCGTATCTGAACACCAGCCTGACCACCAACACCGCCGTCCACATGGGCGAACTGACCAGCCGCATCGACCAGACCAGCGGCCAGGCGGCCGAGATGCTGGCCGGCCTGACCCAGCGGTTCGCGGGCTCCATCGACCCGGAGGGCGCGGCGATGAAGGCCTTCTACGGAATCCTTCAGCGGCAGGCGACGACTCTGGCGTTCGGCGACGCCTTCGCCGTCCTGGCCATCGGCTGCGTCTTCGCGGCCTTCGTCACCCTGCTGTCGCAGCCCGTGAAAGCCGTGCCGGCGGGCGGCCCGCCATCGGAGGTGCACTGATGTTTGATGCCTATGTTCGGGACGCCCCCCGGTCCGATCTTCGATCGGCCGGAAGACAGGCCAAGCCTCACGGCTTGAGGCGCTGACATGCCCCGCATCGCCGGACAGGTCGACGAGGCCAAGACCGAAGCCATCCTTGAAGCCGCTTCGGCCCTGCTGGCCGAAAAGGGCATGGCGACGTCCATGGACGCCATCGCACGCCGGGCCGGGGTGTCGAAGCAGACCCTCTACAACCGCTTCGCCTCGCGCATCGAGATCGCCCGGGCCTTGGCCGAACGGCGGTCCGACGCGATCACGGCGCCCCTGCGGACCGGGGCCGATCCGGAGGAGGTCCTGACCGCTTTCGCCGCCAGCCTGCTGCAGAAAATCTGCGGCGGCGACATGAAGACCTCCATGCGCGGCGTGGCCCTGGTGGCGCCGCATGCGCCGGACCTGGCCGCGGCCATCTATGACGCCGGCCCGGCGGAGTCGCTGCGGCGCCTGTCAGCCTGGCTGGCGGAGAAGGACCGCAAGGGCCTGCTGCGCGTGCCCGACCCGGATCTGGCCGCGGAGATGTTCTCGGGCATGGTCCTGGGCCACGGCCATCTGCGCGGCATCCTCGGCGTCGAGCAGCCGGACGCGGCCGGCATTCCCGAGCGAGCCGCCGAGACCGCGCGGCGGTTCATGCGGGCCTTCGCGAAGGACTGAGGCGTTGGCCGCGGCGGGCAATCGGCGTATGCGGCGCGAATGACCTGTAACCGGAGCGCGCGTTCATGCTGATCCACCTGTCCACCTGGCCTGAGATCGACGCGAAGATCGCCGCGGATGGCCCGCTGTCGAAGACGGTGGTCGTGCCGATCGGATCGAACGAGCAGCACGGACCGACGGGCCTGCTCGGCACCGACTGGCTGTGCCCAGAGATTATCGCCCATGCGGCCGAGGCCGGGTCGCCCGACCTGATCGTGGCCCCGACCTTCAACATCGGCATGGCCCAGCATCACCTTGCCTTCGCGGGCACGATATCGTTGCGGCCCTCGACCTTCATGGCGGCGATCACAGACTGGGTCTCGTCGTTGAGCCGGCACGGCTTCGAGCGGATCTATTTTCTCAACGGCCACGGCGGCAACGTCGCGACCATCGAGGCGACCTTCGCCGAGATCTATGCGGAGTGGAGCTTCGTCGAGGAGCGGCCTCCTTTCGTGCTGAAGCTGAGGAACTGGTGGGACCTGCCGGGGGTGACCGGCCTGTGCAATTCCATCTTCCCGACCGGCCACGGCATGCACGCAACCCCGTCCGAGATCGCTGTGACCCAGGCCGCCTATCCCGATCGGATCAAGGTGGCGGACTACAGCCCGCAGATCGCGCCCTCGGGCCCCATCCGCGATGCGCTGGACTACCGCGCGCGCTTCCCCGACGGGCGCATCGGGTCCGATCCTGCGCAGGCGAGTCCGGAGAAGGGCCAGCGGATCATCGACGCCTCGGTGTCGTCGCTGCTGAAGGACGTGGCCGAGTTCGCGGCTGAGGTCTTGCCGGGCGTCTGAAAGCGGCCCAAGGCTGAGCCATGACCCAGATCGACAAGGCCCTGAAGACTGGCCGGCGTGTGGTGCGTAATGCGAACACGGCGGCGAACGCGGCGCTCTCCGGCGGCGAGATGATGAATGCGGCGGGCGAGGTGGTCGCGGCCCGGCTGAACATCATGGCCGTCGGGATGGTCGATCCCTCGAAAGTCGATCTCAAGGAAATGGCCCTGATGGGGTCCGAGAAGGTAGAGGCCCTGTCGGCCTCGGCGGCGGCGGTGGCGCAGACCTTCGGCCAGATCGGCGGGCGGCTGGGTTCCGGCGCTGTGACCGAGATGGGACTGGCGTCGCGCGCGGCGGCCGAGATGGCGGCGGCGAAGTCGCCTGTGGCGGCGGCCCAGGCGCAGTACGGCTATGCGCTGGGCTGGTGGGGCCGCGCCCTCAGCCAGGCCCTGACCTTCAATACCGAGATGCTGAAGGTGCAGACCGAGGCCATGCGGCCGATTCACAAGGCGGCGGTGGCCAACGCGAAGCGGTTGAAGCGCTGAGGAACAGCGGAGAGCGCCGGACGTTGCTGTTCCCCTGCAAGAGGACAACGACATGGGCCATCCGACCGACGACAAGCCCGCCCCCGAAAAGCACCCCGGCATGATGGGCGACGGCACCGAGGAACAGAACCTCGGCCAGAAGGGCGATCCGTCCCTGCGGATCAAGGAAGACGAGGTCCAGGACGCCTTCGCCGAGAAGCACAGCGAAAAGAAGCCGTAGGACGCGTGGCGGTTTGGCGGTGTGAAAAGGACCGCCAGCCGCCAAACACCGCCACTCTGATGCTTTCTGGCGCGGCGCGCAGGGTGTGCAGCAACGATGTCAAAGACCGAGGCGCGCATTATGGGGCGCCCGCGAGACGTGCTGCATTGAAAGTCTGAGCGACAGGCCAAGGCCGTTGTTTTCCCGGCACAACCACCAGCATCATTGTGTGCGTTCAGAGCCGGGCGCTAAGCCGTGCGGATGGTCCCGCCCGTCGCCTGAACCGGCCAGGGGGTCAGCCGCCCGCCGGCACATGGCCCGCCGGTGCACAGGCCTGTCAGGGGCTCGAACACCGCCCCGTGCCAGCCGCACAGGATCAGCGACCCGTCGCGGGTCAGGTAACGGTCCAGCTCGATCGCCAGCGGAAAGCCCTGATGCGGGCAACGGTCGACATAGCCCGCGACCTGCCCGTCCTTACGCACGACGAAGCCGTGGAAATAGGCCTCGCCGATCTGCAACACGAAGCTGCGCGAGCCGGGATCGGCGATGTCGGTCTCGGCGCACAGGGGCACGTTCGGCGGCGTCTTCCAGACCCGCTTGCGTTCCAGTGCTGGCTCCGGCGTGTCAGTCACGCTCGGTCCTGAGCGGCCGAGACAGCAGGTCGTCGATCACGATGTCGACGGTGGTTTCGCCCGCCAGCAGGTCGGCCAGTTCGGCGCAGATCGGCATCTCGACGCCCAGCTTTGCCGCCAGATCACGGACGGCGGGGGCGCTTTGATAGCCCTCGGCCACCGAGCGCTTGCCGGCCAACGCCTGTTCCACCGTCTGGCCCTGCCCGAGGGCGAGGCCGAGGCTCATGTTTCGCGACTGGGGGCTGGAGCAGGTCAGGACCAGGTCGCCGAGGCCGCACAGGCCCGCAACGGTTTCGGGCTTGCCCCCCAGGGCGATGGCCAGGCGGGTCATTTCGGCGAAACCGCGGGTGATGACGGCGGCGTGGGCGCTGCGCCCCAGACCCCGGCCCTCGACGATGCCGCAGGCGATGGCCAGCACGTTCTTGACCGCGCCCCCGGCCTCGGCCCCGATCAGGTCATCAGCCAGATACGGCCGGAAGGTCGGCGCCGACAGGGTGTTCATCAACTCCACGCCGAGCGCTTCATCAGCGCAGGCGAGCGTGACCGCGCACGGCAGACCGCGCGCCACTTCGCCCGCAAAGCTGGGGCCTGAGAGGACTGCGGCGGGCGCTTCCGGCAGGGTCTCGGCCAGAACCTCGGTCATCAGCTTGAGGGTGCCCCGCTCGATGCCCTTGGAGCACAGGATGATGGGGACGCCTTTGCGGTGGTGGGCGGCGAACTCCGTCAGGGTGGATCGCAGATGCTGGGCCGGCGGGACCGCCAGGATCAGGTCGCAGCCGCCGAGATCTGCCAGCGATTGGGTCACCGAGATCCGGTCCGACAGGATCACCCCCGGCAGGAAGGCCTCATTGACCCGGCTGGAGGTGACCGTCTCGATCACCTCGGGCTCGCGCGCCTGAAGCACGACGTCCAGCCCGGCCCAGGCGGCGGCCTGCGCCAGGGCTGTGCCCCAGGCGCCCGCGCCGATGACTCCTGCGGTGCGAAACTGCATTCCCACTCCTACGCTTTGGCGCCTTTGCGGCCCGGCTTGTGCACCGGATCGGCGAGGGCCCTGTCTTCGTCCAGCGGCCAGCGAGGCCGGGCCGCCGCGTCGATGTCCGACGTCAGCCCCAGCGCCAGCCGCTCGGCCCCCGCCAGCGCGATCATCGCTGCGTTGTCGGTGCAATAGGCCATGGGCGGGGCCAGGAATGCAAAGCCGTGTTTGGAGGCCATGTTCTCCAACACCCGGCGAACCGTCTTGTTCGCCGCCACGCCGCCCGCCACCACGAACAGTTTCTGGCCGCCGCCCTCGGCGTAGGCCGTCATCGCCCGCTCGGAGCGCTCGGCCAGTTGCCGCGCGATGGCGCTCTGCACCGCGTCAGCCAGATCGGCCCGGTCCTGATCCGTCTCGCAGGTCTGGGCCAGGCGCGCGGCGGCGGTCTTCAGCCCCGAGAATGAGAAGTCGCAGTCCTTGCGGCCCAGCAGGGCGCGCGGCAGGTCGAAGCGCGATCCATCGCCGCTCGCCGCCAGCTTCTCCAGCGCCGGGCCGCCGGGGTAGCCCAGCCCCATGGCCTTGGCGATCTTGTCGAAGGCTTCGCCCGCCGCGTCGTCGATGGTCGAGCCCAACCGCGTCATTTTCCCGATGCCGCCGACCTCCAGCAACTGGCAGTGGCCGCCCGAAACCAGCAGCAGCAGGAACGGATAGGCGACGGGCCGCGCCAGCCGCGCCGACACCGCGTGGCCCTCCAGATGGTTCACGGCGATCAGCGGCAGCCCACGGGCCAGCGCCACCGCCTTGCCGTACCCCAGCCCCACCATCACCCCGCCGACCAGCCCCGGTCCGGCGGTGGCGGCCACGCCGTCCAGCGCGCTCCAGTCCATCCCGGCCTCGGTCATGGCGCGTCGGGCGACGCCGTCGATCATCTCCACATGGCTGCGGGCGGCGATTTCAGGCACGACGCCGCCATAGGCCGCGTGGTCGTCGATCTGGCTGTGGATCACCGACGACAGCACGGTCGCCGTCCCGTCCGGCGTCAGCCGCACCACCGAGGCGGCGGTTTCGTCGCAGCTGGTCTCGAGGCCCAGTAGGGTCAGGCCGGTTGCCGGGTTCCCGCCGCTGCTATAGTCCGCCGCCATACTCATCGGGTCGAGGTAGCGACCCCCACCCCCGGGCGCAACGGCTCATGTCTTTCCCCATCCGCATCGGCACCCGCCGCTCCAAGCTGGCGCTGGCCCAGTCCGGCATGATGCAGCGCGCCATCGCGCAGGCCATGGGCGTGGGCGTCGACCAGGTCCCGCTGGTCGAGATCGTCACCACCGGCGACCGGGTCCAGGACCGCCGCCTGCTGGAGATCGGCGGCAAGGCGTTGTTCACGAAAGAGATCGAGGAGGCGCTGCTGGACGGCCGCGTCGACGTCGCGATCCATTCGATGAAGGATGTGCCCGCAGACCAGCCGCCGGGCTTGGCCATCGCCGCCGTGCCGCTGCGCGAAGATGCGCGCGACGCCTTCTGCAGCCGGGACTTCGCCAGCTTCGACGCCCTGCCCCTCGGCGCTCGCTTCGGCACCGCCAGCCTGCGGCGGCAGGCCCAGGCCCTGGCCCTGCGCCCCGACCTGAAGATCGAGATGCTGCGCGGCAATGTCGACACTCGCCTGCGCCGGCTGAACGAGGGCGAGTTCGACGCCATCCTGCTGGCGACCGCCGGGCTCAACCGGCTGGGCCTGTCCGATGTGATCCGCGAGCGGCTGTCGGTCGACGCCTTCCTGCCGGCGCCGGGGCAGGGGGCGCTGGCGCTGCAGACGCGCGAGGCCGACATCAACGCCCCCTGGGTCGCCGCCCTGAATGACCCGACCACCGCCCTGTGCGTCGCCGCCGAGCGGGGAGCGATGCGGACGCTGGAGGGCAGCTGTCACACCGCCATCGGCGCCCATGCGACGGTGGCCGACGGCCAGCTGCATCTGGCGGTCGAGATGCTGGCCCCCGACGGCTCGGCCCGCTGGCGCCGCAACGGCGTCATGGACGGCGTCGATCCGGCCGATGCCATGCGGCTGGGCGAACGGCTCGGCGCCGAGATCCACGCCGCCGCCGGCGACCAGACGTTCCACGCGTGAGCGCGATCCGCCGCGTCTGGGTCACCCGCGCCGAACCGGGCGCCGCACGCACCGCCGTCCGGCTGACCGCCCTGGGGTTCGAGCCGCTGGTCGCCCCGGTATTGGCGATCCGGCCCCTGTCGCCCGCCATCGACCTGACCGACATCGCCGCCCTGGCCTTCACCAGCGTGAATGGCGTCGCCGCCTTCGCCGCCCGGATCCCCGAACGCGACCGGCCGGTCTTCACCGTCGGCGACGCGACGGCGCAGGCCGCGCGGGATGCGGGATTCACCGACGTGCGCTCCGCCGCCGGCGACATCCATGCCCTGGCCGCTCTGATCGCCGCCGCCGCGCTCGGCCCGGTCCTCGCCCCCGGCGCCGCCGAGCCGGCGGGCGACCTCGCTGCGCTGCTGGAGGGCAAGGCCGAGGTGCGGGCGCTCGCGGTCTATGAGGCCGTCGAGACCGACATCCCCGCGCCCGCCGGTTTCGACGCCGTTCTGGTGCATTCGCCCAGGGCGTCCCGGGCCCTCGCCATGCATGCCTGGGCCCTCGATGACCGGCTGGCCGTGGCCATTTCCGCCGCCGCCGCCGCGCTCCTGGAGGACCTGGGCCTGCGGGAAATCCGCATCGCATCCGCGCCCACCGAAGCCGCCCTGCTTCAAGGGCTTGGCGAACCCGCCCGCCACGTATAAAGAGCGCGTCTCCTCGCCGGGCCGTCGCCCGCGCGCCAAGGGCCGCTTTAGCTCAGCTGGTAGAGCATCGCATTCGTAATGCGGGGGTCAGGTGTTCGAGTCACCTAAGCGGCACCATTTTTTCTGACATCGCCGGAAAGAGGCACCCTGGGCGAGGGCGTCCTCGCGTCTGCGGCGCGCGCGTCGCTTGAACATATAAGCATATCTTTATATGTGTGCCGGACGCCCCCGTCCTGAAGGAGTCCGCCTTGTCCCGTTCGTCGTTCCTGTTCACCTCGGAAAGCGTGTCCGAGGGCCATCCGGACAAGGTCGCGGACCGCATCTCCGACACGGTCGTGGATCTGTTCCTGTCGAAGGATCCCGAGGCGCGCGTGGCGTGCGAGACCCTGACCACGACCAATCTGGTGGTGCTGGCCGGCGAGATTCGCGGCCGCGGCCTGGGCGAGCTCAAGGCCGGCGGCGAATGGGTCTGGGCGCCGGGCATCGAGGCGGAGATCGAGGCCGCCGTGCGCGCCGCCGTGCGCGACATCGGCTATGAGCAGGACGAGTTCCACTGGAACACCTTCGAGTTCATCAACCGCCTGCACGGCCAGTCGGCCGACATCGCCGTGGGCGTGGATGCGGCGGGCGCCAAGGACGAGGGCGCGGGCGACCAGGGCATCATGTTCGGCTACGCCTCCAACGAGACGCCCGAGCTGATGCCGGCGACCCTGGCCTACAGCCACAACATCCTGAAGGCCCTGGCCGACCTGCGCCACGCCGGCGGCTCGATCCTGGAGCCCGACGCCAAGAGCCAGGTGACCCTGCACTACGAAAACGGCAAGCCGGTGCGCGCCACCTCCATCGTGGTCTCGACCCAGCACGCCAAGGGCAAGACCCAGGGCGAGGTCGCCGCCGTGGTCAAGCCGGTGGTCGAGAAGGTCATGCCCCAGGGCTTCATCACCAACGAGACCGTCTGGCACATCAACCCGACCGGCGTGTTCGAGATCGGCGGACCGGACGGCGACACGGGTCTGACCGGGCGCAAGATCATCGTCGACACCTACGGCGGCGCGGCCCCCCACGGCGGCGGCGCCTTCAGCGGCAAGGACCCGACCAAGGTCGACCGCTCGGCCGCCTACGCCTGCCGCTACCTGGCCAAGAACGTGGTGGCCGCGGGCCTCGCCGACCGCTGCACCATCCAGATCAGCTACGCCATCGGCGTGGCCAAGCCCCAGTCGATCCACGTCGATCTGCACGGCACCGGCAAGATCAGCGAAGGCGTGCTGGAAGAGAAGCTGCTGGGCCTGATCGGCGGGGCGACGCCGCGCGCGATCCGCGAGCATCTGGGCCTGAACAAGCCGATCTACGCCCGCACCGCCGCCTACGGCCACTTCGGCCGCACCCCTGACGCCGACGGCGGGTTCAGCTGGGAGAAGACCGATCTGGTCGACCAGCTGAAGGCGCTGGCCTGACGCTCAACCAGCCCGCGACCGCGTCGTGGGCGTTAGCGTAAGAATTCAGTCCTCCAGCTCAGGTTCGCCGGTTTCCGGCGAGCCCTTGGGCGTCTCATCCTTGGCTTCGGCCACGTGGCGCTGGGGCGGGTCCAGCGGCGCGCCGAGGCCCAGCATCATGGCGGCCATCATCTGCATGCCTCCGCCCTTGCGCCGGCCCGCGCCGCCCGCAACGGCGATGATGCCCCAGACCACGAGCGCGATCAGCGCCAGCCCGACGCCCCATCCGATCCATTGACCCATGCCGGTCTCCTTCGCCTGACAGATGGGGATGCGCCGCCGCGCCGAAAGGGATAGTAGCCCGCCATGCCCGCGTCCAAGCCCTCGTCCGCCGCCGACCATCGTCCCCTGCGCTCCTTCGGCCGCATCAAGTCGCGGGCGATCAAGCCGCGCCAGGCGGCGCTGTTCGACACCCTGCTGCCGGCTATCGCCCTGCCTGATCCGGCGGCGGGGCCGATCGATCCGGCGGCCCTGATGCCTGGGGCGAAACAGGTCTGGCTCGAGATCGGCTTCGGCGGCGGCGAGCATCTGGCCGCCCAGGCGGCGCGCTATCCCGACGCCCTGATGATCGGCTGCGAGCCCTTCCTGAACGGCGTGGGCTCCGCCCTGCGTCACATCGACGAGGGCGGGCTGAAGAATGTGCGGCTGCATGCCGACGACGCGCGCGCCGTGGTCGACGCCCTGCCCGATGCGTCGCTGGACCGCATCATGATCCTGTTCCCCGATCCCTGGCACAAGGCGCGGCACAACAAGCGCAGGCTGGTGCAGGACGACTTCGCGGCGGCCCTGGCGCGGACGCTCAAGCGCGGCGGGCGGCTGCGGTTCGTGACGGACTGGAAGGATTACGCCGACTGGGCGCTGGAGCGGTTCCTGCGCACGCCCGGCCTGCACTGGCTGGCGGACGAGGCCGACGACTGGCGGGTCGCGCCGGAGGACCATGTGGTCACCCGCTATGAAGAGAAGAAGCTGGGCGACACGGCGCCGATCTTCCTCGAGTTCGAGAAGCGCTAGTCGAGTTTCAGCACCTCGGCCAGCAGGCGCGCCTCGGCCGCTCGGCTGGACCCCGCGCGCCACGCCACCACGATCTCGCGGCGAGGGGCCTTGGCGGCGATGGAGCGGACGACGACGCCGGGATCGTTCGCCAGCCCCGCCTGCACCGCCATGGCCGGCAGGAAGGTGACGCCGAGGCCCGACGACACCATCTGCACCAGCGTGGGCAGGCTGGTGGCGGCGAAGACATCCTCGCCGCGCGGCGGGTCGAGATCGAAGGCGGCCAGCGCCTGATCGCGCAGACAGTGGCCGTCCTCCAGCAGGATCAGTTCGTCGGAGCGCAGCGAGCCGGGCTTGATGGCGCCGGGCTGGGCCAGCCGGTGGCCCACGGGGGCGGCGGCGAGGATTTCATCGTCGCCGATGCGGGCGTGGTCGATGCCGGACGCGGCATAGGGCAGGGCGATCACGGCGGCGTCGAGCTGTCCCGCCTTCAGCGCCGCGACCAGACGCGGCGTCAGATCCTCACGGATGAACAGGCGCAGGGTCGGATAGGCGTCCTTCAGCAGCGGCAGTTTCGCCGGCAGCAGGAAGGGGGCGATGGTCGGGATGATCCCAAGGCGGAAACGGCCCGACAGAGGCTTGCCCGCATTGCGCGCCGCCTCGACCAGATCCTCGGCCCGGGTCAGCACATCCTCGGCGCGGCGCACGGCCTCGACGCCGACGGCGGTCAGCTGGACATTGCCGCGCGTGCGCTCGACCACGGGCGCGCCGAGGATCTTCTCCAGCTCCTGCACCCCGGCCGACAGGGCCGGCTGGCTGACATGCGCAGCCTCGGCCGCGCGGCTGAACGAGGCGTGCTCGGCCAGGAGCTTGAGATACTGGAGCTGTCGCAACGTCGGGAGCATGGGCGTCCCATAGGCGCACCCTATCGACGAAGCAAAGTCTATCGACCGGGGGGCGGTTTCTTCAGCCCCCGGTGGCGTTGTGCGGTCCGGAACGGCGCGGGTTGCGGGCGAAGGCGGCGTCGCAGATGGCCCGGCCGAAGGCTTCGGACACCACCATCTGGCGGTCGGCGATCAGGCCGGTGACGCGGTTGCCGGCGTCGGTGGTCACGCTGATCGGATAACGGCCGACCACGACGTTGTCGCGGGCCGGGTCGGTGAACTCGACCGTGCCGGTCATGGCGTTGCGGCCCTCGCCGTTCAGCAGCATCTCCAGACGGCCAGCGCGCTCCAGGTTGTCGATGTGGATGCGGGCGTCGAGCGGATAGGTGCCCCAGGCGCACTGGGACAGCTCTTCCTGGACCTCCTCGGTGAAGGTCTCGTTGAAGTCGTCCTCGGACTGGATCCAGCCGCTGGACATGTAGATGGTGTTGACGTGGGCCGTCTCCATGACGCCGCTGGGCAGGTCCATGGGCGCGCCGCCCTGGATCACGGGGGCGCAGGCGGCGACGGAGGCGCTGAGCAGCAGCGCGGCGAACAACGGACGCATCGGAAAACTCCCTTTCGTTTCGCCCGATAGCGGGGAACGGCGTTCGGCGGCAGTTAATTCGCCGTCAGGATTCCGGCGCGAAGGCGGTCCGGCACAGCTGGATCCCGATCGCGCGGGACACAGCCACGCGGCGCGCTTCCAGCGTTTCGGCTCCAGGCAGGTCGATGCGCAGGTCATATCGCCCCACGACCCGGCCGTCGGGTGTGCTGAGCTCCGCGACGGCAGGCAGCCGGGTGCGCCCGTCGCTCTCCAGCAGGTCGCCGTTGCGGTCGAGCTCATGGATGAAGACCTTGAGGTTCAATGTCCGCTGACCGCGCGCGCATTCCACCAGCGACCCGGCGACTTCTGTCGCGAACAGGCGCGAGAAGTCGTCCGGGACGTTGAACATGTCGCTCTGCATCGTCACCCGTCCAACGCGGGCCGAGGCCGCGAGATCGGCGGCGATCGGAAACGGCGGACCGTCGCCCACGGCCGGGGCGCAGGCCGAGAGGGCGGCGAGGAAGATGAGGCCGGGATGACGCATGGCTGTTGGGCTCCTTTTGCGGCGGCCATAACTTCCCAGACACAAGCGCGGCACTTAAATCTTGGACAGGTTCTGGCGCCGCGGCGCGGTCTGCGGCACACGGTGCGTTCCCCTTGAAGGACGGATGAAGCCCTATGTCCCTGTCGATGTACGACCTGTCGGTTCCAGTGTTCTTGCGTGGGCTCGGCGTCGTGTCCGGCCTGATGGACAAGGCCGAGGCGGAAGGGTTCGACACCGCCGCCGTGATGACCGCGAAACTGGCCGAAGACATGCGCCCCTTCGCCGATCAGGTCCGCATGGCCTGTTTCGGACCGCGCGGCGCCACGGCCCGTCTGGCCGGCATCGAATGGCCCAAGACGGCGGACGACGAGGCCGACTTCGCCCAGCTGCGCGCCACCATCCAGCTCAGCACCGACTTCCTGAACAGCATCACGCCGGACCAGCTGGAGGGCTCGGAGACGCGCGAGATCGTGCTGAATGTCCCGGGCGTCGAACTGAAGTTCAACGGCGCCGGCTACCTGACCAGCTTCGCCATCCCGAACTTCTATTTCCACGTGACCACGGCCTACGCGATCCTGCGGAACCAGGGCGTGGCTCTGGGCAAGCGGGACTTCCTCGGCCAGTTGGACCTGACGCAACCGCCCGTCATGGGCTGAGGCGACCGAAGGGGGCTGACAAAGGCGTCGGCCCCCGCTATACGGCGCTCCACATCGTTAGACCGGCGTCCTAACGGCGCCGTTTGAAGCGGCGGCCGTTCAGGTCCGCCGCTTTTTGTTTGGACCCGCATCCTTTGCGCGCAAAGACCGCCGAAGACCGCGCTCTGCTGGAGCTGATCGACCCCGTGGCGGAGAGCCTGGGGCTCGACATCGTCCGCGTGCGGCTGATGGGCGGGACGCTGCGCCGGCGGCTGCAGATCATGGCCGAGCGTCCCAGCGACAACGACATCGCCGTCGAGGAATGCGCCCGCCTGAGCCGCGCGGTGTCGGAGGTGCTGGACGCCGCCGATCCCATCAGCGGCGAATACCTGCTGGAGGTCTCGTCGCCCGGCGTTGACCGGCCCATGACCCGCCTGAAGGACTTCAACCTGTTCGAAGGCTTCGAGGTCCGGCTCGAGACCGACCGCATGATCGAGGGGCGCAAGCGCTTCAAGGGCGTGGTGGCGGGGGTCGAGGACGAAAACGTCTGCATCGACCTGGACGGCGAGGAAGACACCGCCCTGATCCCGTTCGAATGGGTGACGGACGCCAAGCTGGTTCTGAACGACGCCCTGCTGAACCGCGGCGCGGCCATCCGTGCGGCGCGCGGCGAGCCGGAAGACATTGCGGACGATCTGCCTGCCCCGGCCGGCGTTCCGCAGCCGAAGAAGACCTTCAAGAAGATTCCGAAACCCACCCCTTCCAAGAAATCCAAGCCCAAGAGGGACCAAGCCTGATGGCCGTCACCGGTATTTCCGCCAACCGTCTCGAACTGCTGCAGATCGCCGACGCGGTCGCGCGCGAGAAGAACATCGACAAGGAGATCGTCGTCGAGGCGATCGAGGAGGCGATCCAGAAGGGCGCCAAGTCGCGTTACGGCGCCCACCACGACATCCGCGCCAAGATCGACATCAAGACCGGCGAGCTGGCCCTGACCCGTCACGTCACCATCGTCGCCGACGACTGGCAGCCGGAAGACGAGCTGGAAGAGTTCAACGACAGCGCCATGGTGCGCCTGACCGACGCGTCCAAGCGCGATCCAGAGGCCGAAGTCGGCAAGGAATACGTCGAGGACCTGCCGCCGTTCGAGTTCGGCCGGGTGCAGACCCAGATGGCCCGCCAGGTCGTTATGGGCAAGGTTCGCGACGCCGAGCGCGCCAACCAGTACGAAGAGTTCAAGGACCGCGTCGGCGAGATCGTCAACGGCACCGTCAAGCGCGTCGAATACGGCAACACCATCGTCGATCTGGGCCGGGGCGAGGGCATCATGCGCCGCGACCAGTCGATCCCGCGCGAGGTGTTCAACATCGGCGACCGGATCCGCACCTACATCTATGACGTCCGCCCCGAGGCCAAGGGTCCGCAGATCATGCTGTCGCGCGCGCACCCCGGCTTCATGGCCAAGCTGTTCGCCCAGGAAGTGCCCGAGGTCTACGACGGCGTGATCGAGATCCGCGCCGCCGCCCGCGACGCCGGCTCGCGCGCCAAGATGGCCGTGCTGTCGAACGACAGCTCCATCGACCCCGTCGGCGCCTGCGTCGGCATGCGCGGTTCGCGCGTGCAGGCGGTCGTCGCCGAGCTGCAGGGCGAGAAGATCGACATCATCCAGTGGAACAACGATGAGCCGACGTTCATCGTCAACGCGCTCGCTCCTGCTGAAGTGTCCAAGGTCGTGCTCGACGAAGAGGCCGACCGCGTCGAGGTGGTCGTGCCGGACGAGCAGCTGTCGCTGGCCATCGGCCGCCGCGGCCAGAACGTGCGTCTCGCCTCGCAGCTGACCGGCTGGCAGATCGACATCATCACCGAGTCGCAGGACAGCGAGCGCCGCCAGCGCGAGTTCGCCGAACGCACCTCGCTGTTCCAGGAAGCCCTGGACGTCGACGAGGTCATCGCCCAGCTGCTGGTCACCGAAGGCTTCGCCACGGTCGAGGATCTGGCCTTCGTCGAGCCCTATGAAATCTCGGACATCGAAGGCTTCGACGAAGAGACCGCCGACGAGCTGCAGGCCCGCGCCCGCGACTGGCTGGACAAGCTGGCCGCCGTGCTGGACGCCAAGCGCGTCGAGCTGGGCGTCGAGGATGCGGTCATGGCCGTTCCGGGCGTGACCGGCCCCATCGCCGTCGCCCTGGGCGAAGGCGGCGTGAAGACCGTGGAAGACCTGGCCGACCTGGCCACCGACGAAATCCGCGGCGGCTATGAAGTGAAGAACGGCGAACGGGTGAAGGTCCCCGGCGTGCTGGAAAGCTTCAACCTGGCCCAGGCCGACGCCGAGATGCTGATCCTGCAGGCGCGCGTCGCCGCAGGCTGGATCGACGCTTCGGAACTGCCGCAGCCGGAGCCGGAATACGAGGAAGAATACGCCGAGGGCGAATACGACCCCGAGGCTGTCTTCGCGCCCCAGCCGCAAGCCGAAGCCGAGGTCGCCGAAGACCTCGAGCCGACGCCAGACGCGTGATGGGAGACCGTACCGTCCATGGGGTTGCGCGACGCCGACCAGGATAGGGAACGCCGCGATCTGGTGACGCACCAGGTCATGGATGAATCTCGCCTGATCCGCTTCGTCGCGGCTCCGGACGGCACGGTCGCCCCCGACCTGGCGCGCAAGCTGCCGGGACGCGGCATGTGGGTCGCCGCCGACCGCGCCTCGATCGAGACGGCGGTGAAGAAGAACGGGTTCTCGCGCGCGGCCAAGACTCCGCTGAAGCCCGCCGCCGATCTGGCGGATATCGTCGAAAGGCTGCTGTTCCGGCGCTGTCTGGAGCAGTTGGGTCTTGCCCGGCGCGAGGGCGTTCTTATCTCTGGCTTCGAGAAATCCGCCGCGGCGATCCGGGGCGGAAAGGCCGCGTGGCTGCTGGAGGCCGCCGACGGCGCAAAGGACGGACGCGGCAAGCTGATGGGTCTGGTGCGGCACTCGACGCCGCCGACCAAGGTGTGCGGCGCCTTCACTGCGGAAGATTTGAGTTTGGCCCTCGGGCTGGAAAATGCGATACACGCCGTCCTGCTTGCGGGCGGGCGTGCCGATCGCTGGACCGTAGAGGTCGAACGACTGGCGGGATTTCGTCCGCTTCGTCCCCAGGACTGGGGTCAGGATCATCCTGACGCCGGCCATGGGAGCGGATCAGGCGGGGCCGTGGGAGAGGCTTTGGACGGGCGGGGTTCTGCTTCCTGATCAGGGAGGCGGGCTGCGCGCGGCCTTTTGTGTTTGAACGAGATCAGGGCGGTTCGATCCGCCCTTTGCAAAGCGACCGGATGACTGACGAAAACGACAAGACCAACGAAGGCCAACAGCCGACGGCCACGCCGTCCCAGACGGGACCGCGCGCGCCGCTGAGCCTGAAGCCGCGCGCCGCGGGATCGGTCCCGACCGGCACCGTGCGCCAGAGCTTCAGCCATGGCCGCACCAAGACGGTCGTCGTCGAGACCAAGCGTCGCGTCGGCGCCCCCGGCGGACATCAGCGTCCGCAGGGCTTCGACGTCGCCGGCCGCCGCCCCGAGGCCGCGCCCGCGCCCCAGGCGCCGCGCCCCGCCGCGCCCGCGGCAGCCGGCAACCTGTCCAACGAGGAGCAGGACGCCCGCCGCCGCGCCATTGAACTGGCCATGCGCCAGAACGCCGAGCGTGAAGCCGCCGCCGCCGCCGAGCGCGCCGCCCGCGACAAGGCCGCTCTGGAACAGGCCGCCGCCGCTGAACGCACGGCCCAGGCCGCCCGCGACGAGGCCGCCGCCGCCAAGGCCGCCGCCGAGAAAGCCCGCGCCGACGCCGAAGCCATGGCCCCCGCCGTCGCCCCGGTGACCGCCGCCAAGGCGAAGAAGGCCGCTGAAGCCGCCGCCGTCGCAGCCGCCGCCCCGCCCGAACCCACGCCGGCCCCGGCGCCCGTTGAACCGACTCCGGCCCCTGCCGCACCCGCTGCTCCGGCCCGCCCCGTCGTCAACTTCGGCCAGCGGGCGCCCAAGCCCCAGACTCCAGGCCGCGCGCCGGTCGAGCGTCCCGCCTTTGGCGGCCGTTCGGCCCGCGAGGAAGCCATGGGCGGTGGCGAACGCGCCTATTCGGCCCGTCCGCAGAGCGACCGCCCGGCCGCCACGCCGCGTCCGACGCGCGCCGGTGAGACCGTCCGCTATTCGGCCCTGACGCCCAAGCCCGCGCCTGGAGCCGCCCGTGCTCCGGGCGCCGGCGGCCGCCCGGCCCCCAATGCTCCGCCGACGACGCCCGACGTCGCCCGGCCCAGCCGTGCACCGATGGGCGGCTTCAGCCGTCCGTCCAAGCCCGAGGACGACCGCGACAAGCGCTTCTCCGACGCCGGCAAGGCCGTGTCGCGCACCCGTGGCGAACCCAAGCGCCGCGAGGGCCGCCTGACCATCCAGTCGGTCGCCGGCGACGGCGACACCGCCGAGCGGATGCGCTCGCTGGCCTCGGTCCGCCGTGCCCGCGAACGCGAGAAGGAAAAGCGCAAGGGCGGCTCGACCGACGCGCCGAACCGGCCGCGCGAAGTCGTCATCCCGGACGTCATCACCGTGGCCGAACTGGCCATCCGTATGGCCGTGCGCGGCGTCGACATCATCAAGTTCCTGATGAAGCAGGGCCTGATGATGAAGGTCAACGACGTGATCGATTCCGATACCGCCGAGCTGGTGGCCGACGAATACGGCATGACTGTCCGCCGCGTGTCCGAAAGCGATGTGGAAGAGGGCTTCATCGACGTCGCCGACGACGAGGGCGAAACCGAAGGCCGCGCCCCGGTCGTGGCCATCATGGGCCACGTCGATCACGGCAAGACCTCGCTGCTCGACGCGCTGCGCACCACCGACGTGGCGGCGGGCGAGGCCGGCGGCATCACCCAGCATATCGGCGCTTATCAGGTGCGGCTGGAGGACGGCCAGAAGGTCACCTTCCTCGACACCCCGGGCCACGCGGCGTTCAGCGCCATGCGCGCCCGCGGCGCCAACGTCACCGACATCGTTGTTCTGGTCGTGGCCGCCGACGACGGCGTCATGCCCCAGACCATCGAGGCCATCCAGCACGCCAAGGCGGCCGGCGCCCCGATCATCGTGGCCGTCAACAAGATCGACAAGCCGGACGCGAACCCGCTGAAGGTCGTCAACGAACTGCTGCAGTACGAAGTCATCGCCGAGAGCCTGGGCGGCGACACCCAGATCATCGAGGTTTCAGCCAAGAACCGCACCAACCTGGACGGCCTGATCGAGGCCATCCTGGTGCAGGCCGAGGTCATGGACCTGCGCGCCAATCCCGACCGCTCGGCCGAGGGCGTGGTCATCGAGGCCAAGCTCGACAAGGGCCGCGGTCCGGTCGGCACCGTGCTGGTCAAGCGCGGCACGTTGAAGCGCGGCGATATCGTCGTGGCCGGCTCCGCCTGGGGCAAGGTGCGCGCCCTGCTCAACGAGCGTGGCGAGCAGCTGACCGAGGCCGGTCCTTCGGTTCCAGTCGAGATCCTGGGCCTGGACGAGGCGCCGTCGCCCGGCGACGTCATGGCCGTGGTGGAAACCGAGGCCCGCGCTCGCGAGCTGACCGAATACCGCGAGCGCAAGCGTCGCGAAAAGGGCCAGGTCTCCGGCGGCTCCGTCTCGCTGGCGGACATGATGTCCAAGCTGTCGTCCAAGAAGGTCTCGGAACTGCCCGTGGTCATAAAGGGCGACGTGCAGGGTTCGGTCGAGGCCATCATCGGCTCGCTGGACAAGATGGCGACCGAGGAAGTCCGCGCCCGCGTCATCTACTCCGGCGCCGGCGGCATCACCGAGAGCGACGTCAACCTGGCCAAATCGGCCGGCGCGCCGATTATCGGCTTCAACGTCCGCGCCTCGAAACAGGCTCGCGACCTGGCCGAGCGCGAGGGCGTCGAGATCCGCTACTACGCGATCATCTACGACCTGCTGGACGACATCAAAGGCGTGCTCTCGGGCATGCTGGCGCCGATCCAGCGCGAAACCTTCCTCGGCAACGCCAAGGTGCTGCAGGTCTTCGACATCTCCAAGACCGGCAAGATCGCCGGTTGCCGGGTCGCCGAGGGCGTGGTCCGCAAGGGGGCCAAGGTCCGGATCATCCGCGACGACATCGTGGTTCTGGAACTGGGCACCCTCACAACGCTCAAGCGCTTCAAGGACGAGGTCAACGAGGTGCCGTCGGGCCAGGAGTGCGGCATGCACTTCCAGGGCTTCACGGACATCAAGGAAGGCGACTTCATCGAGTGCTTCACGGTCGAAGAGATCAAGCGGCAACTCGACTAAGGGGCGCTCCGCGCCGCGCTACGTTCGCGACGCGGTCGCTCACTACTTGAGCGATTTTTGCGCGCTAACGCTCGCAGCGCGGCGGCTCGCTGCTTGAGCGCCGTTTGAGTATGATGTTGCGGCGGAGGCGGGCATGGCCCCGCTTCCGCCGCAGTCGTTTCGGATGCAGGTCTGATGAAGAACCGTCTCCTCGCCGCTCTGATGATCTCGCTGTTCGCGGCCGGCCCGGCGCTGGCCGAGACGCGCTACTGGGCCTTCGACGCAGCCGACCGGGTGACCCAGGCCCTGACGCGCGGCATCACGCTGGAAGTTGACCGCGGCTTCTTCGGCGGCATCAGCGTGCGCACACTCCACTCGACCTCGAACCGGGGGCGGGCCGTGATCCGGCGCGGCGGCCCCGACGCCGTCTGGCGCGCCCTGCCCCAAGGATCGCCCGAGCGCGCCGTCTACTCCATCGCCACCGACGAGGGCGACGGACGCGGCTTGTCCCGCGCGCTCTGCCCCGGCGCCGAGGAGACCTGGCTGGTCCTGGGCCGGGTCCAGCAGGGCCGCGATGTGACCATTCACGCCGTCGGCGTCTGGCTGGACGGTACTTATCGGCCGTGCGTGAAGCTCAGCTACACTTATCGCGGCGAGTGGTCGGCCCTGCCGCGCTCGAACGACATCCCCGAACCCTCGCCCGGGGGGTGATAGGCTTTCGCTGCGCACCGTTCCCCGGTTAGGCTGGCGTCATGACGCCGCGCGCCGCCCGGACCCGTAAGACATGAAGCGGCTGGCCGCCGGGCTCGGCTTCGCGTGCATCGTGTTGCTGCTGCTGGCCTTTGACGAGCAGCAGGCGACCCGGGCCGTCGACGCCGTGCGCGCCCATGTCGGCCCGGTCGTGACCCGCGCCGGCGCCCTGATCCGGGGCGAACCTGAGCCGGTCCCGGCCCCCGCCGCCAAGGCCTGGCCGGTGCTGTTCGGCCGCTTCGAGCCGCACGGTCCGGGGCCGGGCGGAGTGTTGGACTTCGCCGCCGCCGAACTGCGCTTCGAGACGGGCGGCGCCCTGCGCACCCAGCCCGCGCGCATCGCCTATGGCCGTGAGGGCTTCGCCGCCCGGCTGCATCTTCCCCCCGACGCCCAGATCGAACTGCGCGAGGTGGTCCCGCTGAAGGACGCGCGGACGGTTGAACCGTCGGTCCTGTGCCAGAACGGCGTCCCCGGCTGGGTCGCCCTGGCCCAGCATGACGGGCGGGTGGAGATCCTGCTCTATCGCGCCGGTCCGCCGCCGCGCGCGACCGATCCGGGCCTGGCCCTGTGCGGCGCATGGACCTATGTGAAGCCATGAAGCGCCGCCGCGACAGGACCCTGCTGATCCCGCTGCTGCTGGCCGCCGCCCTCGGCTGGATCGCCGCCGCCTGGACCTGGACGCGGGCCGCCGATCCGGCGCTGGCGCCGCAACCCGGCGATGAGGCTGTCACCGTCTATCTGCTCGACAACGGCTTCCACACCGACCTGGCCGTGCCGCGCAGCGTCCTGATGCGGACGCCCGGTCCGCTGGCTGATGCGGCGGCGACCCTGGCGCCCGGCGACTGGATTCTGATCGGCTGGGGCGACGCCAAATTCTATGTCGATCAGAGCCCCATGGGCGACCGCCTGCCCGACGGCGCCCGCGCCTTCTTCAAGCCCGGCAATTCCTCCGTAGTGATGCTGGACCCGGAACAGACCGACCCGCGCACCCGCTTCGCCGGGGACGGCCGGGCGGCGCTGAACCTCTCGCGCGCCGGGTTCGAACAGATGATGCGCCGGGTCGAGGCGTCGCTGGCCCTGAGCGACGGCCGCGCCCGCATCGCCGCAGTACGGCCGGGAGACGACGCGCGGTTCTTCGCCTCGAACGAGACCTTCTCAATCGCCTTCCTCTGCAACCACTGGAGCGCGCGGGTGCTGAACGCCGGCGGGCTGGCGGTGCGGCCGCTGCGGTCGGTGACGTCGAGCGAGGTCATGGCCACGGTCAGGCGGGCTGAACTGGACACGGCCCCCGCGCAGGACTAGACCCCGCCCCTTCGCTTTTCCGGCCGGGTCCGATCCCCGGCGAGCGACAGGAGCCGCCGATGAGCAATCGCAAACCCAAGAAGGCCGCCGCCAAGGCCGGCACGGTCAGCCAGCGCCAGCTGCGCGCCTCGGAGATGATCCGCCACGCCCTGGTTGAGGTGATGCGCGAGAACGAGATCCGCGATGAGGCCCTGGTGGGCGTGTCGGTGACGGTGACCGAGGTGCGGCTGTCGCCCGATCTGAAGCACGCCACCTGCTTCGTCGAGCCGCTGGGTGCGGGGGTCGAGACGGCCCCGGTCGCCGGTCACATCGAGGAGATCGTCAAGGCGCTGAACGTCCATGCGAAGTTCCTGCGCGGGGCGCTGGGGCGTCACATCGACATGCGCTTCACCCCCGACCTGCGCTTCCGCCACGACGAGAGCTTCGCCGCCGCCGAGCGGCTGAACCGCCTGCTGGACGACCCGCGCGTGCGCGCCGACGTCTATGTCTCACCGTTCGAGGATGACGAGGACGAAGCTTGATCCTCCCCCGGGGAGCGCAGCGTAACGGGGGAGGGGAACCGCTTGCGGTGGTGGGGGCGACCCCATCCACCGGCGCCTGCCGTCGCCCCCTCCACCCCTTCGGGGTCCCCCTCCCCCGTAAAAAGCGGGGGAGGATTTTCTGATGGGCCGTCGCAAGAAGGGAGATGTCGTCAACGGCTGGGTCTGCCTCGACAAGCCCTACGGCCTGGGATCGACCGACGCCGTGTCGAAGGTCCGCCGCCTGTTCAACGCCCAGAAGGCGGGCCATGCGGGGACGCTGGACCCCTTGGCCAGCGGCATCCTGCCCATCGCGCTGGGCGAGGCCACGAAGACCGTGCCGTTCATGATGGAGGCGCAGAAGGTCTATCGCTTCAGCATCCAGTGGGGCGTTTCGACCGACAGCCTCGACCGAGAGGGCCAGATCACCGGCCGCTCCGACGTGCGCCCGGACGTCGAGGCGGTGCGGGCGGCGCTTCCGGCCTTCGTCGGCGAGATCGATCAGGTCCCGCCTCAGTTTTCGGCCATCAAGGTCGACGGCCAGCGCGCCTATGACCTGGCCCGCGACGGCGCCGAGTTCGAGCTGGCCAGCCGCCGCGTGACCATCCACGAGGCCTCGGTTTCGGCGGCGCCCGACGCCGACCACGTCGAGATCATGATCCGCACGGGCAAGGGCGTCTATGTCCGTTCGCTGGCCCGCGATCTGGCCGCCGCGCTGGGCGCCGAGGGTCATGTTTCGGCGTTGCGGCGCGAGCGGGTAGGGCCGTTCTCGGTCGAAAACGCGGTCACGCTGGATTCTCTGGAGGAAATGGTGCATAGCGGCGCCGCCTTGGAAGGTCTTCTTCCCGTGGCGACCGCCCTGGACGACATCCCGGAGCTGGCCGTTACGGATCAAGACGCCTTCTCGCTTCGGCAGGGACGGCCGATCGTTCTGCTCCCCGGACAGGTCGAAACGCTCAAGAACCGGCTTCGCGCGGGTTCGAGAACCGTTTCAGCCTTTCAGGGTCAGACCCTCGTCGCTCTCGGTCAGTTGCGGGCCGGACGGCTAGAACCCGACCGCGTATTCAACCTCCTTTAGGAGACCACCCGATGTCGATTACGCCTGCCCGCAAGGGCGAAGTCATCGCCGAAAACGCCCGTTCGTCGGGCGACACCGGTTCGGCCGAGGTTCAGGTCGCGATCCTTTCGGAACGCATCGCCAACCTGACCGAGCACTTCAAGACCCACAAGAAGGACAACCACTCGCGCCGCGGCCTGCTCAAGATGGTCTCGCAGCGTCGTCGTCTTCTTGACCACCTGTCGAAGGTCGATCGCGAGCGTTACACCACGCTGATCGGCAAGCTGGGCCTGCGCCGCTAAGGCGGGCCACGCGGAACGGTTTCGGGGCGCGGGCCATGTCCGCGCCTCTTTCCGCATCCAGAGACCGGCGCGCCGCCGGTGTATCGGCGCATCACGCGAGGGCCAGACCGGTCCTCTTTACTCCCGGACCGATCGCCATGGGGCGGCCGGTTCACGGATCGAAGGACTGAACGCCCGACGCTCCACCCATTGATGGGACCCCGCGTGGAATCCGCCCGCGGGATACGAAAGACGAAACATGTTCGATATCAAACGCAAGACGATCGACTGGGCCGGACGCCCGCTGACCCTCGAAACGGGCCGCATCGCCCGTCAGGCCGACGGCGCCGTTCTGGCCACCTACGGCGAGACCGTCGTCCTCGCCACCGTCGTCTACGGCCGCGCGCCCAAGCCGGGCCTGGATTTCTTCCCGCTGACCGTCAACTACCAGGAAAAGACCTTCGCCGCCGGCAAGATCCCGGGCGGCTACTTCAAGCGTGAAGGCCGTCCGACCGAGAAGGAAACCCTGGTTTCCCGCCTGATCGACCGTCCGATCCGCCCGCTGTTCGTCAAGGGCTTCAAGAACGAGACCCAGGTCGTCATCACCGTGCTGCAGCACGATCTGGAGAATGACCCCGACATCGTCGGCCTGGTCGCCGCTTCCGCCGCCCTGACGATCTCGGGTGTGCCCTTCATGGGCCCGATCGGCGCCGCGCGCGTCGGCATGATCGACGGCGAACTGGTGCTGAACCCGACCGTCGACCAGATGCCGACCTCGGACCTCGACCTGGTGGTCGCCGGCACCCAGGACGCCCTGATGATGGTGGAGTCCGAGGCCAAGGAGCTTTCGGAAGACACCTTCCTGGAAGCCCTGATGTTCGCGCACAAGGGCATGCAGCCGGTGATCGACGCGATCATCGAACTGGCCGAGCACGCCGCCAAGGAGCCGTTCGACTTCCAGGCCGAAGACCACTCCGACGTCGTCACCGCCATCCAGTCGCTGGTCGGCGAGGACATCAAGGCCGCCTACACCCACGCCGGCAAGTACGAGCGCCGCTCGGGCGTCGACGCGGCCAAGAAGGCCGCCGCGGCCAAGCTGGTGAAGACCGACGAGAACCCGGACGGCGTCGAAGCCTCCAAGTTCGGCGCGGCCTTCAAGGAATGCGAAGCCCACGTCCTGCGTCGTGACATCATCGACAACGGCCACCGCGTCGACGGCCGCGCCCTCGACAAGGTCCGCGACATCGTCTCGGAAGTCGGCGTCTTCCCGCGCACCCACGGCTCGGCCCTGTTCACCCGCGGCGAAACCCAGGCCATCGTCGTCGCCACCCTCGGCACCGGCGAGGACGAGCAGTACATCGACGCCCTGACGGGAACCTACAAAGAGAAGTTCCTGCTGCACTACAACTTCCCTCCCTATTCGGTCGGCGAGACCGGTCGGATGGGCGGCGCGGGCCGTCGGGAAATCGGTCACGGCAAGCTGGCCTGGCGGGCGATCCGTCCGATGCTGCCGTCCGCCGAAGAGTTCCCCTATACGATCCGCATCGTGTCGGAGATCACCGAGTCCAACGGTTCGTCCTCCATGGCTTCGGTCTGCGGCGCCTCGCTGGCGCTGATGGACGCGGGCGTGCCCCTGAAGAAGCCCGTCTCGGGCATCGCCATGGGCCTGATCCTGGAGCCGTCGGGCGAGTTCGCCATCCTGTCGGACATCCTGGGTGACGAAGACCACCTGGGCGACATGGACTTCAAGGTCGCCGGCACCCGTGACGGCATCACCTCGCTGCAGATGGACATCAAGGTCGCCGGCATCACCGAAGAGATCATGAAGAAGGCCATCGCCCAGGCTTCGGCCGGCCGTCTGCACATCCTCGACGAGATGGACAAGGCCATCGACGGCGCCCGCACCGAGCTGGGCGAGTACGCGCCCAAGATCGAGTCGATCAAGGTTCCGATCGACAAGATCCGCGACATCATCGGCACCGGCGGCAAGATCATCCGCGAGATCGTCGAAAAGACCGGCGCCAAGATCAACATCGAGGACGACGGCACGGTGAAGATCGCCGCCTCGGACCAGGAAAAGATCGACGCCGCCAAGAACTGGATCTCGTCGATCGTGTCCGAGCCCGAGCCCGGCATGATCTACTCCGGCAAGGTCGTGAAGGTCGTCGACTTCGGCGCCTTCGTGAACTTCTTCGGCGCCAAGGACGGCCTCGTCCACGTGTCGCAGATCGCCCTGGAACGCGTCGCCAACCCGGCGGACGTTCTGAGCGAAGGCCAGGAAGTGAAGGTCAAGTTCCTCGGCTTCGACGACCGCGGCAAGACCAAGCTGTCGATGAAGGTTGTGGATCAGTCGACGGGTGAAGACCTGACCGACAAGATCAACGCCGAGCGCGCCGAGCGCGGCGAACCCGCCCTGACGGAAGACACCGGCGGCGGCGGCCGTCCGAAGCGTGACGGCGATCGCGGCGACCGTCGCCCGCGCCGCTAAGGCTCAAGGCGTCACCGCTGAACGAACGAGGCCCCGCTGGAAACAGCGGGGCCTTTTCGTTTTTTGCGCTACCCCTCGCGACGCGGTCGCTCGCTGCTTGAGCGCGCGCTACTCCTGCGCCGCGATCAGCGCGTCGTCGATCTCGCGGGCGCGGATGGACGCGGGGCGGCTCATGATGCGGCCGGCGTAGGCCTTGAACGCGTCGCGGTCGGGCAGGGACTTGAACATCAGACCCCAGGCGATCTGGCTGCCGACATAGACATCGGCGGCGCTGAAGCGGTCGCCGAGGATCCACGGACCCGGGCCGCTGACGGCGCTTTCCAGCGCATCGACGGTCTGGTCATAGCTGCCGTAGCCGACCATCCCGGCCTTGTCGGCGGGCGCCAGCAGGTCCAGCGACTTGGCCGTCACGGCGGCCTCGACCGGACCGGCGGCGAAGAACATCCAGCGCAGATAGGTCCCGCGCGCCGGGTCGTCGAAGGCCGGCGCCAGACCGGCCTGCGGGAAAGCGTCGGCCAGATAGGCGCAGATGGCCGCGCCCTCGGTCACCACGACCCCGCGATGGGTGATAGCCGGCACCTTGCCCATCGGATTGAGGGCCAGATACTCCGGCGACTTCATCGACGTCCCGTAACCCATCACCTCGGTGCGGTAGGGCTGTCCCAGCTCCTCCAGCATCCACCGGACGATGCGCCCGCGCGACTGGGGGTTGGTGTAGAAGACGATCTCGTCGGACATGGCGGTTCTCCCTCGGGTCAGATTAGGCGTCGCGAGGCGGCTTGTCTTGGGGCCTCGGCGCGGCGATGGTGAGGGCCTGATCCGGGGGGAACCATGCTTCAACACACCATGCGGCGGCTGTCGGTCGTCGCGGTCCTGGCCGTCCTCGCCGGCTGCGACAAGGGCCCCGAGATCGTCAAGGCGACCTGGGCCAGCAAGCCCACGGCGGCCGAGGTGGCCGAGGTCTATCCCGCCTTCGCCCGCATGGCCCGCATCCCGGGCAAGATCGAGGTGCGCTGCAACTACGACCGGCAGGGGGTGCTGAGCCGCTGCCGCCGCATCGGCGTGGCGCCCGCGGGGCTGAAGTTCGAGGACGCCCTGAAACGCCTGCTGCCCAAATACCGGGTCACGCCCCAGACCGTGGACGGGATCACCGCGCCCAGCGAGATCACCTTCGTCATCTCCTTCAACCCGTCGCAGGCGCCCAAGCCCTACGCCGGGCCGCCGGCGACGGCGGCTGAGTTGGCGGGTGTGCGTCGCGTGGTGTCGATCGTCTCGCGCTACGAGAGCGCCATGGCCCAGAGGGCGGCGTCCTACGCCGTGGACGTGGACCGGATGAGCGTGGTCAGCGCCATGGTCGACCGGGCCTACAAGGCCGAGGGCGCGGCGGTCGAGGCGGCCCTGCCGCTGGCCCTGATCCAGGCGACCCCGGCGGAGGACCGCGCGGTGCTGGCGCGGGGCCAATCCTACCGCGTCTACAGCCGGACCGAGCTGGAGGCGGTCAGCCCGGAATATCACGCGGCCATGGGCCGGCTGGCCGCGCACATCCGCAACGAGTATTGCGCGGCCTATGCGTGCGACCCCACCCTGCCGGTCGAGACCAAGTAGCCGTCAGGCCGTTTCGGCTTCCGTTTCCTTGCGGCGCTTCATCATGGCGTCGAAGCTGCCCCAGACGCCGTCGGGGCCGTGCCAGGCGCCCGTGGTCGCGGCCTTGGAGTATTCGGTGGCGCGAGCCTCGAAGAAATTGGCGTGCTCGACGCCGCTGAGCAGCGACTGCAGCCAGGGCAGCGGGTTCTCGGTGACCCCGTAGACCTCGGGCAGCTTCAGCTGGCGCAGGCGCCAGTCGGCGATGAAGCGGATGTAGGCCTTGATGTCATCGGCGGTCATGCCGTTCACCGGACCCATCTCGAAGGCCAGGTCGATGAACTTGTCCTCCATCTCGACCACGGTCTTGCAGCACTCGACGATGTCGGCGGCGACCTCGGGCGTGACGGCCCCGGTCTCCTTGTTGAAGGCGTGGTACAGCTTGATCATGCCCTCGCAGTGCAGGCTTTCGTCCCGCACCGACCACGACACGATCTGGCCCATGCCCTTCATCTTGTTCTGGCGCGGGAAGTTCATCAGCATCGCGAACGACGCAAATAGCTGAAGCCCCTCGGTGAAGCCGCCGAACATGGCGAGCGTCCGGGCGATGTCCGCCTCGGTATCCACGCCGAAGGTCTGCATGAAATCATGCTTGTCGCGCATGGCCTCGTATTCCATGAAGGCGCCGAACTCGCTCTCGGGCATGCCGATGGTTTCGAGCAGCAGGGCGTAGGCCGCGATGTGGATGGTCTCCATGTTGGCGAAGGACGCCAGCATCATCTTGACCTCGGTCGGTTTGAACACCCGACCGTATTTTTCCATGTAGTTGTCCTGGACCTCGATGTCGGCCTGGGTGAAGAAGCGGAAGATCTGGGTCAGCAGGTTGCGTTCCGACGGCGTCAGATTGGCCGCCCAGTCCTTGCAGTCCTCGCCCAGCGGCACCTCTTCGGGCATCCAGTGGACCTGCTGCTGCTTCTTCCACATGTCGAAGGCCCACGGGTACCGGAACGGCTTGTAGGCCGCCGACGGGGTCAGCAGGCCCGGCTGGTCGGTCTTGATGGAGACATGCGCGTTCATGGTCAGGCCCGGTCGAATCCACTGGAAGAGAGATTCACCATGCGGCCGGGCGGCCCCGGCGCCAAGCCGAAATGCGGCTATATTGCGATCACATTTTGCGTAACCGCTACATCTGGTAGGCGGGTCACAAGTGATTGGGGACAGGTCTGGGGACGGCCGCTGGCCGCCCAAGCATGGCTTATGGCGGCCCGCCGTGAACTCGGGAGCGGATCGCGGCCCTGCCGGTTAGGCTGAAGGCAGGAGGATCACATGACCTACACCGTTTATGGCGCCGCCGGTTCGGGCTCGGTCCCGGTCGAGGCGGCGCTGACCCTGATCGGGGCGCCGTTCGAGCGGGTGAAGGCTGTCACCTGGGAGGGGGACGCCGAACGCGACAAGGTCGCGGCGGTCAATCCAATGCGCCAGATCCCGGCGGTGGTCGCCCCCGACGGAGAGATCATGACCGAGAGCGCGGCGATCCTGATCTGGCTGACCGAAAGGCATCCCGAGGCGCGGCTGGCGCCCCTGCCCGGCGATGTGAAGCGGGGCCAGTTCCTGCGCTGGATGGCCTTCGTGCCGGCCTCGATCTACTCGATGTACTGGGTGCGAGACGTGCCGTCGCGGCTGGGCGGGGATGACCCCGAGGCGCAGCAGACGATCCTGAACCGTTCCGCTGACCGCATCGCCGAGTGCTGGGGCATGATGGAGAGCCAGATCCAGCCGGGACAGTTCCTGCTGGGGGACGCCGTGTCTGTGCTGGACCTGTATGTGGCCGTGGCCAGCCGCTGGACGCCCCACCGCAAGCGCTTTCACGAAGTGGCGCCCCGGATGGGGGAGGTGATGCGGCGGGTGGATGCGTTGCCGGAACTGGCCGGCTTCTGGCCGAAGCGGTTTGCGTTCGAGGGGAATTACGTCGGGTAGATCGTATACTCATTATCTGCTCACTCCGGCGAACGCCGGGAGGCTTTCCTGCAGAGCCATTTCGTCACAACGAGCACAACGGCGACACAACGAACACGACGGGTTTTGCGCCTTGGCTCCGGCCCTGTTGTGCCCTTTGCGCCTTCGTTGTGTCCGTTGTGACGAACCTGCCGCCTCCCCCCCGAAGCCCGGGCGGAAGGCACGGTTTCCGCTTCGCGGAGAAGAACGCGTGCAGACCCTAGACCGCCAGCAGCACCCACAGGCCCGTCGCGGCGAAGCCCAGGGCGGCTGCCAGACGAATCCACTTCAGCGGCAGGCGGGTGGCCGCCACCTCGCCCAGCAGGACGGCGGGGCCGTTGACCAGCATCATGCCGAGCGTCGAGCCGGCGACGACGAGGACCAGGGTCTGGAACCGGGCGGCCAGCATGGCGGTGGCGATCTGGGTCTTGTCGCCCATCTCGACCAGGAAGAAGGCGGCGGCCGTGGCCCAGAACACCCCGGCGAAGGTGCGCTCTGTCTTCGTCGGGGCGTCGTCGAACCTGTCGGGGATAAGGGCCCAGCCCGCGAAGCCGAGGAAGGCCAGCCCGACGAGCCAGCGCATCCACTCGCCGTCCACGAACCGCGCCAGCACCGATCCGGCTAGGGCCGCGAAGGCGTGGTTGAGCAGGGTCGCCGCCAGGATGCCGAGGATGATCGGCGCCGGCCTGCGCCAGGCGGCGGCCAGGCAGATGGCCAGCAGCATGGTCTTGTCGCCGATCTCGGCGATGGCCACCAGGCCTGTGGAGATGAGGAAGGCTTCCAAGGATCACCGGATGCGGGGCCGTGCAGACAAGACGATGGCTGTCGCGCCCACGACCCCGCAAAGGTCCGCTGACGCGAAAGCCAAAGGTCTTGCCAGGTGTTTCTTGTCCCTATCGCTCGGCGCGCGGCGCCTCGCTGCTTGAGGGACGAAGAAGACACTAGCCGCGCCACCGCCGAGGCGGATTGTGTTGACGCGGCCCCGCGTGAACGCTGCGGCGGCTACTCCCCGATGACGGCGGGTTCTGTATCGGGCGGGGGCGCGTCGTGCAAGCCGCCCGCGTGATGCGCCTGCCGCCTCTGCACCAGCCAGGCCGCCAGCCACAGGGCCATGGCCCAGGCGGCGCCGGCGCACCAGCCGGCCATGACGTCGCTGGCCCAGTGGGCGCCGAGATAGACCCGGGTCAGGCCGATCAGCAGGGCGATCAGGATGGCCGCGCCCAGCACGAAGGCCTTCAGCCGCCGTTTCGGGAACGCCCGGGTCAGCATGACCCCCAGCGTCAGGTAGAAGACGGTCGACAGCAGGGCGTGGCCCGAAGGGAAGCTGGCGTTCAGGGTTTCGACCGCCTGAAACGCGGCGGGCGGACGGGCGCGCTCGAACAGCGCCTTCAGCCCTTCGCTCAGGGCCACGCCGCCGGCGAGGCCGATCACCAGCAGTCCGGCCGAGAGGTGCTTTCGCTGGATCAGCAGGAAGGCGATGGCGATGACGGCGAACAGGGTCAGCACCGATATCCCGCCCAGCGAGGTCAGGTCGGCCGCCGCCTCCTGCAGCCACCAGGGACCACGCGGGTCGCCGGCCGCGGGCTGCATCCAGTGCAGCACCATCTGGTCGAAGGCCTGGCCGTCGGCTTCGGTCGCATCGTCGGCGACTTCGACGAAGGTCATGACCCCCAGGGTGACGACCAGCAGGGCCGCCAGCGCCGCCACCTCGGCGCGGGCGAAACGGACCAGACGGGCGAGGCGAGTGCGATCAAGCATCGTCCGCTAACGGTCAAGCTGGCCGCCCGTTCCGGTCATGATGGACTCACGCGTTCGTGATCCCACTGTCACAATCCCGCAGAGGGCGCGGCGAGGCGCTTTCCCACAGGCGGGCAAGGCTTCTCCCCGTGATTCGCGCACAAAGTGATCGTCAAGCCCGTTGACGGGTCGTTAGGCATCTGCGCCCCATATGTTGGCTCGGGGAACGCTTTGGCCACTAGATGATGTGTCCGGGGCGCGGCGTTCGACTTAGAATTTTGTTCGGGGTGAAGACAGTTATGGCTGGCGGCGAAGCGTTGAAGACGGTTGATTTCCTGTCGGTTACGGCGGCTGAGACGGCTGACCGACCGCATCTGAAAGTGGTGCCTTCCATCCAGCTCGACCGCTCGCGCGATGATCTGCTCACGGACTTCGGCAAGAAGACGCTGGAGGACCGCTATCTGCTGGCGGGCGAGAGCTATCAGGACATGTTCGCGCGCGTCTCGACGGCCTACGCCGACGACGCCGACCATGCCCAGCGCGTCTATGACTACATGTCGAAGCTGTGGTTCCTGCCGGCGACGCCGGTGCTGTCGAACGGCGGCGCCGACCGCGGCCTGCCGATCAGCTGCTTCCTGAACGCCGTGGGCGACAGCTTGGACGGCATCCAGAGCGTCTGGAACGAGAACGTGGCCCTGGCCTCGAACGGCGGCGGCATCGGCACCTACTGGGGCGGCGTCCGCTCCATCGGCGAGAAGGTGAAGGGCGCGGGCCAGACCAGCGGCATCATCCCCTTCATCCGCGTGATGGACAGCCTGACGCTGGCGATCAGCCAGGGCTCGCTGCGCCGCGGCTCGGCGGCGGTCTATCTCGACGTGCACCACCCGGAGATCGAGGAGTTCCTGGAGATCCGCAAACCCTCGGGCGACTTCAACCGCAAGTCCCTGAACCTGCACCACGGCATCAACATCACCGACGCCTTCATGGAGGCGGTCCGCGACGGCAAGTCGTTCGACCTCGTGTCCCCCAAGGACCAGGAGGTGATGAAGACCGTCGACGCCCGCGCCCTGTGGCAGAAGATCCTCGAGATCCGCCTGCAGACCGGCGAGCCCTATCTGATCTTCTCCGACACCGTGAACCGGGCCATGCCGCAGCACCAGCAGGACCTGGGCCTGAAGGTGAAGCAGTCGAACCTGTGCAGCGAGATCATGCTGCACACCGGCCGCGACCACCTGGGCGTGGACCGCACCGCCGTCTGCTGCCTGTCGTCGGTCAACGCCGAGACCTTCCTGGAGTGGCGCGAGGAGCCGCGCTTCATCGAGGACGTGATGCGGTTCCTGGACAATGTGCTGGAGGACTTCATCACCCGCGCCCCGCCGTCGATGTCGGCCGCCGTCTATTCGGCCAAGCGCGAGCGTTCGGTGGGCCTCGGCCTGATGGGCTTCCACTCGTTCCTGCAGGCCCAGGGCGTGGCGTTCGAAAGCGCCATGGCCAAGTCGTGGAACATGCGCCTGTTCAAGCACCTGCGCCGCGAGGCCGACAAGGCCAGCCGCCTGCTGGCCGAAGAGAAGGGCCCGTGCGAGGACGCCAGGGAACGCGGCGTGATGGAGCGGTTCAGCCACAAGCTGGCCATCGCCCCCACCGCCTCGATCTCGATCATCTGCGGCGGCACCTCGGCGGGCATCGAGCCGATCCCGGCCAACATCTATACCCACAAGACCCTGTCGGGCTCGTTCGCGGTCAAGAACCCCTATCTGGAGCGTCTGCTGGGCGAAAAGGGCATCGACACCGAGGCGGTGTGGAGCTCGATCCTCGAGCACGAGGGCTCGGTCCAGCATCTGGACCAGCTGACCGACGACGAGAAGGCCATCTTCAAGACCGCTTTCGAACTGGACCAGCGCTGGGTGGTTGAACTGGCCGCCGACCGCACGCCGGAAATCTGTCAGGCCCAGTCGATCAACCTGTTCATCCCGGGCGACGTCGACAAATGGGACCTGCACATGCTGCACTGGGCGGCGTGGGAGCGGGGCGTCAAGTCACTGTATTACCTGCGCTCCAAGTCGGTTCAGCGGGCGGCCTTCGCCGGGTCGGAAGACAAGGCCGAGGCCGAGATCGACCCGAACCAGCCCGACCTGTTCTCGGCCGCGCGCACCGACTACGACGAGTGCCTGGCCTGCCAGTAACCATCCCGGCGCCTGTGGCGGCGGAACCCCAGTGAGCACCTGACGTTCGACTGTCGGGTTGTTGACACGAAAGAGTGGGTTGCGTGGGCCGCGTTCTGGTGCAGAAGTGGGATATCGTTAACGGACTGAGGGGGCCGTTGATGCGTCTTGGCGCCCTGACAGCGATGATCGGCCTGGCCGGACTGTGCGCAGGCACGGCCCAGGCGCAGTCGTGGGTCGATCAGGGCTGGCGCGAAGCGTCGGCCGCTCCGGGCGCCGGCCGTCAATCCCTCCCTCGTGATACCCTCTCCACGCCCGACCGGGGCTTCGGCGCCGAGGCGAACCTGTCGCCCTGGGCCGCGACCAGCCGCGATGTCTGGATCGAGGGGGACGGCCATACCGACCGCCTGCGCGTCAGTCGCCGCTCCAGCGAGCCGGCGCCGCTGGATCCCGGCGCGCGTGACGCGGTCGATTACGACGTCAGCTATATCCGGGGCTGGACCTCGACCCTGGGCTACACCGCCGACGGCATGGCCGTGACCTTTACCCCCCACGCCGGCTTCGGCATGGGCGAGAGCGGCGGAGTCGCCGAGGCGGGCGCCACGGTGCGCATCGGCCGCGATCTGGTGCCGGACGGCCAGGAGCAGTTCGGCGACCGCGCCCGCTGGTATATCTACGCCGCCGGCTCCGGCCGGGCGGTGGGCTATAATTTCGCTCGCACCCGCGACGGCGACTACGCCCGTTCGGGGGTCAGCCATGACGCCGGCGCCTTCCTCGGCGACGCCCAGCTCGGCGTGGCGATGCGGCGGGGCGCGATGCAGAGCTCCGTCGGCCTGGTCTACCGCGAGATCGAGCCGGGCGGCATGCGCCGCGGCATCGGCGGCATCGACACCGACGTGTCCGAAGGCATGTTCGCCTTCCAGCTGAGCATCAAGCCGGAGTGAGGGCGCAGGGAGTAGGGAGTTAGGGGGGCTGGCCGCCTACATCCTCCCCAAGCTCCAAGCCCTACTCCATCCGCACCGTGCCCTCACGCCTTGGGTCCGCCCCCGCATCCCAGCGGCCGTTGCGCCACATCGCGCCATGCAGGCCCGAGTTCTCGCTGGTGTTGGGGCTGAGGCGGACACCTCGGGCTTCGAGCTGGTCCAGAAGCGACGCGTCGAACATGCCGGTGTCGGCGCCGAAGGCGGGGCCGCGCGCGACCAGATTGGGCAGATCGATCGCCGCCTGCACCGGCAGGCCCCAGTCGATGATCCCGATCAGGGCCTTGGCGTCATAGGCCAGGATGGCCGAGCCGCCGGGCGACCCCAGAGCTCCCACCAGACGCCCCTCGCCGTCCAGGATGAAGATCGGCGCCATCGACGAGCGCGGCTTCTTGCCCGGAGCCACGGCGTTCGCGGCCGCCCCGCCGTCGGGACGGGTCGGCTCGAAGGAGAAATCGGTCAGCTGGTTGTTGAGGAAGAAGCCCGCCGCCATCCGGCCTGATCCGAACAGGCTCTCGACCGTGGTGGTCATGCTGACGGCGTCGCCCTCGGCGTCGACGATGACGAAGTGCGAGGTGCCGGCGGGCTCGTGCGTGGCGTCGGGTGCGCGGAACACGCCGCCGGGCGGACTGCCGGCCGTCGCCGCGCCGGTCAGGCCCGGGGCCAGCGCCGCGCGCCCGGCCACATAGGTCTCGTCGAGAAGGCCGTCAACCGGCACCCCGACGAAGGCGGGGTCGCCTACATAACGGTCGCGGTCGGCGTACATCAGCCGCTGCAGCTGGGCGAAGGCGGCCCAGGCGGCGGGGCTGTCGGGGCCGAGGGTGATGTCCGGCGTGTGCTCGGCCATGGCCAGCAGCTGCAACAGCGCCACGCCGCTGGACGGCGGCGGCGGCACGCACACCAGATAGACGCGGTAGGGCCGGCACAGGGCGCCGCGCTCGACGGGCTCATAGGCGGCCAGGTCGGCGGTGCTCAGGGCGCCGGGCCGGGGCTGGGCGGCGACCGCCTCGGTGATCTCGCGGGCGATGCGGCCGGTGTAGAGGGCCCGGGCCCCGCCCTCGGCGATCTCGCGCACCGTGCGAGCGTATTCCGGGTTTCTGAGGGTGTCGCCGGCGACGTAGCGCGTCCCGTCCGGCTTGGTGAAATAGGCGGTGGCGGCCGGGGTGCGCGACTGCCCGTCAGGCGTGGCGATGAAGCCGGCGAGGCGCGGGCTGACCACGAAGCCGTCGCGCGCCAGCCGCTCGGCGTCGCCGAACAGTTCGGACCAGGGCAGCCTGCCGTGCGCCGCCTGGGCCACGCCGAGCAGGGCGACCGCGCCAGGCGTTCCCGTGGACCGGCCTGACAGCACCGCGTCCATGAACTCCAGCGGCCTGCCGTTCTCGTAGAACAGCTCCGGCGTGGCCGCCGCCGGCGCCGTCTCGCGGCCGTCATAGACGGTGATCTCACGCGTCGCGGCGTCGTAGTGCATCATGAAGGCGCCGCCGCCGAGGCCCGAGGACTGGGGCTCGACCAGGCCCAGCACCGCCTGCACCGCCACCGCCGCATCGACCGCAGAACCGCCGCGCCGCAAGACCGCCATCCCCGCCTCGACCGCCAGCGGATTGGCCGCCGCCACCAGCGGGCCGCGGGCTTGCGCCGCAGCCGGCGGGGCCGGTGCGGGCGCCGGAGCCGAGACCCCGAAGCCGGCCGCCTGACAGGCCGCCAGCGACAGGGCCAGCAGGACGGACAGGACGGATCGGACTGGGCGCATGGACGGCGTCTCCGGGGCGGAAGCTCTCGACCTAGGACGCCCGGCCGCCTTCGCCAAGCCCGCATTGCAGAGCGCGCGTGTGAATCTGCCCTCAGCCGTCTTGCGCCCGTCCAGCGATGCGGCTAATACCCCCGCCTCGCCGAAAGGCCTGTGCGCGCCCGTAGCTCAGCTGGATAGAGCATCAGACTACGAATCTGAGGGTCGGACGTTCGAATCGTTCCGGGCGCGCCATTTTCTTCAGTAAATTCAACGAACTGCAGATGGGCGGGCACTTTTTCTCGTGCATTCCCGCGCATTACGGCGCGTCCCAGCAAATTTCCTTTTCGGACCAGTGAGATACCGAATGTCTCCGATTGGAGTGCGGAAATTGCCGGGGCTTCCCTGGCAAACTTCTGGCAAAGCCAGTCCATCCTAACCGATCGCGATCTGGGGAATCGTGTCGGGCGATCCGATGGATCAGAGCCCGGTGCAGGCGACCATCCTACCGTCATCACAGCACAGGGTCACGCGGCGAATGTCAGACTCGCATAGTGCTCGGGATTGGCGGTAAGGTTTCCCCGCTACAACTTTTGGGGGCATGAGCATGGCTGACGGCGTGGATGGGGTCTCGATTCGCGACCGACTGCTGAAGGAGCGCAACGCCCTTCTTGACCTTTCCACCCGCAACCGACTGCTGAACACGCCTCTTCGGACGAAGAACAACCGGGCCATCGAGATCGTCGATGAAAAGGCTGTCGAGGTCTTCAGGCTCCTGACCGCGAACAAGGCGCTCAGCTTCGTCCCGGGCGTCCAGTTGAGCGAGGCCGACCGCGCCGAACTCGACCCAGACGACGACATTACCGGCGGCATTCCCCAGCCGGGTGATGACGCTGTTGATCAGCGAGGTGTGGCGTCCAGGCATGCCGACACCCGCCTACAGACGCGCCTGACCTCCGAAGGCCTTCAGAAGCGGCTCTTCGACGTCTGGTATGACGCCCAGACCTTGGAGCAGGAACAGGGCGTCAACATCCTTTATCTGGCGATCGGCCTGCTGCGCTGGTTCGACAGCGACACGTCAGACGTTGCCCGGCACGCCCCGCTGGTTCTGCTGCCCGTGAAGCTAGAGCGCACCAGCGCGGCTGATAAGTTCAAGCTTCGGTGGCGGGACGAGCCGCCGTCGCCGAACCTGACGCTCCAGGCCAAGATGAAGGCCGAGTTCGCTCTCACCATCGAGGACTTCAAGGACGAGGACGAGGTCGATCTGGCCGGCTATTGCGCCCGGGTCGCCGATACCATCTCCAACAATAAGCGCTGGGAGGTGCTGCCCGACTCCATGGTGCTGGGCTTCTTCTCCTTCTCGAAGTTCCTGATGTATCGGGACCTCGATCCTGACAACTGGCCCAAGGACGCGGGGATCGACACGCGCGAGATGATCGGGGCCCTGTTGCGCGACGGCTTTCCGGAAAGCGATCCGCTGGTCGGCGAGCATGACGCCATCGATGACGTCATTAGGCCGATCGAACTCCACCACGTTGTCGATGCTGACAGTTCCCAGACGGTCGTGATCGCGGAGGCCGCCGGCGGGCGGTCGCTGGTGGTCAAGGGGCCGCCCGGCACCGGCAAGTCCCAGACGATCACCAACATCATCGCCGCCGCCGTCGCGCGCGGAAAGAAGGTCCTGTTCGTTGCCGAAAAGATGGCGGCGCTGGATGTCGTCCACCGGCGTCTGCGTCAGGTCGGACTCGGCCCGCTGACGCTGGAACTGCACTCGAACAAGGTCAACAAGCGAACGGTCCTGGAAGAACTGAAGCGCACCCGTGACGCCCAGCACCGGCCGGCGCGCGGCGACCTGAGCGTCATCCAAAAGCTGGGCGAGACCAGCGGCTTTCTCAATACCTTCGCCAAGCGCCTGCATGAGCCGCTGAAGCCCAGCGGTCTGACGCCGCAAGCGATCCTGGGCCTTCTGGCGCGATCGCAGGAATCGACCGCCCCCTCGGGGTACCTGCTGTCCGACGCCGATCGATGGGACCGCGAAGCCGTTGCAACGCGACGTTCCGTGATCGTCGATGTCGCCGAGCGATCGAGGGCGCTGGGGCCTGTGCCGGTCAACGTGTGGCGCGGCGTCCGCCGTGACGCTCTTGATCCGGTCGAACGCCAGGCGCTGGGTGACCGTATCCAGGCATTGGCCGCCGCGAAGGCCGATGCGGAGCGGCACGCCCGCGTAGCAACGGACGCGCTCGGAGCCGCCTCGCCAGCGATCGGCGCCGACTGGCGCCGATCGCTGGCTTTCCTGTCGTTGACGCCGCTTCCGGCAGGCCTCGATCGGTCCGCACTGACCTCGGCGGCGTGGAGTGATCTCGACGACCTTCAACGCCTGATCGAAGCCGGGCGCGGCTATGTCGATGCCTGGACAGGTGCCGAAGCGGCCTTCAACGCAGCGGGCCGGACCGCCGACTATGGACCAGTCCGCGCGGCGATCGTGACCAAGGGGTCGAACCTGTTTCGATTCCTGGATGGCGACTATCGCGCCCAGATCGCACTGCTTCGTTCATATGTGACGGACCCGCTGCCGAAGACGCCGCCGGAACGTGTGGCCCTGGTCGACAGGATGATCACCGCCCAGGCCGCCAAGGCCGCCTTCGTCGCCGCCGAACCTGCCGGCTCCGCATTCGGGGCATCCTGGAAAAGCGAACGATCCGACTGGGATCAACTTGAAGCCATCCTCGCCTGGCGCCGCTCCCACGGCGACCTGCCGCCGACCGTCTGGTCGCGCCTGTCGGAGACCGGCGACACGGCGCTGATCGAGAACGCGCGGTCCGGTCTCGCCAAGGCATTGCCGGATTTCGAAGCACGGCTCGACGCCGTGGTCGCTGAACTCGATCTTGACCTGAAGCGAGCCTTCGGCGTCTCCGCTGTGCCGACGATCCCGCTTGATGCTCTCAACGCCCGTCTGGGAGAATGGCTCGCCGACCTGGAGGGCCTCAGCCGCTTCATCGCATTCGCCTCGCGAGCCAGGGCCCTGTCGGAACTGGGCGGGGGAACCTTGGTTGATGGCCTTCATGAAGGCAGCCTGGATCACAAGACGCTCGGCCCCGCTTTCGAGCGTGCCTACGCCGAGGTTCTGCGCCTCACCCTGTTCACGGCGTGGCCAGAATTGCGGGCCTTCGACGGCGACGGCCACAACAACCAGGTCGCCCTGTTTCGGCAACTCGATAAGGCCCGCATCTGTCTGGCCCAGGAGCAGATAGTCGCGGCTCATGCGGACGGTCGCCCGCGTGGAGCCAGCGGCATTGGACCGCTCGGCATTCTGAACGCCGAAATGGCCAAGAAGCGGAGCCATCTGCCAATCCGCGTCCTTCTCGAAAAGGCCGGGCCGGCGATCCAGCAATTGAAGCCCGTCTTCATGATGAGCCCGCTGTCCGTCGCCCAATTCCTGAAACCCGGGGGCACGCAGTTCGACCTTCTGGTCATGGACGAAGCCAGCCAGATCGAGCCGGTGGACTCGCTGGGCGCCATCGCTCGGGTCAACCAGATTGTTGTCGTCGGCGACGAGCGTCAGCTACCGCCAACTGCCTTCTTCAAGAAGCTGACCGGCGAAGACGACCCTGAAGAGACCGACGACGGCATCACCATTCAGGCCAAGGACGCCGAGAGCATTCTCGAACTCTGCCTGGCGAAGGGTCTGCCCCACCGCATGCTGAGTTGGCACTACCGCTCGAAGCACCAGTCGTTGATCGCGGTCTCGAACCGGGAGTTCTACGAGAACAAGCTGTTCATCGTGCCCAGTCCCTACGACGCCGTCGCCGGCATGGGTTTGAAGTTCAACCTGATGAAGGACACCGCCTACGACCGGGGCGGCACGCGAACCAACCCCAAGGAAGCCAAGGCGATCGCGGAGGCTGTGATCCATCACGCCCGGACCAGCCCCGATCAGACCCTGGGTGTCGCGACGTTCTCGGTGGCGCAGCGTCAGGCGGTCCTGAAGGAACTGGAACTGCTGCGCCGGGCCAATCCCGACGTCGAAGACTTCTTTAGCGCGGCTTCGAACGAGCCCTTCTTCGTCAAGAACCTGGAGAACATCCAGGGCGACGAGCGTGACGTCATCTTCATTTCGGTTGGCTACGGCAAGACCGAGACGGGGTATCTCGCCCACGCCTTCGGCCCCCTCAGCGGTGAAGGTGGCGAGCGGCGGCTGAACGTCCTGATCTCGCGGGCCAAGCTGCGGTGCGAAGTCTTCTGCAACTTCACCGGCGCCGACATCGATCTCGAACGGTCCAGAGCCAGAGGCGTCACCGCCTTGAAGCTGTTCCTGACCTTCGCGGAAACCGGCAATTTCGGCCTGGGAGAAGTCACCGGCGAGGATTTCGACAGCGAGTTCGAAATCCAGGTCTGCGAGCGGCTCCAGGCCTTGGGCTACGACGTGAAGCGCCAGATCGGTGCCTCGGGCTTCCGCGTCGATCTGGCTGTCTCCGACCCCGACAAGCCGGGGCGGTTCACCCTCGGCATCGAGTGCGACGGCGCACAGTTCCATTCGTCACGGTCCGCCCGGGACCGCGACAGGCTTCGACAGCAGGTGCTGGAAGCCCATGGCTGGATCATCCATCGGGTCTGGAGCGCCGATTGGTATCTTCGCCCGCAGGCCGAACTGAAAAAGATCGAGGACGCCGTCGCGGCGGCCAGAGCGGAGTGGGCCGCACGCGACGAGGACGGCTACAAGCCCGCCCGGGCCGTGCCGGTGTCGTTCGAGGCCGAACGGGTCGGCGACGACCTCGATGTTGTCACGGCCGTGATGGAGGCCGGCTCCGCCTTTGTGTCTGACGGCAACCGCTATGTGGAAGCGGACTTCCCGGTCAACCGGTCCATCGAACCTCACCTGACGCCCATGGCCCAGATGGCGGCCTACGTCGTGAAGGTCGTCGAGACCGAGGGGCCGGTCCATCTGGACGAGATCACCGCCCGCATTCGCATCCTTTGGGGTCTCGGTCGCGCGGGCTCGCGAATTCGCGCGGCTGTGGAACGGGCGGCCAAGGCGGCGGCGCAGCATGGCCTGATCGTTGGTGGCCCATTCTATTCGACGCCGGAGCAGGCGGTGGTCACCAGGGACCGCTCCCTGGTCGGCTCGCTGACCCTCCGTAAGCCAGAGGCGCTGCCGCCCGCCGAGATCGATCACACGCTGCTGACCATCGTCGACGCCAACTTCGGGGCAGGTCGTGATGACCTCGTGCAGGCGGCATCACGCGCGTTCGGCTTCGCGGCGACCAGCGCACAGTTACGCGAGGTTCTCCATGCGGGGATCGGTCGTTTGGAGGCGAGCGGGGACGTAACGGCCAAAGGCGACCTGATCGTGCGAAAGGCTGCGGCATGAGCTGGCTGGGGTTGGATCACTTTGTGGCCGTGAAGGCCGCGCTCGGCGCACAGGCCGCCGCAGCGCGGTTCCTGAACGTGGGCGGGAAGACGTCTGCTGCCCAAGCCGAGGACAGCGTCGAGATGGCGGACGCGGATGACGCGGCAGATACAGCGCCGATCGTCTTTCACCTGGTCTATGAGGACACAGCCGGCAACGTGTCGCAGCGGATCGTCACCGTCCGCAAGGTCGAGACGGGTCGCTCGGGTCCGATGCTGCTGTGTTTCTGTCACCTTCGACAGCGTGCGCGTCGGTTCTCCCTGGACCGGGTTGTAGAGGTGTTCGACGTTTCGACCGGAGAGGTTTACCGCGATCCGATCGCCTTCTTCCTCAACCATCCGCTGCTGATGGTCGCCGAGAGCCACGAGGACAGGGCCTTCCGCCTGTGCTCCGATGACCTGACGATTTTGACCGTTGTCGGCGCTGCCGACGGTAGGTTTGACCCCGATGAACAGGACCAGCTTCTGGTTCACGTGTTCGACCGCTACGAAGACGGTGCCTTGGATGAGAACCTGTTGCGGGGACGCCTCTCACTTCTGACGCCCGATCACGCTAGCTTCTTCCGATCGCTGTCACGCGTAAGATCGGGAGACGGCCGTCTCCTTAGGCGTTCGCTGCGACGCATCGTGGACGCGGATGGTCAGCTTGACCCCGCTGAACATGCTTTCGTCGAGACTATTGAAGGCCATCTCGTCAAAGCAGGCTAGCCGGCACGTTCTTAAGAGTTGTTCGAAAGGTGGGTGACCCATGGATCAACAGGACGGCGCTGACGCCGAATCTCCAGTGTTGCCGATCGTGACCTCCTCGGTTCTCGGGTCCTTCTTCGACGCTTTGGCCAAGGAAGACGATCTCGCTGACTTGGCCGCCGACCTGAGGAAACTGGTTCTGGACGATGGTGTGTTCGCCGAACCAGCGATCCGAACCGTGATGTTTCCGGACGCCTCATGATCAAGATCGACGCCATCACGATCCACGAGTTTCGGGGAATCCGAGACCTCGAGTTGAAGCCGAACGGAACCAATTTCGCGGCCTGCGGACCCAATGGGACCGGCAAGAGCGGCATCGTCGACGCCATTGAGTTCGGCCTGACGGGCAAGATTTCGCGCCTGTCAGGAAAGGGCACCGGCGACCTGTCCGTCGCCAAGCATGGTCCCCACGTCGACTTTCGGGACAAGCCCGGCGAAGCATGGGTCGAACTGACCGTCTCGATACCAAGCCTCGGGGGTAAGAAGGCCGTCATCCGCCGGACGGTGAAGGGGGTGAACGCGCCAACAGTAACGCCAGCCGACGACGACGTGCTGGCGGCCTTGGAGACGGTGAGGCGTCATCCCGAGTTCGTTCTCTCCCGGCGCGAACTGATCCGCTACGTAATTTCAGAGCCGGGCGACCGGGCCACTGAAGTCCAGGCGCTTTTGCGACTGAGTGATGTGGGCAAACTCCGGGGCGTGCTCCAGAAGATCGACAATGCCTGCCGCAACGCGTTGGCACCGCTGGAGCGCGCCGAGACCGAGGCGACCAAACAACTGACAACGGCGCTGGGCGTCACGCAGTTGACGAAGGCGGCCGTGCTGGAGGTTGTGAATCCGCATCGCCAAGCGCTGGGACTGCCGCCCTTCACCGATCTGACGCCGGCGACGCCGCTGACCGACGGTCTCGCCACCACTGGTTCTGGCGCTACGCCGCAACCGTTACCAAAGGCCCAAGCGGCCAGCGACCTCACCGCCGCCAAGGCGGCCTTGGCGGCATTGGCCGTCGATCCGTTCGTCGCAACGGCGGCCGGGCTGATCCCCAGGCTAGAAGCGCTGGCGGCCGATCCGGCCGCCGCAGCCGGCGTCAAGCGCGAAGCCCTGCTAAGGAACGCCCTCGACCTCTATGATGGCGAGCAGTGCCCGACGTGCGACACGCCATATGGGCCCGACGCGTTCGTCTCGCATCTGAAGGAGAAGATGGCGCATCTGAAGGATATTGCCGACCAGCGGGCGACCCTGACCAAGGATATGGAGCCTCTCCTGACCGCCATCCATGCAGCCGGGACTAGCCTCGCAACCATCATCCCCTATGGCGCGCAGTTGCAGCCGCCCGTGGACAGTAAACCTTTGGCCGATTTCAAGCAGGTCTTGGTGGGGCGCTACCAGCAACTGCAGGCGCTCGTGCCGATTGAGGACACAAGAGCCGTCCTCGCCGTCGCCTATGAGGTGGCGACTCTGACGCCGACACTCGACGCGCTGGACGACGCCATCAACGCTTTGCCTGAACCGACGGCCCAAGACGCCGCGCGTCAGTTCCTCACCATCGCCGAGGAACGGCTGATCCTGCTTCGGGCCGCGCGCCAGGCCCATGCGGTGGGCAAGGAAAAGTCGACGAAGGCGGCTCGGGTCCACGCCGTCTTCAACGCGGAGACGACCAAGGCGCTGGAGGCGATTTACACCCAGGTCCAGGACCGGTT
Organism: Pseudomonadota bacterium; assembly: GCA_040385285.1. Taxonomy (GTDB): domain Bacteria; phylum Pseudomonadota; class Alphaproteobacteria; order Caulobacterales; family Caulobacteraceae; genus Brevundimonas. Next base: position 50,580 of record JAZKHQ010000029.1, read on the forward strand.
CTCCGAATTCTACCGCGAACTCAACAAGGACGACGAAAGCGCCTTCACGGCCAAGCTAATCCCGTCCTTGGGCAAACTGGGCTTCGATGTCGACTTCTATGGGCGCGGCCAGTTCCCGCCCGGTGCCTATCACAGCGAAGGCCATCAGGACGGAATGGGTCTGTGCCTCTATCTGGCGCTGATGAGCCATCTGCTGGGCGACGGCTTCACGATCGCCGTTCTCGACGATGTGCTGATGTCGGTGGACAAGGGGCATCGACGAGAGGTCTGCGCCCTTCTGAAGGCCAGCTTCCCGAAAACCCAGTTCATCTTCACGACCCACGACGACGTCTGGCTCCGGCACATGCGGTCGGAAGGGATCATCACCGATAAGAATGTCGCCCATTTCAAGACCTGGAGTGTGGACACTGGGCCAACTGAATGGACGCACGACACAGTCTGGGACGAGATCGACGCGCAACTGGCCGACAACAATGTGTCCGGCGCGTCCGGCACGCTTCGTCGCTACCTCGAATATTTCGCCGGCGAGGCCAGCCACCGTCTGCGGGGCAGGGTCGAATACCGTGGCGACGGGCAGTTCATGCTGGGGGATCTGCTACCAGGTGCCCTATCCGCCATGGGCGAAGGTTTGAAAAAGGCCAAAGCCGCAGCCAATTCATGGAGCCAGAAAGACATCATCGACACAGTCGCGCAGCGCGAAGCCGTATTCGCTGCCGCCCGTCAGTCGGCCAATGCCGACCAGTGGCAGCTTAATGCCGCCGTCCACTACAACCCTTGGGCTGACCTCTCTAAGGCGGACTTCATGCCGGTTGCAGCCGCCTATAAAGCCTTGGTTGAGCAATACTCCTGCCCGGTATGCAAGGGGATGTTTCACGTCACACCATCCCGAGGGGCAAAAGAAGCGCTGAGGTGCGGCTGCGGCGATACCAATTTAAATCTGACGAGCAAGGCCAGCACGTAGCATCGGGATACGCCGACACATTCGCGTAGCCGCGCCTCAGAAGGCCGTGTCCCGACGCCAGTGTTGAGGCGAGCACCGGAATCGCGCCCTTCGCCATGGCCACCCGCCGCAGCCATCTGGCCCTTGGCGTTGACCGTGTAGACGCGCTTGCGGCGGCCGCCGCGCTCGGCGGTCACCTCGCCCCATTTCGACGCCAGGAAGCCCTTGGTCTCCAGCCGTTCGAGCACGGTGTAGATCGAGCCGATCGACCGCTCGACCCCGGTCTGGAGCTGAAGGGTCCTGATGATCGACAGTCCATAGGCGTCCGCGCCCGTCGCGATCGTCGCGCGCAGCACTTCAGCCTCGAGTACGCCCAGTCGACCCCTGGCCATGGCAGCCTCCGTCAGGATTGTAGGAGATATAAGAGATACAGAAGTCGTTCGCGGCGTCGAGCGGCCTGGATCGGGGGGAGGCGGCGCTGGTCGGGCGGTTCGGTCCAGGCGGGCTGTGGCGGACGGCCCAAGCGGTCGTCGCCGGCTAGACGACATCGCCGATCAGGCGTCCGAAGGGCCTGTCGGCGTTGTTCGACATGGTCCCCAGACTACCCGCCAGCTTGATCAAGCAGTTCACATAGGCACGTCGCGCCAGAAGCATGTCGACGTCCAGGTCGCTTCGGCCGGAATGAACTACGGCGCTCCTCGCGGCATAGAGGTCCTTGACCGCGGCCCGGTATTTTCTCACGCCGGGCACACCCTTCAGGGCGAGCGCGACGCGGCGATGGAAGGTCTTGGTCAACTGGCCGCGGGGCGCACGATCCATCAGCAGCGCTTCGAACGCCGTCGCGAGCGAGACGGCGGCGGTTCGATCGTCGGCCCCCGCGCTCAGCGAGCGGCGGAAATAGTCGATCGAGTCCATCAGCTTGCGATAGACGCGCGCCTTCCACTTGGAGCGGTCGCCCAGAATGTAATGCTCGAGATAGCCGCGCTCGACGGCGTCGAGCGCTTCGCGGATGCCGTCGAGCTTCTTGACCGCCTTGCGGCTGCTCCAGGTGACCGGATCGAGATCAGCGTTGAGGTCGGACAGCTCGGCGAGTTGAAGGCGGGCGGCGTTCATCGGCACGCACCGCGCCTCCAGGCGGGTCTTGTCCGACAGGCTGGGCTCGAGCACCAGATAATGGTTGATGTCTAGGGTCTGCCAGTTGTTGGCGCGCTTGGTGCTGATCGCGTGCAGGCGGCTCTTGGAACTGGTCTGCTTGCCGACGACGGAGAGCATCATGACCAAGGCGGTCGCGATCTTCAGCTTCAGGACATAGATGAACTGGTTCTCGTAATAGCCGCTCGTGGTGGTCGACATCGCCACGACCAGCAGCGGGTTCTTGGCGAACCACTTGAGCGGTCGGCTGACCAGATAGTGGTCAAGGCCGGTCCGATCGACCGTTCGGGTCACGCCCAGCGCCTTGGCGGCGCGTTCGACAAAGGCGATCGACGCGTCGTTTGCATTGGTCTGCGGAGTGATGGCCAGTTTGGCGTCCTGGATGACGAAATCCGGATAGACCTTGGTCAGGAAGCCGAACAGGCCGAAGCCCAGCACGCCGAATGAGTGGAGCGGATAGACCACCAGGCCCGCAGAGGGGACGCCGTGATGGAAGAGCGCCAGGAGGCTTTCTTCGAGTGGACGGGTCGGGTGAGACTTCACGGCGTCGAACAGAAGCCGGTCAAGGACGTCGACGCTGATGAAGATCTGGCGCGTCCAGAGCGCGGTCGCCAGGGCGCTTCGCAGATCGGTCAGCTGGGTTTCGATCTTGGCGCCACGCTTGGGATCTGAATCGTTGTCGCGGTCGACGAAGGTGTCGAAATCTTCGTAAGCCTGGACGTCGGCGGACCTGGCCTTGAAGAAGGCGAGGGCGTTCTTCGATTTGGCGACGACGTCGGCGACGATGACGGCTTGATCTCCTGAGGTTAGCGGGCCCGGCAGAGCCACGGCACCTGAGCTCGAATGAACGACGTTGACGCGACGGGGCTTTTTCGGCTTCGCGGCTTTGGGCGGTGATTTCGTCATTCGGGCTCCATACTTGAGCGAGCCCATTGGGGCGACACCCTGCTGAAATGCTTCTGTCGATCATGTTGATGTTCCCGTACGGGAGCAAACGGCCTTAGAGCGGCCCAAGTCGGCGAACGTGATACTGATCGGGTACATAAGGCGATGGTTTTGATCCCGATCGGTATCCCGTTGACTTGAATTTAGGCATTTCGGCCCTTATGTTCCCGCTCAGGAGCACGCATGACCAAGTCGCCTCATAAGGATTCGCCGGCCAAACCCTCTGCGACGGGTGCGGTTCGCCAGACGAACGCCTTGGCCGAGGCGATGAAAACCGTGGGCGGCGCGGCTTTCAGGAACGCCGGTTCAGCGAGCGAGGCCGCTCACGCGTCCGCGCGCGTCAACGCCTTGTCGGCAAATGCCTTGAGGGTCAGCGACATCGCCTCGGGGGCCGTTGCGCACGGGATGATGGCGCCCCTTTCGTCGGCCGGCGCGGTCGCCGACGCTGCGCGCGGGGTGAACGCGCTTCAACCTCTCACATCCATTTCCGCTTTGGATCGGGTGAACGCCCTCGCTTCGGGGGTGGACGCCTATCGGCTCACGACGCCCTTTTCAGCGAGCGGCGCGGTGGCGGACGCGGCGCGAGGCGTCAACGCCTTCGACCCCCGCTTTACCGCGGCCAACAGGGTTGTCGATCTCGCCTCGGGCGTCAGCCCGTTCGGGATCACGACGCCTTCGTTCGCAGGCGGGGGGATCACCGACATCGTGGCGGGCGCATCCAGGCCGTTCGAGAGTCTGTCTGAAGCGTCAAAAGGCGTGGCCACTCTCGTCTCGAGGGTAGAGCCGTTTGGGATCACGACGCCCCTGTCGGCCAGCGGCGGCGTCACGGCGGGGCGCATATCGGCCCTGCAGCCGTCCAGCGCGTCGATGCTGTCGTCCGCGGCGACCGCCAGCAATGCCCTGCAACCGATCACGCACGGCATGATCTCGGCTTCGGCGTTGACCGCACAGGATGCGTCCACTCGCGCCCTCGTCTACGGCGGTGGCGCTGTCTTGCCGCCGCCTTCGTATGCGCGAGCCCCGGTCGCGCCGCCGACTCCGGCACCGGCGCGCAAACGCATCGGCAAGGTGTCGGACATCGGTGAACTGGTGCGGGATCGCCGCCTGGCGCTGGGGCTGACGCAGCAGGATCTCGCGGATGCGGCCGGCACGGGCCGCCGCTTCATCTCGGAGCTGGAAGGCGGCAAGCCGACCCTGGAGTTCGGCAAGGTGCTGACCGTTTGCCGCTGTGTGGGCGTCGATCTGTCCGCCGTCACCCGGTAAGACGATGCAGGTCCTCGACGTATATTTGGGCGATCACCCGCGCCCGGCCGGCGCGCTGGTCTCTCTCGACAATCGCTCGACGCTGTTCGGCTACGACGACGATTACATCGCCACGCCGGACGCCGTCCCGTTGTCCTTGTCCCTGCCTTTGCGGCCTGAGCCTTTCGGCGACGTGCCGACGCGCGTCTTCTTCGAGAACCTTCTCCCCGAGAACGATCAGATGCGCCGCATCATCGATCTGCACGGGATCGACCGGGACGATTTTGTCAGTCTTCTGGGCCACCTCGGCGCAGATTGTCCGGGTGCCCTGTCATGCGTCCCTGAAGGTTCCGGCCCGGTGAAGAACCCCGGCGTCCTAGCCGCCGACTACGACGAACTCGATCTGGACACCGTCGCTGAATTCGTGCGCCGAATGGCCAACGGCGAGAGGTTGCCGGATGAGGCGAGGGACCCGTCACCCGTCGCCGGCTACCAGCAGAAGATGGCCCTGGTTCGCCTGCCGAATGGAGCCTTCGCCCTTCCCAAGGCGGGCAGTGGCGCCCCGACGACCCACATCCTGAAAACGCCGCAGATTCCTGACCGGCGCGACGTCGAGCGGGAGCGGGCTGCCGCCGTGCTCGCCCGATCAGCCGGATTGCGGGTGGTTGTCCCTGACATCGTGATCCTGGGGGATCATCCGTCCGTCCTCCTAGAGCGTTATGACCGGGTCGTGGCGAATGGCGTGGTCACAAGGCTGCATCAGGAAGACTTCGCCCAGGCCCTGGGTCTTCCTGCGTTCCTGAAGTACGAGCGACGGGGCCAGGGCGACAGGATCTTCAACGCAGCCGGCGTTGCCGCTTTGCTGCAGCACACCGCGACGCCGGTTACAGCGGTGCGTGAGTTCCTCAAGCTGACCGTGTTCAACGCCTGCGTCGGCAATGCGGACAATCACGCCAAGAACCATTCTCTGCTCTACACAGGCGGACCCGCGCCAGGTCTTGCGCCCGCCTATGATCTTCTGCCGACGCGTCTTGACCCGAACCTGAACCCAGACATGGGTTTCAAGATTGGCGCCGCCGCAAGGGTCGAGACGGTCACGGCGGAGGACATGGCGCTACTCTTCACGACGTTCGGCTTCGGTGAAGCCGCGGCTCTTCGCTTCGCCGTCAACGAACTCGCGCCCCTGATGCTGGCGCTTGATCGTGGAGCCTCCGATCGGGACTTCGTGCCAAAGCTCCTGGACGATATGATCGGCGCGAATATTGAGGTGATGGCTGCGGCCAGCGGCCTCGACCTGGACCTGCGAGAGCGGGACCATTTCCAGCACGTTGGCGGCGGTTGGGCAAACGGCAGCTAACGGCGCACCGACGGCCAGCCGAGCTCCGCCGGTCGAGCCGCAGACAGGCTGACCCCGGCTTTCCAGAACATCATTTCAGGCCTGAAAGGGCAAAAGGGCGCCGGGGCGCGGGGTCAGACTTGCGCTCGGCGGCGGACGGGGGCGTCGTCGTATCCGCCTGGATCGTGACGGTTCTCGGCGTTGCGTACTGGCTTCAGCGGCCCGTCTCTCTGGCCAGGGCCTGCATACAGGTGATCGGGCTAAAATGGGTGTTCTGGGTCAGCGCGCTCTGGACCCTGGCGACGGATGGCGGTTGATCTCCCGTGGCGAGGATACCCGACGGGCGGTGCCACGAGGGCCGTGCGGCCAGCATTCGTTCTAGATCGGAGAGTCGATGCCCAAGGGCGCAATGGGATCTAGGGCCACCGTGAACAGAGGTTTCTCGGATACCTTGCCTTGAGGCCGGTCTCACAAAGTCCGTGCCGGTTACTCGACTTAAGCTGTCTGCTGGAGCCGAATGTCCGGTCGCGGGCGGCGGCTTAATGTCCGCTTCTGGCGCGAAGCAAAACTTCGGCGTGGCCCAAGAGCATCGTTACCCGCTCGCCCTAGGAAGTCATCGTCCTGCCTGCTCCCCCCTTAGCCCTCGCGGACGTCAGCACGACGCCGGCATCGGAACCGGACTGACCGGTCGCGATGAACTGGACACCCTGGGCTGCGAAGGCTTCGATGATGGACTCGGCGGTCGATAACCTCAGCGCCAAAAGGCCATCAACCGCTTCGGCGCGCTTGATGGTAACCACACTCAAGCCCGACGCCGTCGCCAGATCAGATGCAGACATCGCAGCCAGCGCCCTTGCCGCCTTCACCAAGCGGCCTGTCAGTTGATCCGGAGCGAGCAAACGCATCAGGACCAGCCCCTTGAATTGATACTGTTGGTATCATATTGAGGGAGTTGCCGGCGCGTCGTCGGCAGATCGCGACTTGGGAAGGGCCGCTTGTGATGCTGGCTGAGTTTCAAATGTATCCTGCGCGGGCGTTGGCATCGTCCTGGGCCGAAGTCGTCGAAGAACCGGGATGTTACATCATGGTCCTTCTCGATCATGAAAACGATGTGAACGCGGCCCTGTTGGCACATGCGGATGAAGTGCCCGTCTTCGCCGCATGGCCGCTTCTCTACGTCGGCGCCACTGGCGACAACCTGCGTACCCGCCTCAAATCCCACCTTGGACTCGAGACCCGTAACTCGTCCCTGCGGCAGAGCGCCGGACTGCTTCTGAAGGACACGCTGGGTCTCCACGTCCACCCAATCCCCGGCAAGCGCTACTTCGGCTTCAAGGACGAGACCATCCTCACCGACTGGCTGCTCGACAACACGCTGGTGGGCATCTGTCCTTGTGACGATCCTTTCTTGGTTGAGGACCAATTCCTCGCTGCCCAGCCCGGCTTGTTCAACATCAGCGGCTGCGCCCCCACGCCGATCACTCATCGCTTGCGTTCGCTTCGTGATCGCGCCAGCAGCCGCAGACCTCGTTAGCGGCTCTGGCACGCGCACGAAGGCTGACCCGCTAGTCCCGCTTTGAAACACAGTTAATTTTCACGGCGCGCCGATCAGCCGCTGGATGTCCATTGAAATCCCTCAGGAGGCGAATACTGCCAGCGACGTTGACACCCGGTGTCAGCCGCACTGGCAGAAAAGTGCATGTTTTTCAGTATGATACAGTTTTCCCGTGGCGCGGCTCGTGCACGGCTCTCGAGCATGGAAGCATCGCGATGTGCGGTGCCGAAACGCAAGGAGACTGACAGTGCACACCCATTTCGACCTCCAGTTGTACAGGGGCCGTCACGCGCGCGGCGCCACCGGAAGCCTCGCAGACGACGTGCTTCGCGGTGCTGGCCAGATCGCCATGTTCCTGTTTGGCGAAGTCACGGCACGTCGCCGTGTCTACGACCTGGCGGACTCCGGTGCATTGCCGGTGTTTCGTTTGGGCACGACGATCTGCGCCCGCCGCTCCACGCTTCTGGCCTGGATCACGGAGCAGGAACGCGCCTCGCGCGAGGTGGCGTAATGCGCACGTTCCTCGACATTCAACAGATCACGATCTCCCGTGCCCGCAAGCCGGACAAGACCGGGCGCTACCGCTGGACGGTCTTCTGGGTCACGTCCACGACGACGGTGACACAGTCGTTCTTCAGCCAGAAGGCAGCACTCGAAGCCGTCGTCGCGCACAAGATAACGTCGCCGAGGCACAAGGCGCTGACGCCGACGTTGGTCTCGAACCTGCCGTCTGCAATCCCGTCCGCCAAGGCCATCTGCGCCTGGATGGACGTCGCCGATGAATTGCTTCAGGCGGCAATCGATCGGAAGGCAGCTTAGGATGCCGGTCACCTTCAACAAAACCACTCAGCGGTGGGTCGCCGACTACACCGATGCTAAAGGAAAGCGCCACCGCAGAGGGTTCGACACCAAGAAGGGTGCAAAGGCTCATCTGCTCGAAGTTGAGACGATGATCCAAAACGGATCGTTTCGCTCGGAAGCCGAGCGGATGACGGTTGCCGATCTAGGGCGCATCTACATCGACTATTCGCAAAAACGCGTGCTGATTAAGGAGATCGACCAAACCACGCACTGTAACTACGTTGCCCACATCGAACGGTACGTGATCGGCAGCGGGGATCTTTGGACAAGCCAGAAGCCAGAGCTGGCTGGCCAGAAGTTCGGGTACCCTTTGGGTCACCTCAAGCTGAAGGAACTTCGGGTTGCTCACGTCAACCAGTTTATCGACGAATTGCAGGGTCTGGAGTTGTCCCTTTCGTTCATCGCGGGCGCAACAAGCACACTGCGCCGTATGCTCGACTTGGCGATCGAGCGGGATTGGCTGGTCCACAATGTGGCCAAGAACGCGAAGCGCCTGCGACGTCGCGTTGATGCGTCGGCGACACGTGACAACGATACTGACGATGAAGACGACGAAGACGTCTTCATTCCCGAGAAAGCCGAGGTCGCAGCCTTGTGCGCAGCATCACGAGTCACAACGGGTCCGATCCTGCGTTTCGCCGCATCCACTGGGCTTCGCGGAAGTGAACAGCGTGCACTGGCTTGGCGACACGTTGATCTAGAGAAGGGGACCGTGCGGGTACGTCGACGGATCAACCGTCTCGGTCAGTTCGGTCAACCCAAATCCTTGGCCGGACGGCGCACCGTTCCGTTGGCCGAAGGACTGGTGGCCGCCATGAAGGAATGGAAGCAACAGTCTGGCTTCACGGGCCCTGATGACCTCGTCTTCCCTAACGGCGTGGGCAACCCAGAAGGTCACTCAAACTGGCGCCAACGCTTGTTCCAGCCAGCTTGGGCGCGAGCGCAAGAACTGAACCCTGAACTGGTCGACCGACCACTTTGGCGTTGGCATGACATGCGTCACTTCGCGATTTCGTGCTGGATCGAGGCTGATGTGCCGCTCAAGCAGATTATGAAATGGGCCGGACACAGCAGCGCGCAGATGACGCTGGATCGCTATGGACATCTGTTCAAGTCCACCGACCATTCGGCTGCCATGCAGAAGATCGAGTCCGACATCTGGCTTCCATAACGTGGTTGGCAAATTTCTGGCAAATGGACCTACCCCGTCACCGGCTGTTGTTGGAAATGCTGTGAAAATTCAGCGTGTGATCGTCAAAACAGGTTGCTGGGTATCGCACACTACGAATCTGAGGGTCGGACGTTCGAATCGTTCCGGGCGCGCCATTCTTTCTGTCGGACGTCACAACTAGTTGGACTCCGTCAGAGAAAATTGGACTCATTGGCCCTCATCGTGGGCTCCGAGCGATTTCCCAGGCCCAAAATTGTATAGCCGCTTGGTTTGAAGGGCGCTGGAGGGCGAGGTCCGCTTCTGACTCAAAGCGGCGGTTGGGAACGTCCGCTCTCGGGCCCCTGCCGTGGGGTCCGGCCTGACCGCTCTGGCGCATTCCGGTCTCGCGAGAGCGGCCATCTGCGAAGCCGATCGGACCGGCGCGGCGTCCGGCCAAGTGTGGCGATGACATCGGCTGGTTCTGCGCGTCTCCTAATTGTCGGACTTCGGGCGCATGGCCCCGAAGCTGCTACTCCGTTGTGACCACGACCAAGCTTAGTTTTTCGGGATCCGCTGGCGGCAAGGCGTCAGGTGGCGAGTAGGCAGGCCAGGTTTCGAGTCACGCGGGCTCAGCCTCCTACCGTGCTGGATGTGTCGAAAAGCGGCCAGCTTTCCATGCCAACCAAAGCGCCGTCGCGCCCAATATGGAGCAGATGGCCACCGAGGGTAGCGACGCCTCCGGGCCGAACGCGCCGCCCGTAAGCCAGTCGGGTAGACCGCCGCGGGCCGTGCTGCGAGACATCGCACTGCCGAAATCGCCCCCTGATACGGCGGCACCAAACAGGTAGCCTTGAGTGAAATTCCAGGCTGCATGAAAGCCGATCGAGACCCAGAGCCGTCCGGTCAGTGCGTAGAAGGCGGCCAACATGACGCCGGCTTCGATCGCGACGCAGGCCGCTGTGAAAAGGGTCGCGCCAGGATTGCCGATGTGTCCTGCCCCAAACAGCAGAGCCGAGACGATGAAGGCAGGCCAAGGACCAAACCCCCGCCAGATCAGCCGCAGGATGATCCCGCGAACCAGCACTTCTTCGAAGACCCCGGACTCCAAGGCCAGGCCGATTCCTCGCCAGGCCGGCGCCGGGCCGAGGAATTCGAAGTCGTAGAGGCGAAAGCCGATCATGATCGCCATGACCGAGGAAAAGGTCAGGGCCCCCAACAGCCCACCCGCCAGCAGACCAAATGGCGCCGCCTTGGGAGCGAGCTCGCGGGGCGCCCGGTCCTCTCCGAGTCTTACCAACAGGGTGTAGGCGCCCAGAATGATCAGACAGCCCAGAACATGGGCGACGAGCTGGGTCGCTGGGTCGTCCGGCAATGCCTGTGAAAGGAATTCCATGCTGGGCCCGAAGGCGAGAGCGACAGCGAGAATAAGCGCGAGCATCCAACCGACTGTCCGCGCCCAGAGGAACTTTCCAGGCCGCAGAACGCGTCGGACACCCAGATCCACTGGAATGAACTGGCCGAGGATTCCTCCGCTTGTGAGCACGTGTGGTCCGCCGTTCTTTCGCGAAACTTCATGGGCCATCACGGTTGCTTTCCTTGAGTAGTCCGAGGGTAGAGGCGCGCTCTGAATAGGCCCGGAGCGGCGGCTTATGAGTTGCAAACCAGGTACGAGACTGGTGACCGTAGATCAGACCAGTACTGGCTGTGAGCCGTCCGAGGGCGTTTGGGCTGCACTGAAGCCTTGGAGCGCTACCCTTCGGGCCGCCTTCTCGTCGACGCAGCATGCAGTGAAATCCACCAGGCGTGGTCCTGGGTGCCTGCATATCACTAACCATCCGCGAGCTTGGCCGGTGGCGGGATCAATGCCCTTCATCGCCCGCCAGAGCTGCTCAGCCGATACCCAGTGCGGCGGATACTTGAAACGCGCGACGTCAAGGATGAGGGCGAGATCCCGACCCTCATGATAGCCCCCTATCGGCGAAAAGTGACCGCTCCCGGTCTGTCCCATTGCGGCGCGGTCGTAGGATGCAACAACGACGGCCTCGCCGCTGGCGGCGGTAACGAGCGCGGCTCGCCACGCCTCAAGGCTCGATACGTCGCCGCGATGGACCTCGACGTCGGCTCCGTTGCAGCGCGCAAGGCATGCAAATTCATCGACGTCCACGCCACGTTCGCGCACGTCCGTGAGGGGGACGCAGCAGTCGAGCATTTCCTCGGAAAACCATCGCCACGGCCCTTTCCACTGACGCCCCGGGTCGATGGACAGCGCATTGAGCGCAACGACCAGGGACCCCGGTCCGCAGAAGGCCGGTTCTGATTGGGTGTGAAACTGCTCGGCGAGCGGGAAGTATCCGTTCATTCCGTCTGTCGCCAGGGCCTCCGAGAACAAGCCCCGGCCTTCAGGTGACGAGAACGCAATCGCATTGGCCGGCAGTGCGCGCCGGTGAAATGTTTGGCTCATTGTCCACTCCTTCAGTGAGTGTTTGCGGCTGGCGCGCGCGCCGCGGCGATCTGGTCGGCGAGGTCCTCGGGGATAGGCATCGATCTGAACCCGCTGACCTTGGATCCTCCGGTGTTTCCGCGGGGAACAAGTCCGGCCCAGGTCCCGGCGGCCGCGCCGATCACACGCAAGATCTGGCCGATGACTTCACGCGCGTCATGGTGGCGAGTGGCCCACGCCAGCATGTGCAGGTGCACCCGGACATGCTGGGCCGTGGAACTCTGTCCCAATACATGTGCGCGCTCCAGGTGACGGAAGCCCGCTGCGGGATCGCCACTCACCTCAGCGGCTTTGGCGGCGGCGATTTCTGCGCGGACGTGAGGATGAATCCGTCTGCCGAAACGATCGCACTCAATTCCGGCGACGGTCGTGAAAATACCCGCGCCAGACGCAAGCGCGGCGCCGACAATATACTCCATGATCCAGCCCCCTCATCTCGGTTGTCGCATTTGCATATGCCGGGAATCTGGGCTGATCCGACCGGGCGCGCTTGAACGAAACGGCTATTCCCGGGCGTCCCGGGCCAAGGTCGGAGCGTTCCGGGGTTGCTCCTCTCCACGGCGGGCAGCGCAAGGGAGGGGCGAGTCAACGAAAGCGTCCGCCGAGGCCTTCGGGGCAATAGTTCCCGCGTTGTATGCCAGATGCCCTATTGGAGTTGTCGCGAACGTGCATTCGCGATCACCTCCCGGACCGATCCGATCACCAGGTCGGGTCGGTCCCAATGGATGGCATGTGAGCTTCCGGAAGCAATCACCATTCGCCCCACGGAACTTCGGCCCGCCTGTCGCCGCTGTGCTTCGGCCCAGTGTGGCAGATTGGCGATTGACTGATCGGACACCAGAACAATCAAGGGCAGAGCCCCCATCGCGGGCTCTGTCCGGAGTTCTGGATCATTTGCAGCGCGCGCTTGCGCTTCTCCCTCTGTCGCGTCGATCGCATTCTGGCGTGTTGCCAGCAGGGCCATCAACCTGCGGGTCTCGGCAGGGATGGCTGACGTACCGGCGAGCTGCGCCCCGAAAAGTCGAGCGATGCCGAACCGACGCGCCACGGCATATTGGCGTCCCTGGGATTCCACGGCCTCCACAAAGGCGCGATATTCGAGCGGCGTAGTGCGATCATCCACGTATTCGGAGCGCGCATCGACCAACACAATGCCGGCTGTCTCCTGCCTGTAATCAAGCGCAAACAGGCGGGCGTATTTTCCGGATAGCGAATGCCCGACAATCACGTAGGGACCGGGGACGTCCGCGTTCATCAGGAGCGTGTGCAGCTCTTCTGCGATCTGCTCCGGCGTCTGCGCGCGAAGGCCCCGATCACTCCAGCCCATGCCTGCTCGGTCGTATGCGCAAACCCTGGTCGTGGTTGCAAGTTCCGGCTGTACCCGGCTCCAGTCCACGGATGACCCGCCCAATCCGGCGTCAAGGATGACCACGGGGCTGCCTGCGCCGATACAATTGATGTGGAGGCGATACCCGCCCACATCGATGAGACGCCCTGGCGCCGGATAGGTCTCGGCGTCGCTTCGCGCAGCGATGATCTCATAGGCCGCGCCGCTCGCAGCCAGGCCCAGCGCGAGAACAGCAGTTGCGATCAGGCCTCGTGCGAGCCATTGCACCGGTCCTGCGTTCGCGCGGCGATGGCGGATCGAAGTCGAGCTGATCGTCATTTGCAGTCTCCTCTCGAGAAATTTCCACACTTGGCAACGACGACCGGCCCGCCCGGAATGGCGCGATAGCAAGCCGCGCCACAGCCACAAGAGCCCTTATCAACAAAGGTCCGAAGGGGACTTCCGGGTCAGGGTCGGGTTTTCCTTCGGGACCGGCGCAAACTTCTATCCGCATTGCCTCCGGCGCTTGAACGAAACGGCTACAACAGGTTGGCTGACACGCCGAGCCTGCGGCTGATCGGCATATCAAGCCCAGTCGAAAACAATTCGACTTTGCTCGCCCGGCCGAGATTTGTGGAGGCGCCACAGTCCCATCTCAAGCCCCTCACGCGGGCCGGAACCAACAGGCATTCTCGTGTCGACGGTGGGATGCAGGAGGGGGGAAGGTGCCAGTCGGCGAGTCCGCGTTGGCCGTGCGGGCGACGCTCACCCGCGGCAGTCAATCGGCGGAAAATGCCAGCCCTTGCATTCAAGTCTTCCAGATCGGCAACCGCCAATTCCTCGGCATTACCAACCGATAACGCGGAAACATCATGCCGATCGACAATGCTCTCTCGCTTTCGTTCTGCTCACAAGGCGAAGGATGATGTGGCACGAACAACCGGACCGAACTGGTGGGGGTGGCTTGGGCAACGTGGAGCTGGTCGCTTGGGTGCTCCTGATCGTCGCCATGACCTTCCTCATGCACGAGGCAGCGCATGGGATCGCGGGGGCGCTGCTCGGGTACGATGTGTTCATTCAGGTGAACAGTTCTGGCCTGGTGTCGGGAGACTACCGATCCCAAGCCGACAAGGACATGATCTCGGCCATCGGCCCGGTGGTCACCATAATTCAAGGTTTGCTGGGCGTCTGGCTGACCGCAAAACACAGGTCGCTACAGGCCTTCGTTGTAGTTTTCTCGGCCTTGATGATGCGTGTGCTTGCTGCCGTGGCCAGTCTCCGGTTGCCAAACGACGAGGCGCGTTTGGGGCTGTCCTGGGGTGTCGGCTACTGGACTGTGCACGCTGTCGTGATCTTGGCCCTGTTGGCTCTGACGATCTGGGCGACGGTGGGCCTGAAGCCCAAGATCTTGCATATCGCGGGCCTGTTCGTTCTGGTCGTTGTGTCGATACTGGCGGTCGTCCTGGCCGAGAGGTTCTTGCCGATCATCTACCTGTAGGGTTCTAGGTCGCGAGTCCAGGACAGTGCAGCCTGACCACTCCTCCACCTGCGTAACGCCGGTCAGGCAGGGGCTGGAGCGGGCGAATGGTGGACCTGTTGATCCGCATTTGGCGTCGTGATTTCGCCAATCCCGTGGTCGGGTTTCGACCCCTGTGTTCAAGTCTCCTCCTCGCGGCGAGCCTAGTTGAAAGGCATCAAAGGGAGAGAACCAATGGAATATGCAATCGGTGTCGGCCTGGCGGCTCTGGTAGGCCTTTTCTTTTCGTGTGTGGGCCTCGACAAAGACCGGGCGGCATACCCCGTGATCCTGACGGTGATCGCAGTTGTCTACGAGCTTTTCGCCGTCATGGGCGGGTCAGGCACGGCCCTGGTCCTGGAGCTGGCGCCGACGACCATCTTCATCTGTGCGGCTGTCCTGGGCTTCCGCACAAGCCTGTGGTGGGTGGTCGCCGGCCTCATCGGGCACGGCGTTTACGACATCTTTCACCCCGCAATCTTTACGAACCCGGGCGTGCCCGTGTGGTGGCCGATGTTCTGCATGGCCTATGACGTAGCGGCCGGCGTCTTCCTGGCCTGGCGACTCACGCGCGGCCGTGGTCTCCAGGCCCAATTCGCCTGATTGATCAGAGCCGCAGGACGGGAACCATCCTGCGGCTCTGGCGTCTCGCAGTTCTTCCAAACAAGCTTCACAGCAGCTAAGCCTTCGCTATGGAGGTTCTGGCGCAAACGCGTGTCGTGCTGTGGCAAGGCGGCAGCCTTTGGCTCGTCGATGCTGCCCGCTTCGAACAGGGCGAAACGCGGAGCACGGATTTCCACGCTCACCACGCGATTCAGGTCACGCTCGGTCTTGGCGGTCAGTTCCGCCTGGTCGGTGACGACGACGCCAGCGTAACGCGCAATGCGGTGGTGGCGGCGGATGCCCTTCATCGGTTTGAGGCGGAGGGGCGCTTCGCACTTCTTTTCGTTGAACCTGAGAGCCGACTGGGTCGAGCGGTTGCCGCCCGGCACGTTGTGGGTTCGCTCACAGAGCTTGCACCGTCGCCCATCCTTGCCGCCGAACTGGACGCATTCAAGACGTCCGACTGGCGGGCCCCGGATAGCGAGATTGTGGCGTGGGGACGGAGGCTAACAGCCGTGCTCGCCGCCGACGAACGTGCCGAGATCCCCGACTACCGGATTCGCAAGGTCATCTCGTGGGCGAACGAGCGGCTGGATCGAACCCTGAGTCTGGCGGACGCCGTCCCTGTGGCAGGGCTCTCTTCGAGCCGATTGCGGCACCTGTTCGTCGAGCAGACCGGCTTGCCGTTCAAGACCTACCTGCTGTGGCTGAGGCTCAGCCGGGCCGTCGCGATTGTGGCGACGGGATCGCCGCTTACTGCGGCCGCGCACGAGGCCGGGTTCTCGGATTCCGCACACCTGAGCCGCACGTTCAGGCGGATGTTCGGGATCGCGCCTACTGCCCTGCAGATGCTGACCTGATCCCTCGATCAAGCGAGAAGGCGGGGAAGCGCGCCCGAGAACAAGACGAGGAAACCAGCGATCTCACCAGTGATCAGGCAATAGATGTAGATGCTGATGGCGCGGGAATGGACAACGCGCGTGCCAAGCCGGTGCGGTCGACGGAGCTGATTGTCCGTATCGCGCAAAACACCATGCACCGCGTAGCTCGCCACCGCGGAAACGAAGAACGCCACAGGAACGGCGACGCCGACCAGATTCACAAGTTCAGGCCACACGCTCAGGCGGGCGAACTCCACCAGCACCAGGCATGCAAAGGCATACATGAGTGCTGCACGGTGACAGATGTCGACATAAGTCGGGGCCTCGCCCTGGTCGCTCGTGATCATCGCCCGGTATTTCCAGACGCCTGTTCCCAACCCCGTCAAAAAGAGGCTGGCACAACTCAGCTGGGCTAGCTGAACAGCGGTCATGATGATCCAGATGGTTTAGGTTGAAGACAGAACGGGCAGTTCGATGTTGCCCAATGCTGCAAACATGAAGAAGGGCCGACCCTCAGGTCGGCCCCTAATCCGGCAGACTTAGTTCGGGGCGCAGTTCGCCTCGGGCGTGCAGCGGCAGTTCTCGCCGCACTGGCAGTCTGGACCGCAGGCGCAAACGCCGTCAGCGGCGCAGGACCCGCTGACGGGCGCCAGATCGGCGGCCGGAGCGATAGTTTGATCGATAGTAGGCATCGAAGCCTCCTCAGTTCTGGTTGTCGATGGTCAGGTTCTATCGCCGGCGATGGTCCGCCACTTGAACGCAGGGGCTGGTATCGAACGAGGGTCTTCGGAGCCCGCTTGTCGCCCGAAACTCTGGATTGTGAGTCCTGTGAGGGGCCAGCCGCTTCGTTCAAGCGCAGAGCCGGGGGAACTGGCTACCTGTCGGTGAGAATCCGGACGTGAACACTATGCGCCGGGAAGCGTGAAAAGGCATTCGCAATCACGCCTTGGCCGAAGCATCCGATGAGCAAGTCCTTGTCTGAACCAATCCTCCAGACCAGCCGCCTGATCCTGCGGCCGCCGACCATGTCCGATTTTCCCCGGTGGGCCGAAATGATGGCGGACGCCGAGGCTGCCCGCTTCCTTGGCGGAGCTCAGCCAGCCGAGATCACCTGGCGCGTGTTCATGACCATGGCTGGCGCCTGGAGTCTCACCGGGATTGGGATGTTTTCAGTGGTGGATCGTGAGACAGGTGACTGGTTGGGCCGCGTTGGGCCCTGGCGTCCCCTGGGCTGGCCGGGAAACGAGATCGGCTGGGGCCTGCACCCGGACTCCCAAGGGCGGGGCATCGCCCTCGAAGCCGCCAGAGCCGCGATGGACTATGCGTTTGAAGTCCTCGACTGGTCCCACGTTATTCACTGCATCGCCCCGGGCAACAGGCCGTCCCAGCGGCTTGCGGAACGGCTTGGTTCGGCAAGGCTTGGTCCTGCTCGCCTCCCGCCTCCGGGTCATGAGGACGTAGTCGAGCGTTGGGGGCAAAGCCGCGCCGAGTGGCGCGCTAGATTAGCGGGCTAACCCGCTTGGGTCTGGATGGCGCTATTGGCTCTTGGGGCCGCGGTTAAGGCCCCTTGGTCAATTTTCATAGATCTGCGGTGTGCGAGCGCGCATGCTATGCTGCCAAATGCGACGGATCGCCCTGTACTTCATTGTCTGCCTCGGTCTGGCTGCCACGGGTTGCGCCGGCGGGTCGCGCTCGGCCTTCGACCTGCAAGCTCGCGACCAAGCGGCGCCCTTGGGGCTGGTCGGCACCGAGGGCCATCCGATCCGTGTGTATCTGGACGCCCCGGACCGGGCCGCCCTGTTCCAGCAGGCCTTCCACGACGGCGTCCTTGTGGGCCCCGATGGCACCCACGATTTCGTCGCCCTGTCGGGCGGTGGCTCAAACGGAGCTTTCACCGCTGGCCTGATGAAGGGCTGGACCGAGACCGGCGCCCGCCCGGATTTTGAAGTGGTCACCGGCGTATCGACCGGCGCACTGGCGGCGCCTTTTGTCTTCCTCGGTTCGGACTATGACGACGAACTCGAGGAGGCCTACACAGGCGGCGCGGCCTCCAACCTGTTGCAGTCCCAGGGGATCGGCGCGCTCTTCGGATCAGGCATCTACAAGGGCGAACCGCTGCGGGCTCTTGTGGAGCGCTATGTAGATGCGGACCTGCTTCGCGGCGTTGCGGCCGAATACGCCAAGGGCCGAGTGCTTCTGATTGCGACCACCGACCTCGATGCCCAGCGCGGCGTCAGTTGGGACATGGGGGCGATCGCGTCCCAAGGCACGCCCGAGGCCCTGGAGTTGTTCCGATCAGTGCTGGTCGCTTCGGCCAGCATACCGGGGGCCTTCCCGCCGGTCCTGATCCGCGCGGACAATGATGGTTTCCAGTTCGAGGAAATGCATGTGGATGGCGGCGTGACCACTCCGTTCCTGGCTGTGCCGGAGACACTCTGGTCGTTCCGGGAGTCGACCGGAACGTCTGGTGCTGGCGCAGAGCGGACAGAGTGCCAGGTCGTTTCGCGCGATTTGTAACCCCGACGCGCTGCAGACGCAGCTTAGCATCAGTTGTTACAGTGAGTATTGCGTAAGATATTGAAATTGAATGATCCTTCGCCCAGACTACGAATCTGAGGGTCGGACGTTCGAATCGTTCCGGGCGCGCCACTTCTTCCTTGATCGACGGACCCACCCGCGTGCGAGCGCCCGGTGACCGTTCTAACGGAAGGCCGTTCCCGGCCGCAGGCCCAGCCGCCGGAACAGCATGGCGGCCGGGCAGAAGCCTGTGATCGAAGCCTGAATCAGGTTCAGCCCGACGAAGACCGTCAGCCAGACCCATGCCGGGTGCACCCAGTGGGTCAGCGCCAGGCTGACAAGGACCATGAATCCGGCGAACATCATGACGGCGCGGTCGAGGTTCATGCTCTCGGCTCCTGTGCGGGGGTGGACTGGACGGTGCGGCGCAGCTTGTGGGCGCCGATCAGATCAAGCGCCAGCTTCTCGTAGAGGGGCTCGGCCTGGCCCTTGCGGACCTTGTGAAGGAAGTAGCCCTCGAAGGCGACCTTGGCGGCGTGGACCCAGCGACCGCTGGCCGACCAGTTGATGTTGCGTGGCGGGATCTGCGGCTGGGCCATGAAGGCCACGCCGCCGTCGCCGAAATCGGCCAGGCAGATGGCGTTCCAGCTGGCCTCGTTGGTCGGCGACCGGCCGTCGAGGATCTGCTTCAGATTGGCCGCGATGGCCGTGACCATGCTCTCGATCATGAAGCCGGTCTTGGGCACCCCGACAGGCACCAGGGTCGGACCCGTCGGCGGGATGGCGATGCAGACGCCCAGCGCGAAGATGTCCGGCCAGGCGGGATTGCGCTGGTGCTTGTCCACCAGGATGAAGCCGCGCGGATTGGTCAGACCCTCCACCCCGCGCACCGCCTCGACTCCGCGGAAGGCGGGCAACATCATGGAGTAGGAGAAGGGCAGGTCGTGGTTCGTCTTCACGGCGCCATCCTCGCCGATCTCCTCGACATGCATCATCCCGGCGTCGACGCTCTTCACCTTGGCATTGGTGATCCATTTGATGTGCCGCTGGCGCATCTCGCTTTCCAGCAGCCCCTTGGTGTCGCCGACCCCGTCCAGACCGAGGTGGCCGATGTAGGGTTCCGAGGTTACGAAGGTCATCGGCACCCTGTCGCGCAGCTTGCGGCGGCGCAGTTCGGTGTCGAGGATCATGGCGAACTCATAGGCCGGCCCGAAGCACGAGGCGCCCTGGACCGCCCCGACCACGATCGGGCCGGGGTTTTCCACGAACCGGTCGAAGGCCTCGGCCGCGCGCACGGCGTGGTCGACATGGCAGATCGAGACGGTGTGGCCGTCGGGGCCGAGGCCCGGAATTTCGTCGAAGGCCAGATCGGGCCCGGTGGCGATGACCAGATAGTCGTAATGCAGGGTGCGGCCGTCAGCCAGGTCGATGCCCTTTTCGGCCGGCCGGATGCGGCTGGCGCCGACGTTGATGAACTCCACGCCCTTGCGCTTCATCACCTCGGGCAGGCTGACCTCGATGGCCTCGCGCTTGCGCCAGTTCACCGCCACCCAGGGGTTGGACGGGGTGAAATGGAAGATGTCGCCCCTGGACACCATGACGATCCGGGCACGCTCGCCGAGGGTGTCGCGAATTTCGTAGGCGGCTATGGCGCCGCCGAGGCCTGCGCCCAGGATGACGATGGTGGGCCGATCCATACGCGGTCTCCTTTTCTTCGATGCCCACCCTGCGCCGCCCCGACCCCGTCGCGCCTTGATCCGTATCAAGGCTCAACATCGGCGCCGGGAGGACAGTGCTCAGGCTTGCAATCATATTAGCTGCATCTAATATTAGCGCAAGCTTACATAAGGACGCCCCGATGAAGACGCCCACGGCCCTGTTCGCCGCCCTCGCCGCAACGGCCCTTCTGGCCGGCGGCCTGTCGGCCTGCGGCGGAGAGCCTGAGGTCGCCGCGACCGCGCCCGCCAGCGGTGAACGTCTGACCGTGACCGAAGCCCTGATCGACGCGGTCAAGCCGGCCTCGGCCGTGGTGGCCTCGCGTGATCTCGGCGAAGCCCGGGCCCGCATTCCCGGCACGCTCAGCCAGTTGAACGTGCGCGAAGGCGACACGGTGCGTCAGGGCCAGGTCATCGGCGTGGTCACCGACAACCGGGTGGGCCTCGAAACGGCCGCGTACGGCGCCCAGGTGGCGGCGGCCGAAGCCGAGGCCGCGCGCGCGCGGGCTGACCTGTCGCGCATCCAGACCCTGTTCGATCGCGGTATCTATGCCCAGGCCCGGCTCGACCAGGCGCTCGCCGCCTCCCGGGCGGCTGACGCCCAGGTCCGGGCGGCGCGCGCCGTGCGCTCGGCCAGCGCCGAGACCGGGGCCCAGGGCCGGATACTGGCCCCCACGTCCGGGCGGGTGCTCGCGGCCGACGTGCCCGCCGGCTCGGTGGTCAGCGCCGGCCAGTCGGTCGCCACCATCACCGCCGGGCCGCTGGTCCTGAGGCTGGAGCTCCCGGAAGCCCAGGGTCGCAACCTGCGGGTCGGTCAGGACGTCATCGTTTCATCCGGGGATCTGCCAGGCGTCAGCGCCGGGACCATCGCCCAGATCTATCCGGCCTCCAACGCCGGTCAGACCACCGCGGACATCGCCGTCGCGGGCCTGGGCAGCGACCGGGTCGGACAGCGGGTCACGGTTCAGGTTCCGGTCGGCCAGAGGCGCGCGCTGGTCGTGCCGCGCCGCTTCGTCTCCACCCGCTACGGCATCGATTTCGTCCGCACCGTCGACCGCGCCGGCCGCGTCAGCGAGGCCCCGGTCCAACTGGGCGGCCCTGTCGCGGATGATCGGGTGGAGGTGTTGTCGGGGCTCAAGGCAGGCGATGTCGTTCTGGCTCCGGAGACGGCCCGATGAACCTCGGCCTTTCCGGACGGCTGACGCGCGCCACGCTGAATTCGCCCCTGACGCCCCTGATGCTGCTGGCGGCGATCGCCGTCGGCCTGATGGCGGTGCTGTCGATCCCCCGCGAGGAAGAGCCGCAGATCAGCGTGCCGATGGTCGACATCATGGTCGCGGCGCCCGGGCTGAGCGCCTCTGACGCCACCGAACTGGCGGCCAAGCCGCTGGAAGCCATCGTGCGCAGCATCGACGGCGTCGAGCACGTCTACACCCAGGTGCAGGACGACCGGGTGATGGTCACCGCCCGCTTCGTGGTCGGCTCTGATCCCGACGACGCGGCGGTTCGCGTCCATGAGAAGGTGCGCGCCAACTACGGCTCCATTCCCGTCGGCGTGTCCGAGCCGCAGATCGTCACGCGCGGCATCAACGACGTGCCCGCCGTGGTCCTGACCCTGACGCCGCGCGCCGACGCGGCCGGGCGCTGGAGCGATCAGGCGCTGTACGACGTCGCCGCGCGCCTGCGCACCGAGATCGGCAAGGTGGAGGACGTCGGCCTGACCTTCATCGTCGGCGGGCGCCCGTCGGAAATCCGCGTCGAGCCCGATCCCGCCCGCATGGCCGCGCGCGGCGTGGCCCTGTCCTCGGTGCTCGAGACGGTGGCCCAGGCCAATCGCAGCTTCCCCGCCGGCGCCTTCCGCGATCAGGGCCAGGCCGTGTCCCTGCGCTCGGGCGAGCGGCTGGCCACCCCCGCCGACGCCTCCCTGCTGACCGTCCGGTCGATGGCGGGTGAGCCCGTCTATCTGCGCGACGTGGCGACCGTGGTGCAGGCCCCGCGCGAGGATCAGGCCCGCGCCGCCCACTACGCCCGCGCCGGCAACGGCTGGAGCCGGACGCCCGCCGTGAGTCTGGCCGTGGCCAAGCGCCAAGGCGCCAACGCCGTGGTCGTCTCCCATGGGGTGATGCAGCGGGTCGAAGCCCTGAAGGGCACGCTGATCCCGGACGGGCTGGAGGTCGTGGTCACCCGCGACTACGGCGAGACGGCCAATGAAAAGGCCAATGAACTGCTGATGCACCTCGGGCTGGCGACGCTCTCCATCGTCATCCTGATCGGCTTCGCCATCGGCTGGCGCGAGGCCGGCGTGACGGCGGTGGTGATCCCCACGACCATCCTGCTGACCCTCTTCGCCTCGAACCTGATGGGCTACACCATCAACCGCGTCAGCCTGTTCGCCCTGATCTTCTCGATCGGCATTCTCGTCGACGACGCCATCGTGATGATCGAGAATATCGCCCGTCACTGGGCCATGAACGACGACCGAAGCCGCGCACAGGCCACCGTCGAGGCCGTGGCCGAGGTCGGCAACCCGACCGTGGTCGCCACCCTGACCGTGGTCGCCGCCCTGCTGCCCATGCTGTTCGTCTCGGGCCTGATGGGCCCCTATATGGCGCCGATCCCGGTCAACGCCTCGGCGGCCATGGTCTTCTCCTTCTTCGTCGCCGTGGTCATCGCGCCCTGGCTGATGATCCGTCTGGCCCGCAAGACCCTGGCCGGCGGCAACGGGCATGAGCACGGCGAGGGGATGCTGGGCCGCCTGTACCGCAAGGTGGCGACGCCGGTGATCCGCAGCCGTCGCAGCGCCTGGACCTTCCTGATCGTGGTCGGCGTCGCCACCCTGCTTGCCATGTCGATGTTCGGCTTCCGAGCCGTGCCGGTGAAGCTGCTGCCGTTCGACAACAAGTCCGAGCTGCAGGTCGTGCTCGACATGCCCGAGGGAACCAGCCTCGAGACCACCGAACGGACCCTCGCCGGAGCCGCGGCCGTGGCGGGAGCCCTGCCCGAGGTGGAGTCGCTGGAGAGTTACGCCGGGACCGCCGCGCCGTTCAACTTCAACGGTCTGGTGCGCCACTACTTCCTGCGCGCCGGGGCTGAACAGGGCGATCTGGCCGTCATGCTGGCGCCCAAGGACGAGCGCAGCCGCAGCAGTCACGCCATCGCCCTCGACCTGCGCCGGCGTCTCGCCGACCTGCCGCTGCCGGGCGGCGCCTCGATCAAGGTGGTCGAGGCGCCGCCGGGGCCGCCGGTGCTGGCGACCCTGCTGGCCGAGGTCTACGGCCCCGACCCGGCGACCCGACGCGCCGTGGCCGCCGAGCTGGAGACCCTGTTCCGGGCCGAGTCCTCGGTGGTCGATGTGGACAACAGCTACGGCGTGCGCCGTCCGGTGCTGCGCCTGATCCCCGACCGCGAGAAGATCGAGCGGTTCGGCCTGTCCGAGCGCGAGGTGCACGACTCCATCGCCGCCGTCATGGGCGGACAGATCCTCGGCTACGCCGCCCGCGACGACGAGCGCACGCCGGTGGAGATCGCCGTGCGCCTGCCGCAGTCGGCACGGACGTGGAACGAACAGATGGCCGTCATGCCGGTGGCCGTGACCACGATCGACGGCGGCCGCCGTCTGGTGGAGCTGGGCGAGGTCGTCGAGGCCCGTCACGAGCTGGCCGGATGGCCCGTCTATCGCCGCGACGGCCGCGCCGCCGAGATGGTCACCGCCGAATTGGCGGGTCAGTTCGAGGCCCCGATCTACGGCATCCTGGCTATCGACGCCGCCATCAAGGCGCACGACTGGAAGGGCCTGCCGCGTCCCGAGGTGCGCCTCAACGGCCAGCCGACGGACGAGACCGTCCCCTCCGTGCTGTGGGACGGCGAGTGGGAGATCACCTGGGTGACCTTCCGCGACATGGGCGCCGCCTTCGGCGTGGCCCTGCTGGGGATCTATGTTCTGGTCGTCGCCCAGTTCAAGGATTTCCGCATCCCGCTGGTGATCCTGACGCCCATCCCCCTGACCCTGATCGGCATCGTCATCGGCCACATGCTGTTCGGCGCGCCCTTCACCGCCACCTCGATGATAGGCTTCATCGCCCTGGCGGGGATCATCGTGCGGAATTCGATCCTGCTGGTCGATTTCATCCGCCACGCCCGAACGCCGGGGCGCCCCCTGCGCGAGGTCTTGCTGGAGGCCGGCGCCATCCGCTTCAAGCCTATCCTGCTGACCGCCCTGGCGGCCATGATCGGGGCGGCGGTGATCCTGTTCGATCCGATCTTCCAGGGCCTGGCCATCTCCCTGCTGTTCGGCCTCATCTCCTCGACAATTCTGACGGTGCTGGTGATCCCGGCGATCTATATCGCATTGAAGGACGACGGCCGGCCCCTGGCCGCGCCCGGACCTGCGAGAGAGACGCCATGACCGACGCACTCCCCACCCCGAACGCCGCCGCCCTGGCCGAGCTCGAGGCCAGCGCCGCCCCGGCCGCCCGTCTGATGCGGCTGTTCGCCAATGAACAGCGGCTGATGCTGATGTGCCGGCTCAGCGAGGGCGACTGCGCCGTCGGCGAGCTCGCCGGCTATGTCGGCCTGTCGCAATCGGCCTGTTCCCAGCACCTGGCCCGCCTGCGCGACGCCGGCGTCATCGCCCCGCGCCGCGACGCCCAGACCATCTACTACGGCATCGCCGATCCGGCCGCCGCCCGGGTCATCGCCCTATTGTGCGACATCTACCGCGGCAAGCCAAAGGACCCGACCCCATGAGCTATTTCACCGCCCGCACCATCGAGGGCGATTTCGACGCCGTCGTGGAACGCACCCGCGCCGCCCTGCAGAAACACGGCTTCGGCGTCCTCACCGAGATCGACGTTCAGGCTACGCTGAAGGCCAAGATCGGCCAGGACTTCCGTCCCTACCGCATCCTGGGCGCCTGCAATCCGGTCATGGCGCACGAGGCCCTGCTGATGGAGCCCCACGTCGGGGTCATGCTGCCCTGCAACGTCGTGGTCCAGCAGGCGGAGGGCGGCGTCGAGGTGTTCGCCATCGACCCGGCGGCGTCCATGAGCGCCATCGACAACCCGGCCTTGCTCCGCCACGCCCGAGCCGTGGGCGAGTCCCTGAACGCCGCCGTCAGCGACGTCTGATCTGCAGGCGCGTCGCCGCGGCTTCTTCAGGCGGCGGCGTCAGGGCGCTGCTCGGCCGCTCTCAGGGTCAGCCGGCCGGACGGGTCGATGCCCGCCACCTCGATGGCGATGCTGCAAAGCCGTCTCGGGGCCGCGCGGTGGCTGATGACGATGAGCCCCTGTCCCGTGCGTTCCAGATGCCGGTGCAATCCATCGATCACACGCGCTTCGCATTCCGCGTCCAGCCCCTCGGTCGGCTCATCGAGCACCAGCCAGGGGGCCGCGCGGACATAGGCGCGGGCGAGGCCCAGCCGACGTCGCTCACCGCCGCTCAGGCCGGCGCCGTTCTCCCCCAGCGGCATGTCCAGTCCCGCGGGCGACTGTCGAATGCGCCCTGCGAGATCGGCGTCCTCAAGGGCGCGCCAGAGCATGGCGTCATCGGCGTCCGGATCGGCGATGCGAAGATTGGCCCGAACGGTGGCGTTCAGCAGCCGCACCTCTTGCGCCGCATAGGCGAACTGGCGGCGCAGGATTAGGCCGTCCTGCGCGTGTGACGCCGCGCCGCCGACGGTCAGGGCCGGATCGTCGAAGTGGCGAAGCCCCATCAGGCGTTCGATGAGCGTCGACTTTCCGGCGCCCGTCACGCCGGTCACCGCGATCCTGGAAGGCGGGGCCGCCGTCAGGCCGATCGAACCGAATCCCAGGTTCGCGGGCGCCTCGGTCTCCAGGCCGGCGCGACGGGGAGCCGGATCGCCGCCGAGTTCGGACAGGCGGATGAGGGCCTGGTTCGCCGCGCCCGCTGACCGGAAATGTGTGGTCAGGGCGGCGGCGGCTTCCATCGACGCCACGGCGGCAAGAACCGCGAGGGCGACCAGCGGCGCCGACCGGTCGGCGGAAACGGCGAGGACGCCCACGACCGACATCCCCATGGCGATCATCTGCCATGCGGTGATCCAGCCCGCGCCGATGCTGACCCGCACGTTTGACTGATCCAGCTCCCGGGCCGCCGCCTCTGCATCGGAGGTCGCCCAATCCTCCAGACCATAGGCTCTGAGCTCGGCCGCCGAGGCCTGGAGCGCCGACAGGCGGTCCTTGAACCGTCCGACCGCGATCTGGACCTCGCCACCCGCCCGATCGACCTGCGTCCTGCCGATGAGCAGGGATCCGGCCACGGACAGCAACAGGCCCAGGGCGGCGATGAGGGCGGCGTCTGGACCCGCCAGCGCCGCAAGGCCGACGGCGGCGGCGGCCCCGGCGGCGGCGCCCCAGGGCCCGCTGAGACGGACGAACAATGTCTGGATCGCGTCGATGTCCTGCACCAGACGCGCCGAAACCTCGCCGCTGGAGACGGCCAGGGCCTTCTCAGGCGGCGCCGACGCCAGGTTCCGGAAAAGGATCGGCCTCAGGGCGGCCAGGGCCTTCAACGCCGCCTCGTGTCCGCTGACGCGCTCGACGTATCGGCAGCCGGTGCGCAGGATGGCGAGCAGGCGTATGGCGGCGCTCGGCAACAGGACGTTGAACGCCGCGCCGGCGCCCGCCAGGCCGGCCAGGGCCGCGCCGGTGATGAACCACCCCGACAGGCCCAGCAGAAACACGGCGGCGGCGGTGGCGCCGGCGGCCGCGACGGCGGCGAGCAGCAGGCGCGCCCGCTGCCTGCGCCGTTGATCGGCGATCAGGGCCGTGAGGCGGTCCGGGTGAGGCGTCACAACCACGCCACCTGGTCGGCGAGCGCCAGCACCGCCGGCGAGTGCGTCGCGATGAGGGTCGTGCGCTCTCGCGCCGTCTTGCGCAGGACTTCGATCAGTTCGGCTTCCGTCTCAGCGTCCAGGTTGGCCGTCGGCTCGTCGAGGAGCAGCAGCCTGGACCGGGACAACTGCGCACGCGCGAGACCCAGTCTGCGCCGTTCGCCGCCCGACAGACCGCCGCCGCGTTCATCGATGGGGCGAGCAAGGTCGCCGGTCAGGCCCACCTGATCCGCCGCGTCCCGAATTTCGCCTTCTGTGGCCCCCGGCCGCGCCAGGGCGATATTGTCGCGCAGTGTCCCCGGGATGACGATGGGCGCTTGGCTGGCCCAGGCCGCCGCTCCTGCGAAGGAGCCTGTCGCCGAGAGGCTGGCGCCTCCGATTTCGACATCGCCCGCCGACAGCGGGGCCAGCCCCAGAAGCAGGTGCAGCAGGCTGCTCTTGCCGGAGCCGCTGGCGCCGGCCAGCGCCACGATCGAGCCGGGGGCGATGTCCAGGCTGAAGCGCGCTAGGACGGGCGGTCCCGGCTGATAGCTTATGTCGACGTCGCGGAAACGGACGGCGGGAGCGTCCGCCCACACGATACGGGCCTGATCCTGGCCGGGCTTTTCGGGGGGCGCGGCGATGAGGGCCGGGACCGCCGCCTCGGCGGCCTGACGGTCGTGATAGGCGGCGGCGAGGCGGCGCAGGGGTGCGTAGACCTCGGGCGCCAGGGCAAGAACGAAGAAGGCGCGCGTGAGCGTCAGGGTTTCGGGCGCGGGGAAGGGGAGCAGACGCAGAAGATTGAACCCGCAGTAGACGGCGACCAGCGCCACGGACAGGGCCGCGAAGAACTCCAGCACGCCGGAGGACAGAAAGGCGATCTTGAGGACGCGGCTCGTGCGCCGCTCCAGCTCGTCGGACGCGGCGGCGATATCGGCGGCGGCGCGGCCTTCGGCCTGATAGGCGATCAGGACCGGCAGGGCCCTGACCCGGTCGATGAACACCCCCGCCAGCCTCTGGAGCGCGTCGAAATGTCGGCGGCTTTCACTTGCGGCGGCCATGCCGGTCAGCGCCATGCCGATGACGAAGGGGATCAGGGTGAACAACATTATGCCGGCGGCGACCGGGCTGGCGAAGGCGGCGGCGGCGATGATGAGCAGGGGCGCGATGGCGGCGGCCGTCTTCAGGGCGGTGAACCGGGCGAAATAGCCGTCCAGGGCCTCGACGCCTTCAACCGCGGCCGAAAGCCCGTCCCCGTCCGCGCGCCGACCGGAAAATATCTGCGTCAAAACCGTTCGGCGCACCTCGACCTTTATGCCCGCGGCGGCGTGCGCCCCGCCCGAGGTCGCCAGTTGGGTCAGGGCCGCCCTAAGGCAGAGGCTCAGGACCGCGAGCACGACCCAGGGCCAGACCGGGCCGTCGTTTGAGGCGATGCGGCCGATGGCGCCCGCGAGACCGGCGGCGAAGCCGATGGCCGGCAGCGCTTCGAGAACCGCGAGGCCCTCCGTGACCGCCAGCGCCCGTCGCCGGGTTAGCGTCCACCGCCGCAACTGGAGGGCGGGCGTCAACTCACCCGGCACACGGGGTGAGGCGGCCTGAAATGTCTCAACCGTCATCGACGAACCCCTATGGACCAAACCGGACGACGCTTTGATCGAGCGCAAAGCCTTTGGTTGACACCGCACCTACGACGGAGCCTCTCATTGGCTCCTGGCCGGAGATGCGGAGCTTTTCCATGGACCTTGCGGTTGTCGATCTCTCCAGGCTGCAGTTTGCGCTGACGGCCCTGTACCATTTCCTGTTCGTGCCGCTGACGCTCGGCCTGTCCTTCATGCTGGTCATCATGGAGTCCATCTATGTGATGACCCGCCGGCCGATCTGGCGGACGATCACGCGGTTCTGGGGCGTGCTGTTCGGGATCAACTTCGTACTCGGCGTCGCGACCGGCATCACCATGGAATTCCAGTTCGGCATGAACTGGAGCTATTACAGCCACTATGTCGGGGACATCTTCGGCGCCCCCCTGGCGATCGAGGGCCTGATGGCCTTCTTCCTCGAGGCGACGTTCGTCGGGCTGATGTTCTTCGGCTGGGAGAAGCTGAAGCCCACCGGCCACCTGTTCGTCACCTTCATGGTGGCGCTCGGGACCAATCTCTCGGCCCTGTGGATCCTGATCGCCAACGGCTGGATGCAGAATCCCGTCGGCGCGACCTTCAATCCGGACACCATGCGGATGGAGGTCACCGACTTCATGGCCGTGCTGTTCAATCCCGTCGCCCAGGCCAAGTTCGTCCACACCGTCAGCGCGGGCTATGTCATCGCCTCGGTCTTCGTTCTCGGCGTCTCGGCCTTCTATCTGCTCAAGGGCAAGCACAAGGGCTTCGCAAAACGGTCGATGACGGTCGCCGCCGCCTTCGGACTGGCGTCGTCGCTGTCGGTTGTCGTGCTGGGGGATGAGAGCGGCTACGCCCTGACGGACAACCAGAAAATGAAGCTGGCCGCCATTGAGGCCATGTGGAACACCGAGCCGGCCCCTGCGGGCCTGACCGCCATCGGCTTCCCCAGCCTCGAGGATCGGACGACGCATTACGAGGTCAAGATCCCCTATGTCCTGGGCCTGATCTCGACCCGCAGCCTGACCGGCGAAGTCGAAGGCATCCTGCAGCTTGTCGCCGTGTCCCAGGACCGCATCGAGAGCGGCGTCATCGCCTATGACGCCCTGGAACGGATCAAGGCGGATCCCGCTGACGACGCTGCGCGCGGCGCATTCGAGGCTCGCCGCCGCGATCTCGGCTACGGCCTGCTGCTGAAACGCTACGTCGCCGACCCGCGGCTGGCCACGCCGGAGCAGGTCCAGTTGGCCGCCTGGAGCACCGTGCCCAACGTGCCCGTGATGTTCTGGTCGTTCCGCATCATGGCGGGGATCGGCTTCCTGATGATCGGGCTGTTCGCCACGGCCTTCATCCTGTGCACCCTGCGCAAGCACGAAACCAAGTGGTTCCTGTGGCTGGCGGTGCTGGCCATTCCCCTTCCGTGGATATCCACCGAACTGGGGTGGATCGTCGCGGAGTTCGGACGCCAGCCCTGGGCCGTCGAAGGGGTGCTGCCGACCTTCCTCGGAGCGTCCAGCCTCAGCGTGGCGCAGCTTTGGGCCACCATCATCGGGTTCACCCTGCTCTACGGCGCCCTCGCCATCGTCGAGATCAGGCTGATCCTTCACGCCATCAAGAAGGGCCCCTTCGCCGAGCAGGAACTGTTCGGCGAGCCCGAAACCGAGGGCGGCGCGCCGGCGCCCGCCCCGGCCGTCGCCTGACCCCGCGCCAGAGGAAACACAGAGATGGAACTGCCTCTCGACTACGCCACCATGCGAATGATCTGGTGGGGACTTCTGGGCGTCCTGCTGATCGCCTTTGCCCTGACCGATGGCTTCGACCTGGGCGTCGGCGCCCTGCTGCCCTTCGTCGCCAAGACGGACGAGGAGCGGCGCATGGTGATCAACACCGTCGGCGCGACCTGGGAAGGAAACCAGGTCTGGTTCATCCTGGGCGGGGGCGCGATCTTCGCCGCCTGGCCCCTGGTCTACGCCGTCAGCTTCTCCGGCTTCTACCTGGCCATGTTCCTGGTGTTATCAGCCCTGATCCTGAGACCCGTGGCCTTCAAATACCGCTCCAAGCGGGCGGGCAAGGGATGGCGGGCGTTCTGGGACTGGGCGCTGTTCGTGGGCGGCTTCGTGCCGGCGCTCGTGTTCGGCGTCGCGGTGGGCAACGTCCTGCTGGGCGCGCCCTTCCGGCTCGATAGCGATCTGCGCGCCTTCTACGAGGGCAGCCTGCTGGGCCTGTTCACCCCGTTCAGCCTGATCTGCGGCCTGCTGTCCGTCGCGATGCTGGTGCTGCACGGCGCGGCCTGGCTGGGGATCAAGGCCGAGAAGGGACCGGTTCAGGCGCGCGCCCGTCGTTTCGGCACGATCGCCGCCCTTCTGGCCCTGGTGCTGTTCGCGGCCGGCGGCCTGTTCGTGGCCTTCGGAGGCCTGGGCTACAGCATCGTCGGGGCGGTGGATCCGTCGGGGGCCTCCAATCCCCTGCATACCGCGGTCGTCGCATCGCCCGGCGCATGGCTGAACAACTACGCCCTCTATCCGTGGATGATGACGGCGCCCGCCCTCGGCTTCCTCGGCGCCCTCGTGGCCCTGCTGGGCCTGTGGATCCGGTCCGAGCCGCTGGCGTTCGGCGGTTCGTCGCTGTCGGCTGTGGGCATCATTTCCACCGTCGGCCTGTCGATGTTTCCCTTCATCCTGCCGAGCTCGATCGACCCGTCGTCCAGCCTCACCGTGTGGAACGCCTCCTCGACCCACATGACCCTGTTCATCATGCTGGGGGTGACGGTCGTCTTCCTGCCGTTGATCCTGATCTACACGGCCTGGGTCTACCGGGTGCTGTGGGGACGGACCAGCACGGCGGCGTTGAAGACCAACCCCGATCTCTACTGACCCTGCGGACCTAGGATTTTCCCATGTGGTATTTCGCCTGGATTCTCGGCCTGGGCCTGGCGGTCGCCTTCGGCGTCCTGAACGGCATCTGGCACGAGTTTCATCTGCTCGACGACGGGGACCTCGGCCTGTCCGAGCCCGACCGGGACACGAACGGCCCGCTCTAGCGGCAGGGGGAGGCGCTGCGTCCCCGCACTGCGAGCCACGGGCGTCTTGACATTCCTCACCGGCCCGTCAGTTTAAAGACACTCATCAAGACCGGCTGAGGGATAGGCCCTTTGACGCCGGGGCAACCTGCCAGGATCCACCCGATCCCGGACAAGGTGCCAACTCCTGCGAGGCCTCTTCGGAAGCCGCGAGAGATGAGTGAAGCGAGCGGCCCGTCATGGGCCGGTGCGACTTCACGGGTCTGTCTGCAGGAATTTGGCGCGCCCCGTCCGGGATCTCGGTGAGAGGTCCGGTGCGGTTTCTTGCCTCTCTCAACTGCCTCTTTCGACGACATTCCCGGCGTGGACGTGCGCGCGCCGATCCCCGCGGATTTCCGTCTGGCCGCGGGCGAACGCCTGACCGCGACGGAGGTGGTCGGCCGTCTGCACGGGCCGGAGCATGGGCCGCTGGTGATCGTCGCCGGGGGCATCTCGGCCGGGCGTTTCGCCACGCGCTGGTGGCCCTGGGCGGTGCGTCCGGGCGGCCCAGTCGACCTGAACCGCCTGCGGGTGCTGGCCTTCGACTGGTCGCCGGGCCGGGACGAGGGGGACGTCACCCTGACGACGCAGGATCAGGCGCGGCTGCTGGCCCTGCTGCTCGACGCGCTGGGCGAGCCGGTCATCGACGCCTTCGTCGGCGCCTCCTACGGCGGCTGCGTCGGCCTGGCCTTCGCCGAGGTTTTCCCGGAGCGGATCGGCGAGCTGGTGGTGATCTCCGCCGCCCATCGCGCCCATCCCGCCGCCACCGCCTGGCGGGGCGTCCAGCGCCGCCTGCTGGCCTTCACCCGCGACTGCGGCCGCGAGGCCGAGGGCGTGTCCCTCGCCCGGCAACTGGCCATGACCACCTACCGCACGGCCGAGGAATTCGACCTGCGCTTCGACGGCCCGGCGCCGGACCGCGCGGGCGAGGCCTATGCCGTCTGCGAATACCTGATCGCCCGGGGCGAGGCTTATGAAACCAGCGCCGACCGCTGGATCACCCTGTCGGATTCGCTCGACCGCCACGCCGTCACGCCGGAAGCGATCCGCTGCCCCCTGACCGTGATCGGTTTCACCTCCGACCGCCTCGTCCCCGTCGGCGACAGCCGCGAGCTGGCCCGCCGCGCGCCCAATCTGCGCCGCCTGATCGAGGCCCCCTCGGTGTTCGGCCACGACGCCTTCCTTAAGGAGCGCGACCAGGTCGGCCTCATCCTCACCGACGCCCTCGGCGCCCTTCAATCCTCCCCCGCCCAAGAGATCGCCGCATGACCCGCTCCCTCGACGCCCATCCCTGTACGACCGCCGCCCGTCACGGCGTGGATTGCGATCCGGCCCACGGCGCGGTGATGCCGCCGCTCTATCTGTCGTCGAACTACAGCTTCGACGGGCTGGAGGGTAAGCGGCGCTACGACTACACGCGGTCGGGCAATCCGACCCGCGACGTGCTGGCCGAAACACTGGCGAAGCTGGAGGGCGGCTGCGGCGCGGTGGTCACGGCCACGGGCATGGCCGCCGTCGATCTGGCCCTGTCGTCGCTGGAGCCCGGCGACCTGCTGATCGCGCCGCACGACCTCTATGGCGGCACCCACCGGCTGCTGACCGCCCGGGCCCGGCGCAACCATTTCGACGTCCAGTTCGTGGACCAGAACGACCGCGGGGCGCTGGACGCCGCCTTCGCCCTGCATCCGAAGCTGATCCTGATCGAGACGCCGTCGAACCCACTGATGCGCGTGGTCGACGTGGCCGACATCTGCGCCCGGGCCCATGCGGTCGGGTGCAAGGCGGCGGTGGACAACACCTTCCTGTCGCCGGCCCTGCAGCAGCCCATCGCGCTGGGCGCCGACCTGGTGATCCACTCGACCACCAAATACATCAACGGCCACTCCGACGTGGTCGGCGGTTGTGTCGTCGCCCGCGATCCGGCGGACCTGGAGCAGCTGGCCTGGTGGGCCAACTGTCTCGGCGTCACAGGCTCGCCCTTCGACGCCTATCTGACCCTGCGCGGGGTGAGGACCCTGTTCGCCCGGGTCGAGCGGCAGCAGGCCACGGCGGGGCGTATCGCCGAGTGGCTGGAGGCTCATCCGGCGGTGAAGGCGGTCCACTATCCGGGCCTGAAGTCCCACCCCGGCCATGCGGTCGCCGCCCGGCAGCAGTCCGGCTTCGGCGCCATGCTCAGCTTCGAGCTGGCCGATATCGACGCCGTCCGCACCTTCGTTGACGGCTTGCAGGTCTTCACCCTGGCCGAGTCACTCGGCGGGGTGGAAAGCCTGGTCGCCCACCCGGTGCTGATGACCCACGCGGCGATGACGCCCGAGGCCCGGGTGACGGCCGGAATCACCGACGGCCTGCTGCGCCTGTCGGTCGGGCTGGAGCATCCCGAGGACCTGCTCGCCGACCTGACCGCCGCCCTGGAGCGGGCGCTTTCCATCCATGCGGCGCCCGCCGCGGCCGCCGCCTGAGGACGCCCGATGACCCTCGCCCTCGCCACCCGTCCGTCCCAGCCGCCCATCGCCCCCGCCCCGGACCATGACCCCGTCGCCCTGCTGCAGCTGGACGCCACGGACGTCGTCAACGCCGCCGCCGCCGTCTATCGCGAGGTGCGCCGACGCCGCTCGGTGGTGGTGGTCGCCTCCGGCGGTCCCGAAGCCGTCGCCGGCCTCGCCGCCCGCCTTGACCAGATCGGGGTGACTGTATCCCGACCCCGTCCCGGCGACCCCTGGCCCGGCGCGGGCGTCGCCATTGTCGATGGTCCGCTGGAGGCGCCGCACCGCGCCGCCGCGCCGAAATCGGGCGTCATCCGCATCGCGCTCGCCGGCTGCGGCGTCGTGGGCGGCGGCGTGCTGGCCCGGCTGGCGGACGATCCGCGCTACGACGTCGTCGGCGTGCTGGTGCGCGATCCGGCCAAGGAACGCGACACGCCGTTGGCGTCCGCAGTGGCGGTCACGGACCCGGCGGCGTTGCTGGCGCGCGAGCCGGACGTGGTGATCGAGGCCCTGTCCGACGCCTCCACGGGACTGGCCCTGATCCGGGCCGCCCTGGCCCGGGGCATCGACGTGGTCACGGCGAACAAGCAGGCGGTCTCGGCCGATCCCGCCGGGCTGAAGGCGCTGGCGGAAACCTCCGGCGCGCGCCTGGCATGGTCCGCCAGCGTCGGCGGGGGCGTGCCCCTGATCGAGGCGGTCCGGCAGGCGAAAGGGCAGGGGCGGATCGTGCGCATCGAGGCGGTGTTGAACGGCACCTGCAACTTCATCCTCAACCGTCTGGCCGAGGGGACAATCTTCGCCGATGCCCTGACCGCCGCCCGGACCGCGGGCTTCGCCGAGGAAGACCCCGCCGCCGACCTGACCGGTCTCGACGCCGCCGCCAAGCTGGCGATCCTGATCCATGAGGCGACCGGTCGGGTCACGCCGGTCGCCGCCGTCGACCGGCAGACCCTGTCCTCGGCCACAACCCTGCCGCCGGGCAGGGTGCGTCAGCTGGCCGTGTTCGAAGCCGCGTCCGGAGCAGCGAGCATCGCCTTCCGGGCGCTGGATGACGACGCCCTGTTCGCCGGTCTGGCCGACGAGGCGAACGCCGTCCGGGTCACCCTGGCCGACGGACGATGTTTCACCGTCCGGGGACGCGGCGCGGGCCGCATCCCGACGACGGAAAGCGTACTAGCCGACCTCACTGATCTGACGGCCGGACCTTTGCGGTAACCCGACGAACCTTCGTGCGTTGCACCCGGATGCGCGGTGAACTGAAGACCTACCAGACCAAGCGGAACTTCTCTGGCACGCCCGAACCCAGGGGCGCCAAGGGCAAGGGCAAGACGGCCGGCGGCCGCTACCTGATCCAGCGGCACGCGGCGACGCGGCTGCACTATGACTTCCGCATCGAGGCCGACGGCGTCCTGAAATCCTGGGCCGTGACCAAGGCGCCGTCGCGCGACCCGGCGGTGAAGCGGCTGGCGGTCGAGGTCGAGGACCATCCGCTCGACTACGGCTCCTTCGAGGGGACGATCCCGGCCGGCAACTACGGCGCCGGGACGGTGCAGATGTGGGACACGGGAACCTGGGCGCCGCAACACCCCGAGACCTTCGCCGCCGACTTCGCCAAGGGCTCGATCAAGATGACGCTGAGCGGCCAGAGGCTGCACGGAAACTGGGCTCTGGTGCTGATGAAGTCGGATCGCGGCAAGCCGTCGAAGCGCAACAACTGGCTGCTGATCAAGGAGAAGGACGAGCATGCCGTTCCCGGTGAGGGCGACGCCAACATGGAGATCGACGCCTCCATCGTCACCGGTCGTTCGCTGGCCGAGATCGCGGCGGGCAAGAAGGCGTGGATGTCGTCGAAGGCGACGGGCCGCAAGGCCCCCGAGCCGCCGAAAGCCCGGTCCGCCGTCACCAGCCACGCGTCCAAACCTCACGCCTTCGTCCCCATCCAGCTGTGCAAGATCGCCGACTATCCTCCGCAGGGGTCGGGCTGGGCGCACGAGATCAAGTTCGACGGCTACAGGCTTCAGGTCGCGTCCGGCGGCGGGCGAGGGACGGTGCGGACGCGCAAGGGCCTGGACTGGTCGGCCAAGTTTCCCGAACTGGCCGCCGACGCCGCCCAGTGGCCCGATGCGGTGGTGGACGGCGAACTGTGCGCCCTGGCCGAGGACCACATGCCCGACTTCTCGGCGCTGCAGGCGGCGATATCGGCGGGCGACACCGGCGGCCTGGTCTATTTCGCCTTCGACCTGCTGTTCGAGGGGCCGGAGGATCTGCGCGGCCTGCCGCTGTCGCACCGCAAGGCGCGGCTGCAGGCCTATATGGACCGCATCCCCAAGGCCGCGCGGACCCGCATCCGCTACGTCGACCACTTCGCCTCCACCGGTCAGGCGGTGCTGGAAAGCGCCTGCCGAATGGATCTGGAGGGGGTCATCTCCAAGAAGCTGGACGCGCCGTATCACGCGGGCCGGTCGACCACCTGGCTGAAGTCCAAATGCCGGGGCCGGGACGAGGTGGTCATCGGTGGCTGGACCTCCGAGGGCGACCGCTTCCGCTCCCTGATCGTCGGCGTGCACGACACCGACGCCAAACAGGGCAACGGCCTGCGCCACCTCGGCCGCGTCGGCACCGGCTACGCCCAGCCGCTGCTCAAGACCCTGCTGCCGGCGCTCAAGGCCTCCGAGACCGACGCCAGCCCCTTCGTCGGCAAGGGCGCGCCGAGGAAGTCCTCCGCCGGCGGCCTGACCATCCATTGGGTGAAACCCGTGCTGGTCGCCGAGGTCGAGCACGGCGGCTACACCGACACCGGATCGCTGCGGCAGGCCGCCTTCAAGGGCCTGAGGGAAGACAAGGGGGCGGCCGAGGTGACGCAGGCGCCGCAAGCGCCTGCCGACCTGTCCAAGGAAAAGGGTGTGGTCGCCCGCCCGCCGCAACTGGCCATGCCGACCGCGCGCGGGCCGAAGGGCAAGCTGGTCGTCGCCGGGGTGACCATCTCCAACCCCGACAAGATCCTGTGGCCTGCCGTCGACGACCGTCCGGCGATCACGAAGGCCGAGCTGATCCGCTATTACGAGATGGCGGCCGAGCGCATCCTGCCCCACGTCGCCGACCGGCCCGTGTCGATCATCCGCACGCCCGAGGGCATCACCGGCGAAAAGTTCTTCCAGCGTCACGCCATGCCGGGCTCGAACCCGCGCCTGAAACTGATCGATGTGAAGGAGAGGAAGCCCTACATCGGCGTCGTCGATGTCGGCGGCCTGGTCGCCATCGGCCAGTCCGGCGGGCTGGAACTGCACCCTTGGGGCTGCAAGCCCGGCGACCCCGAAACGCCGGAACAGGTCACCTTCGACCTCGACCCCGACGAAGGCCTCGACTTCGCTGACGTCATCCGCGCCGCCAAGGTGGTGAAGGCCAAGGTCGAGGCGCTGGGCCTGTCGGCCTTTGTGAAGACGACCGGCGGCAAGGGGCTGCATGTCGTCGTTCCGATCAAGGCCGACGCCAGGAACCGCGTCGAATGGGACCAGTGCAAGGCCTTCGCCAAAGCCGTCAGCGAGGCCGTCCGCGCCGACGCGCCCGACCGCTTCACCACCACTCTCGCCAAGAAGGCGCGGGGCGGGAAAATCTTCCTCGACTATCTGCGCAACGGCCGCATGGCGACGGCGGTGGCCCCCTGGTCGCCGCGCGCCCGGCCCGGCGCCGGCATCGCCTTCCCTCTGTCCTGGAGCCAGGTGAAGTCAGGCCTCGACCCCCGCGCCTATACGCTGCACGACGCCGCCGCCCTGCTGAAGAAGCCCGACCCGTGGAAGGATTTCCGCGCGGCGGAGGCCCCTCTGAAACCGGCGATGAAGAAACTGGGGCTTTAGGCTATAGCTGCGTCGACACTCACGGAGCGACCCATGGCGGGCCTGAAGGACAAGCGCGGCTTCATCGACAAGGACCGGCTGGACCTGTCCGAGCGGCAGGCCGTGGAGCACTGGATGAAGCGCTGGGGCGTGACCCGTGAACAACTGACCGCCGCCCACCGCAAGGCCGGCCGCATGGTCAAGGACATCGCCGCCGAGCTTGGGAAGAAGCGCTGAGTCACAAACCTTCTCCCCTCGGGGGAGAAGGTGGCTCGCGGAGCGAGACGGATGAGGGGGCAGTCAAAGCTCGCTCATCGCAAGAAGGTCAGCCTGTAGTCCGGCATCCCCTTCATCCGAGCCGCTGACGCGGCCCACCTTCTCCCCGGAGGGGAGAAGGGTGCATTTTTAGGCGGCCTTCTTCTTCGCCGACGCCTTTTTCGCGGCCGGCTTCTTGGCCGCTGTCTTCTTCGCCGGCGCCTTGGCGGCCGATCCCGCCGATCCTTTCAGGCTGGCCTTCAGGGCGGCCATCAGGTCGATGACGTTGGTGTTGTCGGGCTCCTCGACCTCGACAACGCCCTTGCCGCCCTTCTGCTTCGACTTGATCATCTCGCGCAGGGCGTCGTCATAGCCGTCCTTGAAGCCGGTCGGGTCGAACTCGGCGTCCTTCTGGGCGATGATGCGGGCGGCGATGTCGACCATGTCCTTGTCGGCCTTCACCGAGGGGATGTCGTCGAAATACTCCCCGGCGTCTCGCACCTCTTCGTGGGGCCGCAGGGTGTAGGCCACCAGCCCCTTGCCCCGCACCTCCAGCGCCAGTTGCCGTTCCCGACCGCGCAGGACCAGCTGGCCGATGGCGATCTTTCCCGCCGTCTTCATGGCCTCGCGGATGACGGCGAAGGCCTCGGCCCCCACGCCCTTTTCCGGCACCACATAGAAGGGATCGTCCCAGTAGAGGCGGTCGATCTCGTCCTCGTCCACGAACTGGTCGATGGAGATGGTGCGGGTCGACTCCAGCTTCACCTTGTCGAAATCGGCGTCGTCGAACAGGACGTATTCGTCCTTGGACACCTCGAACCCCTTCACCAGCTCCGACCGCTCCACCGGCCCGGTGTCCGGATCGGTGGGCACCATGCGGATGCGGTTGTTGGTCTCGGGGTTGATCAGGTTGAAGCTGACGTGGCTGGCGCTCGACGTCGCGGTGTAGAGGGCGACCGGGCAGGTCACCAGCGACAGCTTCAGATGTCCCTGCCAGGTGGGTCGTGCGGCCATGATCGAACTCCTTCGCCAGAACGCGATTCGAACGCGACCGGGGCCAAGTCGTTCACCGCCCTGGTTTGCGGGCGGCCCGGCCGCGCTGTAGACGCAGCCCCTGACGCCCCTGCCGAAAGTCCGAAACGGTCCATGCCCACCACCTTCGACGCCCAGGTCACCGCCATCGTCTTCGACGCCGAAGGCGCGGTCTTCGCCCTGGGCGACGGGTCCGTGCGGTTCGAGAGCGGCGAACGGGCCGACGTCCATGACGGCGCGGTCCTGTGCGCGGCGCTGCATCCGTCGGGCGACGGCGTCGTCACCGGCGGCGACGACGGCAAGGTGATCTGGTCCCGGCGCGGCGAGAGCGGCCTGCTGGCCAGCGCCGCCAACGGCCAGTGGGTCGACGCCATCGACGCCTCGGCCGAGTCGAAGCTGATCGCCTTCTCGGCCGGCAAGACGCTCAGCGTCATTGACGCCACCGACGCCTTCTTCCGGCGGGATTTCGTGCACGAGCGCACGGTGTCGGGCGTGGCCTTCGACCCCAGGGGCCGGCGCATCGCCGCCTCGACCTACGGCGGCGCGGCCCTGTGGTTCGCCCGCATCGCGCAGCAGAAGCCGACGAAGCTGGCCTGGGCGGGATCGCACACCGGCGTCGCCTTCTCGCCCGACGGCGCCTTCGTGGTCACCACCATGCAGGACAACCAGCTGCACGGCTGGCGGCTGAAGGACGCCAAGAACCTGCGCATGGGCGGCTACCCGTCCAAGGTCCGCTCCGTCGCCTTCCTGTCGAAAGGGAACCTGATGGCGACCTCGGGGGCGCAGGGCGCGGTGCTGTGGCCGTTCATCGGCTCCAACGGCCCGATGGGACGCGAGGCCACCGAGATCGGCTTCGATGAATCCACCCTGGTTGCGCTGGTCGCCGCCCGGCCCGATCACGGCGTGCTCGCCGCCGGTCTGAACGACGGCCGCGTCTGGCTGGCCGATCCCGCCGGTCAGGGTCTGAACTTCCTCAAGGCCGACAAGGGCGCCGCCATCACCGCCCTGGCCCTCAGCCCCGACGCCCGCCGCGTCGCCTGGGCCGACGAGGACGGTCAGGCGGGCGTGGTGACGCTGTAGGTCCAACGACATTCAGCCTTGTCATCCCGGAAATCGCGCCAGCGATTATCCGGGACGCAGACCGCACTTCTCAGCGGCTCCCGGAAGGCGCGAAGCGGCTATCCGGGAGAAGGCCAGGGGCATTCCAGCCGTCTCCCGGACAATCGCCAGCGCGATTTCCGGGAGGTCTTGCCCCCAGCGTTCTAGCGTCCCGGCTCTCCGCTGCGCTACGGCCGGGATGACAAGGGCTCAGACTTGCCATTGCTCCTCATAGCGGGACAGTATCGGCAGGGGAGGCGTTCACGCTCATGCACGACCTGAATCGAGCACTCGGAGTCTATCTAGGCGTCGACGAGTCCTCTTTTCCCAAGGAAAGTCTCGGCCGTGTTGTGGGTCGATTTGGCGCCTTCACCGGCCTGACACTCGGCATGCGCGCCAAAGCCATTGTCGGAGAGTTGGGCAGGATCAAACCTGATTGGGACCGCCACGATTTGCTGGAAGCGTCTCAGCTGGCGGCGGAGAAGATTTCTAAAAGGCATGACCTGGACGACGAAGGGCGCGATGCCTTGGTCTGGATCTACAGCTGGTGGTGGAAATGAAGCCCCGGAAGGCCAGGCCCATCCTGGCCTTCCTGCTGACGCTGATCATCCTGCCGATCGGCGGGGTGCTGATCCACACCCTGATCCCGCCGCCGATGACGCTGCTGATGGTGCAGCAGGCGGTGCAGGGCTCGGGGCTCGACTACCGCTGGCGCTCGCTGGACCACATCTCGCCGCTCCTGGTCGAGGCGGCCATCGCCTCGGAGGATGCGAACTTCTGCAGCCACAACGGCTTCGACATGAAGGCCATCGAGAAGGCGATGCGGAACAATGCGCGCGGGCGGAAAATCCGCGGCGGTTCGACCATCAGCCAGCAGACCGCCAAGAACGTCTTTCTGTGGCCCGGCCGGGGCTGGATCCGCAAGGGTTTCGAGGCCGGCTACACCCTGATGATCGAGACGGTCTGGTCCAAGCGCCGGATCATGGAGGTCTATTTGAACGTCGCCGAGTTCGCGCCCGGCGTCTACGGCGCCGAGGCCGGGGCCCGGCACTGGTACGGCAAGTCGGCCGAGGATCTGACCGCGCGTGAGGCCGCCCGCATGGCCGCCATCCTGCCCAGCCCGCGCCGCTACAAGGCCTCGGCCCCCGGCCCCTATGTCCGCCGCCGGGCTTCGCGCGTGCAAGCCGCCATGGGCACGGTCCGGAACGACGGGCTGGCGAGATGCGTCACCAGATAGAGCCCTTCTCCCCTCGGGGGAGAAGGTGGCAGGCGACAGCCTGACGGATGAGGGGGCTGTGGAGGCCCCGCTCATCGCCAACAGGTCAGCCTGTAATCAGGCATCCCCCTCATCCGGTCGCTCACGCGACCACCTTCTCCCCCGGAGGGGAGAAGGATACCTTCTAAAGCCCCGCTTGACGCGGCGGCTCCGCTTGCCTCCCATGCGGCGCAAATCCGGGAGGAAGACCATGAAAACGCATCTGCTGACCGCCGCCGCCATCGCCGTCCTCGGCATCGCCTCCGCGGGCTGCGTGGCCGACGGCTATTTCGATCACCGCAGCACGGGCGATCATCAGGTCAGCGGCACCCTGGCCTCCGATCACCTCATCGGCGGCGCGCCGACCGCCCAGGGCGCCGCCGCCTTCGTGGCCGACGCCGAAAAGCAGCTGGAGGAGCTGTTCGAATACGCCGCCCGGGTCCAGTGGGTGCGCGCCACCAACATCACCTTCGACACCATGTGGCTGGAATCGAAGGTCAACGCCGAGGTCACCGAACTGCAGGTCAAGCTGGCCGGCGAGGCCGCCCGCTTCAACGACGTGCAGGTGCCGGAAGACGTCCGCCGCAAGCTGAACCTGCTGCGCCTCGGCATCGTTTTGCCCGCCCCGACCCGCGCCGGCGCCGCGACCGAGCTGGCCGAGATCACCACTCGTCTGGACTCGACATACGCCACCGGCAAATTCCCGTTCAAGGGCCGCGAGATCACGCTGGACGACGCCAACGTCCTGATCGCCGAGAGCCGCGATCCGGCCGAGACCAAGGCCCTGTACGAGGGCTGGCGCACCATCTCGCCGGTCATGCGCAACGACTACGCCCGCATGGTCGAGATCGCCAACGAGGGCAGCCGCGAGCTGGGCTTCGACGACACCGGCGCCATGTGGCGCGCCGGCTATGACATGGAGCCGGACGCCTTCGCCGCCGAGACCGACCGCCTGTGGGAGCAGGTGAAGCCCTTCTACGAGAACCTGCACTGCTATGTGCGCAGCCGCCTCAACGAGAAATACGGCGATGCGGTCCAGCCCGCGACCGGCCCGATCCGCGCCGACCTGTTGGGCAACATGTGGTCGCAGCAGTGGGGCAATATCTATGACGTCGTCGCGCCGAAAGCCGGCGGCGAAAGCAGCTACGACCTGACCAACCTGCTGACCACGGCCAATTACGACGCGACGAAAATGGTCAAAACGGGCGAGGGCTTCTACGTCTCGCTGGGCCTCGATCCCATGCCCGACACCTTCTGGGAGCGCAGCCAGATCACCCGGCCGCGTGACCGCGAGGTGGTGTGCCACGCCTCGGCCTGGGACGTGGACAACGTCAACGATCTGCGCATCAAGATGTGCACCCAGGTGAACGGCGACGACTTCTACACCGTCCACCACGAGCTGGGTCACAACTACTACCAGCGCGCCTACAACCAGCAGCCCTTCCTGTTCCGCAACGGCGCCAACGACGGCTTCCACGAGGCCATCGGCGACTTCATCGGCCTGTCGGCCCTGACGCCGACCTATCTGAACCAGATCGGCCTGCTGCAGACCGTGCCCGGAGAGGAGGAGGACATTCCCTTCCTGCTGAAGATGGCGCTGGACAAGATCGCCTTCCTGCCGTTCGGCCTGATGGTCGACCGCTGGCGCTGGGACGTGTTCAGCGGCAAGACCGACCCGACCCATTACAACGATGCCTGGTCGGCCAACATGTTGAAATATCAGGGTCTGGTGCCGCCGGGACCGCGCCCCGCCGACGCCTTCGACCCGGGCGCCAAGTATCACATCCCCGGAAACACGCCCTACACCCGCTACTTCCTGGCCCACATCTACCAGTTCCAGTTCCAGCGCGCGGCCTGCAAACAGGCGGGCTGGACCGGGCCGCTGCACCGCTGCTCGATCTACGGCAACGAGGAGGTCGGCGAGCGTTTCAACGCCATGATGGAGATGGGCCAGTCGCGCCCGTGGCCCGAGGCGATGGCCGCCTTCACCGGCGAGAACGGCAACGACGCCTCGGCGGTGACGGAATACTTCGCCCCGCTGAACGCCTGGCTGACCGAGCAGAACCGCGGCAAGGACTGCGGCTGGGATTAACCGTCCACGGTAGCGGTTCGCTAAGCCCGGCGGGGGATACTGCTCTCCGATAGGGCGGGCGAGGTGCGTCCGCCGTCGGGATGACGGCCATGGGGCTACTCAACTGGATCGGCGGCGTGGCGAAGCGGCTGCGCGACGACGCGCGCGGCAACGTCGCCATGATCTTCGGCCTCAGCCTGCCGGTGCTGATCCTGATGACGGTCGGCGGGGTGGACATCCACCGCGCCTCGACCGTGCGCGTGAACCTTCAGGACGCGCTGGACGCCGCGACCCTGGCCGCCGCCCGTTCGTCCTACACCGCCGACGCCGACATCAACCGCGTGGGTCTGGCGGCGCTTCAGGCCAACATGGCCGCCTATCCGAACGTCACCCTGCTGACCGCCGACACCAGCTTCGCGCTCAACAGCGAGCAGGTCGTGGTCGCCAGCGCCAGGGCCAATGTGAAGACCCTGGTCGCCAACATCTTCCTGCCGCCCTACGGCAAGTTCATGGACGACTACCTGCCGGTCGGCGCCCATTCCGAGGTCAACCGCTCGTCCAAGAACCTCGAGGTCGCCCTGGTGCTCGACGTCACCGGTTCGATGCGCGGCCAGAAGCTGACTGACCTGAAGAGCGCGGCCGAGGATCTGGTCGAGATGGTCGTCCAGCCGATGCAGACGCCCTACTATTCCAGGATGGCCATCATCCCCTATTCGGTGGGGGTGAACCTGGGCTCGACGTGGGTGACCAGCGCGCGCGGCGCGGCCGTCACCACCTACAA
Source organism: Pseudomonadota bacterium (assembly GCA_040385285.1). Taxonomy (GTDB): domain Bacteria; phylum Pseudomonadota; class Alphaproteobacteria; order Caulobacterales; family Caulobacteraceae; genus Brevundimonas. The sequence continues at coordinate 95,128 of JAZKHQ010000029.1, forward strand.
GACCATCACCGGCGCGGCCTGGATGACGGGCACGGCCAAGAACATCACGGGCATCACCCGGGCCAGCCCGGGCGTGGTCACCGCCTCTGGCCATGGCTTCCAGACCGGCGACTTCGTCTGGATCAGCGGCGTCTCCGGCATGACCCAGGTCAACGATCGGGCCTATCGCGTCGTCCGGATCAACAACAACACCTTCTCGCTGCAATCCTGGAACGGCTCCAGCTGGGCGCCGGTGAACACCACCTCCGGCAACGGCTACGGCAGCTACAGCTCCAGCTCGAACGATTTCGCCCGGGAATGCCTCGTCTCCGACTGTTCAGTCGTTGTCACCGCCAACGCCCACGGCCTGTCGGACGGCGACCACGTCTATATCTCGAACGTCGGCGGCATGACCCAGATCAACGACGCCGGCTACCGGATTTCGAACGTCACCACGAACACCTATTCCATCGGCGTCAACGGCGTGAGCTGGAGCGCCTACACCTCGGGCGGCCGTTCCTACAACGGCCAGAATGGCGGCCTGTGGCGCGTCTACACCAACCCGTCCGGCACGGTGAAATGGCTCCCGAACGGCAACTGCGTGTCCGAGCGCACGGGGACCAACGCCTACACGGACGTCTCGCCCTCGACGTCGAAAGTCGGCTTCAACTACGTCAACAGTTCGAACGCCTGCCCGGATCAGGTGATCCAGCCCCTGACCAGCACCAAGCAGACCCTGCTCGACCTGATCGCCGATCTGGAGGTCAGCGGTTCCACCGCAGGCCAGATCGGCACGGCCTGGGGCTGGTACGCCGTGTCGCCCAACTTCAACGGCCTGTGGGCGTCGAACACCGCCGGAAACTACAACGACGACGACCTGTTGAAGGCCGTCATCATCATGACGGACGGCGAGTTCAACACCAACTACTGCGCCGGGGTGCTGGCCCAGGACGCCAGCTATGGCGGCAATAACCGCATCAACTGCGACGCCACGAACGGCGACCCGTTCGACCAGACCGAGGCCCTCTGCGCGGCGATGCAGGCCCAGGACATCCTGATCTACACCGTCGGCTTCCAGATGAACGCCAACGGTCGGGGCGCCGAGGTCCTGAACGGCTGCGCCACCTCCGGCTCGGCCTTCCTGCCCGCGTCGGGCGCCGACCTGACCGAAGCCTTCAAGGCCATCGGCCGCGACATCACCCGATTGCGGATATCCCGGTGACGCCTCGGCCGCGCCCAGGCAGAGCTCAACCGCTTCGCAAGCGATAGCGGCCCTTGCGCTCAAGCAGCGCGCGACCGCGTCGCAAGCGGTAGCGCCGCTAAATAAGCCGGATTTCCTTCAGTCGTTCGGTCAGGAAGTCCTCGGCCATGATCGACTTGCCGAGGTAGCGGTCGGGATTGTCCGGCGTGACCATGCTGGGCAGGGTCTCGATCACGAAGTCCGGATTGAAGTGCAGGAAGAAGGGCGTCGAATAGCGGGCGAAGCTGGCCCGTTCCGGCGCCGGATTGACCACCCGGTGGCTGGTCGACGGCAGCACGTGGTTGGTCAGCCGTTGCAGCATGTCGCCGATGTTGACCACCAGCGCCCCCGGCGGCGGCGCGACCTCCAGCCACTCGCCGTCGGCGTCCTTCAGCTGCAGCCCGCGCTCTTCGGCGCCGAGCAGCAGGGTGATGACGTTGATGTCCTCGTGCGCGCCCGCGCGCACGCCTGAAGCCCCTGCGGCCACCGGCGGGTAGTGCAGCATGCGCAGGATCGAGTTGCCCATTTCGACCTTGTCGTCGAAGTAGTCGTCGCCGAGCTTCAGGTAGCGGGCGATGGCGCGCAGGATCTTGGCGCCCAGGGCGTCCATGGCCGCAAACATGCCGTAGAGATTGGACTGGAAGCCCTCGACCTCGGTGGGCCAGACGTTGTCGCGCATGTATTTGCGGTAGGGGTGGCCGGCGGGCAGCTCGCGGCCAACGTGCCAGAATTCCTTCAGGTCCACGGTCGCCGCGCCCTTGGCCGCCTCGACGCCGAACGGGGTCAGGCCGCGCGCCCCGCCTGTGCCCGGCTGGTGGTATTTGCGCTTGGTCTCCTCCGGCAGGGCGAAGAATTCCTTCGACGCGTCGATAGCGCCGTCGATGACCTTTTCGTCCAGCCCGTGGTCGGCGATGACCGCGAAGCCGTAACGCTTGAACGATCCGCCCAGCGCATCGGCGAAGGCCTGGAAGTCGTTGTCATGGAGCTTCATCGACACGGGTTCGATGGAGCGTTTGGTTTCGGTCGCGGTCACGGGCGGAACCTCAATAGGGCTTTGGGCAGGTGTCTTACGCCCTGAACCCGGATTTTGGCAAAGCGGCGGCGGGTGGGATGAATCCGCCTCACCGGAACGTTCATTTACGGTACAGCTTGGAACCTTGACCATACGGCCGCGTTCCCAGCCAGAACCGAGTTCAGAAGGATATCTCCCATGCGCGCCAAACTCATTCTCGTCAGCGCCTCGATCGCCGCCCTCCTGGGCGCGACGGCCTGCACCACCACCGACCCCTACAGCTCGGCTCCGCGCCGCAACAACGCCGGCACGGGCGTCATCGCCGGCGCCCTGGGCGGCGCCCTGCTGGGATATCTGACCAACACCTCCAACAGCGAGGAAGGCCGCGAGAACGCCCTGCTCGGCGCCGGCATCGGTGCGCTCGCAGGGGGCGCCGTGGGCGTCTACATGGACCGCCAGCAGGCCGACATGGAGCGTGAACTGTCCGGCAGCGGCGTCGGCGTCTCGCGCGAAGGCGACGTGCTGATCCTGCGCATGCCGTCGGACGTCACCTTCCCGTCGAACCAGGCGGGGATCTCGTCCAGCTTCTATCCGGTGCTGGATGACGTGGTGGCGGTGCTGCAGCGCTACGACCAGTCGACCATCGACATCATCGGCCACGCCGACTCGCGCGGCACGGACGAGTACAACCTGACCCTGTCGCGCGACCGGGCGTCCAACGTCGCCCGCTATCTGGTCGACAAGGGCGTGCTGCCGGCGCGCCTGTATGTCGAGGGCCGGGGCGAAAGCCAGCCGATCGCCTCGAACGACACGGCGGCCGGTCAGGCCCAGAACCGTCGGGTGGAGATCACCATCCGTCCGTTCCGCGGCTGATCACGCGGGTTTGAATACGGCGAGGGCGGGCGGTCTGCGGACCGTCCGCCTTTTTCTTTGCCCAACGCCGGTCGGCGACTTGCGGACTCACGCGCAGCGTGGTCTTCCCTGTTCACGGGAATAATTCGGGGCGCAGGCGTGGGGCCGGACCATCACGACATCAGGCAGGGCGTGAAGCTGGCGCTGGTCGCCGTCGTCTCGGCCGTGGCCACGGCGACGCTCGTGATCGGGGCGGGACACGCCCTGATGGGCGAAGACCGCGCCGCCGTCGCCGCCTCCGCCGAGGGCCGGATCATCCTGGCCAGCAGCGTCCGCTAGAGCTTGATCGTTTGAGGGGGACCCACGTCGTGGGTCCGCCGAAAGCGTGAATCAAGCTCTCGCATAGTCCTGGAGCCTGATTCACGGCATCAGCGGAATCGCGAAGCGATTCCTCCTCAGCCGATCAGGCTCTAGCTTCAGGCCGCCCGATCGAACTGTAGCGGAAGCCGCGTGCCCGCATGTCGTCGGGGCGATAAACGTTGCGCAGGTCCACCATCACGGGCTGGCGCAGCAGCAGCTTGATGCGGTCGAGATCCAGTGCGCGGAACTGGTCCCATTCGGTGACGATGACCACGGCGTCGGCGCCCGCGACGGCGTCATAGGGGCCGTCCTTGAAGGCCACGCCGTCCAGCATCTTCGCCGCCTCGTGCATGCCCTCCGGATCGAACGCCTGAACCGAGGCGCCCGCCGCCATCAGGGCCGGGGCCAGATCCAGCGCCGGGCTGTCGCGCATGTCGTCGGTGTTGGGCTTGAAGGTCAGGCCGAGCAGGGCGACCGTCTTGCCCTTCAACTCGCCGCCCAAGGCCTTCGAAACCCGGTCGGCCAGGGCCTTCTTGCGCGCGTCGTTGACCGCAACGGTGGTCTCGACCAGCCGCACCGGGCTGCCGGCGTCGGTCGCGGTGCGCACCAGGGCGAGGGTGTCCTTGGGGAAGCACGAACCGCCGTAGCCGGGGCCGGCGTGCAGGAATTTCGAGCCGATGCGGTTGTCCAGCCCAATGCCCCTGGCAACCTGTTGCACGTCCGCGCCGACAGCCTCGCACAGGTCCGCCATCTCGTTGATGAAAGTGATCTTCATGGCCAGGAAGGCGTTGGCCGCATATTTGATCAGCTCTGACGTCCGGCGCGCGGTGAACAGGATCGGCGTCTCATTGAGGTTCAGCGGGCGGTAGATTTCGGTCATCACCTGGCGGGCGCGGTCGTCCTCGACCCCCACCACCACGCGGTCAGGGCGCTTGAAGTCGCCGATGGCGGCGCCTTCGCGCAGGAACTCGGGGTTGGAGACCACGGCGAACTCGGCGTCCGGGCGGCGCTCGCGCACGATCCGCTCGATCTCGTCGCCCGTGCCGACCGGCACGGTCGACTTGGTGACGATGACGGTGAAGCCCTGAATCAGGTCGGCGATCTCCGCGGCGGCGGCGTAGACATAGGACAGGTCGGCGTGGCCGTCGCCGCGCCGGGACGGGGTGCCCACGGCGATGAACACGGCGTCCGCCTGACGGATGGCCTCGGCGCCGTCGATGGCGAAGCTCAGGCGACCGTCGCGGGCGTTGTCCTTGACCAGATCTTCCAGCCCCGGCTCGTAGATCGGCATGACGCCGTCCAGCAGCCGTTCGATCTTGCCGGCGTCCTTGTCGATGCAGGTCACCCGGTGGCCGAAGTCGGCGAAACAGGCCCCGGACACCAGGCCGACATAGCCGGTTCCGATCATGGCGATACGCATGGGGCCTCCCCTGATTGACGCTGCGGGAGATAGCGTCCGAGGGCGGCTTTGGCCATAGGTCGAGCCCGACATGAAAAGGCCGCCGGCCCTTTCGGAACGGCGGCCTCAACATTTGGTTCGACGCTTCGTCGTCCCGGCTTCGGGTCCGGCCGTGAGGCCGGACCCTGGGCGCAGGTCTTAGAAGTTGATGTCGATGGTCGCGCGGCGGTTCAGCGGCTCACGCACGCCGTCAGCCGTCGGGCGGGCCAGGGCGGTTTCGCCCATGCCCGAGGGTGCGATCACGCCGCCGTTGACGCCCTGGCGAACCAGTTCATCAGCAACAGTGCGCGCACGACGGTCCGACAGGCGCTCGTTGTAGGCGGCCGAACCGGAAGTGTCGGCGTGGCCCACGATGGTGATGCGCGTGGCGCGGCCGTTCTTGGCCGCGGTCGCCGCCCGCGTCACGATCGATTGGGCTTCGGACGTCAGGTCCGAGCGATCCCAGTCGAAGTAAACGACGAAGTTCTGCGCCTGCGGACGCACCACCGGAGGCGGCGGCGGCGGCGGAGGCGGAGGCGGCGGGGGAGGCGGCGG
>JAZKHQ010000030.1:0-2641 GCA_040385285.1 Pseudomonadota bacterium
GGGGTCGTGGTGTAGACGCGGGTGCAGACGCCGCGGCGCTGGGGGCAGCCCTTCAGGGCCGGCACCTTGTTGCGGACCGGCTTGGGCTGGCGCGGCTTGCGGATCAGCTGGTTGATCGTAGGCATATAGGTCTCGTCTCTTTCAATCGGTGGAGGCGTGTGCCTGTCGGCCGGAGCGCCTCGGAGCCTTCTTTTCGGACGGCCTGACGACCGTCCCGGGTTTGATTTCGCGGGTGAGCGGCGCGACAAACAGAAAAGCCGGAACGCGCGCTTTGGGCGTTCCGGCGGGCGACAGCCCGGTCGTTCGATTGTCACGATCTCGACGGCCGACAGAACCGGCCCCCTCGAAAGTCCGGCGCGTTTACGCTTTGAGGGGCGTCAGGTCAAGGGTTGCGGGTCATCGCCGGTCAGGCCGGGGGGGCGTCGCTTCCTGCCCTTGTCGGGCGGGGGCGTCGCCTTGACTCACCACAGCTTCTTCGTCCGAAGCCAACCGGAACGTGACTGGAAAATTGACCCGGGCGCCCTGCCTTGTTCGGCGCCGCGTTTCGGGGGTGAGCTGCGCCTGGGCCGCGGCCCTTAGAGCCTCCTCCCCAAAGCCCTGACCTTCGGGCGTCTCGGAAAGCACCCGACAGTCAGCCAGACGGCCGTCCGCCTGAACCGTGCAGCTGATCTCTGCCCGTCCGTCAACGGCAGGAACGGTTTGCGCCGCCGCACCGAACGCGAGCAGCGCCCATGCCGCCAAACCTGCCGAAGCCCTGAACATTTCGCTTCCGAACTCCGACGGAACAGACACGTTGTTGCGTTAACAGGCTAATCCTCCCCTCCCCGCCGAACAAGACGAAGACGCCCTCATGACCGCAACGCCGCTCGCCCCGGGATCGACGACCAAGCCGCGTTTCCGCCGTCCCAAGGGGCGCGGCCTGTGGATCGGCCTCGGCGTCCTGCTGCTGGCGGCGGTCGGGGTGTGGTTCTTCTTCCTGCGCGGGGGCGAGGAGGCCAATCCCTATCGCACCGAGGCCGTGCGGCGCGGCGAGATCGTGCGCAGCGTTTCGGCGTCCGGCGCGCTGGAGGCCTTGGTCACCGTCGAGGTCGGCTCGCAGATCTCGGGCCAGGTGACCCAGGTGCTGGTCGACTACAACGACCATGTCCGCAAGGGTCAGGTCATGGCCGTGCTGGACCCCCAGAACCAGCGCTCCGCCGTGGAGCAGTCGCAGGCCCAGATCGCCTCGGCCACCGCCGGCGTCGCCCAGGCCGAGGCCCAGGTCGCCCTGGCCCAGGCTGAATACGACCGCCAGAAATTCCTCTTCGACCGCGGCATCATCGCCCAGGCCGCGCTCGACACCGCCAGCGCCTCGCTGCGCACCGCCCAGGCCAGCGTACGTCAGGCCCGGGCGCAGGTGCAGCAACAGCAGGCGTCCTTGCGCGCCAATCAGGCGACGCTGGGCCGCACCACCATCGTCGCGCCCATCGACGGGATCGTCATCGACCGCCAGATCGAACCGGGCCAGACGGTCGCCTCCGGACTGAACGTCGCAGTGTTGTTCACCCTGGCCCAGGATCTCGGCCGGGTGCAGGCCCTCATCAATGTGGACGAGGCTGACATCGGCTCCGTCCGCGTCGGCCAGCCGGTCAAGTTCACCGTCGACGCCTATCCCAGCGACAACTTCACCGGTCAGGTGACCCAGATCCGCAGCCTGCCGACGACCGAGTCCAACGTCGTCGCCTATACGGTGGTGGTCGAGGCGGACAATCCGGGCTCCAAGCTGCTGCCCGGCATGACGGCCAACGCCGAGATCATCCTTGAGCAGCGGCCCAACGTGCTGCGCGTGCCCAATGCGGCCCTGCGCTTCACCCCGGCGGACGTGCAGGCCCAGCAGGCCACGCAGCAGGGCGCCGGCGGGGCCTCGCCCTTCGGCCCGACCGCCGGCGGTCAGGGCGGCCAGCGCGCGGCGGGCGGCGGCGCCGGGCGCGGCAATATGGCGGCGGCCATCGTTCAGGAACTGAACCTCGACGCAGCGCAAAAGGCCAGGATCGAACCCATTCTACAGCGCGCCCAGCAGGAGGCTCGCGCGGCGGGCGGCGGCGCCCAGGCCCGCTCGACGGGCGGCGGCGGTCAGGCTGGCGGCGCGCGTCGCCGGGGCCCGAACCCGGCCCGCGCTGCGGCCTTCAACAAGGCCTTCGACGAGATCAAGCCCCTGCTGCGCGCCGACCAGCAGACCCAGCTCGAGGTTCTGCGCAGCCGCTTCGCCGGCGGCGGCGGGCGCGGCACGGTCTGGGTGCTGGTCAACGGCAAGCCGGTCCAGCGCTCGGTCCGCACCGGCGCCACGGACGGCAGCTACACCGAGATCCTGTCCGGCTTGCGCGAGGGCGATCAGGTCATCACCGGTGGCGGCCCTCGCGCGCCGAACGCTCAGGCCACGGCCCAGGGCGCGCGCATGGCCGGCGGCATGGGCGGTGGCCCCGGCCGGGGCGGCTGATGGCCTCCATGATCGAGATCGAGGCCCTGACGAAAACCTACGTCATGGGCGACGAGGTCATCGCGGCGTTGGGCGGGGTCTCCCTGTCCATCAAGCGTGGCGAGCATGTCGCCATCGTCGGCCCGTCCGGCTCGGGCAAGTCGACGCTGATGAATGTGCTGGGCG
>JAZKHQ010000031.1:0-8221 GCA_040385285.1 Pseudomonadota bacterium
TTCTTGGCGATCACGCCCGTGCGCATCGGATCCCGCCTCTTTCTTATTAAATCTTGATCTCGACATCCACGCCGGCGGACAGGTCGAGCTTCATGAGCGCGTCCACAGTCTGCGGGGTGGGGTCGACGATATCGAGGACACGCTTGTGCGTGCGGATTTCAAACTGCTCGCGCGACTTCTTGTCGACGTGCGGCGAGCGGTTCACGGTGAACTTTTCGATCAGGGTCGGCAGCGGGATCGGACCACGAACGGTCGCGCCCGTGCGCTTGGCCGTGTTGACGATCTCGCGCGTCGAAAAGTCGAGGACGCGGTGATCGAAGGCCTTGAGCCTGATGCGGATGCTTTGATCCATATCGGTCGTATTTCCCAAGCAGGCGAACCTGCGTCCCTGTGAACCATTTCAAAGACCGGAGGCCTTCAGGCACGAATGCCTTCAGAGTACGCACGTCCGCAAAAACGATCGGCCCACGCAGCGAACCGCGAAGGCCGTTGAAGTCCTGGGTCACTGCAAAGAACAGGGTCTCAGGTCGTTCCTGCGAACCGCGTCTGCATTACGAGATGCACAGCCGGTCCAACAAGAGTGGGGGCTTATGCCTATTGAGTCCCCCGGCGTCAAGCGGCGAAACTGTGTCGGCACGGGCTTTTCAGGGCGCGTCGGCGAACCGGTGTTCGGGCTGGCGCCGGAGTCAGTCCTGCTCCCACGTCGGATCAACCAGAACGGGCCCTTCCTCAGGCGCGGCGATCCCGTCGCTGGCGGGACGGGCGGCCAGCCCGCGCGCCGACGCGTCCCAGGCCCAGGCGAAACGGCACTGCGGCCGCGAGTCTTCGCAGTTCAGGTGGTGCAGCCAGCCCTCGATCCGCACCTCGCCGCCGACAGGCATGAGGGTCAGCTCCAATGCCTGCCGATCCATGGCCCGGATGAAGCCGCCGTCGCCGCCGCTTATATAGAGTGTGCGCCGGCAGCCGCCGGTGCCGCAGAACTGGGTCGATTCCGGCCAGTCGATCAGCCAGTCGGTCTGGCCGTCGCCGTTGACCTCGACCGGGACCAGGACGCCCTCGGGAACCTCGGTGACCAGCGGCGGGCGGTTCGTGGGATCGTCGATATCCAGATAGAAGCGGTTCAGCTCGTTCAGCACATACCAGGTGAAGCCTTCGGGCGGGGCCGGGTCCGGGTCCTGCGCCTGGGCCTGGGCCTGGGCCGGCGCCGCAAACACGGCCAGGACCGCCGCCATCAAGACCATCCGCATCGCCGTCTCCTGATTCCCGGAAGACCATAATGGGCCCGCCGCGGCCCTCTGCCGCTAACCATTCCTGACGATTTAGGATTCCGGTAACGCTGTTTCGCCACAGTGAAGCTTCACCCCTGCCGCAAAGGGGTCATATTGCGTTGCAGCACGGCCACAACCGACGTTTTGCGGCGCATTGTTGCCTGGAAGTAATCCCCAAACGCCTCTGTGACGCTTACCTCAGCTCACCCCCGGCCAACGAGCCGGGCTCCAACAAGGAAAACAACAATGATGAAGTCTCTCCTGCTGGCGACCGCCGCTGTCGCCACCTTCGCCGCCGCCCCCGCCCTGGCTCAAGACGCCGCCGGCTCGATCGGCGTTCAGTATTCGGAAGCCGATTTCGGCGCTCCGTCGAACCTGGAAACCTGGTCGCTGGACGGCGTCGCCGCCATGCCGGCCTTCGGCGACTGGACCGTCACCCTCGCCGCCGATGTCGACAACACCGAGTTCTTCGGCGACGACGAAACCTCGGCCTCGGGTTCGGCCGGCCTGTCCAAGATGTTCGGCGCCGACACCCGCTTCGGCGGCTTCGTGGCGGCTGCGGACGTCGGCGATGAAACCGCCTGGACCGGCGGCTTCGGCGTTCAGAAGTACCTGTCCAAGGCGACCCTGACGGGCGGCGTGGCCTACACCGACGTCTATGACGCCGACGTGTGGACCGTGTCGGGCGACGCGGCCTTCTACGTCATGCCGAACCTGCGCCTGAACGCCGGTCTGGCCTATCAGTCGATCGACGAGGCCGACATCGACGCCTGGACCTACGGCGTCGGCGCCGAATACGACATCGGCTCCACGCCGTTCGCCGTGACCGCCGGCTTCGCCAAGACCGACTTCGACGGCGGCGACATCGACACCTGGTCGCTGGGCCTGCGCTACACGTTCGGCGGCGACCAGCAGTCGCGTGACCGCGCCGGCACGGCCGTCAACGGCCTGGGCATCGGCTCGCTGATCAGCATCCTGTAAGACCTTAAGGTCTGACGGAAAGAAGCCCCGGCGGAGCGATCCGCCGGGGCTTTTTCGTGGGCGAACGGCACGCAGACAAAAGGCCCGGGAGTCGCCTCCCGGGCCCTTCGTTCGTGTGGTGGCGGATTACCGGTCGCCGATGGTCAGGCTGCCGCCGCCCATGATCGAGCGTTCGACATTGCCGGTGACCGACTGGATTCGCACGTCGCCGCCGCCGACCAGGCTGACCTCGGCGTTGGCAGCGCGGCCGCGGAAGTCGATGTCGCCGCCGCCCGCGATGCTGGCTTCGAAGTCGCTGGCCTCGCCGGCGCGCACCAGGATGTCGCCCGAACCGGCGATCGAGGCTTCGAAGCGGCCGTCCACGCGGGCCACGTTGATGTCGCCCGAGCCGCCGATGGAAGCCTCGAAATCACCCGTGGCGCCGGCGCTGATGTCACCCGAACCGCCGATTGCGAGCTCAAGCGAGCGCGAGGTTCCGGCGCGGATGTCGCCGGAACCGCCGATGGACAGGCTCAGCGGGCCGTCGACATTGGCGACGGTCCAGGCGCCGCAGCCGCCGACCCCCAGATCGACCGAGGTCGCGCCCCGGCCGATGGCGCCGTAGGTGGCGCCGCCGCCGGCGATGTCGACATTGCGCGGGGCGCGGATGACGATCAGAGGCGCGGCGGTCAGGTTGATCCGGCCGTGGCCCCGCACATCGACGGAGGCGTTCTGGCCGGGCTGGTCGCTGGGCTCGCCGGACTGGCAGTCGCGCACGCGGTTGCGCAGGCCGCCGTCGATGCGGACGCGGTCGCCGTCGCGGGTGACGCGCAACGCCGGCAGATCGGCCGTGCCGTTCTGGATCTCGACGCCGACATCGGCGCGGTCCTCGACGATGACCACGACGCGGGCGACCGCGTTCCGGATCTCGACCTGGTCATGATCGGGCTTGGCGACGGCGGCTCCAGCCGACAGGGCCAGGGCGGCGGCGGATACGAGGGCGAGTGACTTCATGGGGTGGCTCCCTTCCTGAATGTGACGGGAAGGTGCGCGCGGGCCGAACGAAGGTCACTTTAAATCGAGGTCATGACCTCGTTGTAAGGAAAGGGTCAGGTTGGACGTGCGTCCTTCTCCCCTCCGGGGGAGAAGGTGGGCGGCGATAGCCGCTCGGATGAGGGGGATGCCGAATCCGGGCTGCCTTTCTGACGATGAGCGACTGAAACAGCCCCCTCATCCGGCCCTCACGGGCCACCTTCTCCCCCGAGGGGAAGGACCAGATCAAGCGATCGCTCTGATCCCATCGGCTGCGCCGACCTCGGGCTCGAAGTCGCGCCTGAATTCGCCGAGCTTGCTCTTCAGCGCCCCGGCCCGCTTCAGCGCCAGGGACGCGGCCCAGCGCGCGGCCAGCTCGCCCTGCCCCATGCCGTCGGTGAAGCGCGGGCGGGCGCCCCGGCTGCGCAGGACCGCATTGGTGTAGAGCGCCCCGTTGCGCATCCGCGAGGGCCAGGTCTGGAAGTCCATCGACAGGCTGACGCAGAACCGGTCCAGGTTCTCGACCCGGTGCGGCGCATAGATCGGCCAGGTCAGGGCCTGACCGGGCTCCAGATCCACCACCTGGGCGTCGCCCTCGAAGGCGCGTGTGTAGGGCAGCTCTTCCGTCGTCTGACGGGCCACCACCTGCTCCATGTTGCGCTCGGGCAGATGCGTCTCGTCGCCCGGATAGACGAAGACGCGCTTCCTGCCGCGCATGTGGAACAGCACCACCCCCGCCGGGTCGAAATGATAGGGCACCTTGGCCACCGGCGAAGAGATGATCAGCTGGCCCGCGTTGGTCACCGCCCGCATGCCCGGATAGGTCGCCTGCACCTTGCGGAACTCGTCCATCGCCGCGGCCCACAGCTCGGGCCAGCCGTCCTCGACGTTGCGCAGATTGACCCAAAGCCGCCCCTGCTGGATCGCCGCCAGCAGCTCGGCCCCCGACAGCCGGCCCCGCGCGCCGGTGCGCAGCGAAACCTGACCCTGGGCGTCGTAGTCGTACAGGTTGATGTCGAACAGATCGGCCGGATAGCGGTCCAGCACGGCGGCCAGCGCCGCGTCCTCGGCGAAGCCCTGCTCGACAAGGCTGTGCGAATGCACGCGGGCCTCGGTGATGGGGCCGGGATAGCGGGTGCGGTCAGTGGCGGTCATGATCTGTCTCAGGCAGGGACGCGGGCCGTGGATTTGCCGATCTTTGCAAACGCCGCGCCCGCCGCGTTCACCGCGCCCTTGAAGCGTCCGGCGGTGTCGACCTCGCAGGCCTCGATGGCGGCCCAGCGGCGGCGGAAGCTGGTGCGCAGCTTTTCGCCCCGCCCGTCGCCGGCCAGATTGAGGGCCGCGACCGCCGCCTGGCTGAGCCCCGCACCCATGCCGGGCCGCAGGATCATCGCCTCGCGGACCTCGGTTTCGTCGTTGCAGAAGTATTTTTTGTAGTGCTCGCCGCCGAAGCCGAAGTCGAAGACGCGGAAGCCCTCCGGCCCGGCCAGTTGCATGGTGTCGACCGTCAGCAGGATGCCCGGCGAACAGCGCGCCAGCTCGGGCACATAGGCTGGGAACCAGAAATGATAGTGCTGCCCGGCGTGCAGCGAATATTCGACCGCGCACAGCTGGTCGCCCGCCCACAGCCCCGCCATCGAGGCGCCGAAGTCCGGGCCGGGATGGCTGAGAAGGCCGTGCAGTAGGTCCCGCGTCCAGCCACAGGCGAAGACGTCGTGCCGCGCCGTGCGCCGGTACTGGTCCTGTTTCAGGGCGATCAGGTCGTCCAGCATCCGCGGATCGCGGATGCCGTGCTCCACACGGATCGGGCCGAACTCGGTCTCCAGGCTGCGGCGGGCCCGCTCCTTGTCCTTGAAGAATTTGCCGAAGGTCTGGCGGCGCTCGGCGTACCAGGGGTCGAACCCGCCCTCGGGCAGGACCGCCATCATGGTGGTGCGCGCCTGACCCGCCGATCCTTCGCCGACCCAGGCCGACACGCTCAGCCGCCCGGCGTCCAGCAACGGCGCCAGTTCATCCAGCGACGGCGCCGCGCCCGGCATGGCGATGACGCCGTGATAGTCGTTCATCGGCGCGCCCAGCGGCAGGATCGCCCCGCCCCGGCGCTGGTGCGGGAAGAAGCCGACCGTCTCGCCGCCCCGGCTCAGCACGGCGATGGCCGCGCGCGGGCTGACCGCCGCCGCGATCTGCGTGAACTCGGGCCGGAAATAGGGGCTGGCGAGGTCGGGATTGGCGTCGACCATCGACCGCCACAGCGCCCAGTCGCCATCGCTCAGCGCGTCCGCCTTGACGAAATCGACTGTGAGCGCAGACGCCATGACGTAACCCCGACGCGCCGCGGACGGCGCTTCCTGTCTGCGGTTCTAGGCCCAGGCGTGTTTCAACGCGGTTCAGGAGAATGGTGAACGGGACCTTGCCGGGCCGCCGGGCGTTCTCCCTTCGAACCTCTCAGGAACCGCCATGACCGATCCCCGCCCCGACAACCGCCAGACCGAGAACGAAAACCAGCGCACCCCGGCCCGCGAGGGCCAGCCGCCGCGTCCGGCGACCGAGCCGCGCGGGTCCGAGGGCTCGTCCAACTCCGGCGAAACCGCCACGGATCCCGCCACGGGCGCGCCCAACGACTGACCGGCGTTCTGGAACAGGCGCGGTCTTGAGGGATTCACCAAGGCCAAGCTGTCCGGAGCCCGCATGTCCTCTCGCCTGATCCTCGCCGCCGCAGGCGCGCTGCTCGTCACCGCCTGCGGTTCTCCCGATCCTGCGCCTTCAGGGAGCGGGTCGGCGAGCGCGCCTGCGTCAGCCCGGAACGCCGGGCCGCTGTCGCGTCAGGCCATTGAGGCCGCGGTCTATGCCCCGCCCCCGCCCGCGACGCTGAAGCCCGCCGACCCTGTCGCCCAGCCTGTCCCGCCCTCTCCGGCGCTTCCTGAGGCCGCTCTGATCCGCGCGCAGATCCTGCTGGAGCGCGCCCGCTTCGGACCCGGCGCCATCGACGGCCTGGCCGGATCGAACATGCATCAGGCGCTGAAGGCCTTCGAGACCGCGCAGGGGCTGCCCGCCGACGGCGAACTGGACGCCGAGGTCTTCCAGCGCCTGGTTCAGACGGGGCCCGGCGCGGTCACGACCGAGTACGTCATCACCCAGCAGGACATCGCCGGACCCTATCTCGGCGTTGTTCCCACCGAACTGGTGGCGCAGGGACGGCAGGCGCACATGGGCTTCGGCGATGTGGTCGAGGCGCTGGCCGAGCGTTTCCACGTCACCGAGGGGCTGCTGCGGGCCATGAACCCCGGCGCGGACTTCATGCGCGTCGGCCAGCGTCTGTCAGTGCCCGCCGTGGACACCCGTCCCCTGCCCGGCCCGGTCGATCACATCGTCATCGACAAGGCGGAGGGGTCGCTGCGCGCCTTCGCCGCCGACGGCGCCCTGCTGGCCTACTATCCGGCGACCATCGGCTCAGGCGACAACCCGACGCCGTCCGGGACGGTCAAGGTCAACGGGGTCGCCCGCAATCCCGACTACATCTTCGACCCGAAGAAGCTCAGCTATGGCGAGACCACCCACCGCGTTGTGGTGAAGCCCGGCCCGAACAATCCCGTCGGCGTCGTCTGGATCGATCTGAACCGCCCCAGCTACGGCATCCACGGCACGCCGGACCCGGACAAGGTCGGCAAGACCGCCTCCCACGGCTGCGTCCGCCTGACCAACTGGGACGCCTGGCGGCTGGCCGACGCGGTCAAGCCGGGAGTCACCGTCCGTTTCGTTTAGGCCAAGAAAAAGCCCCGCCGGATTGCTCCGGCGGGGCTGATCTTTAGCCGTTCAGAAGATCGATCAGGCGATGATCTTTGCGACGACGCCGGCGCCGACGGTGCGGCCGCCTTCGCGGATGGCGAAGCGGAGCTTCTCTTCCATGGCGATGGGGGTGATCAGCTCGACGTTCAGCTCGGCGTTGTCGCCGGGCATGATCATCTCGACACCCTCTTTAAGGTGCACGATGCCGGTCACGTCCGTGGTGCGGAAGTAGAACTGCGGGCGGTAGTTGGTGAAGAACGGCGTGTGACGGCCGCCTTCTTCCTTGGTCAGGATGTAGGCCTCGGCCAGGAACTTGGTGTGCGGGGTGATCGAACCCGGCTTGCACAGCACCTGACCGCGCTCGACGTCTTCACGCTTGGTGCCGCGCAGCAGCACGCCCACGTTGTCGCCCGCCTGGCCCTGGTCCAGCAGCTTGCGGAACATTTCGACGCCCGTGCAGGTCGTCTTCTGGACCGGACGGATGCCGACGATCTCGACTTCCTCGCCGACCTTGACGATGCCGCGCTCGACGCGACCGGTCACCACGGTGCCGCGGCCCGAGATCGAGAAGACGTCTTCCACCGGCATCAGGAACGGCAGGTCCACCGGACGCTCCGGCTGCGGGATGTAGCTGTCGACCGTCTCCATCAGCTTCAGGATCGACTGCTCGCCGATCTCCGGGTTCACGCCGTCGGTCGCGGCCTTGGCCGAACCCGCCGTGATCGGAATGTCGTCGCCCGGGAACTGGTACGACGAAAGCAGCTCGCGCACTTCCATCTCCACCAGCTCCAGCAGCTCGGCGTCGTCGACCAGGTCGACCTTGTTCATGTAGACGACCAGCGCCGGCACGCCGACCTGACGGGCCAGCAGGATGTGCTCGCGCGTCTGCGGCATCGGGCCGTCAGCGGCCGAAACCACCAGGATCGCGCCGTCCATCTGCGCCGCGCCCGTGATCATGTTCTTCACATAGTCGGCGTGGCCCGGGCAGTCGACGTGGGCGTAGTGACGGTTGGCCGTCTCGTATTCCACGTGCGCCGTGTTGATCGTGATGCCGCGCGCCTTCTCTTCCGGCGCAGCGTCGATGTCGGCGTAGTTCATCGCCTTCGCGCCGCCGGCCTTCGCCAGCGTCATCGTGATCGCCGCCGTCAGCGTCGTCTTGCCGTGGTCAACGTGAC
>JAZKHQ010000032.1:0-16266 GCA_040385285.1 Pseudomonadota bacterium
TACGGCATGAGCGGCGACGCCTATCACATCACCGCCCCGTCCGAGGACGGCGACGGCGGCCTGCGCGCCATGAAGGCGGCGCTGAAGCGGGCCGGGCTGGAGCCGTCGGACCTGGACTACATCAACGCCCACGGCACCTCGACCATGGCCGACTGGATCGAGGCCAGGGCGGTCGAGCGGCTGGTCGGCGACCATGCGAAGAACGTCACCATGTCCTCGACCAAGTCGATGACGGGCCACCTGCTGGGCGCCGCCGGGGCCATCGAGTGCATCTTCTCGATCCTGGCGATCCGCGACCAGATCGCGCCGCCGACGATCAACCTGGACAACCCCGAGCACGAGACGGCGCTGGATCTGGCGCCGAACAAGGCGCGGCCGCGCAAGATCGACGTGGCGATGTCCAACAGCTTCGGCTTCGGCGGCACCAACGCCTCCGTGATTTTCAAAAAGGTCGGCTGACATGGGCATCTTCCGCAGAGGAGCGGGGGCTCCGCGGGTGGAAAAGTCCGGCATGGGGGTGGCGCTGCTGACGGCGTCGGCGACCTTCAGCCTGTTCCTGATCGGTGCGCTGGTGTGGGGATGGAGCGTGTTTTACGCCCCCGGACCGTCGGCGCGGGTCGGCGAAAGCACCATCATCACCCTGCCCAGCGGGGCCGGGGTCTCGGCCATCGCGGCCAATCTGAAATCGGCGGGGGTGATCCGCTCGACCGACATGTTCAAGGCCGCCGCCAGCCTGACCGGCGCGGACCGCCGGCTGCGCGCGGGCGAATACGAGGTGCCGTCGGGCGCCTCGCTGCGCTCGGTGCTGAGCCTGCTGGTCGACGGGCGGGTGGTGCGCCACTTCGTGACCCTGCCCGAGGGCTGGTCGTCGGCCCAGGCGGTGGACATCCTGATGAAGCAGTCCGTGCTGACCGGCGAGGTCGAGGTTCCGCCCGAGGGCAGCCTGTGGCCCGACACCTACGAGATCAGCCGGGGCCAGACGCGCGCCTCGGTCATCGAGCGGATGCAGAGGGCGCATGCTGCCAACCTGGCCGCGCTGTGGGCGCGGCGCGGGCCGAACAGCGTTGTGCGGACCGCCGAAGAAGCCGTGATCCTGGCCTCCATCGTCGAAAAGGAGACGGGCATCGCGTCGGAACGGCCGCGCGTAGCCGCCGTCTTCTCCAACCGGCTGCGTCAGGGGATGCGGCTGGAGAGCGATCCCACCATCATCTACGGCATCACCCGGGGACGGTCGCTGGGCCGGGGCCTGAGACGGTCGGAGATCGACCGGCCGACGGCGTGGAACACCTATCAGATCGACGGCCTGCCGCCGACGCCGATCGCCAATCCGGGCAAGGACGCCATCGCGGCGGTGCTGAACCCGCCGCCGTCGAACGACGTGTTCTTCGTGGCGGACGGCACGGGCGGGCACGTCTTCGCCTCGACCTATGACCAGCATCTGGCCAATGTCGCGCGCTGGCGCGCCATCGAGCGCCAGCGGGCGGGTCTGCCGCCGGAAGCGGCGCCCGAGGTTCCGGCAGCGCCGGAAGGCGCGCCGGCGCTGGTCGTGCCGCCGGGTGCCAAGGTCATCACCATTCCGCAAGACGCCCGCCCGTGAGCCTTTCCGGGATGACCGGCTTCGGCCGCGCGGACGGCGCGGTCGACGGCTGGAACTGGTCGGTCGAGGCGCGTTCGGTCAACGGCCGCAATCTGGAGGTCCGCTTCCGCGGGCCGCCCGGCTTCGACAATCTGGAGCGGCTGGCCAAGGCGGCGGCGCAGGCGCGCCTCAGCCGGGGCCAGGTGACGGTGGGGGTGCAGGCGAAGCGGGCCGAGCCCGGCGCGGCGGGCCTGATCGTGAACGAGGACGTGCTGGCCCGCTATCTGATGCTGGCCAACCGGCTGGCCGAGGATGGGGCGACGCCCCCGTCCGCCGACGGCCTGCTGGGCCTGCGCGGCGTGCTGGAGGCGCCGGAAGAGGAAGAGGACGCCGAGGCGAAGGCGGCGGTCGAGGCCGCGATGGCTGCGTCGGTCGAGGCGGCGCTGGATGCGCTGAAGATTTCGCGCGAGCGGGAAGGGGCGCAGCTGACGCCCGTGATCACCGACTTCATCGGCCGCATCGAGACGCTGGTCGCCTCGGCCGAAGGCGAGGCCCAGGCGCAGGTCGAGCATATCCGCGACCGTTTCGCCCGCCGGATGCAGGATCTGGCCCCCGATGCGCCGGGGCTGGAGGAGCGGGTCTATCTGGAGGCCGCGGCCCTGGCGACCAAGGCCGACGTGCGTGAGGAGCTGGATCGGCTGACGGCGCACGTCGCCTCGGCCCACACCCTGTTGCAGCAACCCCCCGCCGGGCGGAAACTCGACTTCCTGATGCAGGAATTCATGCGCGAGGCGAACACCCTGTGCTCGAAATCGGCTACGACCGCGCTCACCGGAATCGGCCTGGAGCTGAAGGCGGTGATCGAGCAGTTGCGGGAACAGGTCCAGAATGTCGAATGAACGCACCCCCCGCCGCGGCGTCCTGCTGATCGTCGCCAGCCCCTCGGGCGCGGGCAAGACGTCGCTGTGCCGCCGTCTGATGGCCGATCACGGCGGGCTGGAGCTGTCGGTGTCGATGACCACGCGCGGCATCCGCCCGGGCGAGGTTGCCGACCGCGACTATCACTTCGTCGAGGACGCCGAGTTCCAGCGCCTGATCGACGCCGACGCCTTCCTGGAATGGGCCGATGTGCACGGCGCGCGCTACGGCTCGCCCCGCGGGCCGATCGACCGGGCGCTGGCCGAAGGACGGGACGTGCTGTTCGATATCGACTGGCAGGGCGCGCGCGACATCGCCGCCAAATGCCCGGGCGACGCGGTGCGGGTCTTCATCCTGCCCCCCAGCCTGGCCGAGCTGCGCCGCCGCCTGGTGACCCGGTCGCAGGACGCCGACGAGGTCATCGAGCGCCGCATCCAGAACGCCAAGGGCGAGATCGAGCACTCGGGCGAGTTCGACTACGTCTTCGTCAACGACGACTTTGACCGCAGCTATTCCGAGCTGACCCACATCTATCACGCCGAACGCAGCAAGCGGTCGCGCAACACCTGGGTCGAGGCCTATACGCAGGCCCTGCTGACCGAGGCGGTCTAGAGGCAACCGCCAGGGCCTTCGCGCTTTTTCGTCAGGGAACGCGGAGCCGTGCGATGAACTGGACAAGAACCCATACGGGCGTGGCGGCCGCTTTGGGCACCGTGGCGCTGGTCGCCGTCGCCGTGGCGCTGATGGCGCCCGCGAAGGATGCGGTGGCGCGCACGGATGGTCCGGCCGTCAGCATCGCCGTGGTCGATCCTCGCGAACCCGTGCCCATACCGGGCGGCGTGATGGATGTGGGCGAGGTGGTCGACGGCTACCAGCACCATCCGTATGTGCAGCCGGCCGGCTATGACGCGGCGCCCGATCAGGGATATTGGGACGACGAGCCCCTGCCGATGCCCGCGCCCCGCCGCTGGACCTCGCAGCCGCCGGCAGAGAGACCGCCGGACACCGCCGTTGTCACCGTTCGGAGCGAAGGAAGGCCGATGTCGTTCGGCTTTGACGAGCCGCTGCCGGACTTCGAGGCCCAGCGGCGCGAGCGGCAGGCGCGGATGGACCGGATCGCGGCGGAGGCGGCCACGCGGGCGCAGGCGCCGTCCGGCGCGGAGCTGGATCCCGAGGCCGAGTTCTATTGATTCTGACCCTTCTCCCCCGGTGGGGAGAAGGGAATTAGGGAAGCGCTCTGGCCAGCCGCAGGAAGCCGGCCACGTCCACGACTTCGGCCCGGACGTCGGGTTCGATGCCGGCGGCCTCGCACAGGGCGGCGCCGCCGAGCTGTTTCAGGCTGGAGCGGAGCATCTTGCGGCGTTGGCCGAAGGCGGCGGCGGTGACGCGCTCCAGCTTCTTCAGCATGGCGGGCTCGGGGCGCACGGCGTGGGGCGTCAGGTGGACGACGGCGGATGACACCTTGGGCGGCGGGGTGAAGGCGGCGGGGGGCAGGTGCATGACCAGCCGCGCCTCGCACACGGCCTGGGCGATGACCGCGAGCCGGCCATAGGCGTCGTCGCCGACCCCGGCCACGACCCGCTCGGCCACTTCCTTCTGGAACATCAGGGTCAGGCTGTGCGGCAGCCACGGGCCGGTCAGCCACTTGATCAGCAGCGGCGTGCCGACGTTGTAGGGCAGGTTCGACACCATGTGCACCGGGCCCTCGACCAGATCGGCCTCGTGAACCTTCAGCGCGTCGGCTTCGACGATCCGCAGGCGGCCGGAGCCGTCATCGAGTTCGGACAGCAGGGGGATGAAGCGCGGGTCCTTCTCGACCAGCACCACTTGCCCGGCGTCGCTTTCCAGCAGGGCCCGGGTCAGGCCGCCGGGGCCGGGGCCGACCTCGATCACCGCGCGGCCCTCGAACGGACCGGCGAGGCGCACGATCTTGCGCGTCACATTCAGGTCCAGCAGGAAATGCTGGCCGAAGCTCTTCTTCGCCAGCAGGCCGTGAGCGTCGAGGCTTTCGCGGAGGGTGGGGAGGTCTGACATCAATCCTTCTCCCCTCGGGGGAGAAGGTGGCTCGCGGAGCGAGACGGATGAGGGGGCTGTTTCCCCATCTCCGCTGCCCGATTGCGGATCGAATCCAACAGGACATTGGGGTTCGAGAGGAAGGCTTGGTTGCTCGACCTCACCACCTTGAACCCTGCCTCTTCCAGCCTTGCATCTCGTTCCGCATCCCGCACCTCATGAAGGGCATGAACGCCGCCGTCCAGTTCCACGACCAATCGAAGCTCGGGACAGACGAAATCACACACCACGCCGGCCAGGGGCGATTGCCTTCGGAACTTCAAACCTTCAAAGCCTCGATTACGCACGGTCTGTCAGAATACTTCCTCGGCGTGGGTCAGTTTTCGCCGCTGCCGTTGAGCACGGTGTGTTTTGTCCGGCGTTTGCCACATAGGCCGCCAGCCCCCTCATCCGTCATGCTTCGCATGCCACCTTCTCCCCCGGGGGGAGAAGGATCAAGAATTGCCGCTTCTGGCCGCCGCCATCTGTCCGGCCAGACGGATGGCCGCGATCAGGCTGTCGGGGCGGGCGAGGCCCTTGCCGGCGATGTCGAAACCGGTGCCGTGGTCGGGCGAGGTGCGGATGACCGGCAGGCCGAGCGTGGTGTTCACCCCGCCCCAGAAGTCGAGCGTCTTCACCGGGATCAGGGCCTGGTCATGATAGAGGCAGATCGCGGCGTCATAGTTCGCCCGCGCCTCGTCATGGAACATGGTGTCGGCGGGCAGGGGATCGGTGATCGCTATCCCTTCGGCGCGCAGGGCCTCGGCGGCGGGACGCAGCACCTCGATCTCCTCCAGCCCGATGGAGCCGCTTTCGCCGGCGTGGGGGTTCAACGCCGCGAGGGCCAGCCGGGGCCGGGCAATGCCGAAATCCCGGCGCATGGACTCGTGCACGACCCGCGCGGTGCGGATGACCCGCTCGGCGGTGACCAGTTCGGGCACCTCCGACAGGGGCGCATGGATGGTGACGAGGCAGGCGCGCAGGTCCCTGGCCGTCAGCATCATCACCGGGCCCCGCGTGCCGCTGAAGGGCGCGTCGGCGGTCAGGTCGGCGATGAACTCGGTATGGCCGGGAAAGCGGAAGCCGGCGGCGTAGAGCGGCGCCTTGGCGATGGGGCTGGTGACCACGCCCGACGCCTCGCCCGACAGGGCCAGGCCGACGGCGGTCTCGATCCAGTCGGCGACAGAGCCGGCGTTGGCGGCCTCCGGCCGGCCCGGCATGACCTGTGCGGGCAGGGGCATGTCGAGGACGGGCAGGGCGCGGGCGAAGACGGCCGCGGCCTCACCGATGGACGGCACGGCCTGAACGGGCACGCCCTGACGGCGCATCAGGGCGGCGTCGCCGATGACGCAAAAGACGGGGCCTTCGACGGACAGCGCGCGCCAGGCGGCGGCGATGATCTCGGGACCGATGCCCGCCGGCTCCCCCAGCGACAGGGCCAGGGGGGCCGGCGCGGGCATTACTTGAACTCGATCAGGGCGTCGTTGCGCAGGTCGCGCATGTAACGCCGCCCCAGCATGGCCAGGTTGGTGCGCTGCAGCCGGCTTTCGACGTCGCGATAGGTCGCCGCTTCGGCGCCGCCCACGCGGCGGCCGCACAGGGCCAGGACGTGCACGCCCAGGGGCGAGCGCACCGGGGTGCTGATCTCGCCGACACGGGCCGTCTGGGCGAAGTTCTGGAACGCCGGGAACAGGTTGGCGACGTCGCTCTCGCCCAGGTCAGCGCCCAGCAGTCCGGCCTCGGACGTGGCCCGCGGCAGGATGGTGTCGCAGGTCAGCTGGGGACGCATGGCCTCCAGACGCGCGGTCGCGGCGGAGACCTGTTCGGTCGTGGCGGTGTCCGGCGCCTCGATCATGATCTGCTTCAGCTGGACCATGGTGGTCCCCGCGCCGTCCTGCTTGTCTATCATGTAGATGATGTAGACGCCGCCCTCGACGACGATGGGATTGGACAGTTGGCCGACCTGAAGATTGTCGAACGTCTGCTGCAGGGCGGGCAGCATGGTGCCCTCGACCAGCCAGCCGGAATCGCCGCCGCGCACAGCGGACGGCGCGGCCGAGAACTGGCGGGCCACAGCCTGGAAGGGCGCGCCGGCGATCATCTGCTGGACCAGCTGCTGGGCGCCGTTCACGGCCTGCTGCATGCCGCCGACGCGGGCGGCCTCGATGTAGATTTCACCGACGCGGTAACGCTTCTTCGAGGCCGAATCGGCTTCCTGGCGCAGGGTCTGCTCGACTTGGGCGCGGCTGACGCGCGAGCGGCTGCCGAAGCGGCCGCCGACCAGTTCCCGCCAGCCGATCGCCGTGCGGAGGTATTCGCGGAGGGTCGAGGGGCGGATGCCGCCCTGCTCAAGGAAGCGCACGTAGCTTTCGGGAGTCGCGCCGGCCTCCTGGGCCATGGCGGCGATTTCGGCGTTCACCTCCTCGTCGGAGATCACCAGATCCTTGTAGTTCGTCAGCTCCTCGGCCTGCAGCCGTTCGTCGACGAGCGCATTGAGCGCTTCCTGCTGGATGGCGGGCAGGTTCTCCTGGGTCGGCTGGACCTCGCTGAGGGCGATCAGCAGCAGCATGCGCTGGCGCAGGTCGAAGCCGGTGATGATGCGGTCGTTGACCGTGGCGATGATGCCGTCGGCCAGGGCGAACTGAGTCACCGGAATGGCGCGCTGGGGCGCATTGGCGGCGGCGGGATTCAGCCGGCCGGCCGCCTGGGGAGCCGGTTGCGAGCCCGGCGCCGTCTGGGCCAGGGCCCCGGTCGCCATAAGCGTGCTCATCGCAACGCACGCCGTAAAACGCATCAAACGCATTGTTCGTCCTGGTTCCTCAAAGCGGCGCGGTCCCGGTGCTTTGCGTGATTTTGCAAAGCCTTGCGAGATTGCGCGCCCCCCATTTGCGTCTCTACCAACGCTGGTCGCCCCGTCCATAACCTGAACCCCCGAAAGTGGCGAGGTTTAGGCGGATATAAACGCCGTCGGACGGGCCGGACGGTCGCACCTGGGTGTTGTCGCGGCGATAGCCGATCTCGAAGCGGAAACAGTCGTCGTCGAACAGCAGGCCGACCTCGGAGCGGGTGATGGTGTCGCGCTCCAGATCGGCGACGCCGGCGGCGGTCACGCCCCAGTTGCCGTAGACGAACTGCTGGGCCGACAGCTGCACAAACTCGTAGTTACGGTTGAGGGTCGAGGACAGCGGATTGGACCGGTCGACGATGTAGCTGACGGTGGCGAGGTTGCGCTTGCCCCAACGGCCGTCGACCGAGGCCTCGGCGCGGCGCACGTCGCCGGATCCGTCGATGGTGGCGTGACCCCAGCCGCGGATGCGGTCGGACGGCGAAAACTCGCCCTGGACCACCCAGTCGGAGGTCTGGGCCGCCAGGCCCGAGGGGTCGTAAAGCTGGATCGGGTCCAGCGGATTCGGATTGGGCAGGACGGCGAGCAGGCCGGGAAGCTCGTCCTCGCGCCAGCTGCGACCGATGAACAGGCTGGCGCTGCGGATATCGTCCCAGCGCAGGCTCGCCCGGGCGCCCGCCGTGAAGCGCGTGCCGCCCTCATAGAGGTCGTAACCGGGGAAGCGGTCCATGCGGAACAGCGAGCTTTCGTCCAGTTCGATGGTCTGGCTGTCCTCGATCGGGATGCGGGGGTCGAGGTCGGACTTGCTGGACCATGACAGCTGGGCCAGCGGCTCGATCACCAGATCGGCGCCCGAGGCGAAGCGGCGGACCAGCGGATAGCTGACGTCCAGCCCGGCGCTGAGCCGGTTGCGGGTCACCGTCTCGCCGTCCATGCCGAGGAAGGGCGGCAGGTCGTCGATGGAGTAGAAGTCGGCGCGCAGGTCGACGAACGGCTCCCACCGCACTCCGGCGGCGGAGATCAGCACGCGGCGCCAGTCGATCTGGCCGGTGACGCGGCGGGTGTCGACGCCGGGCAGGCCGGCGGTCGGGCCGACGGGAATGATCTCTGGCCGCAGCACAGGGCCGCCGACGTAGGCGTCGCGGGTCAGGGCCACGGACGAACCGCGCAGGCGCAGGCGGCCGCCGAACACCGGACCTTCCGGCTCCCAGCGGGCCTCGACCAGCGGCGCCACCAGCGGCAGGCTGTCGTCGCTTTCGAAGATGTTCAGGCCCGGCGCATCCTCGACGGCCGTCTGGACCCGCAGGCTCTGCATGTCGAAGGCGGCGACCGAAAGGTAGGATCGCGCCGTCTGGCGCTCGGCGTAGATCTGGCTGATGAGGCGGCGCTGGTCGCCGTAGTAGAGGCCGTTGTCCTGATAGGGATCACGGATGTCGTAGCGGTCGAACAGGGTCTTGTCCGACGTGCGCTCCGCCGTGAAGCCCCAGCGCCACGGCCCGGAGGGATCGAACTCGCCATGGGCCAGCAGATAGCTGCGGTGTTCCTGGTCCAGCGGGATGTCGGGATCGGTGTCGATGTCGCCGAACGGCGGATCGCGGTCGAAGTCGCCGAAGTTGCGGGCGTAGGTGTAGCCGCCGCGCGCGACGATTGTCCCGTTGGCGAAACGCCGCCGCCACTGGGCGTTCAGCAGGGGCGAGACCTCGGCATTGATCTGGGGGCTGATCAGCCAGTCCTCGGACGGCGAAACCACGATCAGATAAGGCTGCTCATAGCTGACGCCCCGGTCCTGGTCGTAGTTGACCGTGGGCACCAGGAAACCCGAGGCGCGGTCGACCGTCGGGTCGGGGTGGGCGAAGACCGGCAGATACAGCACCGGCACGCCGCCGATCCTGAAAATGGCGTTGCGGTAGATGACGGCCCGCAGGCTCTCGTCCTGGACCACCCGTTCGGCCTGGATCGAGATCGAGGGCTGCTTGGGCTTCCCCTCGGCGTCGCAGATCGGGCAGGGGGTGAAGATGACGTAGTTCAGTTCGTTCAGGGTCGGCGAGCGGCGCACGGCGGTGGCGGCCATCAGGCTGGCGCCGTCGGCTGTGCGGGTGGCGAAGTCGACGGCCACGCCGGCCTCGAGATCCTGATCCAGCTCCAGCAGGCTGGCGTAGACCCGGTTTCCCTGCGGATCGATCACCTCGACCCGGTCGGCCGCGGCGGCGGTGCCTGCCGCCATGTCGTAGGCAAGGCGACCCGCGCGCAGCAGATGACCGCGGAAACGCGCCGTGACGCGATCGCCTTGCGTGCCCTCGGCGGTGATCAGATCGCCCTGACGCGCGGCGACGGCGGCGTCGATGTAGACCGCCTCGGGGGTCAGGCCGTCGGGACCGACAGCGGGCGCGGTCTGGGCCGCCGCCGCCCCCGCCAGCCAGGGCGCGCAGGCCAGCGCCGCGACACCGGCCAGTAGGCGGTTGCGCAGAGCTCCTGATCGGGCGCTGGGGGGACGCTGCATGCGGGCGGGACTCATCGGCTCGGGTTAGCCGTCTTCGGTATAGAACAGCAAGGTGAAGGCCGCGAGCGCCGTCAATATGGCGGGCAGCCAGGCGGCGACCACCGGCGGGATCACCTCGGCCGCGCCGAAGGCCGCCGACGATTGGTTGACGAAGAAGAAGCCGAAGCCGAGCACCACCGCCGCCGCGCTCATCCGCGCCAGATCGCCCAGCCGCATGAGCCTGAGCGAGAAGGCCGCCGCCAGGATGGCCATGGCGGCGAACATCAGGGGCGTGGCCAGAAGCTGTTGCAGCCGCAGACGGTAGGCGGTGGACGAGAAGCCGGCGTCCTCGATGCGCGTGATCTGGCCGGGCAGGGACCAGAAGGGCGTCGACTGGGGCCGGGCGAACCGCTCGAACGCCTCTTCGTCCGCCAGGGCCGAGGGCAGGTCGAGCACGGCGTAACGCACCGCGCGCTGACCCGTCTGGGCGCCGATCGCGTCCACCAGCCGCCAGCGGCCGGCGGCCAGCGAGGCCGAGGCGGCGTCGATCCGTTCCGAGAAGGCGCGGCGGCCGTCCGGGTCGGTCGTGTAGATGAAGAAGCTGACGCCCAGCAGGCGGGCGTTGCGGCGGTCCTGACGCTGGGCGCGGATGACCATCTGGCGTTTGGCGTCGCCTTCGCGCAGCCACACCGCCTCCTGCCGCTCGGCCCCGCGCACTGACCCAGAGATGCGTTCGCGTTCGCGCTGGAACAGGCCGTCGCCGGATGAGGCGAGGGGGCCGAGCGCCACGACCGTCAGCACGCCGAGCGCCAGCGCCGCGCCCGCGGCCGGCAATACGAAGCGCCAGGCCGAAATCCCAGCCGCCCGCATGGCGATGAGTTCGCTGCGCCGGTTGAGCCCGACGAAGGCCGCCAGCGTTCCAAACAGGAAGACGAATGGCAGCAGCTGCACGATCACCGCCGGCGACTTCAGCAGCATCAGGCCGAGGATGCGCACGCCGGACAGATCGACGTCCGAGCCGACGCCGCGCGAGATCTCGACGAAGTCGATCAGCATCACCAGCGCCGAAATGATCGCCAGCGCCACGCCCAGCGAGCGCAGCTGCTGGACCAGCACATAGCGTTCGATGCGGCCCAGCCGCAGGAAGGCGGGGCTCATGCGAACCTCGCCTTCAGGAAGGCCACGCCAGGCCAGTTTCGATGCCGTCTGGGCTTCAACGCCGCGAACAGGATGCGCAGCGCGATGACGGCGACGCCGAGAGGCAGCAGATACTGGAACACGTTCAGCCAGGCGTTCCAGCCGCTGGCGGCGACCAGGCCGTAGCCGACGACCCGCACGATCAGGAAAGCGCCCGAGGCCTTGGCTATGCGCAGCGCATAGCCGGTGCGGCTGAACTGTCCACCGAGGATGGCCGCCAGCGCCATGGCCATGGCCGTCAGGGCGTAGAGCGGCGCCGACAGCCGGGCGTTGGCCTCGGCCAGCAGCTCGCCGCGCGAGCCGGTGTCACGCAGCAGCGCCGGTGTCGGATCGAGCAGGTCGGTCAGCCACAGGTCCGACGTCTTGAACTTCACCCGCTCGTCATTCCTGGTGAACGGCGACAGGTCAAACGCGTAGCGGTCGAACGAGAAATACTCGAGTACGCCGTTCGGCGAATACCGCTGCATCGAGCCGTATTGCATCGTCAGGACCGGCAGGCCGTCGACGCGACCGAAGCGGGCCTCGGATGCATCCCACGTCGTGACGGTCTTGCCGTTGTCCAGATAGATGAAGAGGTTCTTCAGCAGGCCGTTCTGTTCGATCTGCTGCACATAGACGGTCAGGCCGTCCGGACCCTGGACGAAACGGCCTTCCTCCACCAGCAGGGCGGCCAGGTCGGTGCGGACGGCGAAGGCCTCGCGCCGGGCCTCGCGCTGGGCCCAGGGCTGCAACAACGTGCTGGTCAGCAAGGCCAGGGCCGTGACGATGAACGCCAGACGGACGGCGGGGCGGATCACGGCCCAGCGGGTCATGCCGGCGGCGAAGGCGGCTGTCAGCTCCTGTTCCCGTTGCAGCCGGGTCAGGGCCATCAGGGCGCCGACGAACAGGCCGATGGGCAGGATCACGGCCAGCAGCTGCGGCGTCGCCAGCAGGGTCAGCTTCAGCATGACCCAAAGGCTCTGGCCCCGTTCGACGATGACCTCGAGCTGGTCAAGGCTCTGGCTCAGAATGCCGATTCCGACCAGCGCCGCACACGCCGCCGCGACGGGCAGAGCGATCTGGCGGAAAAGATAGCCTTGAATCAGGGTCATGGGCGGTATGAGATCGCCCGGTTGCAGGCGGCTGCGTTGCGGCGCATCTAATACACATCCGGGTGCGTCGGCGAAACAGGCTGACTCGCCCACGTCATCCAGTATCAGGACCGGGCGCGCCCGGCCGGAGTGAGTGCTCAATGAAAGTCGAATTCGTCGCTGAGGCCAGCGCCTCCCAGGTGCTGGCCCTGCTGGTTCATGAAGGCGCCAAACAGGACGGCGCGCTGGGTCGTGCCGTTGCCGCCAGCCGCTTCACCGGCGGCTTGAACAGCACCCTGGTCGTGGCCGCGCCGTCGGAGGTGAAGGCCGATACCGTGGTGCTGACCGGCGCCGGTGATTCCGCGAAGTTCGACGATCTGGCCCTGGAAGCCGCCGCGGGCGCCGCCTATCACGCGGTCAAGCTGACGGGCGCCGAGACCCTGACCATCGACGCCGGGCATCTGAGCGCCGATCAGGCCGCTCGCGCCGGCTTCGCCGTGCGTCTGGCCGCCTACCGTTTCGACAAATACCGCACGACGATGAAGCCGGAGAAAATTCCGTCGATCACCACCGTGCGCGTCGTCGCCGCCGATCCGAAAGCGGCTGAGGCCGCTTACGGGCCGCTGTCGGCCGTGGCTGACGCCGTGATCTTCGCCCGTGATCTGGTCGCCGAGCCGGCCAACGTCCTCTACCCCGAAGAGTTCGCCCGCCGGGTCAAGGGTCTGGAGAAACTGGGCCTGAAGGTCGAGATCCTCGGCGAGGCCGAGATGGAGAAGCTGGGCATGCGCACCCTGCTGGGCGTGGGGCAGGGCAGCCGCCGCGACAGCCAGCTGGCCGTCATGACCTGGAACGGCGGCAAGGCCGGCGACCAGCCCATCGCCTTTGTCGGCAAGGGCGTGACCTTTGACACCGGCGGCATCTCCATCAAGCCGGCCGAGGGCATGGAGGACATGAAGTGGGACATGGGCGGCGCCGCCGCCGTGACCGGCCTGATGCACGCGCTGGCGGGCCGCAAGGCCAAGGTCAACGCCGTGGGCGTTCTGGGTCTGGTCGAGAACATGCCCGACGGAAACGCCCAGCGTCCGGGTGACGTGGTCATCTCCATGTCCGGCCAGTCGGTCGAGGTGATCAACACTGACGCCGAGGGCCGCCTCGTCCTCGCCGACGCCCTCTGGTACACCCAGGAGCGCTTCAAGCCGAAGTTCATGATCGACCTGGCGACCCTGACGGGGGCCGCCATCGTGGCCTTGGGGCTGGAGTTCGCGGCGCTTTACGCCAACGACGAAGCCGTGGCCGGTCCGATCCTCGACGCCGCCGGCAAGGTGGGCGAGAACTTCTGGCGCATGCCGCTGCCGACCCAGTACGAGAAGCACATCGACAGCCCGATCGCCGATGTGAAGAACACCGGCAACGGCCGCGCCGGCGGCTCGATCACCGCCGCCCTGTTCCTGCAGCGGTTCATCAACAAGACGCCGTGGGCGCACCTCGACATCGCGCCGACCGCATGGGTGAACAAGAGCACCAACCCCACCGTCCCGGACGGCGCCGTCGGCTTCGGCGTGCGTACCCTGGATCGCATGGTTCAGGATGCATACGAAACTAACTGATCCTTCCCCCCTTGCGGGGGAAGGTGGCCGGCGCAGCCGGACGGATGGGGGGTGTGATCGCCCCCGTTTCCCGGTTAGCGTGCCCTTATGGCCAGCCATGTGGATCGGGCATACGCAGCGGCGCGTCGTCAACGAAAGACGCCGACCATTGCCGAGAAGATCTTATGGACGCTGGTCCGGGACAGGCAGGTGGAGGGACTCAGGTTTCGTCGCCAGATGCCGCTCGGGCCATATGTTGCCGATTTCTGCTGTCCGGCAGTCAAGCTCGTGGTCGAGGCGGACGGCGGCGTGCACGCCTTGCGGGAGGAAGCTGACAAGCAGCGTGACGACTGGCTGCGCGCTCAGGGCTTTGTGGTCCTCCGGTTCTCGAACTGGACGATCACTGACCGACCAAACACCGTACTGGATGCGATCCGAGTTCATGCGGCGAACGTCGGCGCTGACACCCCCCATCCGTCTCGCTCCGCGAGCCACCTTCCCCCGCACGGGGGGAAGGACGTGAGTACGGAGTTCTGGTTCTACCACCTGGAGCGCTCTTCGCTGGATCAGGTGCTGCCCGGACTGCTGGACAAGACGCTGGAGCGGGGTTGGCGGGCGCTGGTGCGGGTCGCCGATCCGCGTCGGATGGACGAGATCGACGAGCGGTTGTGGACGTGGCGGGACGAGAGCTTTCTCGCCCACGGCCGCGCCGGCGCCGAGCATCCTGAGCGCCAGCCGATCCTGCTGAGCGAGACGGGCGAGAACCTGAACGCCGCTCAGGCGCTGTTCATCGTGGACGGGTCAGAACTGGGGCCGACGGAGAGCTACGAGCGATGCTTCATCATCTTCGACGGACAGGACGAGCAGGCGCTGACCGGCGCGCGCGAGCGCTGGAAGGCGCTGAAGGCGGCCGAGGCGAACCTGGCCTACTGGAAACAGTCGCCCGAGGGACGCTGGGAAAAGGCGGCCTGATCGCGGGCCTCCTGCTGGCCGCCTGCACATCGACGCCGACAACGCCTGGTCCGGAAGCGACCGCCCCCGCCGTGGTCGAGCACGCCGAGCAGAGCCGGCCCGTCGGTACGCGCATGCCTGATGCTGACGCCGACCTGTGCAAGGCCCGGGAGATGCAGTGGCTGGTCGGGAAACCCAGGACCGAAATCCCCGTTCCGGTGGACGTGGTGAACCGGCGCGTGGCCTGCACGACCTGTCCTGTCACTGAAGATTATTCGGCTTACCGACTGAACATATTCTTTAATTCTGAAACCGACCTGATCGAACAGGTCCGCTGCGGCTGATCAAAGGGAGAGACGCATGAAGACGATCCTGATGCTTGCGGGCGTCCTGACGCTGGGGGCCTGCGCCGCCGCCGAACAGGCCGCGCCGACGCCGTTGCCGGACGGCCCCGACCAGTGCCGTGCCGGCGCCTACCAGCGCTTCGTCGGCCAGAACCGCAGCGCCCTGCCGGCCCAGCCCGCCGGTGAAAACTGGCGCGTGGTCTGCTCCACCTGCGCGGTCACCATGGACTACAGCCCGTCGCGGCTGAACATCATCTATGACACCCAGACCAACATCATCACCCGGGTGAACTGCGGATGAGGGCGTTGCTGATCCTGCCGCTGCTGGCGCTGGCCGCCGGCTGTGCGCCGACCGAACCGGTCGTGGGCGACCCGGGGCCTCAACGCTGTGACGTGGAAAGCGCGCGGTCGCTGATCGGCAGCCACATCGGCGCCGTCGATTTCGCGGCGGGCGCCAATGTGCGCATCGTCTGCACCACCTGCCCGACCACCAAGGACCTGCGGCCCGACCGGCTGAACATCCGCTTCGACGAGGCGACCGGGATCATCCAGTCGGTGGACTGCGGCTGATTCAGCGCGGCGTTGCGCGTTCCAGACCGTAGATGGCGTCGGCGATGTCCTCGGCCTTGGCCGAGACCACGGCCTGGGCGTCGCGCAGGCCGCGATTGTAGAAGAAGCCGCCGATCTCGCGTCCGAAGAAGTCCAGCAGCATCTCAGCCGGCAGGACGCCGATGGACTGTTCCAGATCCTCGCTGAAATGGGTCTGGATGCGGGCCACGATGGCGGCGCGCTCTTCCTTCGTGAACTCGATGGGCTTCATCAGGACACCTCCGCCAGCGCCTCTTCGGCGGCGACCCAGGCGGTTTCGGCGGCATCCAGATCGGCCTGCGTCTTCGTCCGGGCGCGACTGAGGCCTTCCAGCGCCTTGGGGTTCGACACGGCGGCGTTGGCCATGTCGTCGTCGATGCGGGCAAGCTCGGCCGTGAGGGCCGCCATGCGTTCCTCGGCCTTCTTCACGCCGTGTCGCAGCGTCGAGGGCGACGGTCCGCCCTTCTTCTGCTGAGGCTTGGCGGCCTGCACGGGCGCTGCGGCCGCAGCGGTTTCAGCCTTGATCTGCGATGGGCGCACGGCGGCCTGTTTAGCGCGGTCGAGGACGAATTTGGCGTAGTCGTCCATGTCGCCCTCGAACGGCTTCACCGTGCCGTCGGCGGCCAGCCACAGGCGGTCGGCGACCATCTCCATCAGCGA
>JAZKHQ010000033.1:0-46539 GCA_040385285.1 Pseudomonadota bacterium
GCTCGTGGCGTTCCTGGGCTTCCACCGACAGGGTCGCGGTCGGACGGGCGTCCAGACGGCCCAGGCTGATCGGCTCGCCGGTCTCCTCGCAATAGCCGTAGGAGCCGTCCTCGATCCGGCGCAGGGCCTCGTCGATCTTGGAGATCAGCTTGCGCTGCCTGTCGCGGGTCCGCAGCTCCAGCGCCCGGTCGGATTCCGAGGACGCCCGGTCCACCAGATCGGGGTGGTTCTCGGTTTCGGCCTTAAGGTTCACCACCGTGCCCTTCGACTCGCGAAGGATGTCGTCCTTCCAGTCGATCAGTTTGGCTTTGAAATAGGCCAGCTGCCGTTCATTCATGAACGGTTCGTCGTCGCTGGGCCGATAGTCGCTCACCGGCTTCGCAGAGGCCAATGCGGTCATCGTCGCACTCACACTCGTCATCGCGCCCCCCTGGCGCGCAACGTGCCTATAGGCAGGGTCGAGAGTCGCGGCAACGCGGTTCGCGTGTCCGTGATGCTGTTAAGCTTCACTAACGGCGTGGGCGTGACAATTCTTCATCACACACGCGACGCCGATTGCTGTTTTGTCTAAGTTTTCCGAGATTTATGCTGCGCTGCGGCGAACTTCGGCCTTGGCCAGTTCAACCGCCGCGCGAAGGTCGATCTGATCGAGCAGATCATTCAGTGGGGCGTGATCGTCGTCAGGGCGTGATTCCGCCAAGGTCCGGCGCAGCCCGCTGAGGGCGCCCTCGCCGTCCTGATCCGACAGCAGCGCCAGTTTCAGCTCGTCCAGCCGGTCCAGGAGGCCCGATCCCCGGCGCACGGCGCGGCGGCGGCGCTCGGTGACGTCCTCGACCCCCTGCAGGGCCATCAGGGCCGAAACGTCTGCGATTCCGCCGACAGCGCCCGCCGCCGTAGCAGCTGAGGCGGGCGTGGCTCCGGCGCCTTGCGACACGGCGAACCCGCTGGCTGAGCGAGCGGCCGGGCGGCCTGTCGTGGGGCCTACGGGGGTGGCGCCAGTAACCTTCATGCGCGCGGACTCCAGATCATGCCGGACCATCCCCCGCGAGCCTGACCGTTTGGTTAACGGCCCGGCAGAAACTGCCGTCGCAACCGCGCTGCAAAGTCATTGATGCTCTGTTTTCATTGAAACTTCTCAGCGGCATGAACCTCGCATCGCACGGGCCGACGCGTTTGTTTCAAGGGTTGCCCGATGCAGAAACTGCTGACCTCGCTTCTGACCCCGCTGCTGGCGGCCGCCGCCGTGGCCGGATTCGCCGCGCCGGCCATGGCGCAATCCCGCATCAAGGACATCGCGGCGGTCGAAG
The DNA here is from genome assembly GCA_040385285.1 of Pseudomonadota bacterium. Classification (GTDB taxonomy): domain Bacteria; phylum Pseudomonadota; class Alphaproteobacteria; order Caulobacterales; family Caulobacteraceae; genus Brevundimonas. The sequence continues at coordinate 1,308 of JAZKHQ010000033.1, forward strand.
GGGTCAGGTCCAACCAGTTGGTCGGCTACGGCCTGGTGGTCGGCCTGAACGGCACCGGCGACAGCCTACGCAACTGTCCCCTGACCCGCCAGTCGCTGGAAGGGATGATGGAGCGCCAGGGCGTCAACATCCGCGGCGCCAACGCCAACACCAAGAATGTCGCGGCGGTCATGATCACCGCCGAACTGCCGCCCTTCGCCACGCCCGGCTCGCGCATCGACGTCAACGTCTCGACAATGTGCGACGCCAAGAGCCTGCTGGGCGGCACCGTCATCGTCACGGCGCTGCAGGGAGCGGACGGCGCCGTCTATGCGGTGGCGCAAGGGTCGGTCCAGACGGGCGCCGTCTCAGCTTCGGGAGCCTCGGGCTCTTCCGTCACGCGCGGCGTGCCGACCGCGGGCCGCATCGCCTCGGGCGCGGTCGTCGAGCTCGAGACCGGTTTCGATCTGGGCGCGCAGACCGAAGTCCGCCTGAACCTGCGCAACCCCGACTTCACCACGGCCCAGCGTGTCGCCGCCGCCATCAACGCCGCCTATCCCCAGACCGCCTTCGCCGAGAACGGCACCGTGGTGACGATCCGCGCGCCCCAGGGCTACGGCATGTCGGGCTTCATCAGCCGCATCGAGAACCTGACCGTCGCCGTCGACACCCCGGCCAAGGTCATCATCGACGAGGTCAACGGCGTCATCGTCATGGGCGAAGCGGTCCGCGTCTCCACCGTCGCCATCGCCCAAGGCAACCTGACCGTCTCGGTTCAGGAAACGCCCCAGGTCAGCCAGCCCGAACCCTTCAGCCGGGGCGGCGAAACTGTGGTCGTGCCCCAGTCCGACGTCACCATCGACGAGGACCTCGGCACCCAGATGCGCATCGTCAACGGCGGAACCTCGCTGTCCACGCTGGTCAACGGCCTGAACGCCCTCGGCGTCAGCCCCCGCGACATGATCTCGATCCTGCAGGCCATCAAGGCCGCCGGTGCGCTGCAAGCCGACATCGAGGTGATGTGAGCATGACCGACCTGACCATCTCCCCTGACCTGCTCGCCGGCGCACCGACGCTTCAGCGCGCGCCCACCGCCAAGATGCGCGAGACCGCGGAGGCCTTCGAGGCGTCGTTCCTGTCCCAGATGCTCAAGCCCATGTTCGAGGGTCTTGAGACCGAAGGGACCTTCGGCGGGGGCGAGGCTGAGGGCACATGGCGCAGCTTCCTGATCGACGCCATGGCCAAACAGACCGCCAAGGCCGGCGGCATCGGCCTGGCCGACGACGTCATGGCCGAGATGATGAAGATGCAGGAGATGGGCGCATGACCGCCGACGCCGCCGCCTCCCTGAACGCCTCGGCCCGCCTGCGCCAGCTGTCGGACCTGACCCGCCGCCTGACCGAGCGCCTGGGCAAGGAACTGGCCGCCTTCGAGGCCCGCCGCCCCCAGGACGCCATGGCCAGCCTGCCCCAGACCCAGGAATTGGCGAATGTCTACCGCCGCGAGTCGGCCCAGGTGAAGGCCAACCCCGCCATCCTGTCCGCCGCCCCCGCCGCCGACCGCATGGCCCTGATCCGCGACACCGAGGCGTTCGAAGACGTGCTGGGCCGCCACGCCCGCGCCGTCGAGGCCGCCCGCGTCATCTCCGAGGGCCTTGTCCGCGCCATCGCCGCCGAGGTCACCGACGCGCGGGGCACGCCCTCGGCCTATGGCGCCACAGGCCGCGCCTCCGCCGGCGACGGCCGCGCCGTAGCCTTCAACCGCACAGCCTGATCTCGCGCTCGATGCCGATGGCGTCGAGGAAGTCCCGGTCGTGGCTGACCACGATCAGAGCGCCGTCATAGGCCCGCAGCGCCGCCTCGACGGCCGCGATCGAGTCGAGGTCCAGATGGTTGGTCGGCTCATCCAGGATCAGAAGCTGCTGCGGTTTCGCCCCGCTCATCACGCAGGCTAGCGCAGCCCTCAGCCGCTCGCCGCCTGACAAGGTCCCCGCCGTCCGCTGCGCCGCCGTGTTGCGGAACAGGAACCGCGCCAGCGCCGCATGGGCGTCGTTAGGCGTCGCCTCGGGATTCATCCGGCGATACGCCTCGACCAGCGTCTCGTCCGGCCTCAGGATTGCCGCATCCTGATCCAGCAATGCCGCCTCAACGGGCCGTTCGACCCGCCCTTCGGCCGGTGTCAGCTCGCCCGCGATCAGCTTCAGCAGCGTGGTCTTGCCCGCTCCGTTCGGCCCGGTGACCGCCACCCTCTCAGGCCCGACCAGTTTCAGGCTGACGGGCTTCAGCACCGGTCCCCAGCAGGCCTCATCCACGGTCAGTACTGTCCGCCCCGCCGCAAGCCCGGTCGGCGGCATGGGGATGTCCAGCGCCCGCGCCCGCTCGACCTTCTCGCGCGCCTCGCCCAGCGCTGCCCCGGCATCCTCCTTCAACCGCGTCGCCAGCCGGTTCTCCCGCGCGCTGCTTTCCTCCGCCCGCCGCGCCATGGCGCCCAGCACGATCTTCGGCGCCGAGCCGCTCATCGCGTACGCCTGGCCCGCCCGGTCCCGCCGCGTCTTCTTTTCCACCGCCTTCTGGCTCTCGCGGGCCACGCGCCGCGCGTCCTGCTCGGCTGTCTCCAGATCGCGCTCCGCCGCCGCCCGCTCGGCTGCCTTGCGCTCGGCGTAAAGGTCATAGCCGCCGCCGTAGCTCGACGCGCCCAGCCCCGAGAGCTCCACGATCCGGTCCATGCGCCGCAGCAGGGCGCGGTCATGGCTGACCACGACCGCCCCGCCGGGCCAGCGCGCGATGGCCTCGGTCACGATCGCCCGCCCCTCGGTGTCCAGATTATTGGTCGGTTCGTCCAGCAGGATCAGGTCAGGCCGCACCAGGAACAGCGCCGCCAGCCGCAGCCGCGTCTGCTCACCGCCGCTCAGGCTCGCCGTGAGCCGATCGGTCGATAGCCCCCCCAGCCCGACCTCCGCCAGCACCTCGTCCAGCCGCGCCTCCAGCGACCAGTCCGCCTCGGCCAGATCGTCAGCGGTTCCCTCGCCCGCCAGCACCCGCGCCAGCACCGCGAGCGGCTCCGCGACACCTAGCGTATGGCCCACGGTCTCATCCGCCGCCGGCTCGCCCCGTTGCGCCAGCCAGCCCACCGTCCCGGCGCGCGCCACCGCGCCCTCGGCGGGCTCAGCCATGCCCGCGATCAGGCGCAGCAGCGTGGTCTTGCCCGCGCCGTTGCGGCCGACCAGCCCCGTGCGCTCACGCGCCAGGGCCAGGCTCAGATTGTCGAAAAGGGTGTGTCCGTCAGGCGTTCGGGCCGCGACGCGATCGAGCGTCACGAGTGCGGATGCGGACGGGCTGGGGCTTGGGCAGGGTCGAGACATAGCCGATCACGAGCAGGGCGGCGGAAAGGGCGAAACCGATTTCCAGCGGGCTGATCATGATCGTCGGGCCTCCAAACACATACTGTGAGCGATTAAGATGCGGTCACATGCCCTTTCGCGCAAGCCTTTTCGACGGATGGTCTTTGCCCGGCGGCCATGACAGGCTGCTCAAAGGAGACCAAAGCCATGCGCGCAACCACCCTGATCGCCCCCATTCTGGCCGCGTCCCTGCTGGGCGCCTGCGCCAGTCTTCCGAGACTGCCCGGCTTCGGCGGCGGCGATGCGTCCGAGCCCGTGGCTGCGCCCGACTACACCCCGGTTGCCGGCGAACTGCCCTCCCTTCGGGGCCGCCTCTACGCCGACTGCATCGCCCAGGCCGCGGGCAACCGCGCCTACCTCAGCGCCCGGGACGAGGACTCCACCCTGCTGCTCTTCACGTGCACCGGCGCCGCCGCCCGCACCTTTTACGACGGCCTGGCCGAGCACAGTGCCGTCATCGGCTCGGAGTTCACCAGCGAAGGCCGCACCTTCCGCTCGACCGACAAGGTCCAGCGCAACCTCTACGGCGTCGATTACTGCTCCACGGACGGCCGCGGCGACTACGCCTGCGTCATCACCCTGAACACCGGGGCGTTCCTGCGGGATTAGGTCGCAATGGTGATTGAGACGCCGGATCCTATCTAGGCGTGATGACCGACCCGGCCCACCATCCGAGCCGCCGCGCCGCGCTGACCGCCGACATCCGGCGTGACACCGGCATCGACGAGGCGATGATCGAAGCCCTGGTCGACGCCTTCTACGACAAGGTCCGGGCCGATCCCCTTCTGGGACCCATCTTTGCGGCAAGGATCAGGGACTGGGCGCCGCACCTCGAACAGATGCGCCTGTTCTGGTCTTCAGTGGCCCTGATGAGCGGCGCCTATCATGGCCGCCCCATGCCCAAGCACCTGCCTCTTCCCATTGACGCGAGCCATTTCGACCGATGGCTTGCGCTGTTCGAGCAAACCGCGCGCGCGGTGTGCCCTCCGGCGGCGGCCGACCACTTCATCGAGCGCGCCCGCCGCATCGCCCTGAGCCTTGAGTTGGGGGTCGCCGGCGCTAACGGCGTCCTGCTCGCCAAGGACGAGCGCTATCGCCGGGCCTGACGCCGCAATGTTCCCACATTGTTCTTGCTGAATCGGGCGAATTGATCCCCATATACTCGCGTTGCCCCGGACCCCGTCCGGCCCCTCCGCGTTCCCGGACTCCATGACCGAAAAGCACAACTTCATCCGCGTGCGCGGCGCGCGCGAGCACAATCTCAAGGGCGTGGATGTCGACATCCCGCGTGAGAAGCTGGTCGTCATGACCGGCCTGTCGGGCTCGGGCAAATCCTCGCTGGCGTTCGACACCATCTACGCCGAGGGCCAGCGCCGCTATGTCGAGAGCCTGTCGGCCTACGCCCGCCAGTTCCTGGAGTTGATGGGCAAGCCTGACGTGGACCTGATCGAGGGCCTGTCGCCGGCCATTTCCATCGAACAGAAGACGACGTCCAAGAATCCGCGCTCGACCGTCGGCACGGTGACCGAGATCCACGACTACATGCGCCTGTTGTGGGCGCGTGTCGGCGTACCCTATTCGCCCGCCACCGGCCTGCCGATCGAGAGCCAGACCGTCAGTCAGATGGTCGACAAGCTGACCGCACTGCCCGAGGGTGAGCGCATCCTTCTGCTGGCCCCCGTCGTGCGTGGCCGCAAGGGCGAATACCGCAAGGAAATCGCGGAGTGGCAGCGCCAAGGCTATCAGCGGCTGAAGATCGACGGCCAGTTCTACGCCATCGAGGACGCCCCGACCCTCGACAAGAAGTTCAAGCACGACATCGACATCGTCGTGGACCGCATCGTCACCAAGAACGGGCTTGAGCCCCGCTACGCCGACTCGATCCAGACCGCGCTGGGCCTCGCCGACGGCATCGCCGTGGCGGAATGGGCCAACGCAGAGGAAGGCCAGGAGCCCCGCCGCATCACCTTCTCGGAACGCTTCGCCTGCCCGGTGTCCGGCTTCACCATCAGCGAGATCGAGCCCCGTCTGTTCTCGTTCAACAACCCCTTCGGCGCCTGTCCGGTCTGCGACGGCCTGGGGGTCAAGCTGGCCTTCGACGCCGATCTGGTGATCCCGGACCGCGACAAAACCCTGCACAAGGGCGCGGTGGCCCCGTGGTCGCGCGGACCCTCGCCCCTCTACACCCAGACGCTGCAGTCGCTGGCCCGCCACTACGGCTTCTCGATGGACGTGGCCTGGCGCGACCTGCCGGATCAGGCTCGCGACGTGATCCTGAACGGCACGGGCGCCGAGAAGATCAAGTTCACCTATGACGACAACGCCCGGAAGTACGAGGTCTCCAAGGCCTTCGAGGGCGTGCTGCCGAACCTCGAGCGCCGCTGGCGCGAGACCGACAGCGCCTGGGTGCGCGAGGAGCTGGGCCGGTTCCAGTCCGACACTCCCTGCGAGTCCTGCCACGGCAAGCGGCTGAAGCCCGAGGCCCTGGCGGTCAAGATCGACGGCGAGGACATCGCCCAGGTCTCGATGCGCTCGATCAAGGCCGCCCACGACTGGGCCGTCACCCTCCCCGACCGCCTGACCGACAAGCAGATGGAGATCGGCCGCCGCATCCTGAAGGAGATCACCGACCGGCTGCGTTTCCTCAACAACGTCGGCCTCGACTACCTCAGCCTGTCGCGCAGTTCCGGCACCCTTTCGGGCGGTGAAAGCCAGCGCATCCGTCTGGCGTCGCAGATCGGCTCGGGCCTGACCGGCGTGCTTTATGTGCTGGACGAGCCGTCCATCGGCCTGCACCAGCGCGACAACTCGCGCCTGCTGGAAAGCCTGCGCGGCCTGCGCGACCTCGGCAACTCGGTCCTCGTGGTCGAGCATGACGAGGAGGCAATCCTGACCGCCGACTACGTCATCGACATGGGCCCGGCCGCCGGCGTCCACGGCGGCGAAATCTGCGCCCAGGGCACGCCCGCCGAGGTCATGGCCAATCCGAAATCCCTGACCGGCAAATACCTGACCGGTGAGCGCGAGATCGAGCTGCCGCCCGAGGGCCGCCGTCCCATCGACCGCAAAAAAATGCTGCGCATCGTCGGCGCCAAGGGCAACAATCTGAAGGACGTGACCGGCGAAATTCCCGTCGGCCTGTTCACCTGCGTCACCGGCGTGTCCGGCGGCGGCAAGTCGACCTTCACCATCGAGACCCTGTACAAGGCCGCCGCGCGCCGCCTGCACAATGCGTCGGACGCCCCCGCCCCGTTCGACCGCATCGAAGGGATGGAGAATTTCGACAAGGTCATCGACATCGACCAGTCGCCCATCGGCCGCACCCCGCGCTCGAACCCCGCCACCTACACCGGCGCCTTCGGCCCCATCCGCGACTGGTACGCCGGCCTGCCGGAGTCCAAGGCCCGCGGCTACGGCCCCGGCCGGTTCAGCTTCAACGTCAAGGGCGGCCGCTGCGAGGCCTGCCAGGGCGACGGCCTGATCAAGATCGAGATGCACTTCCTGCCCGACGTCTACGTCACCTGCGACGTCTGCAAGGGCAAGCGCTACAACCGTGAGACGCTGGAGATCGTATTCAAGGGCAAGTCGATCAGCGACGTGCTGGACATGACGGTCGAGGAGGCGGGCCAGTTCTTCAAGGCCGTCCCGCCGATCCGCGACAAGATGCTGACCCTGGACCGCGTCGGCCTCGGCTACGTCAAGGTCGGCCAGTCGGCCACGACCCTGTCAGGCGGCGAGGCCCAGCGGGTCAAGCTGTCGAAAGAGCTGTCCAAGCGGGCCACCGGCAAGACTCTCTACATCCTCGACGAACCGACCACCGGCCTGCATTTCGAGGATACGCGCAAGCTGCTGGAGGTGCTTCAGGAGTTGGTCGAGAGCGGCAACACCATCGTCGTGATCGAGCACAACCTCGATGTCATCAAGGTCGCCGACTACCTCCTGGACTTCGGGCCGGAAGGCGGCGACGGCGGCGGCGAGATCGTCGCGGTCGGCACGCCGGAACAGGTCGCCGCCAATCCCGCCAGCTGGACCGGCAAATACCTCAAGGAGGTGCTCGACCGCCACGAGACCCGCCGCAAGGCCCGGGTCAAGGCGCTGAAGAAGAGCGCCTAGGCCTCGACGGGGACTGCCGGCGCCGCCTCGACCCCGTGGTCCTTGGTCCGGCCGCGCACGACCAGCACGATCGTCCCGACCAGCAGCACAGCCGTAGTCACCAGACTCGCTTCCGGGCCGAACGCCGCGCCGGTCAGCCACCAGGCCGCGCCGGGCTTGTCCGCCAGATCGGCGATCAGCGGGACCGTGTCGACCCGCATTCCCGACACCTCAAGCCCGAAGCCGAGGCCCAGCAGCCAGTTCCACGCCGCATGCCAGCCGCACACACCCCACAGCGATCCCTCGCGGGCGGCGTAGAGGCTGATGAACAGGCCGAACAGCACGATGTTGGCCAGGCCGACATACAGCTCCCGTGACGGTTCGATGTTGCCCGCATGGGCCAGGGCGAACAGGACCGAGTTGCCGATCACCGCGATCCACAGCCCGTGCCGTGACGCGATCAGCTGCATCAGCCAGCCCCGGAACAGGATCTCCTCAGTCGAGCCCTGGATGATGAACCCCAGCATCAGCACGCCGATAGGCAGCAGCGCCGCCCCGACGGCCGCGGTGCCGAACGCGCCCGGGCCCTCGACCACATATCCGCCCGCCGCCCAGATCGTTCCGATCACGGCCGCCAGGAACGCCAGGCCGACCAGATAGCCGCGCACGAACCGCTTCGGCCCGTCCGAATTGAACCCCAGCGCCGATGGCCCGCGCCGCTCGAACAGCCTGACCCAGACGAAGGTGATGATTGCTGACAGGCCAAAACAGGCCCCCAGCTGATAGGCCAGTTGCGGCCAGCCGTCCTCGCCTCCGCCCGGCTTCACGAAGCCGACCGCGACCGCAGGGAGATAGGCCCCCAGCTGCCCGCCGATCATGAAGACCAGGGTCAGCACGATGGCCGCGATGGTCCAGGTCCGACGATGGCTCAGCCTGCGCTGGGCGTAGAGTTCAATCCCGGCCATGCGGCCCCCCTTGTGACTTCTCACCCCCATGAGGCGGCGAAGGCGTCGAATGGATGCAGTCGCAGGCGATTATTGGCCCTTGATGCCCTTGTAGGCGGCGGTGAACGGCGCATAGACCACGGCGACCGTCAGGGCGTAGACGATGGCGTTGACGACCGCCGAGGCCAGCATCCACGGGCTGGTCGGGTCGAAGTTGCGCATCATCTCGACCGGGTCCTCGCCCATGTTCCCGAACACCGACATCCCGCCCATCATGCTCAGCGGCATGGTCACGACGCTCGCCAGCAAGGCGATCACGCAGGCCATCACACCCGCGATCAAAGCCATGCCCAGCAACGGCCAGAAGCGGCCCTTGGTCAGGTTGAAGGAGTCGAAGATGGCGAACCGTTTCTCGGCCACCGTGATGGGCACCGCCAGGCTCCAGCGTACGCAAAGCCAGATCACGAAGGCCCCCGCCGCCAGCATGGCCAGCGCCATGACCAGACCGCCCCAGCCCTCCATCGCCGCTATGGCCACGCCACCGATCACAGCAGCGAGGACGAATGCGACCGTCGCCACGATGGCGGTCAGGATGCAGATCACCAGGGTGACGATGAAGACGCGGAGTTCGTCCATGCCGAGCCGTATGTTGCCGAAGCTTCCGCTTCCGGCGGACAGCACCGCCCGGGAGACAGCCGCCATCAGGATGGAGCTGACGATCATCGACACCGGAATGGTCCAGGCCATGTGGCTCATCGCCTGAAAATAGGATTCCATGATGGGTGCGAAGGCTTCGGGAGAGGTCGGTGCAGGGCCGTTCTCCAGCGCCTCCATCTGCTCCATCCAGACGGCCATCGACTTCATCATGCCGCCCGAAGCGAACAAGGCTCCGACGGTGTAGATCAGATAGACAAGCGTCCAGGCCACCAGGGCCATCGGATTGCGGCGCACGACGCGGAATCCCTCGAATGCGGCGTCCGTGGGTGAAAAGCTCATTGTCCCCTCCAAATCAGCTTCAGGCCGAGCCTACTCAGGCGCAACGGCGGTGTCAGTGGAAATCGGCGCGGGCGCCAGTCGGGCCACGACATAGGCATAGGGCGCGGTCATCAACGCCTGCGAGAACCCCTGCAGATAAGCCATCGGCAGCAGCAGGATCGCGCCCGCCCCGGCCAGCATCGCCGGCCGCTCGGGCAGGGACATGAACCACGCCTCGATCGCGTCCGGATCGCTGAACGCGCCCATGCCGCCGCCTATGACGCCGATCACCACGGCCGCCAGCACCAGAAAGACGACGCCGATCAGCAGGCAGATCAGAAACAGCACGATCATCAGGCCCAGCAGCCGCCAGCTCTGGCCCTTGCCCAGCTTCCAGCCCTGGACGAAGGCGAAATCCTTGTGGTGAATCGACGCTGGAGCCAGCAGCGACAGCCGGCCCCACAGCAGCAAGAAGCCGAACACTGCGGTCCCGCCCAACCCCAGATAGCTCAGCCAGCGCCAAGGGTCCGGGATCGACCAGAACGCAAAACCGACCGCCACCGCCAGCAACACGGCAATGATGACCAGCGCATACATGCCGACGCCGATCGCCACACCAATCACGGCGACACGAAATTCATCCATGCCCATGCGCAGGAAGGCGATTCCATCGCTGCGCCGGCCAGCGAAGACCGCCCGGATAACCGCCGTTGTCACGAGCAGGAGTGTCAGCATCTGAACCAGGTTCAGCCAGCCCGACCACATCTGAAACTGCATCCGGGCGGCGAAGTCCTCGCCGAACATGACGGAGTCGGATGCGGTTTCGGGGTCAAATGCCCCCATGGCCGCCATCTGGGTGAGAAACGGGATCATCAGGGCAAGCGACCCGACGACCGGAAGCAGCATCACCAGCCCCCAGACCAGGGTCGCCAGCGGCCGTCGGCCGACGAGGCGGAACGGCTCAGCAGCCGCCTCCGTGATCGAGAACGTCTTCATCCCTGCCCCTCCCCAGGAGTCCAGTATTCCAGTTGCCGCCACGCGGCGGCCAAGGCCCCCGCCGCGACCGGCGCCCACAGCCAAGGTATCACGAAAGCCGCCACAAGCCGCGACAACGGCCAGGCGATCCATCCCGCATGCTCCGCGTAAGGCATGAGGGCGGCGCCCGCCGCCACGATGAGCCACAGGCCCAGCAGCGGCCAGAAGGCGCCGTGCGCGATGCCCATGCTGTTCAGGGCCACGATCTGGCCGCGCCCCACGCTCGCCGGCGCGAACAGCGACAGGCGGATGACCAGCAACGCCGTCGTCCCCAGCGCGGTCAGGGCCGCGACGGCCAGCACGCCCAGCTTCCACGGCGGCCCGACGGCGGCCCAGTCGCGCGCCAGGATCGGCCTCGCCTCCAGCCCTGCCGCGCCCAGCACAGCCGTCATCACCAACGCCAGCACCGCCATGACCAGGCCGAGGAACAGCAGGTTCAGCAACAAGGCCGCCGCGATGCGCAGCTCCGCCTTGCCGAACTGAAGCCCCCCCCCGCCAAGCCCCGAACGCCTGTCCAGCGCGATCCTCGTCAGCGCCGCCCAGGCCGAAAGGCCGGTCAGGGCCAGCAGCGCCGTGTGCGCCCAGCCCATCCAGCCGTCCAGCGGAACAAACACCGGCGCGGCGATCAGGACCGAGGCGAAGGCCAGCACGCCCCACGCGCCCATCCACACCGCGGGCACGCCGCCCAGCGCCGTGGCGAACGCCGCGACGACATCCAGCCGTCGATGATCTGCGCGATCCCGAGCCATTCCGCCTCCCCTTGGGCGGAACCTTAGCCATTGAGCCCAGGGCTTCGCCACCCGGTTCCCCAGACAGGTGCTGACGAACCCCCCGGGTGTGTCTAGAAGGCCGCGATGACAACCGCATCCACACCTTCCCCCGTCCACGTCATCGGCGGCGGCCTCGCCGGCTCCGAAGCCGCCTGGCAGATCGCCAGCGCGGGCGTGCCCGTGATCCTGCACGAGATGCGGGGCGTGCCGGGCGTAAAGACCGACGCGCATCACACGGACGGTCTGGCCGAGCTGGTCTGCTCCAACTCGTTCCGATCGGACGATTGGGAATACAACGCCGTCGGCCTGTTGCACGCCGAGATGCGGGCACTGGATTCGATCATCATGGCCTGTGGCGACGCCAATCAGGTCCCCGCCGGCGGAGCGTTGGCCGTCGACCGCGACGGCTTCTCTCAGGCCGTGACCGCGAAACTGGAAGCTCACCCCCTGATCACCATCGTGCGCGAGGAGATTGCCGGCCTTCCGCCCGAGGATTGGGACAACGTCATCGTCGCCACCGGTCCCCTGACCTCGCCCGCGCTCGCCGAGGCCATCCTGAAGACGACCGGCGAGGAGAGCCTGTCGTTCTTCGACGCCATCGCTCCCATCGTCCACGCGGACTCGATCGACTTCGACATCGCCTGGCGCCAGTCTCGCTATGACAAGGAAGGTCCGGGCGGCGACGCCGCCGCTTACGTCAACTGCCCGATGGACAAGGCCCAGTATGAGGCCTTCATCGACGCCCTGCTGGACGGGCCCAAGGCCGAGTTCAAGGACTGGGAGAACGTCCCCTATTTCGACGGCTGCCTGCCCATCGAGGTGATGGCCGAGCGGGGCCGCGAGACCCTGCGTCACGGGCCGATGAAACCCGTCGGCCTGACCAATCCGCGCGATCCGCAGGTGAAGTCCTACGCCATCGTCCAGCTGCGTCAGGACAATGCGCTGGGCACCCTGTTCAACATGGTCGGCTTCCAGACCAAGCTGAAGCACGGAGCGCAGGCCGAGGTGTTCCGCATGATCCCCGGCCTGCATGAGGCGCAGTTCGCGCGCCTCGGCGGCCTGCACCGGAACACCTTCCTGAACTCGCCGAAACTGCTGGACCGCCAGCTGCGGCTGAAGGCCATGCCGCGCCTGCGGTTCGCGGGTCAGGTCACGGGGGTCGAGGGCTACGTCGAAAGCGCCGCCATGGGCCTGCTGACCGGCCGCCTGGCCGCCGCCCAGGCGCTGGGTCGCGACCTGTCCCCGCCGCCGCCCGAGACGGCCATGGGCGCCCTGGTCGAACACATCACCGGCGGGCACCTCGAGGGATCGAAGTTCCAGCCGATGAACATCAACTACGGCCTGCTGCCGCCGCTCGAAGCGCCGAAACAGGACGCCGAGGGCAGGCGCATCAATCCCAAGGATCGCGGCCGGGCGAAGAAACGGCTGATGAGCGAGCGCGCCATCGCGGCGCTGAAAGCCTGGCGGGACGCCCACGCCACGCCCTGAACCGCCCCCCGCCGCGCAGGCGTTATCGTCTCGCTTCAACCACGCCCAAGCCCGGACCTGCCGATGACCCCCAGCCGCCGTCAGCTTCTCGCCGTTTCCCTTGCCTTGGGCAGCCTGGGCGCCGCCGGCCGGGTGCGGGCCCAGACCGGTGTGATCGAGGCTCCGATCCGCCTTGAGAATGGCCGCGTGCTCATGGATGTCGGCCTCAACGGCGAGGGTCCGTTCCCGTTCGCGTTCGACACGGGGGCCGAGGTTTCCGGTCTGCGGCTTGAGCTGGCCCGGCGATTGGGCCTGCCCGAGCTGCGCCAGGTCCGTCTCGGCGGTCGCGCGTTTCCCTTCTACGGCGTTCGCGAACTCGTTTTCGGCGGCGCCGTCCGCCAGGCCGACGCCGGCCTGTTCGGTCTTGAAGGCAGAAACCTCGGCGCGGAGGGCCTTCTCTCGGCCGGCCTGCTCACCGCGATCGACAGCGAGCTGCTGTTTGAGGCAGGCATCTGGCGCGTCCATCCGACCGGCGGGCCCGACCGGAACGGCTTCATCCGACTTGAAGGCGCCGTCGAGCCTTCGCGGACCGAGGGCCTGTCGGCCCGCCTCTTCACCACGGTCGAGGTGAACGGCAGACGGGAACGGGTCGTCATGGACACCGGCGGACCCCGCCCCCTGACCCTGTCCCGGGACCGCGCCCGGGCGCTGGGCCTGTGGAATGACGCGACGCCCTTTGCTCCGATCCCGCAGATCAACATCCTGGGGCAATCGCCGGAGCCGGCGCGCCTGATCCGGCTGTCGCGCCTGACAGTGGGACAGGAAACCTATGAGAACGTCCTTGTCGGCCTGAACGCAGGCGGCAACATCGGCGGCGACAGCATTCTCGGCCTGCCGGTCGTGCGGACTCTCGACCTGTCGATCGCCCGGTCCGAGAGCGCCATCTGGGTCCGGCGCAACGGCCTCGATGTCACCGAACCCAACTACGGCCTGTCGGGTCTCTGGCTGTCCGAAACGAGGGGCGCGGTGCGGGTCGATGTGGTCGGAACCGGCAGCCCGGCCGCAGCGGCCGGTGTTCGCGCCGGCGACGTCCTGCTCGACGTCTCCACCCTGCGCGAGGGCATCGATCGTGTGGGTGGACCGGCCGGTCATGAAGTGCGGATACGGCTGCGGCGGGGCCGCGAGACCGTCGAGGCCTCCTTCACCCTGGCGGCCTACCTCTAGATCCGGCCCCTCAGGGTCGCCCACACCAGCCCCAGCCTTTTCACCGGCTCGGGCGCATCCGGTTGCAGCAGGGCCGCATGCGCCACCGTGGGAAAGGCCGCGGTCGGCAGGGCCTTCAGCGCTGCATTGGCCTCAGCGCGCAGGGCCTTCGCATCTTCGGTCCGCCCGGTCTGCGCCAGACCCCGCACCCGGCCGGCGGCGGCCACGGCGGCCTCATGCCCCGGACCGGCCAGCACCTGCACCGCCGCCTGCATCGGTCCGACATAGAAGGCGTCCAGGTCGTGCGGCTCGCCGTGCACCCGGCCGATGTGGGCCTCGATCAGGGCGTCGAAAGGCGCACGATCAAGCCCGTGACGCGTGACCGTCGCGCTCAGGGCCTCCAGCACCGGATGGCCCTTGCGCGGCTTCCCTGCAAAGACGCCCGCCATCTGATCCGCCCACCAGGTGAAGCGCATCTCGGCCAGCATCGGCTGGGTCACCCTGGCGGGGATGACCATCAACTCGGCTTCAAACGCATAGAGGGCGATCAGGTCCGCGCGCGCGGCCGCATCCCCGACGAACCGGCTGGACAGCCAGCGGTCGGGGTCGGCGGCGCGGACCTTTGCATCCAGATCTACGGGGCCGGTCACGAACGCGCCGTTTCCAGCCGCCCTTTCGCCAGAGCCCATCCAAAGGCCAGCAGGAAGAACGCCAGCGCGCCTTCCAGAGCTCGTTGGTAAACCCCGCCCAGTTCGACATCAGCGATGATCGCAGCGAAACCGGTCGCCGCCACGGCCGCGCAGACCAGCCCGAGCGGCCGCAGCCAACGGACATCGCCCGCCCGGATCGACAGGGCAGCCAGGGCGACGCCCAGGACGCCGGTCAGATAGCCCGTTCCGCCGACCAGATCGTGCATCATCGCGTCAAAGGTGACCTCGGTCCGGGCGCATTCGAAGGCACAAGGATAGACCCCCGCCGCGGAAAGGCTGAGCCCGTACCATGCCAACATCAGACAGGCCGCGACCGCGAGAGCATTGCCCCGCTTCAGCCATGCCGCGATAAGGCAGAAGCCCGCGATCAGAAGACCACTGGGCACAAACCCCCACCAGCTGACGGCCGGGCCGGTAACGGCCCCGGTGGCGCCGAGCTCGCTGATATACTGCCGCGCGTGGTCATAGCCCGGATAGAGGGAGCCCCCCGCCAGCACTGTGCCCAGCTGGATCAGTTCCCCGGCCAGCAGCAGGCCGAACGCAAGACGGGCGAGCCTCATGCCCGGCGTCAGCCAAACAGCGTCTGGTACATCGCCATCGACGTCAGCATCGGCAACGACAGCAAGAGGTTGGTGCGGCTGGCCAGCATGGCGATGCGGGCGGCCTTGGCCTTCTTGTCATCATCCACGACGACGATGCCCAGCGCGCGCTTCTGGTTCGGCCAGATGATGCCCCAGACGTTCAGGAACATGATGATCGCCAGCCAGACGCCGATGCCCATCAGGGTGAAGCCGCGCTGATCGTCGGTCAGGCCGCCGGCGAAGCCGAAGCTCAGCACTTCGTGGAAATACTCATGTCCGCGCAGCCAGGCCACCGTCAGGCCGGCCAGAACCGTCACCAGCGCCGACCAGCGGAACCAGAACAGGGCCTCGGGCGCGATGTGCTTGCCCACCGCCGGCTTCAGCTCGGCCGGGATGTTGGGCATCACGCGGATCTGCACGAAGTTGAAGTAGTAGAGCAGCCCGATCCACAGGATGCCGGCGACGACGTGCACCCAGCGGGCCACGGCCTGCCAGAACAGCATGTCGTCGAAGCCCGTGGCCGTGCGGCCGAAAGCCCAGATCATCACCCCCGCCAGGATCAGGCTGAGGATGAAGGTGTTGCGGAAATTCGAAAGCAGTTTGCCCATGTGTCAGCCCTCCCCGGCTGATCGCGACTCGTGTGTGACCGCGACCATAGCGTCGGTCGCGGCTGACAAAAACCGAAAGTCCGTAAGGGTATTCCCCCTGGTCTACGGCCGGCTGGCCATGCCGAGCTTCACCGGCTTGGCTTCCTCGGCCAGCTGGCCGCGCTTCACGCCCCACAGCAGGATGATCGGCATGCCGACGAAGATCGACGAATAGGTGCCGACGATGATCCCGAACATCAGGGCGATGGAGAAGCCGAACAGGGCCTCGCCGCCGAACACCGCCAGCGCCGCCAGCACCATGATGGCGGTGATGCCGGTGATCAGGGTTCGCGACAGGGTCTCGTTGATCGACAGGTCGATCACCTCGCGCAGGGGCATCGTCTTGTACTTGCGCAGATTCTCCCGCAGGCGATCGAACACCACGACCGTGTCGTTCATCGAATAGCCGATGACGGTCAGGATGGCGGCGACCATGTTCAGGTTGAACTCCAGCCGCATCAGGACGATCAGGCCAAAGGTCAGGATCACGTCGTGGACCAGCCCGGCCACGGCTCCGAAGCCGAACTGCGGCTCGAACCGGAACCAGATGTAGAGGAACATCAGCGCGATCGCGACGGCCAGGGCCAGAAGGCCGGAGGTGAACAGCTCTCCGGACACCTTGGAGCCCACGACTTCCACGCCGGAATAGGCGACGGTCCCGATCGCTCCCGTAATAGCGGCTTCCACCTGCTGGACCACCTGGGTCTGGTTGCGGCCTTCCGGCACCTGGAACCTCAAAACGGCGGTCGAGCCGTCCTGGGCGTTATTGTCGCGACGGGCGATGCCCTGGATCTCGACCTCGCCCAGGTCCAGATCCCCCACGGCGGTGCGAACACGTTCGACGTCGATCCTCTGCCCGGCCGGCTTGGCGACCTCCATTGAGGCGCCGCCCTTGAAGTCGATGCCGAGCTCAAGGCCGGGCTTGAACACGCCGACCAGCGAGGCGACCACCAGGATCACCGACAGGATCGCGGCGTAGCGGGCGACGGCGACGAAATGGAAATCCGTCTTGGTCGGCAGAAGTTTGATGAGGGGCCATCCACGCATCGCCATTACTCCGCGATCGGCAGTTTTTTGGGTTTGGCGATTTTCAGCCAGTAGGCGAGCAGCACCTGGGACACCAGCACGGACGACAGCACCGAGGTGAACACGCCGATGCTGAGCGTCCAGGCGAAGCCCTTCACGGGACCGGCGCCCAGCACGAACATGATCGCCGCCGCCACGAGGGTGGTCAGGTTGGCGTCGATGATGGTGCCCATGGCCTTGTTGAAGCCGGCGTCCATGGAGGCGATGACGCTGCGGCCCGCCCGGGCCTCGTCGCGCATCCGCTCATAGATCAGCACGTTGGCGTCCACGGCCACGGCGAAGGTCAGGACCAGACCGGCGATGCCGGGCAGTGTCAGGGTCGCCTGCGTCAGCGACATGGCCGCGACGATCAGGATGCCGTTCAGGATCAGGCCGACCACCGAGATGCCGCCGAACAGCAGACCGTAGGCCAGGAACATGAAGGCCACGATGATGATGAAGCCGATGATGGTCGACAGCTTGCCCGCCTCGACCGCGTCGGCGCCGAGACCAGCGGTCACCGTCCGGCGTTCCTCGACGTTCAACGGCGCTGGAAGCGCACCGCCGCGCAGCAGGTTCACGAACTCCGACGCCGACTGGATCGTATAGCTGCCCTCGATGACACCCTGGCCACCGGTGATGGCGCTGCGGATGTTCGGGGCCGAGATGACCTTGCCGTCCAGAATGATGGCGAAGGGCTTGCCGATATTGGCGGCGGTGGCCTGACCGAAGCGGCGAGCCCCGGCGGCGTCGAAGCGGAAGCCGATGGCGGGACGGCCGCTCTGGTCGGAATCGACGAAGACGTTGCTCAGGTTCTCGCCGGACACCAGCACCCGGCGCTTGACCAGATAGAAGGGCGCCCCGCTGTCCGGCGCGCCCGGCATGATTTCCGAGTCCGGCGGAACCCGACCGGCCAGGGCCTCGTCCAGCGAGTTTTCGGAGTCGACCATCTGGAAGGTCAGTTGGGCCGTCTGGCCAATCACGCGCTCCAGCTGGGCGGGATCGCTCTCGCCCGGCGCCTGGACCACGATGCGGTCGGCGCCCTGACGGGTGATGGAAGGTTCGCGGGTGCCCAGACTGTCGATCCGGCGGCGCACCACCTCGATCGACTGATCGACGGCGCGCGATCCCATCGACCGCACGGCCTGGTCGGTGAAGGCCAGACGGATGCGATTGCCCGACAGGCGCTCGACCTGACGGTCGACGCGGCCCTGGGCGTCGGGACGGGCCAGGGTCTGCATGGCGGTGAGGGCGGCCTGATATTGACCCGCGTCGGCGACGGTCACGACCACGCCGTTGGCTTCGCGCTGCAGGCCGTTCACGCCGATGCTGGCCTCGGACAGGACCAGCCGCGCGTCCTCGGCCATGTTCGACGCCAGCTTGGCGCGCATGGCCTCGACGTCGACTTCCAGCAGCAGATACGACCCACCCTGCAGGTCGAGACCAAGGTTCAGGGTGTTCTTGGGCAGCCAGCTCGGCAGCGCATCGCGCTGCGCCTGCGTCAACAGGTTCGGATAGGCGAACAGGATCCCGAAAAGCAGGGACAGTGCGAGAAGGATGACCTTCCAGCGCGACAGATGGATCATGGCTGGTTACCCCGGGCCCGTAAGCGGCCTCAGGCCTTGGCGTCGTTTGCGGCGATGGCGGTGCGGTTGCGGACCTCGGCGATCAGCGCCTTGACCACGCGGACGTTCACGCCCTGGGCGATCTCGACCATGGCTTCTTCATTCTCGACGCGGGTCACCTTGCCGATCATGCCGTTGGACAGCACCACCGTGTCGCCGCGCTTCACCGCCGCGATCAGGGCGGCGTGCTCCTTGGCGCGCTTCTGCTGCGGACGGATCAGCAGGAAGTAGAATAGCACGAAGATCGCGATGAACGGCAGGAAGGTCATGATCGCGGACATCAGTCCACCGTCGGCAGCAGGCGTCATTTTTATTCCCCGGCGTGGGCGCTAGCGCGCTCGAACGCCCCATGAAAACGAGGCGCGGAACCTAGGGTGCGCCGTCACACTTTGCAACGCGGCGCGATGAAACGGAGTGACGATTGCGTCAGCGCGGCAACTGCGTCAGCGGATCGATGGCCACAGGCTCGTCCCCGCGCATGCGCCAGATCTCGAAATGGATCGAGGGGCGGCCGTCGCCGGCGGTCGTGCCGACGGTGCCGATCTGCTGGCCCGCGCGGACCTCGTCGCCCTCGTCCACCGTCGCCTGGCCCAGATGGCCGTAGGTGGTGCGCCAGCCGTCGCGATGGACCACCAGCACCGTCAGCCCCTGCCCCGGCAGGGTGTTTCCGACATAGGCCACGCGGCCCGGCGCGGAGGTCCGGACCGGCTCGCCGCCCTCTGCGCCGATGTTGATGCCGTTGTTGCGCGAGCCCATGCCCGTGGGGCCGAAGCGGCGCAGCACCTCGCCCCGCACCGGCCAGTCCAGCGACACGGAGGACGAAGCGGCTTCGGTCGTGGGCCGCGGCGGCAACGCCTGGTTGCCCGAGGGCGGCGGAGGCGGCGGGGGCGGCAACCCCTCGTTCGAGGCTGTAACGCCCGTCGGCGACGGCCCGGTGGCGAAGGGATCGATGCCCCGGTCCACGGCGCTGTCCGGCAGGATGATCCGCTGGCCCGGAGAGATGGCCGCGCGGGGCCCCAGGTCGTTCAGGTCGATCAGGCTCTGCACCGGCGTGCCGAAGCGGCGGCCGACGCCCGAGATCGTGTCGCCCTGCTGGATCACATAGCCCATGCCGCCCGCGGCCGAAGCAGCGGCGACTGGCGTGGCCACGGCGGCGGCGGAGCCTGCCGGCGGCGGGGCGTTGCGGTCCACCGGCAGCGGCGGATTATAGGTATCGACCGACGGCTGCGCATTCGCCGGCGGCGGCAGCGATCCGCCCTCGATGGATTCATAGGGCGCGGTCGCCGGCGGCGCGGCTTCGGTGGCGGGATCGGTCGGACGCGGCTGGGCCACGCCGTCGATGACGCCCGGCGTCACGCCGACGGGCCGGGTCGGCTGGGCCGCCGGGTTCGCATAGATCGAATAGCGTGGCTCGGATGGAAGGCTGGAGCAGGCCGCCGCCGTCAGGGCGGCCGTGGCGATGATCGCCATCTTGATCAGGCTGTCGATGCGCATGACGCCGCCCCTCCTTCATCCAGAATTTCGTGTGACCGGTGTGCCCCGATCCGCGTCCCAAGCCAACCCGGCAAACAGCGCGAAAGTTGGGCGCGGAGGTTAACGGGGCCCGCTATCCTTCCTTGGCGGTGCCCTCGACCAGCGGCACGAAACGGACTTCCGTCAGGCTTTCGCGACGGAACGATCCGTCCGGCTGGCCGACGTAGCGGTGCAGCATCTGCACCGAACTGCGCCCCACCGGCGCCACCAGCATGCCGCCAGGCTTCAACTGCTTCAGCAGTTCGGTCGGCTCGCCGGGCGCCGCCGCCGTGACCATGATCCGGTCGAACGGCGCCTGTTCAGGCCAGCCCAGGCCGCCGTCGCCGTGGCGGGTGATGACATTGTCGATCTGCAGCGTCTTCAGCTTCGCCTCGGCCTCGGTCAGAAGCGACCGGTACCGCTCGACCGAATAGACGTAGCGCGCCAGCCGGCTGAGCACCGCCGCCTGGTAGCCGCTGCCGGTGCCGATCTCGAGCACCCGGTGGCGCGGCTGCACCTCCAGCGCCTGGGTCATCAGGCCGACGATGTAGGGCTGGCTGATCGTCTGGGCGCAGTCGATCGGCAGGGCCTGATCCTCCCACGCCTGATCGAGGAATTTCTCGTGCACGAACACCGACCGGTCGATGGACTCCATCGCCGCCAGCACCTTGGGGTCCGTCACCCCCTGCTGGCGCAGGCCCAGGATCAGCCGTCCCGCCCGGTCGTCGTTCAGCTTCATGGTCAGGTCACCCGCTTCGGCGGCGCCCCGCCCAGCACGCCTTTCAGGTCATGCAGGCTGGCCATGTGGGTCAGGTCGATGTGCAGGGGCGTGACCGATATCTTGCCCTCGTCCATGGCGCGCAGGTCCGTCCCCGGCGCATGCTCCTGCTTCGTCCCGCGGAAGCTCATCCAGTAGTAGTCGCGGCCGCGCAGGTCGGTGCGTTTCACCGCATGCATCTCGCCGATGTGGCGGAAGCCCTGACGCGTCACCTCGACCTCGGTCACGGCCTCGGGCGGACGGTTTGGGAAGTTCAGGTTCATCACCACCCCGGCCTGCCACGGCTGGGCCAGCAGCTTGCTGATGATCGGCGGCGCATAGGCCTCGGACGTCTCCCAGTGGGCGGTCACGTCGTCGTGGAAACGCTCCAGCGACTGGCTCAGCGCGATCGAGCGGATGCCGAAGGCCATGCCCTGCAACGCCCCGGCGACCGTGCCGGAGTATGAGCAGTCCTCGCCGACGTTGTGGCCCCGGTTGACGCCCGACAGCACCAGATCGGGCCTGTCGGGCATCAGGTCGTTGACCGCCAGGACGACGCAGTCGGTGGGGGTGCCCGTCACCGCGAACCGCTTCTCGCCGATGCGGTTGACCCGCAGCGGTTCGGTCAGGGTGATCCCCCGCCCCTTGCCCGACTGTTCGACGGCGGGCGCACAGACCCAGACGTCGTCCGACAGGGTTCGCGCAATCCGCTCCAGGCATTCCAGCCCCTCGGCGTCGATCCCGTCGTCGTTGGTGAGCAGGATCCTCATCCGACGTGGGTCACCCCGCCCATGTAGGGCTTGAGGGCGTCGGGCACGGCGATGCGCCCGCCCTCGTCCTGATAGTTCTCCATGATCGCCACCAGGGTGCGCCCAACCGCGAGGCCGGAGCCGTTCAGGGTGTGGACGAACTCGGGCTTGCCGCCGCCCGTGCGCTTGAACCGGGCATCCATGCGCCGGGCCTGGAAGTCGCCGCAGTTGGAGCAGCTGCTGATCTCGCGATACGTCCCCTGCGACGGCAGCCAGACCTCAAGGTCGAAGGTCTTCCGCGCGCCGAAGCCCATGTCGCCCTTGCACAGCAGCATCCTGCGGTAGGGCAGACCCAGCCGTTGCAGCACCGTCTCGGCGCAGGTGGTCATGCGCTCATGTTCGTCGTCGCTGGTCTCCGGCGTGGTGATCGAGACCAGTTCGACCTTGTGGAACTGGTGCTGGCGGATCAGCCCGCGCGTATCCCGCCCCGCCGACCCCGCCTCGGCCCGGAAGCACGGCGTCAGGGCCGTCAGCCGCAGCGGTAGCTCCTCCTCCGGCGTGACCTGCTCGCGCACGAGATTGGTCAGGGAGACTTCGGCGGTGGGTATCAGCCAGCGGCGGTCTGTATCGTCCACCAGATCAATGTTTGGCCGCTGACTGAAATGCCTGACAGCCTTCTCCAGCCCATGCTGGGCGGCGTACCTGAGCACTTCCAGCGAGCTGGATTGAGCTATGTCTTCAAGCCGGCTTTTCTGAACATCGCCGGGGAAGCTGTGGAATAGGTCGGTCCAGAATTTAGGCAGCTGGCCCGTCCCAAACATCGCATCATCTTTGACGAGATACGGCGGGTTCACCTCCAGATAGCCGTGCTCGGTCGTCTGCAGGTCCAGCATGAACTGGCCGACGGCGCGTTCCAGCCGGGCCAGGCCACCCTTCAGCACCGCAAACCGCGCACCGCTCATCCGCGCCGCCGCCTCGAAGTCCAGCAGGCCCATGGCCTCGCCGAGGTCGGCGTGATCCTTGGCCGGACCTTCGGTGCGCGGGCGGCCCCAGGGCTGGCCGACCAGCACATTGCCCGCCTCGTCTTCGCCGTCCGGCACGTCGGGGGCGGCGAGGTTCTTCTGCGCCGCCAAGATGTCGCGCAGGGCCTTGCCCTTCTCGGCCTCGACGGCCTCGGCGGCGGCGATCTCGCCCTTCAGCCCCTCGACCTCGGCCTTCAGCCGGTCAGCCTCGGCCATGTCCTTCTTGGCCATGGCGGCGCCGATCAGCTTGGACGCGGCGTTGCGCTTCGCCAGCGCCTCCTGTCCCGCCGTCTGGGCGGCGCGCAGGTCGCGGTCCAGCGCGAGGATGTCGTCCACCAGCTTCTGCGCGTCATCGACCCCGCGCGACGACCACCCGGCCCCGAAGGCGGCGGGGTTTTCGCGGATGGCTTTGATGTCGTGCATGGCGGGTCTTCAAAACAGGCGGAACGCAGGGAGGACGATGCTCTAACGCCGCCAGGGGATTCCGCCAACCTTGCACTTCCTGCTCCAATTTTCCGTTCGTCATCCTCCGGCAAGCCGCGCAGCGGCGCAGACCGGGGGATGACGAAAGGAACCACGATGCTGTCGCTTAGCAGCGAGTCTCCCCCTATCTTCCCGAATCCATGCCCATCCGCCGCCTCCCGCCCGAGACCGTCAACCGCATCGCCGCCGGCGAGGTGGTCGAACGCCCGGCCAGCGCCATCAAGGAGCTGGTCGAGAACGCGCTGGACGCGGGGGCCACGCGCATCGAGGTCCAGGCGGACGGCGGGGGCCTGAGCCGCATCCTGATCGCCGACGACGGCCACGGCATGGCGGCGGACCAGCTGGCGCTGGCGGTCGAGCGTCACGCCACCTCGAAGCTGGAGCCCGACGACGCCGGCGACGTCGATCTGCTGCGCATCTTCACCCTCGGCTTCCGGGGCGAGGCCCTGCCCTCCATCGGCTCGGTCGCTCGCCTGTCGATCACCAGCCGTCCCAAGGAAGGCGGCGAGGCCCACCGGATCAGCGTCGAGGGCGGCGAGCATCGCGGCGTCGCGCCCGCCGGCTTCCCCGGCCCGCACGGCGCGCGGGTCGAGGTGCGCGATCTGTTCTACGCCACCCCCGCCCGGCTGAAGTTCATGAAGTCCGAACGCAGCGAGGCCATGGCTATCTCGGAGGAGATCAAGCGTCAGGCCATGGCGCATGAGGCCGTCGCCTTCACCCTCGACCTCGACGGCAAGACGACACTGCGCCTGCCCGCCGAACATCCGGGCGACCAAGGCCGGCTGAAGCGCCTCGCCGCCCTGCTGGGCCGCGATTTCGAGGCCAACGCCCTGCTGATCGATCAGGAGCGGGACGGCGTGCGCCTGACCGGTTACGCGGGCCTGCCCACCTATTCGCGGGGCAACGCGGCGCACCAGTATCTGTTCGTCAACGGCCGTCCGGTGAAGGATCGGCTGCTGCAGGGCGCCCTGCGCGGCGCCTACGCCGACTTCCTGGCCCGTGACCGGCATCCGGCGGCGGTGCTGTTCCTCGACATCGACCCGCTCTACGTCGATGTGAATGTCCACCCGGCCAAGGCCGAGGTCCGGTTCCGCGACCCGGCGCTGGTGCGCGGCCTGATTGTCGGCGCCCTGCGTCATGCGCTGGCGGCCGCCGGGCATCGCGCCTCGACCACCGTGGCCGCCGATGCGCTGGCCGGCTTCACCGCCCACACCGGCGCGGCCTTCAGCCCCTCGTCGCCGTCAGCCTCGGGGTTCAGCGGCTGGCAGGGTTGGACCGCGCCTGCGGCCGGCACGGGAACCCTGCCGGGGATGCACGAGCGCACCGCGCGGGTCGAGGCTGCCATGCCCGGCTTCGCCGCCTGGCCCGACCAGCCGGGGTCGGAAATCAACGCCCCGACCGACCTGATGGACCACCCGCTCGGCGCCGCCCGGGCCCAGCTGCACGGCACCTATATCGTCGCCCAGACCCGCGACGGACTGGTCGTCGTCGACCAGCACGCCGCCCACGAACGCCTCGTCTATGAGAAGATGAAGGTGCAGATGGCCCAAGGCTCGGTGGCCCGTCAGGCCCTGCTGACGCCCGAGGTGGTCGAGTTGGATCCCGCCGAGGCCGAGCGCATCTCGGCCCGCGCCGACGAGCTGGCGGCCTTGGGCCTGATCGTCGAGCCGTTCGGCGCCGGCGCCGTGCTGGTGCGCGAGACGCCCGCCCTGCTGGGCGACACCGACGTTCAGGGCTTGATCCGCGACATCGCCGACGACCTGGCCGAACACGGCGCCGCCCTGGCCCTCAGCGAACGCCTCGCCGACGTTTGCGGCACGATGGCGTGCCACGGCTCCGTCCGCGCCGGCCGGGTCCTGTCGGCCCCCGAGATGAACGCCCTGCTGCGCCAGATGGAGGCCACGCCCCACTCCGGCCAGTGCAATCACGGCCGCCCGACCTATGTGGAGCTGAAGCTCAACGATCTGGAAAAGCTGTTTGGCCGGCGCTAGGGCCGCTCGAGGCGGGCAGGCACATCTCGACCACCGTCTCGACCGGACGCCGCCGCAAGTCTTCCAGCGTCTGGATTCGGTTGGGCGAAATCAGCAGCACCCACGCCAGGACCGCAGCCTGAAAAATCACGACGACCGACAACAGCGTCAGCAAGCTCGCGCCGATAGTTGTTCCGCGTTGCGACATGGCCCCCGCCCGTTCGTTGACCGACGTTCTGCCGCTCTGACGTAAACCTCGCAACTGGAAAACGGGTAACCCGGATTTCAGGCGCCGCCGTTGCGGGCGGCCTGCAGTTTGGGCAGACTGGCCCTTCCACCTATGGAACGCCTATGTCCGAGATTGCGCGAAAGGCCTGAGGCCTCTCACCACGCGCTGAGAAGAGCCTCTGATCCGCCCGCCGGGTTCGCCCCGGCGCGACATGTCATGCCTTTCGGACATCTCTCAAATGAACATCTCCCGTGCGGAACAACGCACGCTTCACTGCCTGGCCCAGGGCGGCGGCATCGTGCTTGAGCGCGACGCCGACGGCCGGGTCATCTCGGCCGACTGCTTCACCCGCGACGGCTTTCTGCTGACCGACTGCAATCTGTCGGTCTGGAGGAAACTGCGGAACAAGGGGCTGATCGCCAGCCACGAAGGCGGGCCCTATCGGGTCAACCGCGACGGTCTGGCGCGCATGCGCAGCCAGCTCGACAACCGGGTCACATCACGCAGGTGGTAGGGCCCTGAGAAACAGGACGCGCGCGGCGCCATAGTCGCGCGCGTCCAACCGCTCATAGCCGGGGGTCTCGATCTCGGGCTCGTCCGAGCCGCGCTCGAACACAACGACGGCGCCGGGCTTCAGCCAGTTGCCTTCCAGCAGCCGCAGCAGCGCCTGTTCCCCCATGCCCTTGCGATACGGCGGGTCGAGGAAGGCCATGTCGAAGGCCTCGCCGTCCGAGCCCGGGCGCACGCCCAGGTCCGTGGCGCTGCGCCGGTGCACCCGGGTGGCGCCCATGACGCCGTAGGTGTCGGCGTTCTCGCGGATGGCGCCGCGCGCATCGTCATCGGTCTCGACGAACAGGCAGAAGGCCGCGCCCCGGCTCATGGCCTCGAACCCCAGCGCGCCCGAGCCGGCGAACAGGTCCATGACCCGCAGCCCCTCCAGCGGCTCGGCCCAAGCCGCATGCTCCAGCACGTTGAACACCGCCTGCCGCGCGCGGTCGGATGTCGGGCGCGTCCCCTGCCCGTCCGGCGCGACGATGGCCCGGCCTTTGAAACGTCCGGCAACGATCCGCAAGGATCAGCCGCCCGAGCGCGGGCCGCGCGGCTTGCCGGCGCCGCCCGGACGCGGCCCGGAACGCGGGCCTGCGGGCTTGCCGCCGAAGCCGCCGGAAGGACGCGGGCCGCCCGGCTTGAAGTCGCGCTTCGGCCCGTCACTCTTGCCGCCGAAAGCCGGTTTGCCCGGACCCCGGCTGCCGCCGCCCCGGACGTCGCCGCGCGGCTTGTCGATGAACTGGTCGTCGCGGGGCTTGAACACGCGCTTGGGCCGTTCGCCCTCTGCTTCCGCACCTTCAGGGCGGGCGCGGGGCTTGAAGGTCTTCTTGTGCTCGAACTTCGGCGCGGCCTTGGCCCAGCCCGGCTGTTTCGACGGCGGCTTGGTGGCGCGTTCGGCGGCGTCGGCCACGGCGGCGTCAGCGGCGCGGGCGCGGCTGGGCTTGCGCGAGGGATCGGAGACAGCCGAGCCCGACTTGCCGCGCACGATCGGCGGGCCTGTGCGGCGACCGGGGATCGGCGCGGGCGTCTCGACCGTGTTGCCGGTCGGCAGGTTCTCGGGTCGGATATGCTCGGCCAGCATCTCGCGGATCACGCGTGGGCCGACTTCCTCTACCGATCCGACCGGCAGCGTCCCCAGCTGGAACGGGCCATAGGCCAGGCGGATCAGGCGGTTGACCTTCAGGCCCACCGATTCCAGCACCTTGCGGACTTCGCGGTTCTTGCCCTCGGCCACCGAGACGCTGACCCACAGATTGGCCGGGCCGCGCTCGTCGCCGCCGACATCCTTGGCCTTGTCCAGGGTCGCCGTGATGGGGCCGTAACGTTCGCCGTCGACGACGCAGCCGTCCTTCAGCTTGTCCAGCTCGGCCTGGGTCACGCGACCGCGGGCCCGGGCTCGGTAGTGGCGCACCAGTTCGGTGGACGGCAGCTCCAGCGCGCGGCTCAGCTCGCCGTCATTGGTCAGCAGCAGCAGCCCTTCGGTCGCCAGATCCAGACGCCCGACCGAGATCACGCGCGGCAGGCCGCTGGGCAGGGCGTCGAACACGGTCGGCCGTCCCTGCGGATCGTTGTGCGACGTCACCAGTCCGGCGGGCTTGTGATAGCGCCAGACGCGCGTGGCCGAGGCCGCGCCCATGGGCTTGCCGTCCACGGTGATCACGTCGTCGCGGGTCACCAGCACGGCGGGCGTCGACAGGATCTTGCCGTTCACCGCCACCTTGCCGAGGCCGATCAGCCGTTCGACCTCGCGGCGCGAGGCGATGCCGGCGCGCGCCATGGCCTTGGCGATGCGTTCGCTGCGTTTCGGCTCGGCCGGGGTCTTGCCGCCCCCCTTGCCGTCCTTCGCATCCTTGCCGCCCGCGCGTGGTTTGCCGCGGTCCGGCCGGTCGCCCGGCTTGCCCCCGGGCTTGTCGGCGGAATAGCGCTTGCCCGTGATTCCACCCTCGGAATCAGGCTTGCGGGGTCCGGCGCCTTGACGGGGCCGGGGCTTCTTGTCGTTGTCGTCTGTATGGCGGACCATGATGAGCGGTTCATGCGCATGGCGATGGCCTTGGCGCAAGCGGCGGCGGACGCGGGAGAGGTCCCCGTGGGCGCTGTCGTGGTCGATGAGACGTCCGGCGAGGTGGTCGCGGAGGGCGCAAACGGCCCCGTCGCCGCCCACGATCCGACCGCCCACGCCGAGATCGTGGCCATGCGAAAGGCCGCCGCCGGTATCGGCAACTACCGCCTGACGGACCTTACCCTCTATGTGACCCTCGAGCCCTGCGCCATGTGCGCCGGGGCCATCAGCCACGCCCGCATCGGCCGCGTCGTCTGGGCCGCCGACGATCCCAAGGGCGGCGCGGTGATTCACGGCCCCCGATTCTTCGACCAGCCGACCTGCCACTCCAGACCCACACTCACGGGCGGACTGCTGGCGGCCGAGGCGGGCGATCTGTTGCGCGGCTTCTTCCGGGCACGGCGCGGAACGGGCGCCCAAGCGCTGCGTTAAGCCGCCGGGCCGCCTTCGGGCGGAGGGCTGAGGGTATGCGTATGAAGATCGATCTGCCGATGACCATCATCTGGTCCGGACTGATGGCGCTGGCCCTGTTGACCGTCCTGACCGCCTGCGGACCCAAGCCCCAGGCCGCGCCCACAGATGGCGATTCCGTCCGCCAGCGCGCCATCGACGCCCAGACGGCCCGCCGCCGCACCGGCGCCGAGGTCCAGGACCGTGCCCTGAACCGGGTCATCCGCACCGTCTATCTGTGCAACAACAGCGAGCGCTTGTCGGTCGATTTCGACAATCCGCGCGAGATGGCCACCGTCCGCAACTCCATGGGTGAGGCCGTCGACCTGTACCGCGAAAAGGCCGCCGATGGCCTGTGGTACCGCGCCAGCGGCTATGAACTGCGCGGCCAGGGCGTCATGGCCACCTGGACCGCCGACGGCCGCGAGCCCACCGACTGCCGGGCGGTGGACTAGGCGAACGCCGCCAACCGCGCATCCAGCCCGCCCCGCACCCCCGGCCAGTCCTCGTCGGTGATGGAGAACATCACCGTGTCGCGCACGCGGCCAGTCCAGGTGGTCTTGTGCCGACGCAGAACGCCTTCGCGGGTCGCGCCCAGCTTGGCGATGGCGGCCTGGCTGCGGGCGTTGATGGCGTCGGTGATGATCTCGACCCGGACCATGTCGCTGTCGAAGGCGTGCTGGAGCAGCAACCGCTTGCTGGCCGGATTGACCGGGCCGCCGCGCGCGTCGGGATGGAAGAAGGTCGAGCCCAGTTCGATTCGGCGATGCTCGGGCACCAGATCATGCAGGCTGCTGGTCCCGACCACGCGTCCGTCGCTCAGCCGCCGCACCGCATAGCAGGGACCGCCGCCCCGCCGCATATGGGTCGTGCGCCCGGCCCACCAGCTGTCGAAGGCCGGGCCGTAGGCGTTGCTGGTCATGATCGACCAGGCGGCCTCGTCGACGCTGATCGCCGCGCGGACCTCTTCGCGCAGCGCGTCGGAGGCCGGCTCCAGCCGCACCCAGGCGTTCTCCAGCACGACCGCCTCGATCACGCCGCCCCCTCCGCCTTGAGGAAGGCCTCGACGGCCCCCGCGTCAGCATCCTTCTGCACGAAGGCCCGGCCGATGCCGTGGGCGAGGATCAGGGTCAGGCGGCCGCCCTCGGCCTTCTTGTCCCCGGCCATGACCTGGACCAGCCCGGCGGCGTCGAACGCCCCTGCCTGCGTCAGCCGCGTCGGCAGGCCCGCCGCCGCGATCACGGCCTCGGTCCGCACCGCATCCTCGGCCGGGCACACCCCCTGCGCCGCCGAGTATCGGAACGCCATTGCGCAGCCCAGCGCCACGGCCTCGCCATGGGTCAGCACCGTCTCGTCAAAGCCCAACGCCGCCTCGATGGCGTGGCCGAAGGTGTGGCCGAGGTTGAGCAGGGCGCGCCTGCCCGCCTCCTTCTCGTCCTCGCCGACGATGGCGCTCTTGATCTCGACCGAGCGGATCACCGCCCGCTCCAGCGCCGCCGCGTCGCCTGTGGCTCCGCTCGCCCCCTCGGCCGCCAGCCAGTCGAAGAAGACAGCGTCGCAGATCAGCCCGTGCTTCAGCACCTCGGCCCAACCCGAGCCTAGCTGCCGCGCCGGCAGCGTGGCCAGCAGGTCGATGTCGGCCAGCACCAATCTGGGTTGATGGAAGGCGCCGACCAGATTCTTGCCGCGCGGGGTGTCGATGGCCGTCTTGCCGCCCACCGAGGAATCCACCTGGGCCAGGAGGGTCGTCGGAACCTGCACGAAGTCGATGCCGCGCATGAACAGGGCCGCCGCCAGCCCGGCCAGGTCGCCCACGACCCCGCCGCCCAGCGCTACCACTACGTCGCCCCGGTCCAGCCCGTAAGCCAGCATCCGGTCGATCACCCGCTCCAGCTCGGCGAAGGACTTGGACGCCTCGCCTGGCGGCACGCTGAGCAGGCGCGCGCGGAGGCCCGCCGCCTCCAGCGACGCCATCGCCGCCGGTCCGTGCAGGCCAGCCACAGTCTCGTCGGTGATGACCACCGTCCGGCCCCGCGCCATCGGCGCCAGCCGCGCGCCCAGTTCGCCCAGCACCCCGCGCCCGACCACCACGTCATAGGGCCGGAAGCCGCCGCCGGAGACAGGCAGGATCATGCTCATGCCTTCCACAGCCCCTTCAGCGCCTTCAGGATCGCCTCAACGGCCTCGGCATGGGCGCCGCCGCCCACATCGACCGTCACATCGGCCTGGGCGTAGAGGGGATAGCGCGCCTCGGCCAGACCCGTCAGCGCCTCCAGCGGATCCCGCCCGCGCAGCAGGGGCCGGGTGTCGCGCCGCTGAACCCGCTGCGCCACCACATCCAGATCGGCCCGCATCCACACGGTCACGGCCTTTTCCTTCAGCAGCGCGCGCGTGTCATCCCTCAGGACCGCCCCGCCGCCGGTCGCCAGCACGATGCGCGGCCCCTCCAGCAGGCGGCGTATGACCCGCGCTTCGCCGGCTCGGAACTCGGCCTCGCCCATGCTGCTGAAGATTTCCGACACCGCCATGCCCGCCGCGCTCTCGATCTCGGCGTCCCCGTCGGCGAAGTCGAGTTGCAGGCGTTTGGCCAGCCGCCGTCCGACGGTGGATTTCCCCACCCCCATCAGCCCGACGAGGGCTATGGTGCGCTCACGCATGGGAATCGCCGCGTCCGTCATGGTCCTTCAACCCTCTACACCAAGCGTCGCCACAGGCCAGCGCGCATGACGACACCCCAGATCGAGGCCTTTCTGGAGATGATGGCGGTGGAGCGGGACGCCTCGCCCCACACCCTGTCGGCCTATGCCCGCGATCTGGCCGATGCGGAGGGTGCGACCGGCGGCCTGATGACGGCGGACGAGACGGCGGTCGAGGCCTGGTACGCCTCCCTGTCCACGCGCGGCCTCTCGGCGGCCACGGCGGCGCGACGGCGCTCCGCTGTGCGCCAGTTCTACCGCTTCGTCCTGGCCGAGGGCTGGCGCGCCGACGATCCCTCGCGCCGACTGGATGCACCCAAGGCCGGGCGGTCCCTGCCCAAGGTCGTGTCCCGCGACGAGATCGAGCGCCTGCTGACCGCAGCCGCCGCCCATGACGGCGCGGGCGGAGTGCGGCTGATCACCTTGCTGGAAATGGCCTACGCTTCGGGAATGCGCGTGTCCGAACTGCTGGCGCTCAAGGCCGACGCCGTGCGCCGCGACCCGGCCTTCCTGATCGTGCGCGGCAAGGGCGGCAAGGAACGGCTGGCCCCCCTGAACACCAGCGCACGAGAAGCGGTGAAGACCTGGCTGATCGTCCGCGACGCGGGCCGCAAGCCGAACACGGCCGACAGCGTCTGGCTGTTCCCGTCCTCCGCGGCGTCCGGCCACCTGACTCCCCGTCGCTTCGCCCAGCTGCTGGACCAGGCCGCGATCGACGCCGGCATCGACCCGGTCCGCGTCAGCCCCCACGTCCTGCGCCACGCCTTCGCCACCCATTTGCTGGAGGGCGGCGCCGACCTGCGCATCGTCCAGACCCTGCTGGGCCACGCCGACATCGCCACCACCCAGATCTACACCCACGTCGCCACCGACCGGTTGAGCCAGGTGGTGCACTCGAAACATCCTCTCGCACGCGACGACTGAACCGCGCTTGCCCCCAAGCGTTGGTGTGACTAGGTTCCGCCGCCTTCCGATGCGCCCACGCGCAGCCGTTACCGGACGCCTCATGGCCACCCACTATCTCGATTTCGAAAAGCCGATCGCCGACCTGGAGGCCAAGATCGAGGAGCTGAGCCTGCTCTCCTCGACCTCCGGTTCGTTCGAGACCGAGATCGACGGCCTGCGCAAGAAGGCCGAGCAGATGCGCCGGAAAACCTATTCCGGCCTCGACCCCTGGATGAAGACCCAAGTGGCGCGTCACCCGCGACGCCCGCACTTCGTCGACTACATTGACGGCCTGTTCACCGACTTCGTCGAGCTGCGCGGCGACCGCCAGTTCGGCGACGATCAGGCGATCATCGGCGGCCTGGCCCGCCTGCGCGGCCGCTCGGTGGTCATCATGGGCCACGAGAAGGGCCACGACACCGCCACCCGTCTGACCCACAATTTCGGCATGGCGCGGCCCGAGGGCTACCGCAAGGCGGTGCGCCTGATGGACATGGCCGAGCAGTACGGCCTGCCCGTCCTGACCTTCGTCGACACGGCCGGCGCCTATCCGGGCCTCGGCGCCGAGGAGCGCGGCCAGGCCGAGGCCATCGCCCGCTCGACCGAGCGCTGCCTGACGCTGGGCGTGCCCTCGATCGCCACCATCACCGGCGAGGGCGGCTCCGGCGGAGCCATCGCCATCGCGGCGGCCAGCCGGGTGATGATGCTGGAACACTCGATCTATTCGGTGATCTCGCCCGAGGGCGCGGCCGGCATCCTGTGGCGCGATGGGGCCCGGGCCAAAGAGGCGGCCATGGCCATGCGCATCACCGCGCCGGACCTGCTGGACCTCAAGATCATCGACAGGATCATCCAGGAGCCGGTCGGCGGGGCCCATGCCGACGGCGCCGCCGCCATCAAGTCGGTGGGCGACGCCCTGATCGAGGAACTGGACAAGATGTCCAAGATGTCGCCCGGCCAGATCCGCAAGGCCCGCGCCGACCGCTTCTACGCCATCGGGCGCCTGACCGCGCGTTAACGGCCCGTCCACCTTGAGTTGACACCGTCCGGGGGGTGATCTCCTCACCTCCCCGTATCGGCTTGCCTCCCTCATGAACGTCGGCGAAGCGCTGCGCGACAGCGCCATCTTCAATCTGGAGAGCGCCGTGACCATGGTCGTGGACGACTCGGCGTTCGCGCTCGAGCTGACCACCCAGGCCCTGCTCGGGTTCGGCATCAAGACCCGATACGTCTGCCACAGCGCCGCCGAGGCGATGGAGATCCTGCAGGATTCGGACATCGACCTGCTGATGGTCGACGCTGACATGCCGGGCACCAGCGGATACGAGCTGGTGCGCTGGCTGCGTCGCGCCAATCTCGAACCGAACTCCTTTGCGCCCGTGATTCTGATGGCTCCGCATGTGCGGCGCAGGAATCTGGAAGAGGCGCGCGACTGCGGCGCCAACTTCGTCATCACCAAGCCGTTCAGCGCAACCACCTTGCTGGAGCGCGTGGTCTGGGTCGCCCGCGACCAGCGGCCGTTCCTGACCGTCGGCGACTATTTCGGCCCTGACCGCCGCTTCCGTGAGCTCACGCCCAAGGATGGGGATGAGCGGCGCGAGGACAAGATCAAGCTGGCGAAGCTGAAAGCCGAGCAGGCTGCACAGGCTCCGGAAGCCGAGTCATGAGCGTCGTCATCCGCACCCCACGCACTTCGCGGCTGTCAAAGCTGATCGACAGCGCCGGCGGGGCCAGCGTCGGCGTCGCCCTGGCCCGCGCCAGACGCAATCTGGCCAGGCTGGAACCGCGCAGCCTCGAGGTGGTCAAGGGCCATGTCGCGGAACTGCTCGCCCTGGCGCCGCCCGCCGGATCAGATGACGTCTTCCCGAAAATGGAGGCCGCCTACCGCGCCGCCGTCGGTGTGCTGGACGCCGCCGGGCCGTTCGAGCGCGGCGACCTCTGTGCCGCCGCCGCCAGCCTTTGCGATCTCATCGACGCCGCAGGCCAGGACGGCTTCGACTGGCGCATCGTTCAGGTTCATGCACGGGCGATTGAACTGATGCTCACCCTGCCCGCCGGCGCCGCTGACCAGCGCAAGCGCGTGCTGGAAGGCCTCGCCGATGTAAGGGCCCGGAAGCTGCCGCCTCAGGCGACCTGATCCGGCTGACCGGTCCTGGCCCCGCGAGTCTGTTTGCGCCACAGGGCCGCGTATTCCCCGCCCTGACGCGCAACCAGTTCATGGTGAGCGCCGCGCTCGACGATCCGCCCGGCCTTGAGCACCAGGATCTGGTCCGCATCGGCGATGGTCGACAGCCGGTGCGCGACCACCAGGGTCGTGCGGCCTGTGCGCGCCTTCCTCAGGGTCTTCTGGATCGCCGCCTCCGTGCGGCTGTCCAGCGCGCTGGTGGCCTCGTCAAGGATAAGCACGCAGGGGTCGGCCAGCAGGGCGCGGGCGATGCCGACCCGCTGGCGCTCGCCGCCTGACAGCTTCAGCCCCCGCTCGCCGACCTTCGTCGCCATGCCGTCCGGCAGTTCGCGGATGAAGTCCGCCAGCTCAGCAGCCTCCGCCGCCGCCCAGATGGCCGCATCGTCGGCGTCCGGCTTGGGGAAGCCGATGTTGGCGCGCAGGGTGTCGTTGAACAGGGCCACGTCCTGCGGCACCAGCGCCACCGCCTGACGCAGCGACGCCTGGGTCACGGAGCGCGCGTCCATGCCCTCGATCAGAACTTGGCCTTCCTGCGGGTCCAGCAGACGCAGGGCCAGCTTCACGATCGTCGACTTGCCCGACCCGGACGGCCCGACCAGCGCCGTGGTCGAGCCCGGCGCGGCGATGAAGCTGATGTCCTCCAGGCCGCTGGCCCGGGCGTCGTGGCGATAGCCCACATGCTCGAACGCCAGGGCCGCGCCACGTTCGTCCTGCGGCCTCGGCATGGCGACAGCGTCATGGGCGTCGGCGACTTGCGGGGCCTGACGCGTGACCTTCAGCATCTCCTCCATGTCGATGAAGCCCTGACGGATTTCGCGATAGGCGAAGCCCAGGATGTTCAGCGGCGCATAGAGGGAGATCAGGATCAGGACCGAGGCCGCCACGTCCCCCGGCCCCATCCGCCCGGCCATGGCCTCCATGCCCGCCATCACCGCCATGACGCCGAGGCCGACGTTCATGATCGCGCCCTGGATGGTGTTCAGCAGAGCGAGCGAGCTGTTCGCTTTCAACGCCGCATCGACATAGGTCGACAAGGCCCGGTCGTAGCCGGCGGCGGCCCGCGCCTCGGCCCCGAACGACTTCACCGTCTCGTAGTTCAGCAGGGCGTCGACCGACAGGCCCGCGGCCTCGCTGTCAGCCGCGTTCATCGCCCGGCGATGCTCGAGGCGCCAGTTGGCCATGCCGAACGTCGCGGCCGCATAGACCGCCACCACCGTCACGGCGACGGCCGCGAAGCGCCAGTCGTACTTGCCTCCCAGCACGGCGGCGGCCAGCACCAGTTCCACCGCCGTCGGCCCCAGATTGAAGAACAGGATGCGCAGCAGGAAATCCACCGCCCGCGAGCCGCGCTCCATCGTCCGCGACAACGATCCCGACCGCTTGGTCTGGTGGAAGTCGAGCGACAGGCTCAGCGCATGGGCGAAAGTTTCGGTGGCGGTCTTCCTCTGCGCCGCCGCTCGCACCGGGGCGAAGACGACGTCCGACATCTGCGGCGCCGCCGAGGACAGGAAGCGAACCAGCGCCCAGCCGATGGCGAAGGCCGCGAAGCCGGCGCCCAGGGCCACACCCGGCCCCTGCCCTTCGGCCAGCCGGTTCACCGCAGCCCCCAGCATCAGGGGCGCCAGCACCCCCAGCCCCTTGCCCGCCAGCGTCAGCAGCAGGGATCCCGCGATCCGCCACGGCAGTTGCGGCGCGCCCGACCGCGCCACCACGCCGAGCAGCGAGCCGAGCGCCTTCAGCGTGCCCGGGCCGTCCGCATTGTTCTGATCAGCCCCGACGCCCGCCGCCTTGACCTCGGGGTCAGCGTTGCGGCGGCCGGAGCGCTCGCCGCGCATCGCCATCGGGTCTTTATGGGGTGCGCCGTGCGCGGGCGAAAGGGCCTTACACCGCCGCCGTGACCGCGGCGATCAGTTCGTCCACGGCTTCCTCGGTCGTGGCCCAGGAGCAGACGAAGCGCACCGAGCCGTCGTCGAAGCGGTAGCAGGCCCAGCCGGCGTCGTTGATGCGCTGGTGCGCACTGGCCGGCATGCGCACGAACACGGCGTTGGCGTCGACCGGATGGGCCAGGTCGAAGGACGTGCCGACGACGATGCCCGCCGCCAGCCGCTGGGCCATCAGGTTGGCGTGGGCCGCCCCGTCCTCCCAGGCGTTGGTCTCCAGCAGGCCGAGGAACGGCGCCGCCAGGAACCGTGCCTTGGACGCCGTCTGGCCCGCCTGCTTCAGACGGTTGTCGATCCGCTTGGCCAGCGACTTGTCGAACATGACGATAGCCTCGGCGCAGTTGGCGCCGGCCTTGGCCCCGCCGAAAACCAGGATGTCCACGCCCAGGCGCGGGATCTGCGTCAGGTCGAAGCCCGCTGCCGCCGCATTGGCCAGCCGCGCGCCGTCCATGTGGACGCCGAAGCCGCGCGCCTTCACCGGTTCGATCAGATGGCGCAGCTCTTCCTCGGAATAGACCGCGCCGTATTCCGTGGCCTGGGTCAGGGTCAGGGCCGCCGCCGGCTGACGATGCCCGACCTCAGGCTCCTCCAGCGCCGCCTGCAAAGCCCTGGGGTCGATCTTGCCGGAGAAGCCCGGCAGGCCGATCAGCCCCATGCCCTGGCCGAAGAAGCCCGGAGCGCCGGTCTCGTCGGTGCAGACGTGGGCCGCG
The DNA here is from genome assembly GCA_040385285.1 of Pseudomonadota bacterium. Taxonomy (GTDB): domain Bacteria; phylum Pseudomonadota; class Alphaproteobacteria; order Caulobacterales; family Caulobacteraceae; genus Brevundimonas. The sequence continues at coordinate 38,057 of JAZKHQ010000033.1, forward strand.
TGATGGGCCAGCACCGCCTCGAACGGGAAGGCCAGCATCGACAGGGAGATGGCGTTGGCCGCCGTGCCGCTGAACACGAAGCGCACCTCGGCGTCCGCATCCAGTCGGCGGCGGATCTGGTCGGCCGCGCGGGCGGTGATGTCGTCGGCGCCGTAGGCCCGGACCGCCCCGCTGTTGGCCGCGATGACGGCGTCCAGCGCGGCGGGGGCCATGCCGGCGGTGTTGTCGGATCCGAAGTCGTAACGCATGGGATCAGGCTTTCCGGATCAGGCGGCGGCGCATCTGCTTCGTCGCCGGTTCTTCAGGCAGGGTTTTGGGTTTGGGCTTCACCAAAGGGTCAGGGCCGGGCGCGGGCGGGTCATATTCCACCGCGACCTGATGCGGGAAGGGTATCTCAATCCCGGCGGCGTCCAGCGCCTCCTTGACGCTCTCGGTCAGGTCAGAGCGCACCTGCCACCAGTCATCGACCTTCACCCAGGCGTGCAGGGTCACCTGCACCGAGCTGTCCAGCAGGTCGGTCACCCCGGCCCAGGGCGCCGGATCGTCCAGAACCTTGTCATGGTCCTCGGCCACGGCGGCGATCACGGCTCGCGCCTGTTTCAGGTTGGCGCTGTAGCCGACGCTGAAGTGGATCTCGATCCGCCGGGTCTTCTGGCCGGTCAGGTTGATGATGACGTCGCCCAGCACCTTGCCGTTGGGGACCACGATCTTGTGGTTGTCGGCGTTGGACATCTGGGTCACGAACAGGTCGAGCCGCTGCACGCTGCCCGACACGCCGCCGATCTCGATCACGTCGCCGACGCGATAGGGCCGCAGCACCAGCAGCACGACCCCCGCCGCCACGTTCGACAGCGTCCCCTGCAGAGCCAGGCCGACCGCCAGAGACGCCGCCCCCAGCACCGCGATGATCGAGGTGGTCTGGACGCCCAGCCGTTGCAGCACGGCGATGAAGCCGACCAGATAGACGACGACCCGCGCCACCTGGGTGGCGAAGCTCAGCACCGTCGGATCGTGGCGGAAGCCCCGGACCTTCGACAGGCCCCGGCGCACGGCGCGCGACACCCATTTCGCCGCCAGCACGGTGGCGATCAGGATCAGCACGGCGATCAGCAGATTGACCGCGAAGTCACCGGCCATGTCGGTCAGCTTGGCGATCATGGCGGCGTCGACGGCCACGGCCTTCTGGCCCGAGGCCACGAGGTCGGCGATGGGAGAGGAAACGGACATGGGCCGGGTCTAGCGCAGAAGACCGGGATTGGAACCCCGATGCGGCGTTTTAGCCCGCCACGTCTATCCAGAAACCCGGCCGCCGCCGCGCTCCATCCGGTCCAGCAGGTCCATGACCCCGTCCAGGGTTTCCGCCTCACGCGCGGGCTTGTCCCAGCGGATGCGGCTGACGCGCGGAAAGCGCATGGCCACCCCCGACTTGTGCCGCGTCGAGCGTTGCAGCCCCTCGAAGGCGATCTCCAGCACCAGGCCGAAGTCGCGTTCCGCCCGCACCGCGCGCACGGGGCCGAAGCGGTCGGTGGTGTGATCGCGCACGAACTTGTCGAGCTGCTTCAGCTCCTCGTCGGTGAAGCCGAAATAGGCCTTGCCCACGGGGGCCAGCGCCCCCTCGCCGGTCCAGACGCCGAAGGTGTAGTCGGAATAGAAGCTCGACCGCTTGCCGTGCCCGCGCTGGGCGTACATCAGCACGGCGTCGATCAGATGCGGGTCGCGCTTCCACTTGAACCACGGTCCCTTGGGCCGCCCGGCGACATAGGCGCTGTCCCAGCGCTTCAGCATCATGCCCTCGGCCGCAGCCCCCACCGGCGGATCAGCGCGCAGGGCCGCCAGCGCCTCCCAGTCCGCGTAGTCGATCACCGGGGACAGGCTGAGACGGTCGCCCGTGTGCGCGCCTACCACCGCCTCCAGCCGCGCCCGCCGCTCGCGCAGCGGCAGGCCCCGCATATCCTCGCCGTCGGCCGCCAGCAGGTCATAGGCGACAATGGCCGCCGGATGGGCCGCCATCGTCTTCGCATCCACCGTCTTGCGGTTCAGCCGCTGCTGCAGATCGCCGAACGGCGCCACCTGCCAGTCCCTCATGACCACCAGCTCGCCGTCGATCGCCCCCTCGAACGCCAACCCGGCCATGACGTCGGGAAAGGCGTGGGTGATCTCGTCGCCGTGGCGGGAATACAGCCGCGCCACGCCCTGCTCGCGCACCGCCTGGACGCGGATGCCGTCCCACTTCCATTCGGCGGCGTGGTCGGCCGGCGCCAGTCTGGCGAAGTCCACGGCCTCGTCGATGGCGACCGCCAGCATCACCGGCCGGAACCGGCCCGGCGCCGCTGTGTCCGGCCGTTCGCCGTGCCCCTCGACCCAGGCGAACAGTTCGGCGTAGGGCGGCTTCACCGCGTTCCACACCTCGACCACGTCGGCGACGGTCAGGGGCTCCAGCGGCGTCGACGCCTCCCCGCCCTCGGGATCCGGCGGCTCGCTGACGGCGTCGGGCCGCATCATCGCCACCGCCGTCTTGGCCAGCTGCGCCGACAGGCCGACCCGCAGGCCACCGGTCACCAGCTTCAGCAGCGCCCATCGCCCCTTGGGCTCCAGCGCATCCAGCCAGCCCTCGATCAGGGGGCGCACCTGCGTCCGCCCCGCGCGGGTCAGGGCGTCAATCACCTCGCCCAGTTCGGGCTCGCGGTTGGGCCGGTGATCCGGATCGCGGGGCCAGATCAGGGCCACGGTCTCGGCCAGATCGCCGACGTAATCGTAGGACCAGCGGAACAGTACATCGTCCACCCGCGCCTCGACGGCGGTGCGGATCATGGCCGGCTTGGCCGCGTTGAAGCTCAGCTCGCCGGTCAGCGCCGCCAGCGCCCAGCCCCGGTCGGGGTCCGGCGTCGCGCGCAGATAATCGCGCACCAGCACCAGCTTGGCGTTGCGCGATCCCGTCAGGGACAGCCGGTCCAGCAGTTCGGCGAAGGCGCGCATGAGGCGATCAACGCATCAGGCGCGTCTCAGTGCAATCAGGCGGCGACGGCTTCGTCGATCAGGGCGCGCACGCTTTCGCGGCCCGCGCCGACCCGGTTCATCACCACGGCCAGGGCGGCGAAGTCGATGGGCTTGTTCAGATAGGCGTCCGCGCCTGCTTCCAGCCCCGCCTCATGGTCCTCGTTCCGGGCCGAGGCCGACAGCACCACGATGGGCGTCTCGGCGTTCGGACCCGTGCCGGCGCGGATGGCCCGCGTCGCGCTTAGGCCGTCCATGACAGGCATGTTCACGTCCATGACGATCAGGTCGTACTGCTGCTGGCCCGCCATATCGACGGCGATCTGGCCGTTCTCGGCGGCGGCGCAGCTGTGGCCGGCCGAGCCCATCCAGGCCTCCAGGATCATGCGGTTGACCGGATGGTCCTCGACCACCAGCACCTGCAGGGCGGCGCCGTCCTCGATCTCGGCGCGGATCGGCTCCGCAGCCACGACCGCCTTCCACTCCACCACCTCGGCCTCCAGCGACAGGGTGAAGGTCGAGCCGGCCCCCAGCTTCGAGGTCACGGTGATGTCGCCGCCCATGATGTTGGCCATGCGCCGCGAGATGGTCAGGCCCAGGCCCGTGCCGCCGAACCGGCGCGTGGACGAGGCGTCCACCTGGGTGAAGGGCTGGAACAGGCGCTCGACGTCGTCCGGCGCGATGCCGGCGCCGCTGTCGGTGACGCAGAAGTCGAAACGCACCCGGCGGTCGGACAGGCGCTCGCCGCGCACGGTGTAGAGAATGTCGCCCCTGTCGGTGAACTTCACCGCATTGGACAGCAGGTTGTGGATCACCTGGCAGACGCGCAACGGGTCGCCGCGCACCACTGCCGGGATTTCGCCCTCGAAAACGGCGTTGAAGTGCAGGCCCTTGGCCTCGGCCTGTGCCTGGAACGGTCCGATCACGCGGCGATGCAGGTCCTCGACCGAGACGTCGACGACCTCGAAGGTCATCTTGCCAGCCTCGATCTTGGTCATGTCGAGGATGTCGTTGAGCAGGCTGAGCAGGTTGTCGCCCGAGTTGCGGATGATCGACAAATATTCGCGCTGGGTGTTTTCAAGCCGCGTGGCGCTCAGCAGCTGGGCGGCGCCCAGCACGCCGTTCATCGGCGTGCGCAGCTCGTGCGAGATCACGCCCAGGAAGTTCGACTTGGCATCCGAGGCGGCGTTGGCCTTGTCGCGCGCGGCCTCCAGCTCCTCGATCAGATGCGACTGATGGGCCTGGAAGGCGCGGATGCGCTCCTCGCGCAGCATGGTCATGGTCACCAGCACGAACATGCCGGCGGCCGTGAACGGCACCACGGCCAGGAACTGCCAGAACAGCGGCGTGCCCCACAGGCTGCCGACGATGATCAGGGCCGCGAGACCGTATGGCGAAGAAATCACCATGGCCTGACGCGGCGAACTGCGCAGTTGTGAGAACACCAGCACATAGCCGGCGACCAGAAGCGCCATGGCCAGCGGCTGGCCGAACGGCGCGCCGGAGAACCAGGCCAGCAACGGCGCGGTGGCCCAGGCGCCGGTGGTCACGGTGGCGACAGCGGGGAAAATCAGACCCCAGCCGCCGCCTTCGGTCACACGCTCGCTGAGACGCTTCTCGACGACGCCGCGCAGGGCGCCGGCGGCCAGGGTGCCGACGAACCACAGCCCGGCGGTCACGATCCCTACGGTGGCCAGCAGGCCGACGCCCCAGCTGGCGATGATGATGTAGCGAAGATACTGGGTCTGCAGGATGGCGCGCAGCGCCTGTGCAGCCTCGCCCGGCGCCTGTCCAGCGGCCAAACCCTTGCCGATTCCGTCTGATTCGACCAAGGCGGCCCCCTCGTGTCCAGTTCAACCCCGACGCGACGCTAGGGTGAAGGTTCTAAGACGAGGTGAACGCGGAATTTCCTCGTTATTCGACGGCTTCCGCCGGGGTCATCGCCTTGATGGACAGAGCATGGACCGGCCCGGCCAGTTCGGTCCTCAGCAAGGCGTTGACCGCGCGCTGGCGCATGACCCTCGACTGGCCCTCAAAGGCCGCTGACACCACCGTCAGGTTGAAATGACTCTCGCCGCCGGGCTTGGCGTCCATACCGCCCTCGTGGTGGTGCCCGGCGTGGCGCGCGCTGTCGTCAATCAGCTCGATCCGCTCCGGTGACAGGGCCGCGATCAGTTTTTCGCGAATAATCTTCGCAATAGGGCCCTCATTCATCGCTGCTTCCTTGATGGCGTCGCATTCGACCCTACACTTGCGGTGATGCCTCCACAGTTTCAATACAAGCCGCGCTTCACCGACATTCGGGTGAAGCCGCCGAAGCCCGAGGAGGAAGCGGCCGCGGCCGATGTCCTGCGCCTCAAGCCGGGCGAGAAGCCGTGCCAGTGGCCCGACTGCAGGAAGGCCTCCACCGCCCGTGCGCCAAAGTCGCGTGAGCGGTTGAACGACTTCTACGATTTCTGCACTGGCCACGCGGCCGAGTACAACAAGGGCTGGAACTTCTACGCCGGCATGACCGAGGGGGCCGTGCGCGCCGCCCAGGAAGACGAGGCCATGACCGGCGGTCGTCCGACCTGGCAGATGAAGGCTGGCCGCATGAGCCGCGAGGCCGCCGCTTTCGCCTCGAAGATGGGCACGGCCAATACCACCGGCGCGGGCTCATGGCGCGACAGCTTCGGCCTGTTCGGCCGCCGCACCCATGAACAGGCCGGTCCCGCCGGCCAGGACGACCTGCGCATCGGCAAGCTGGAGCGCGCGGCCCTGGCCGACCTCGACCTCGACCTGCGCGTCGACAAGAAGGCGGTGAAGGCCCGCTATCACGAGCTGCTGAAACGCTTCCACCCCGACCTGAACCAGGGCGACCGCGGCGCCGAAGCCAAGCTCCAGCGCGTCATCAAGGCCTACAAGACGCTGAAGAAGGCGGGGCTGGCCTGACGTCTCAGTGAACCTCCGGCGGGTCCGCGTAACGCGAGCGGTAGATGGGAAAGCCTTTCCAGAACGAGTCTCCGACACGACTGATGTCGAGGTCTTCGTATTCCACGCCGACGCCCATCGTCAGCGGCTCGCCCAGCTGTTCTGTCGCCTCCTCAAGGAGAAGACGGCCCGCATATTTCAGATAGTCGCGCTCAGAGGCGTTGATGCCCTTGCGCAGGAAGCTCACCTCATGAACGCCCCGGGGCAGCAGCTCCACCGCCGTCTTCGCATCGCCCAGCCGCAGTGCAACTAGCGCCTTCAACAGTGTCAACGTCGAACGTTTCATCATGTGTTCGGGCAGCCCCAAGCCCTCAATGCGGCTCAAGCGACGGTCTGCGCCCCGATAGTCCTGCCGGGCGGCCTCCTCATGCGCTTCGACCAGCTCGAAGGCCATGCGGGCGATGGCGGGCAACCGCCATAGCTTCCACATGAGGTTCCCGAAGGGGCGGAACACTACCCCTCCGCCGCCTCGTCCTCGGTCTCCAGCACCGGCGCGCCCGAAGGGCCGGTGATGTCGAAGTCGATCTTGCCGTCCTTCAGCTGCACCTTCACATGGCCGCCGCGCGTCAGGCGTCCGAACAGGATGTCGTCGGCCAGGGGCTTCTTGATGTGCTCCTGGATCGTGCGGGCCAGGGGGCGCGCGCCGTACAGTTCGTCGAAGCCGTTCTTGGCCAGCCAGTCGGTCGCCTCGTCGGTCAGGGTGATGGTGATGTTCCGGTCCGCCAGCTGGGCCTCCAGCTGCAGGATGAACTTGATCACCACCTGACGGATGGTTTCCGAGGTCAGGGCCTTGAAGGCGACGATGGCGTCCAGGCGGTTACGGAATTCCGGCGCGAACAGGCGCTGGATGGCCTTGTCGTCCTCGCCCTCGACCTTGCCCCGACCGAAGCCGATGGAGGCGCGCGCGTTGTCGGCGGCGCCGGCGTTGGTGGTCATGATCAGGATGACGTTCCTGAAATCGACCTTCTTGCCGACCGCGTCGGTCAGCATGCCGTTGTCCATCACCTGCAGCAGGATGTTGTAGACGTCCGGGTGGGCTTTCTCGATCTCGTCCAGCAGCACCACGGCGTGCGGATGCTGGTCGACGGCGTCGGTCAGAAGCCCGCCCTGGTCGTGCCCGACATAGCCCGGAGGGGCGCCGATCAGGCGGCTGACCGTGTGCCGCTCCATGTATTCCGACATGTCGAAGCGCAGCATCTCGATGCCCAGGGTCGCCGCCAGCTGCTTGGCCACCTCGGTCTTGCCGACGCCGGTGGGGCCGCTGAACAGGAAGCTGCCGATGGGCTTCTGCGGGTCGCGCAGGCCGGCGCGGGCCAGCTTCATCGCCGCCGACACCTCGCCGATGGCCGATTCCTGGCCGAAGACGGCGCGGTTCAGGTCGGTCTGCAACTCACGCAGGGATTCCGTGTCCGACTTGGACACCGACTTCGGCGGGATGCGGGCCATCTTGGCGATGACGGCCTCGACCTCCTTCTGGCCGATCGTCTTCTTGCGCTTGGATTCGGGCAGCAGCATCTGGCCGGCCCCTGCCTCGTCGATCACGTCGATCGCCTTGTCCGGCAGTTTGCGGTCGGTCATGTAGCGCGCCGACAGCTCGACCGCCGTCCGCACCGCAGCATCCGTGTAGCGGACCTTGTGGTGGCTCTCGTAGTAGCTCTTCAGCCCCTTGAGGATCTTCACCGAGTCCTCGACCGTCGGCTCGTTGACGTCGATCTTCTGGAACCGGCGCACCAGGGCGCGGTCCTTCTCGAAGTGCTGGCGGTATTCCTTGTAGGTGGTCGAGCCCATGCAGCGCAGGGTTCCCGACGCCAGCGCCGGCTTTAGCAGGTTGGACGCGTCCATCGCCCCGCCCGAGGTCGCGCCCGCGCCGATCACCGTGTGGATCTCGTCGATGAACAGGATCGCGTTCTCGTGGTTCTCCAGCTCCTTGACGACCTGCTTGAGCCGCTCCTCGAAGTCGCCGCGATAGCGGGTGCCGGCCAGGAGCGCGCCCATGTCGAGCGAGAAGATGGTCGCGCCTTCCAGCACGTCCGGCACCTCGTGGTTGACGATCTTGCGCGCCAGCCCTTCGGCGATCGCGGTCTTGCCCACGCCCGGCTCGCCGACCAGCAGCGGGTTGTTTTTGGTGCGGCGGCACAGGATCTGGATCGAGCGCTCGACCTCGGCATGGCGGCCGATCAGGGGATCGACCTTCCCCTGGCGCGACTTCTCATTCAGATCGACGCAGTAGGCCTCAAGCGCCTCGCCGCCCGACTTCACGGCGGCGGCGTCCTCGGCGTCCTCGTTGCTCTGGCCGGTGGTGCGGGCCGGACGCGTCTCGCCGCCCCCGCCGCCCTTCTTGGCGATGCCGTGGGCGATGAAGTTCACCGCGTCATACCGCGTCATGTCCTGCTCCTGCAGGAAGTAGGCGGCGTGGCTCTCGCGCTCGCTGAAGATGGCGACCAAGACGTTGGCGCCCGTCACTTCCTCGCGGCCCGAGCTCTGGACGTGGATCACCGCGCGCTGGATCACGCGCTGGA
>JAZKHQ010000034.1:0-30235 GCA_040385285.1 Pseudomonadota bacterium
GCTCCCGCCGCCGATCGGTCGCCGGCCGAGCGAGCCCTCCCTGCGACGGGACGGGACCACCATAGGGGATGGCCGGACCCGGGCGCGTTCAGCGGCTCGAGAAAAGACGAAGGTGTGGAATTACAGCGGCCTGATAAGCTCGACGCACACAGTTGAGGGGCTGGATGCCACATTTCCTTTCGTCATCCTCCGGCGAGCGCAGCGAGACCGGGGGACCCAGCGGCGCCGCGACGGCGGCGAAGGCGATGGTTCAGCAGTCGCGCTTTCGACAGGTTGGCTGCGCCGCCCTTAGGGTCACGCTCTCGCGTGCCGCTGGGTCCCCCGGTCTGCGCCGCGAAGACGCGGCTTGCCGGAGGATGACGAAAGGAAGCTGGTGGGCCAGCCGGACCATCGGCCTTCGCCGACGGGGAGGTGAAGGGCATTCGGCTTCCTCCATTCGCCTACGCGAACGTGGAGGTGAGGATGGCGGGCCAAAGAAAACGGCGGACCCCGGGAGAGGTCCGCCGCAAAGTGGCATCATCGAGAATGAGGCGCGGAGGCGACAGGCTCGCATGTGGCGGGCCTCAAGTCGGGGGGCGTCGCCGCCTCCGCATGATGAAAATGCGGCTCCGAAAAAGGGGTTCCGATCAATCATGCATTTTTCTTCGAAAGGGCGAGTCGGAACGGCGGCGCTTGCCGCCGCGTTGTCCCGGCAAGCTATTTGCGGGAGCCGACCATGAGCCATGACAATCCCCACGACCGTGCCGCCGATGCGGTGCACGAGGGCCGACCGGTGGAGGCGCAGTATGTGCGCGGCGGGCGCAAGGGCTCGCGCATTCTGCTGGTGCTGCTGGGCGGGCTGGCGCTGGTGGCCATCGCCTATGCGCTGATCTACGCCTTCTCGGCCAAACCGCTGTCCGAGACCAACGCCAACGACGGCGACCAGACGGTGGACGCCGCGGCCTTCGACCAGACCGCGTCCACGCCTGCCCCGGCCTCCGATGCACCGACGGGGCCGACCGGCGAGGCGAACGGGCCCACGACCGGTCAGGCCAACGTCAACGTTCCGACGAGTCCGCCGGCGCAGTAGCCAGCCGTCCCCCGCGGCCCTATCTAGGGGCCATGAAAGACCTGACCCAACTGATGCAGCAGGCCCAGGCGATGCAGCAGAAGCTGCAAGACGCCCAGGCGAAGATGACCGAGACGGAGGCCGAGGGTTCGGCCGGCGGCGGCGTGGTGCGGGTGGCCCTGCGCGGCGCCGGCGACATCACCGGCGTGACCATCGACGAGAGCCTGATGGTCCCCGGCGACCATGAGGTTCTGGCCGACCTGATCATGGCCGCCCATGCGGACGCCAAACGCCGTCTGGATGCGATCAACGGCGAGCTGATGCGCGAGGCCGCCGGGCCGATGGCCGGGATGAACATCCCCGGCATGCCGAAACTGTTCTGACTTGGCCGCTTCCGCCGGACCCGAGATCGAGCGGCTGATCGCCCTGCTGGCCAAGCTGCCGGGCATGGGGCCGCGGTCGGCGCGGCGCGCGGCCCTGACGCTGCTGAAGCGGCGCGAGCAGCTGCTGGTGCCGCTGGCGGCGTCGATGCAGGAGACGGCGGACCGGGTGCGCGCCTGCTCCGTCTGCGGCGCGCCGGACACGCGCGAGCCCTGCACCCTGTGTTCCGACAACGCCCGCGACAACGGCCTGATCTGCGTGGTCGAGGAGGCCGGCGCCCTGTGGGCCATGGAACGGTCGGGGGCGTGGCGCGGGCGCTATCACGTGCTGGGCGGGCTGCTGTCGGCGCTGGACGGGGTCGGGCCGGAGGATCTGCGGGTCGCCGAATTGGTCGGTCGCGCACGTCAGGGCGAAGTCCGCGAGGTGGTGCTGGCCCTGCCGGCCACGGTCGACGGCCAGACCACGGCCCACTATCTGGCCGAACGGCTGGCTGATGCGTCGGTGGAGGTCACGTCGCTGGCGCGCGGCGTGCCGGTGGGGGGCGAGCTCGACTGGCTCGACGACGGCACCATCGTCCAGGCGCTGAGGGCGCGGCGGCCGACCTAGATTCTGAACCCTCCGCTCATCGGGATGAGCGGGAGTGGGGAGTCTAGGCGCAGTCGGCGACTCCCGGTAAGGAACGGAGCATGAACGCCCTTTCGATCATCCTCGCCGTCATCGCCGCCGCTGCGGGCGCCGGCTTCCTGTGGGCCTTCATGGGCTGGCGGACAGCCAAGGGGGCGCTCGACACGGCCGAGACGCGGCTGGAGCTGATGGAGGAAAGCCGGGACTCCATGGCCGACTTCCTCAAGGCCCAGGCGTCGCAGTCAGCGCGTGAAGTCGCCGACCAGATGGTGACCCGCGCCACCGAGACCTTCCAGGCCCAGGACCGCGTGGCGCGCGAGCGGATGGAGGCCCAGCTGAAGCCGGTGGCCGAGACGCTGGAGAAGTTCCAGGCCCATGTGACGGCGCTGGAGAAGGCGCGGGCCGAGGAGACGGGGGGACTGAAGGAGCAGCTGGGCCTGCTGATGACGGCGTCCACCGCCACGCGCGACGAGGCGCGGCGCCTGACCGAGGCCCTGCGCGGGAACACCGGGCGGCGCGGGCGCTGGGGTGAGCAGACCTGCCGCAACGTGCTGGAGGCCGCGGGCATGGCCGGGCGCTTCGACTTCACCGAGCAGACCTCGTCGGCGGACGACGACGGGCGCCAGCAGCGGCCTGACTTCGTGGTCAAGCTGCCGGGCGGCGGCATGTTCGTGATCGACGCCAAGGTGTCGCTGGCGTTCGGCGACGAGACGGACGGCGACGAGGCGGCCCAGGCGATCGCCGCGTCCCTGCGCACCGCCGAGAGCATGAAGCGCCACGTGCGGCAGCTGTCGTCCAAGGGCTATCAGGATCAGTTCAAGCCCAGCCCCGACTTCGTCGCCATGTTCGTGCCGGGCGACGCCTTCCTGGCCGCCGCGCTGGATCACGAGCCGGAGCTGATGACCCAGGCCATGGCGTCCCGCGTGGTGATCGTGACGCCCACGACCCTGTTCGCCCTGTGCAAGGCGGTGGCCTACGGCTGGCGCGCCGAGGAGCAGACGAAGAACGCTGAGGACATCGCGAAGCTGGGCAAGGAGCTCTACAAGCGGCTGTCGGTCATGGGCGCCCATGCGGCCGCCGTCGGCCGGGCGCTGGACACCGCCGTCGGGAAGTACAACCAGTTCGTCGGCTCGCTGGAAAGCCAGGTGATGGTGTCGGCGAAACGCTTCGAGGACCTGCATGTCGACCACGAGGGCAAGGACCTGCCCGAGCTGCCCGTCGTGGAGCAGACGCCGCGCGCTCTGAGCCGGCCGGAACTGCTGGCGGAGGCGCCGAAGCTGAAGGCGGGCTGACAAGCCTGCTTGACATCATTCCGGCGTGATGTAAAAGACCCTTGTCACCATGACGAGGAGCCTTTCGATGATCGACCGTGTCGCCAGGAGCGCCACCCGCAATCCGCTGATGCGCTATCTGGCCGTCGCCCTTGTCTGCGCCGTCGCGGGACTGGTGGCGGGCGGGGTGTCGGCCCTGACCGGATCGACCGGCACGGTCCAGATCGTCGTCAACGCCGCCCTGATGGCGGCGGCGATGGCCGTGGCCATGCTGGCCTGCCGCTGGTGGTGGAACGCCCTCGATGAGGCCGCGCGCGAGGCGCACAAATGGGCCTGGTGGTGGGGCTCGACCTACGGCCTGGCCATCGGCGGGGTGGCGCTGCTGACCCTTCTGACCGCCACGCGGGGCGCGGGCGTGTTCGACGGATGGGAGCCGCTGGATCTGCTGATGGCGGGCGCGGGCTTCGTGGTGGCGGTGCAGTCGCTCGGCTACCTGGTCGCCTGGGCGGCCTGGTGGCTGCAGCGACGCTGAGGGGCCTCCGATGAACAACAAGCTCAAGGTGCTGCGCGCCGAACGCGACTGGAGCCAGGCCGATCTGGCCGAACAGCTCGGCGTCTCGCGCCAGACCGTCAATGCGCTGGAGACCGGCCGCTACGACCCGTCCCTGCCGCTGGCCTTCAAGATCGCGAAGACCTTCGGCCAGCCGATCGAATCCATATTCTTCGAATCCTGAACGAGACCGCCATGACTGACCGTATGAGAGACGCCGCCCAAGCCGCAATTTGGACCTTCGGCCGGACCTTGCTCGGGGCCGCGCTGGGGGTGGGGCTTGTCGCCGCCGTGGTGCTGGGCGGGCCGGCGAAGGCCGTGGCGCAGGATGCCGCCGCCACCAGCCCCGCCGTGCGCGCCATTCCACAGACTCAGGGAAACGGCCCGGTGCTGTGGGTGATCCGCGACGCGGACTCAACCATCTATCTGCTCGGCACGGTGCATGTGCTGCGGCCGGCGACGGCCTGGGGTTCGCCCCGGCTGGAACAGGCCTTCGACAGCGCCGACCAGGTCTTCTTCGAGATCGAGAACCCGGGCGATCAGGCTGCGCTGCTGCCGCTGATCCGCCAGCATGGGGTGTCGCCGGACCGGCCGCTGAGCCATCTGATCTCGACCGGCGACCTGAACCTGCTGCAACTGTCGGCCTCGACGATCGGGTCGAGCGCGGCGCAGATGGACATGTTCCGGCCGTGGCTGGCGGCCCTGACCCTGTCGGTCTCGCCGCTGATCGAGGCGGGCTACGACCCCAACTCGGGCGTCGAGATGGTGCTGCGCGCCCGCGCGCTGGCGAACGGCCAGCCGGTGAAGGGTCTGGAGACCATCGATCAGCAGGTGCGCATCATGGCCGGCTTCTCCGAGCCCGCCCAGTTGGCCTTCCTGCACGCGACGCTGAAGGCCTTCGACGAAGCGCCGACCGAGCTGGACAGGATGGTCGGCGCCTGGGCGGCCGGCGACATCGCGGCGCTGAACGCCATCTTCGCCGAGGGGATGGAGGAGAGCGGGCCCGAGGTGAACCGCAGCCTGCTGACCGACCGCAACCGCCAGTGGGCCGGGCAGATCCGCACCCTGCTGGAGGGCGAGGGAACGATCTTCATCGCTGTCGGCGCCGCCCACCTGATGGGCGAGGGCAGCGTGCAGGACTATCTGGCCGAGCGTGGGGTCGAGGTGGAGGAAGCGGGGCGGTGAGAGCCATCTTCCTTCTCCCATTGGGAGAAGGTGGCGCGTGAGCGCCGGATGAGGGTCGTCTGCTGAAGTCGGCGTAAGCCGTGGCGCGGCGGCTCACGCCGACGAGGCCACGCGACCCTCACCCTTTCGCCTCGCCGATCGCTTCGCTCCCGGAGGCTCAAGCCCTCTCCCATTGGGAGAGGGATACGCTTAGGCGGCGGCGCTGGCCACGCCCTGTTCCGCCAGCCATTCGACGATCTTGCCCTTGGGCATGGCGCCGACCTTCATGGAGGCCAGCTGGCCGTCCTTGAACAGCATCAGGGTCGGAATGCCCTTCACGCCGAGGCGCGAGGGGACCATCGGGCTTTCGTCGATGTTGACCTTGGCGATGGTGACCAGGCCGGACAGCTCGTCCGAGATCTGCTCCAGCGCCGGACCGATCTGCTTGCAGGGGCCGCACCACTCGGCCCAGAAATCCACCAGCACGGGGGTGGAGGCCTTCAGCACGTCTGTGTCGAAGCTGTCGTCGGAAACTTTGATCGTCGCCATGAATGGCTCCTTGGGCGCTATCGCTCGCGGCGCGGCCGCTCGCTGCTTGAGCGCGGGTTGGTGTGATCGGCTGTTTGCCGTTGAGGCAGATGTGGGGTGATTCCCGTTCAGATCAACGGGCGCTCGCGAGAGCTTGATCCATCAGAGCTTGCGGCACCGGCATCAGCTGCGGGCCGTCGGTCCAGACCAGCGCCGCCTCGACCGTGCGCTGCGGATAGAGCGCCTTCAGCACCGCGACATAGACGGCCAGCTGGCGGATGTAGGCGGGGTCAGCGCCCTCGACCGACGCGGGGGCCGGACGGTTGGTCTTGTAGTCCACGACCAGAACCCGGTCGGTGGTGACCACCAGCCGGTCCAGGCGGCCCGAAATGACCACGCCCGCCGGCAGTTCCGGCGCGCGTCCGGCCACGGCGACCTCGGCGCGCGACCCCGGGCCGAAGACGGGGGCGAAGCGCGGGTCATCCAGCACCCCGAAGGCGGCGGCGATCATCTCGTCGCGCTGGGCGTCGTCGAGATCACGCTCGCGGGCCAGCATCCGCGTGGCGGCGTCCGGCCGGGCGTCTGGCGCGATCTCCGGCAACCGCTCCAGCAGCCGGTGGATCAGGTCGCCGCGCCGGAACCGGCCCAGCGGCGCGCCCGGTCCGGCGGCCACGGCCAGTGGCGACGGGGCGGGGATGCGCAGGGCCTCGTCCATCTGCGACGGGGCGACGAAGCGGGCGGCATGATCGACCGGAGGCGCCTGCCGCGCCCAGCCGGGCAGGGCGGGCGGCGCGGGCGGCGCCGTGTCCGTGCGGGCGACGGTCACGGGGGCCGGACCGAAACGGCGGACGCCGCTGTCGAGGGTTTCGACCTGCGCCGGATCGAGGCGGCCGACCGTCTCGTCCAGCACATGCCACCAGCTGTTGTCCTCAAAGCCCGTCTTCGAGTTCCCCGCGGCGCGGCCCATGACGATCAGCCGGTCCCGGGCGCGGGTCAGGGCGACATAAAGCAGGCGCAGGGACTCGGCGTCGGTGCGGTCCGCCCGCGCCTCCCGAGCTTTCTTGGTGGCGGGGCAGTCGTCGCCCTTGGCCCCCGGACACATCAGCCAGACCTCGCGCTCGCCGGTGTCGTCGAGGGCGACCGGGGTCAGGCCCGGTCCCTGCGGCTTCGCCCGGGCCGTGGTGTCGGGCAGGATGACGACAGGCGCCTCCAGCCCCTTGGCCCCGTGGACGGTCATGACGCGGACCTCGCCGCGCGGCCCCTCCAGCTCGCGCTTCACCTCGACGTCGGCGGCTTCCAGCAGGGCGAGGTTGGTCTCGAGGTCGGTCCCGCCGCGGTCCTCGGCGGCGAGAACCTGGTTCAGGCTTTCGTCGATCGCCTCCTCGGCCTCCTTGCCCAGACGGCGCAGGATGCGGGCGCGGCCCGACACGCCCGTGTCGTCCACCCGGTTCAGGGCCAGCGAGAAGAAGGCGAACGGGTCGCCGTCGCGGGCCGCGACCATCGCCTGCATCAGGTCGCGCGCCCGGGTCCATGAGGCGTGCTCGCCCGCCCGCGCCTGAAGTTCGCGCCACAGGCCGCGCCGCTTCTCGCGCCCGGCCAGTTCGTAGAGGGAATCCGCAGGGCCGAAATCCTCGACGTCGCAGAAGGGGCTGCGCAGCACCTCGGCCAGGCTGAGGTCGTCGTCGGGGAAGAGGGCGAAGCGGGCCAGCGACTTCAGGTCGTCGAAGACGATGTGGCTGGAGAGCTTCAGCCGGTCGGCGCCGGCGACGGGCACGCCCGCCGTCTTCAGGGCGCGGATGATCTCCTCGAAGGTCGCGTCGCGGCGGCGGACGAGGATCAGGAAGTCGCCGTAGCCGGCGGGGCGCAAGCCGTCCCGCGCATGGACGGCGACGCCGGTCTCGACCTGCCGTTTGATCTCGGCGGCGAGGGCGGCGGCGAGGGCCTTGCGGCCGCTGGTCTCCGGCTCCTGGTCGACGGGGTCCCAGGCCTCGGGCTCGGGCGGCTTGGAGGATTCGTAGAGCGGCCACAGCTCGACCGATCCGGCCTGACCGGCGCGTTTGGCGACGTGGCGCGGGAAGTCGCCGACGCTTTCGCCGACGAGGGCGATGGTGCGTTCGTAGGGTTCGAAGACGGTGTCGACGAAGGACAGAACCTCGGGCGTGGAGCGCCAGGAAGCGGCCAACTGCACGTGTTGGAAAACGCCATCCGCGCCCGTGACAAGCAGATCATAGGCTTGTGATTCAATCGCCAGACGCTCGGGCCGGGCGCCCTGGAAGGAATAGATCGACTGCTTCTCGTCGCCGACGACGAAGACGGTGCGGTCTTCCGGATCGCCGGCGAAGAACTCGCCGGTCAGGGCGCGGACGATGGCCCATTGATCCGGGGCGGTGTCCTGGGCCTCGTCGATCAGGACGTGACGGATGCCGCCGTCCAGCTTGTACAGCACCCAGGCGGCGGTGGCCCGGCGGGTCAGGAGGTCGGCGGTGCGGCTGACCAGATCGGAGAAGTCGAGCGCGCCGTAGACCCGCTTGGCCTGCTCGTAGAGGGCGGCGTGGGCGCGGGCGAGGGTCAGAACCTTCTTCGTGTCGTCGGCGACGCGGGCGCTGCGGATCGCATCCTGGGCGGCGAGGAAAACCAGCTGCAGGTCTTCAAGCAGGTTGCGGGCCGAAGCGGGCGCCTTGGCCGTGGCCATGGTCTTTCGCGCCTCGCCGGTTCCGGTCAGGAAGACGGCGCCGACCGCGCCGAAGGTCCAGCGGTCGACGGCGGCGCGCATGCGCTCGGCGCAGGCCCGATCATTGGTCGAGCCGGCGGCCATGGCGGCGGCGGCGTCGGCCCAGGCGCGGCGGTCGATTCGGTCGAGGAAGGCGGCCTCGAGCTGGTCCGGCGTCACATCGGGGTCGGCGCCGACGAGGGCGTAGGGGTCGGGGGCCGAGCCGTCGGCCATGGCCTCGACATAGGCGGCGAGCTTGTCGCGGTCAGCCTCGATGAGGGCCAGCAGGGCTTCGAACCGCTTCCAGTCCAAGGCGACGGCGAAGTGGGCGTAGGCCTCGCCGATGGGGCCTTCGCGGTCCTTCAGCGCGGCGCGGGCGAGGTCGTCGCGGGCGGCCTTCGACAGGACGCGGGCGGCCTCGTTCTCCAGCACGGTGAAGTTGGGCGCGACCCCGGCCTCGATGGGGAAGCGCCGCAGCAGCTTCTCGCAGAAGGCGTGGATTGTCTGGATCTTCAGCCCGCCGGGGGTCTCCAGGGCTCGGGCGAACAGGCGGCGCGCGCGGCGCAGGGCGTCGGGGTTCATCGCCGCCGGGTCACTGTCATCCAGCGCGGCCAGCGCCTGCGACAGTTCAGCGTCGTCGAGCACGGCCCAGCGGCCCAGCTGGCCGAACAGGCGGGCCTGCATCTCGGCGGCGGCGGCCTTGGTGTAGGTGACGCACAGGATCTCGCCCGGCTCGACGCCGTTCAGCAGCAGCCGCGCCACCCGGTTGACCAGGGTCGTGGTCTTGCCCGACCCGGCGTTGGCGGTGACGAAGACCGAACGCTTCGGGTCGGAGGCGAGGATTTGCGGATCGAAGGCGATCATTCGTCCGCCTCGCCGTCGGCGCCGATGACGTGCCATTCCCAGACGCGGGCGAGGTGGTCGTAGCCGCCGCCGAAGGAGCCCATGAACTGCGGCGCGGCCCAGGAGACATAGGCGGTCTCGACCTCATCGAAGCGGGCGACGCGGGCCTTCAGCCCCTCGAGAGCGGCCTGCGACAGGGCGGCGGCCTCGGCGCCCGCGGCGCGGACCACGGCCTCGCCCGGCGTGGTGCGGCCGACGACGCGGACATAGGTCAGCTCGTCCGGTTCGACCGGACCGCGCGTTTCGGGAAAGCCCCCGGCCGCGAGGATGGCGCCGGTCAGGGTCAGCTGCGGCGCGAAGCCGGCCTTGACCTGTTTGGCCGAGGGAGCGGCGCCGGTCTTGAAGTCCATCACCGCCCCCCCGTGGGCCGACAGTTCGATGCGGTCGGCGAAGGCCTTGACGGTGAAGGGGCCTGCGGGGGCGTCGAAGGTCATGGCGCCCTTCTGCTCGACCAGCAGCTCGACGCCGCGCGCGCGGCGCTGGCGCTCGAAGTCGGCCAGCCAGACGGCGCAGTTGCGGGCCAAGGGCGCCTCGCGGGCCATGGCGGCCTCCTCGAAGCCATGATGACCCAGCTCCTCCAGCAGCAGGGCTTCCAGCTGTTCGGCGCAGTCGTCGGGCAGGGCGTCGGGCCAGGCGACCGTGGCGCGCTCGATGGCCTTGTGCACCGCATTGCCGCGCGCCATCGCCTCCTGCGAGGCGCCGGGGCGGTCCATCTCCTCCAGGCCGAGGATGTGGCGGGCGTGGATGGCGTAGGGGTCGCGGACCCAGCGCTCGATGCGGGTGACATAGAGGCTGCGCGGGCGGCGCTCGACCGGCGGGCGGGGAGCCGGACGTTTCGCCAGCCGGGCCGGGCCGGTCGGGGCGTCCAGCGCGGCGGTCAAGGCGGCGACGCCGTCGGGGGCGCGGACCTGCACTGGCGCATCCTTCGTGTCGGCGCCGCGCGTCAGCATGTCGAGCCGCCAGAGCCAGCGCGACTTGACCGCCGGCTGGCCGCCGCGCCGCTCGCAGTGAACCAGGATGGCTTCGTCGGCGCAGGCGGCCTGGACGAAGTCCTGCGCCGTCTGGCCCAGGCGGCGTTCGGGCGGGGGCAGGCCCAGGGTCTTCCTCTGGCCGCGCGAGAGGAAGGGGTCGGTGAGGGCGGCGTTGGGCCAGACGCCTTCCTCCAGCCCCGCCAGGATCATCCGGTCGGCGCGCACCAGCCGCGCCTCGACGGCGCCGAGGATGCGCAGGGACGGGTGGGTGGCGCTGCCGGTGCGGACGGTCTCTTCCTTCAGCAGGGTCGAGACCAGTTCGGCGAAGGCGCGGCGGTCGAGGTCGCCGAGCGCCACGCCGCCCGCGATCAGGCCGCTCATCAGGGCGGCGGCTGCTTCGCCGTCGCGCCCGGCCCAGAGGGATTGGCCGCACAGAGCCTCGGCCAGTTCAACAAGCGTGCGGGCGGCGGCATCGAGGGGGGCGGTCGGCGTGAACAGGGCGCCGGGGGCGAGGCCCTCCAGCCGGTCGGTCAGGGCGCGGGCGGAGGCGAGGCGATCAGTTTTCCATTCGGGCGGGACGCGGCCGCGGCCGTCGGGCTGGGCCGCCTTGTAGAGGCGCTCGCGGATTTTCGCCCAGTCGCGGGGGCGGGGGCCGCGCAAGGCGTGCTCCTCCAGCGCATCGCGGGCGGCGACGTCGTCGAGCCGGACCAGCGGATGCTTCAGCAGGGCCAGCATCGTCTGCGGCTTCATCGGCTCGGCCATCCAGCGGGCGCAGAGGTCGAGCAGCACGCCCGCGGGCATCCGCGACAGGGGGGCGCCGGCGGAGGAGTCGGGGACGATGCCCCAGCGCGCCAGCCGCGCCTCGACCCGGCGGCCCAGCGCCAGATCGGGGGTGACGAGGGCGCAGGTGCGGCCCGGTGTCTCCAGCGTCTCGCGCATCATCAGGGCGATGGCGGCGGCGGCTTCCTCCTCGGCGCGGACGGCGAGGACGGAGAGGCCCTCCAGCCCCTCGGCGATGGGGTCGGCGGCCTCGCCGGCCCCGGCCGCCTCGGCGCGGATGCGGCCGATCTCGGCGCGCCAGTCGTCGGTGGCCTCGGCGGGGCGCAGGGTTTCGTCGATCAGACGTTGTCGAGCGCGGGCGCGGGCGGCGGTCTTCGCCGGGATCGGCGGCATGAACCAGGGGGCGACGGCGGACCGGTCGATCCCGGCCCTGGCGAGCAGGCGCTTCAGGGCGTGCTGCGGATGCTGCCAGTCGACCTGGTCCCAAACCGTTTCGGCCATGCGCGTGTCGAGGCCGGGGATGACGATGCAGCCCAAAGGCGCGCGGGCGACGGCGGCCAGCACGTCGGCGGCGGCGGGGGCGGTGCCGGTCGAGCCGGCGGCGATGACGGGATGCTGTGGCGGGCTTTCGGCCCAGCGGTCGGCCAGCAGACGCAGCAGTTTCGCGCGGCGCCAGGCCGGGTCGACGAGGCCCAGCTCAGCCAGGCGTTCGGGCCAGGCGCGGGCGGCGAGGCCGAGGAACTCGGCGGACTTCAGCCAGTGCTCGGCCAGGTCGCCCTCGACGAGGGCGTCGATGCGGTCGAGGTCTTCGATCTCCTCCAGCTGGCAGCTGTCGAGGAAGGCGCCGAGCGCGTCCGCCATGCCGAGGGCCGCCATGGGCGACAGGCCGTCATCAAACCGCTCAACGATCATCCGCGCCATCTCGAAGCGGCGGGTCAGGGGCGCGATGGCGGGCGGCAGGTCGAGGCCCAGCTCGCCGGGCGCGAACGGCGCCTCGTCCTCCTCGAGGTCGCCGAGCGGGCGCACCTGGGGCAGCAGCAGGGGGCGGCCCTGCGCCAGCTCGGACAAGGCGCCGGTGAAGGCGCGGGCGGCGCGGCGGTTGGGGACGAGGATGACCGCGTCGGACAGGGTCTCTGGCGGGGCGTCGCCCAGCCAGTCCAGCACCCCTGCCGCCAGATCGGACAGGAAGGGGCGATGCGCCGGAATGGTCCGCCAGCGGGGCGCGAGCCCTTCGAAAGGATCGAAGGGCGCGGTCACGTTTGTGGCCCTACCGCTCGCCGCGCGGCGGCTCGCTGCTTGAGGGCGCCTTGCGTCATTCCCGCGCCCTGAGACGCGCCTCGGCGTCGTCGCGCGCCTGGGGGTCGCCGACGTGCATCCAGTCGCCATTGAGGACGCCGCCGTGGAGCCGGCCTTGCGCGGCCCATTCGCCCCACAGGCCGCCGCCGCCGGGGAAGAGGCCGAACTCCGTCTCCGGGTGGGCGTAGATCGGGCGCGGATCGACGATGTGCACGCCCATGTAGTTGTAGGGCGCGGCGGCGGCGCCCGCCGCGCGCCGTCCGGTCAGGCGGCCGTCCACGTCCATGAGGAAGTCGCCCGGACCGTCGAGCCCCATGGTCCGGTCGGTATAGGCCAGCATCAGCTTGGCGGTCGCCTGCTTCGGATCGAAGGCCAGGCAGTGGTCGCGGATGGCGCGGGCGGGTGGCTCGCCGTCTTCGATCCAGACGCTGTCGATGTTGACCACCAGGATGGGGCCGTCGCCGAGATGGTCCTTCGCCGCCTTTATGCCGCCGCCGGTTTCCAGCGGCAGGGCGTGGGCGCGCTCGTCCGAGATGATGATCTGCGGGCCGATCGTGCGCTTCGACAGATGGTTGATCAGAAGGTCGGCGAAGGCGTGGACATTGACCACGGCGCGGGTGACGCCCGCCTCGGCCAGCCGGTCGAGGTTGTGGTCGATCAGGGTCTTGCCGGCGACCTCGACCAGCGCCTTGGGCCGGTCGTTGGTCAGGGGGCGCATGCGGGTGCCGAGGCCGGCGGCCAGCACCATGGCGGTCGAGGGAACGGTCATGCGCGCACCCCGGCGGGGACGTGGCGGTCGAACCAGGCGGCGACGCCTTCAAGGCCCGGCTGTTTCAGGTTGGCGTTCAGATGACCCCACATGCGCGGCATGAACCGGGCATACCGGGGCTTGCCGTCGCGGGCGATCAGCCGGGCGAAGATGCCGAGGATGCGCGCCTCGTTCAGGGCGGCGAGCCCGGCGTAGTCCCGCATGAAGGCGGCGCGGTCCAGCCCCGGACGCAGGGTGAAATAGCGATCCAGCGCGGCGGCCTCCAGCGCGGGCGGCACATCGCGGCGGGCGTCCTGGAGCAGGGAGTGCAAGTCCCAGGACGGATGGGCGCGGACGGCGTCCTGGAAGTCGATCATCCCGACCATGGCCGGGCCGGAGCGGCCGGCGCGGCGGATCAGGTTCTCGGCGTGATAGTCGCGGTGCGCCATGACGGTCGCTCCGGCCTCTCCCGAGGCCACGACGGGCGCCCAGGCGGCGCGCCACTCGGCGATGGCGGCGTCGCCGAACGACAGGGCGGGGATCAGCCGGGGCAGCCATTCGACGAACAGATCGGCCCCGCCCTGAAGCGCCGTGGCGTCATAGGCCAGCAGCGGCCAATCGCCCGCTGGACCGTGCAGCACGTCGGGCGTCGGAGCGTCGTGGATCACCGCCAGGGCCTCGACGGCGGCGAGATAGAGGGGCGTCTCGTCGGCTCCCGCCTCGATGACCCGGGCGAACAGGTCGTCGCCGAAATCCTCCAGCACCGCGAGGCCCGCCGGGGCGTCGATGGCGATGATCCCGGGCGCGGCCAGGCCCAGGGAGCGCAGGTGGGCGGCGACGGCGGCGAAGGCCTCGACCCGGCCGGCGGACAGGCGGGCCGTGGCGTTCCAGCCCTCGGCCCGGCGGCGCTCGGGCGACCAGGACGGGTCGGCCGGCGGGCTCTCGGCGGCGGCGACCTGATCCATCAGCATCAGCGACGTCCCGGCCGGGGTGGTCAGCCGCTCGTACCGGCGCGTCGAGGCGTCGCCGGGCAGGGGCGCGCGGGCGGCGTCGGCGAGGCCGGCGCCGGCGAGGAAGGC
Organism: Pseudomonadota bacterium; assembly: GCA_040385285.1. Classification (GTDB taxonomy): domain Bacteria; phylum Pseudomonadota; class Alphaproteobacteria; order Caulobacterales; family Caulobacteraceae; genus Brevundimonas. The sequence continues at coordinate 14,054 of JAZKHQ010000034.1, forward strand.
CACACGTTGCTGTTCGCGGTCAGAGACGGACATCGGCGATCTTCGCTTCCCATGATCCTACGGCATTTATGGTCGCAACGCGGCCGGGTTGGCCGCTACCGCTCGCGCCGCGGGCGCTCGCTGCTTGAGCGGCGGGTTCTTCCAGATGGATGTGCAGCCGGTCCGGCCCCAGCGCGCGGTCGAGATCGTCGCCAAGCCGTTCCGGCCATTCGATCACGGCGCAGCCTTCGTCGAGCGCCTCGTCCAGGCCGATCTCGAACGCCTCGTCGGGGCGGGTCAGGCGGTAGAGGTCGAAATGGGCCACCGGCGGATCGGACGGATAGAACTGCACCAGGGTGAAGGTGGGCGAGGGCACGTCCTCGTCGGGCCGGGTCAGGGCGCGGATCAGGCCGCGCGCCAGGGTCGACTTGCCCATGCCGAGCGGGCCGTAGAGCAGCACGGACTCGCCGGCTTCGAGCAGGGGCGCGATGGCCGCGCCGAGGCGGCCCGTGGCGTCCGCGTCCGCGAGCTCGATCCTCATGCGAAGACCGCGTCAGGCTGGCCCGGCAGCACCCGCTCGGTGAAGGCCTTCAAGGCATAGGTCGCCTTCGTCGCATCGATGTCGAGCCGCTGGGGCGGGATGGGCAGGCCGACGCTGAGCTGGAACCGGGTCTTCTTCTTGTTCAGCAGCTCGTGGAACAGGGTGATGTCCCTGAGCTCCTGCGAGAAGCGGTCGAAGAAATGGAACAGCCGCGAATAGGGGCCGGCCACGTGGATGGGGATGATCGGGGCATCGTATTTGCGCGCCATCGAGGCGGCGGTGGCGGCCCATTCGGGATCGGTGATCGAGCCGTCCTTGCCGACGCGGCCGAGGCGACCGGCGGGGAACATGACGACGCAGCGGTCGGCCTCGAACGCGGCCTTGGCGGCCTGAAGCGTTTCGCGGGTCTTCTCGCGGGTGCGCTTCTCGTAGACCCATTCGACGGGGATGATGCTTTCGCCCAGGCGTGGGGCGACGCGGAGCGCATCGGCGTTGGCGAAGAAGATGGCGTCGCCGCGCACCTTGCGGATGGCGTCATGGACCGCGAGGCCGTCGGCGATGCCGGTCGGATGGTTGCAGACGATGACACAGCGGCCGCTCACCGGGATGCGGGCGAGGTTCAGCACCGACACCTTCAGGTCCAGCAGATTGGACAGGTAGTCGAAGGCCTGCCGGCCCGAGAGGTCCTGCACCGCATCGGCCATGGCGCGGGCGTGGCGATAACCCAGCAGGCTGTAGAGGACGGGCCGGACCAGCGGCCAGACCAGCGAGCCGGTCAGGCCGGGCGCGCGCTCGGCGATCAGCACGTCGCAGATGTGCGGCGGGGGCCTGGTCGGAAGGGCGGGCGGGGTCGATTCCATGCCTGGCGGTTGTCGCCGCTCCAGCCGCGCCGGGCAAGGCGCCGTTCACGCGATGGACAGGGAAACAGGCGCAACTTCCGCCCGCCGCGCGGTGGTGCTACGCCTGCGCCACCTGTTCAGAAGGAAGTTCCGATGCGTCACCGCTCGATCCTGTCCGGCGCCTGCGCCGCCCTGGCCCTGATGGCCGCCCTGCCGGCCCTGGCCGAGGAGCCCGTCGTTGCGGCCGCGCCCGCCGCGGCCTCCGCCCCAGCCACCGTGACCGCCGCGCCCGCCGGGGCCGCCTTCACCTATCGCGACATGATCCCGGCCAACCGGCTGGGCGATCCGCAGGTCTCGCCGGACGGCGGCTGGGTCGTCTATTCCGTGGCCGTGACCGATCTGGCCGCCAACCGTCGCCCGGCCGCCCTGTGGATCCAGCCGGTGAGCGGCGACGGCGAGCCGCGCCGCCTGGGCATTTCCGAAGGCGGCGCCAACACGGCGCGCTGGAGCAGCGACGGCAAGCTGTATTTCCTCTCGGGCCGTTCGGGCTCGAGCCAGGTGTGGATGACGGACGCGCAGGGCGACACGGCGACCCAGGTCACCGACCTGCCGACCGACGTGAACGCCTATCGGGTCAGCCCCGACGGCCAATCGGTCGCGGTGTCGCTGGCCGTCTATCCGGACGCCGCCGATCTGGCCGCCTCGGTCGCCCGGGCGCAGACGGAAGCCCAGGACAAGTCCACGGGCATGGTCTTCGACCGGATGTTCGTGCGCCACTGGGACACCTGGAACGACGGCACCCAGAACCACCTGTTCGTCGTCCCGATCGGCGCGACGCCGGCGACGGACGCCGTCTGGGTGACCCGGGGCTTCGACGGCGACACCCCCTCCAAGCCGTTCGGCGACGAGAGCGAGTTCACCTTCACGCCTGACAGCGCAGGCATCGTCTTCTCGGCCCGCGAGGCCGGCAAGAGCGAGCCGTGGAGCACCAATTTCGATCTGTATCAGGTGTCGGTGGCGGCGCCGGGCCAGCTGACCAACCTGACCCAGGACAACCTGGCCTGGGACACCGGTCCGGTGTTCTCGCCCGACGGCCGGACGATGGCCTATCGCGCCATGGCGCGGCCGGGTTTCGAGGCCGACAAGTTCGAAATCTTCCTGCGTGACGTCGAGACGGGTCAGACGCGCCAGATCGCCGGCAACTGGGACCGCTCGGCCGACAGCCTGGCCTGGGCCCCGGACGGGAACACCGTCTATGTCACCGCCGGCGACGTGGGCCAGACCCGCGTGTTCGGCATCGACACCAGGAACGGCGTGGTCATCCCGATGACGGGCGAAGGCCACGTCTCGGCGGTGCAGACGACGCCCAGCGGCATCGTCTTCGCCCAGGACAGCCTGAAGACGCCGTCGGACCTGTGGTTCAAGACCTATCGCGGCCGCGAGATGCCGCGCCGCCTGACCAATGTGAACCCGCAGTTCGCCGACATGACCTTCGGCGAGGCCGAGCAGTTCAGCTTCGAAGGCTGGAACAACGAGACGGTCCACGGCTACGTCATCAAGCCGGCCAACTATGTCGAGGGCGAGAAGTATCCGGTCGCCTTCCTGATCCACGGCGGGCCGCAGGGCTCGTTCGGCAACGGCTGGTCCTACCGCTGGAACCCCGAGACCTACGCCGGGGCCGGCTATGCGGTGGTGATGATCGATTTCCACGGCTCGACCGGCTACGGCCAGGCCTTCACCGACGCGATCAGCCAGCACTGGGGCGACCGCCCGCTGGAGGATCTGCAGAAGGGCTGGGCGGCGGCGCAGGCGCGTTACGGCTTCCTGGACGGCGACAACGCCTGCGCGCTGGGCGCCTCCTACGGCGGCTACATGATCAACTGGATCGCGGGGAAGTGGAACGACGCGTTCAAATGCCTGGTCAACCACGACGGCGTCTTCGACATCCGCGGCATGGGCTACGCCACCGAGGAGCTGTGGTTCACCGAGTGGGAGTACGGCGGCACCCAGTACGAGAATCCGCGCGGCTATGAGCAGTTCAACCCGGTCAACCATGTCTCCGAGTGGAAGACGCCGATGCTGGTGGTGCAGGGCGACCGCGACTACCGCATCCCGACGGCCCAGGGGCTGTCGACATTCTCGGCCCTGCAGCGGCGCGGCATCGAGAGCCGGCTGCTGGTCTTCCCGGACGAGAACCACTGGGTGTTGAAGCCGAACAACAGCCTGCAATGGCACAACGAGGTGTTCGGCTGGCTGGAACACCACCTGAAGCCCGCCGAGTAGGCAGGCGACAGGCCGACATGACGAGGGGCGCGGCCGTGGCGGCCGCGCCCCTTGGCAATTCCGGAAAGCCTAGCGGACGGAGGCGCGCTCGGCGGACGCCTCGGCCCAGCGGCGGTGCTCCCGCTCGGTCATGCAGCGCGGGGCGTTCCAGCGCTCGCCGGCGGCGGCGGCGGCGCGGACCTCGCGAGCGGTGACGAAGATCGGGCGCACGCCGTGACGCTGCTGGAAGCTTCGTGCGGTGGCCGAGTCGGCGGCGCAGACGTAGACGGCGCGCGGCGCAGCCGGGGCCTGCTGGGCCAGAGCGGGCGCGCCGGCCAGGACAGTGGCGGCCGCCAGAAGGGTTGAAATCGATCGACGCATGTGGGCCTCCCCAGGCAAAAAACATCCGAACTCGGAGTGATAATGCGCCGATTTCTCGGTTTGTAAATCTAATGTGACGGTTCCGCGCCGGAAATTTTACAAATGCCCGGAATACGGCGGATTTTTCGATCAAGCGCTGCCATAAATGAGCGGAATCGCCGTCTCGCGCGTTCCCACCCCCATGCCCTGGACGCCACGACTTCCCGACACCTCCAAATTGCCCGCGCTCTGGAGCGACTTCCACAGCCGCCGCCTGACGCCAGCCATGGCGCGCGCGCGGCAGGGCGGGGCCTGGGTGGCGGCCAAGGATCCGGTGTTCACCAGCTTCCGGCGGCCGGGCATGGCCGAATACGCGGCGGGCGGCGCGACGTTGGTGCTGATCACGGCGATCGTGCTGTTCCTGATGTTCTTCGACTGGAACCTGCTGCGCGGGCCGATCGGGCGCTGGGCGTCGAACGAATACGACCGCGAGGTGCAGCTGAACGGCGATCTCGACGTCAATCTGTTCAGCTGGACGCCGTCAGCGACGGTGCGGGGCCTGCGTTTCGGCGGCCCGGCCTGGGCGAGGGATCAGGACACGGCGCGGATCGCGCGGATCGACGGCTCGATCGGCCTGCGCGCCCTGTTCGCCGGACGGCTGGAGTTCCGCCGCCTGTCCTTCATCAAGCCCGAGATCGTTCTGATCGCCACCGAGGACGGCAGGACCAGCTGGGCGCTGCACCCTGACCGGCCTGATGACGGCAAGGGTCTGAAGCTCCCGCCGATCCAGCAACTGACCATCACCGACGGCACACTGTCGCTGGACGAGCAGCATCGGAAGGTGAAGCTGAACGCGACCATCAATGCGCGCGAGAGCATGGGCGGCGAGGCCGGCTTCAGGCTGGAGGGGGACGGCACGATCAACGGCACGCCCCTGACGCTGCAGGTGCGGGGCGGGCCCTTCATCAACATCCGCCGCGACCGGCCCTATGAGTTCTCGGCCCTGCTGACCGGCGTGGGTTCGCGGCTGGAGGCCAAGGGGTCGGTGACGCGGCCCTTCGATCTGGGGCGCTTCACCTCGACCCTGTCGCTGGAGGGGCGCGACATGGCGGACCTGTATCTGCTGACCGGGATCACGACGCCGAACACCCCGCCCTACAAGCTGTCGGGGACCCTGACGCGGAACGAGGCGGTGTTCACCTTCAACGACTTTTCAGGCCGGGTGGGTTCGTCGGACCTGTCAGGCGACATCAAGGTGGACAAGGTGGGTGACCGCCGCCGGGTGGACGCGGACCTGTTCTCGCGCTCGCTGGACATCGACGACCTGGCGACGGTCCTGGGGGCGAGGCCGACGGTGACGTCGGGCGGGACGGTCGCGAGCTCGGGCGTCGCCGGGCGGCTGCTGCCCGACGCGCCGCTGCAGGTGGACCGCCTCAGGGTCATGGACGGCACGCTGAGCTATCGCGCCGCCTCGGTGAAGCGGAACACCTTCGAGATCCGTCAGGTGCGGCTGGGCGCCGACCTGAAGGAGGGCATCCTGAACCTCGACCCCGTGTCCTTCACCTTCTCGCGCGGCGAGCTGAACGGCACGGCCAAGATCAACGCCACCAAGGACATGCCGTACAGCGCCGTCGACTTCCGCTTGGCCGGCTATCCGCTGGAGTCGATCGTGCCGGCGCGGAACGGCGTTTCGCCCATCACGGGCCGGGCGCTGGGCCGGGCGCGGCTGGAAGGCCCGGGGAACTCGATCCACGACTTCGCGGCGTCGTCGAAGGGCAGTGTCAGCCTGGTCGTGCCACAGGGCCAGATGCGCGCGGCGTTCGCCGAACTGCTGGGCATCAACGTCGGGGCGGGGCTGCTGAAGCTGCTGAGCGGCGACCAGTCGCAGTCGGAAATCCGCTGTGGCGTGGCCGACTTCACGGTCGCGGGCGGCACGGCGACGGCGCGGACGCTGGTGATCGACACCGACGTGGTGCTGGCCAGGGGTTCGGGGACCATCAACCTCGGGGCGGAGACGATGAACCTGCGCATCGACGGCGACACCAAGAAGCCGCGTCTGCTGCGCGTCTGGGCGCCGATCACCATCCGGGGCTCTCTGACGGCGCCGAAGATCGGCGTGGACGCCGGGGCCGTGGCCGGACAGCTCGGCATCGTCGGAGCGCTGGGCGCGCTGCTCAGCCCCCTGGCCGCCATCCTGCCCTTCGTCGATCCGGGTCTGGCCGAGGACGCCAACTGCGGCGCCCTGATCGCCAGCGCGCGATAGACTGCGCGCGTTGAGCCAGACCGGCGTTCCGTGCGTATCTGGCTTCCATGAGCCCTGATGAGCCTGCCCGCATGAGCCGCCGCGTCCTGTTAGCCCCCCTGCTGGGAGTGCTGGCCGCCGCTTGTTCCCCCCTGACGATGCTGAACAACCTCGGCCCGAGGGACCGGGGCGTGCGGCGGGTGGCGCGGGATCTGGCGTATGGCGACGACCCGCGCCAGAGGTTCGACCTGTTCGCGCCGGTGGATGCAAAAGCGCCGCTGCCGGTGGTGGTGTTCTTCTACGGCGGCGGCTGGGATTCGGGGTCGAAGTCCGACTACGGCTGGGCGGCCCAGGCGCTGGCGGCGCAGGGGTTTCTGGTGGCCCTGCCCGACTACCGCATCGTGCCGGAGGTCGTCTTCCCGACGTTCATCGAGGACGCGGCGGCGGCGGCGGCGAAGATCGCGGACGTGGCGGCGCAATACGGCGGCGACCCCGCGCGGCTGGGCGTCAGCGGCCATTCCGCGGGGGCGCATCTGGCGATGATGATCGCGCTGGACCGGCGCTACATGGCCGCCGCCGGCAAGCCCGACCTCATCAAGGCGGCGGCGGGGCTGTCGGGACCGTACGATTTCCTGCCGTTCGACGTGCCGGCCTCGATCAACGCCTTCGGCCGGGCGCCGGACCCGGCCCAGACCCAGCCGGTGACCTTCGTCCGCGCCGACGGCCCGCCCCTGTGGCTCGGGCACGGCGAACCGGACGTGGTGGTCGAGTCGGTCGATTCCACCATCCTGGCCGACCGGATGCGGGCCGCGGGCGGCCGCGCCGAGGCGAAGATCTATCCGGGCCTGAACCACGCCGACACCGTCGCGGTCTTCTCGCCCCTGTTCCGGTCCAAGGCGCCGGTGCTGGCCGACATGGCCGCCTTCCTGCACCGCGAGCTGGGACACTAGCGTCAGGAACAGTCGGTGGCGCGGACGGCGCCGCTGAGGCAGTCTCGGAGTCCATTCGGGAGGTCGCGATGCGGGTTCTGTTGTCTGTGCTGATGCTTCTGGGCGTGGCCGCACCGGCTGTGGCGCAGGTTCCGCCGCCCTCGGCCGAGTTCAGCGAAGCCTATGACGCCGCCATCGCCGCCTCGCCGACCGCACGGCAGCTGGAAGCCGAGCAGCGCGAGTGGGTGCATTACCGCGACCTCGACGAATACGGCTACGGCGCCGACGGCGACGACGAGCGGATGCTGGACCTGCGGCGCCGGGCGGCGCGGGACCGGGCGCTGGGCCAGATCGAAATGGGCTCGCCCGACGCCATGGGATCCTGCGTCGGGGAGGCGCTCAAGGGCTGCTCCAGCCGCGCGGCGGGCTGGGTGACGTCGCCGGACGGGGCCCGTCTGTTCTGGCAGCTGCAGGACGGCTTCACCGACGAGACCGGCATCACCGGCGGCGTCATGCTGCTGTCCGCCGGCGGCATGGGGGCGGTGCGGCCTGTGGCCTGGGCCTTCGAGGGCTATCGCTACGAGGCGCCGACGCTGCTGATGATCGACGGCAAGATGTATGTCGCCGCATCCGGCCGGATGCAGGGGACGGGGAACGGCAACGCCGACGTCATCTTCCGCTGGGAGCCTGATGCGGCGCAGCCCCTGACCCAGGTCGACAACTGGAGCTGGCGCGACACGCTGTCCGAGCGGCTGCCGACAGGTCTCGAAGTCTGGAAGGGCGTCGACTACCGCTACAACGACGAGGGCGTCTGGGCCTGGACGCCGCTGTGGCGCGAAGGCGACGGCAACTGCTGCGCCTCGGGCGGTTCGGCGATGCTGATGTTCCGCATCGAGGACGACAGGCTGGTGCTGGACGGCGTGTCGGCCCACGACACCATCGTCGAGGTGGCGGTCAGCGAGCCGATCGAGGTGCTGGACTTCGTCGGCCGCTGGTCGATGTGCGCGCACTGGGGCGGGGAGGAGCCCTATGACGCCGACCGCCGGGCCGAGATCGAGGCGGCGGTGACCGAGCTGCGCTGCGAGGCGCTGATCGCCGAAGCCGCTCATCTGGAAACGAAGTATGCGGAGAACCCCGCGACCCTCGCCCTGATCCGCCGGATGAAGACGGAATAGGCGGCGAAGCTTCGCCGTCTCGCCAAGGTCATCTTCTTCCGTTAGAGGAGGCCATGACAGAAACGATGACACCCGCGGCGGCATTGGACCGCCTTGAAACCCTCTACACCCGATCCGTCGCCAATCTGCGCGACGCGGTGAAGACCTTCCTCGCCACCGGACAGCGCGCCGACGCCGAAGCCCGCGCCGGGGGATTGTTCTCATACCCCTCGCTGAAGATCAGCTGGTTCGGCGACCGCCCGACCAATCTGCCGATCCGGTCCTATGCCCGCATGTCGCGCCAGGGGGTCTATGCGACCACCATCACGCGGCCGGACCTGTTCCGCCCCTATCTGATGGAGCAGCTGACCCTGCTGCAACAGGATTACGACGTGACGTTCGAGGTCGAGCCTTCGGAACAGGAAATCCCCTTCCCCTATGTGCTGGACGGATCGGACGTGGTGCTGAACCCGTCGCAGACGGCGGCCATCGCCCGCTATTTCCCGACCACGGATCTGGCCCATATCGGCGACGAGATCTCCGACGGCCTGTTCGATCCGGACGAGGACTTCCCCCTGTCGCAGTTCGACGGGCTGCGCACCGACTTCTCGCTGGCGCGCCTGCGGCACTACACCGGCACGCCGGTGGAGGACGTGCAGTCCTATGTGCTGTTCACCAACTACAACCGCTACGTCGATGACTTCGTGCGCTGGGCCTGCGAACAGCTGAAGGACCCGAACAGCGCCTATGAGACCCTGTCGTGCGCAGGCGGGGTGGTGATCACGCGCGAGACGGCGGACGCCGAGGCGGTCATGGATGCGGCCTGGAAGAAGCACCAGATGCCGGCCTACCACCTGACCGCGCCGGGTCATGAGGGCATCACCCTGGTCAACATCGGGGTCGGGCCGTCGAACGCCAAGACCATCTGCGACCACCTGGCCGTCACCCGGCCGCACGCCTGGCTGATGATCGGTCACTGCGGCGGCCTCAGGCCCAGCCAGACCATCGGCGACTATGTGCTGGCCCACGCCTATCTGCGCGACGACCACGTGCTGGACGCAGTGTTGCCGCCGGACATCCCCATCCCCTCGATCGCCGAGGTGCAGCGGGCCCTCTACGACGCCGCCAAGATCGTCTCGGGCGCGCCGGGCGAAGAGGTGAAGCGGCGCCTGCGCACCGGCACGGTGGTGACCACCGACGACCGGAACTGGGAGCTGCGCTATTCCAAGTCGGCCCTGCGCTTCAACCAGAGCCGCGCCGTCGCCATCGACATGGAGAGCGCCACCATCGCGGCGCAGGGCTACCGCTTCCGCGTGCCCTACGGGACCCTGCTGTGCGTGTCGGACAAGCCGCTGCACGGCGAGATCAAGCTGCCGGGTCAGGCCAACCGCTTCTATGAGGGCTCGATCTCGGAGCACCTCCAGATCGGCATCGCGGCCATCGACCTGCTGCGTGACGAGGGCGTGAAGCTGCATAGCCGCAAGCTCCGCGCGTTCGACGAGCCGCCGTTCAGGTAAGCAGGGCGCTAACGCTCGCCCCCGGGTCCGATCTTCGATCGGCCCGAGGACAGGCCAAGGCGGTCGCTCGCTGCTTGAGCGCGTGACGGTGCTTGGGTCAGGGACGACGGAGCAAATACAGCCCGAAGTCCATGAAGGGACGGCCGAAGGCGAACATGGCCTTTACCCGGTCGGCGTTGCGGCGCACGCCGGGGGCGGCTTCGTCGTCGGGATGGGCGTTGATCCAGGCGTCGGCGGCGGCCTGCATGGTCATGGTATAACGGTCCCATTCTGCGTCGGGGGACAAGCGGGCGGAGGCGACCTGAAGCCCTGCGGCCGCTGCGGCCGCGCGCCAGCCGGCGTCGTCCGCATAGGTGTTGTTCAGTTCCATCATCTGGCGCAGCGGCTCGGGCGGTTCGCCCTTCCACACCACGTCGCCCCACAGCAGGAAGCCGCCGGGGGTCAGGTGCGCGGCCAGCCCCGCGAACACGTCGGTGGGTTCACGCAGGCCCGCGCCCGCCGGCTCGATCGTGCCGATGGCGGTGATCAGGTCGAAGGGCGGGCTGGCCGCCAGCACGCCTCCCGACCGCGCCTCGACCAGGTCGACCGCGGCGCCGGCCTCCATGATGCGCATGCGGGCCAGCTCGGCCATGCCTGGATCGAGCTCCACCGCCGTGACCGCGAGCCCGAAGCGTTCGGCCAGCATGATCGGAACCGCCGCATTGCCCGTGCCGATGTCGAGCGCGCGGGCGCAAGGCGGCAGGCCCGTCGTGGATACAGCCGCCTCGACCGCGTCGAGCGACAGGGCGTTGCAGACCTGGAGCGCCTCATAGGCGATGCGGTTGAAGTTGATGCGCATGGGCAGACCCTAGCGGCGGCGTCCCCGCCGTCTTCCAAAAAGCACTTTACAACGCAAAGCGAATGGGAGATAAGGGCCTCACAAGGGGACCGACCAATGACCGCGACCACGCTGCAAACCTCATCCTTCACGGGCCGTGAGCCCAGCATGGCCGTCGCCGCCGGGCGTGTTCTGGTCCTCGCCGGGGCCGTGTTCGGCCTGTCGAACCTGTTCCAGTACGGCGTCTACAGCGGCCTGCTGAACCTGCATCCGGCGGCGCTGGGGCTGAGCTGGCCGGTCGCGGTGACGGTGTTCATCGTCAGCCTGATGCGGCTGAGGAAGGCGGGCGGCGAGGCGGGCAAGCGCACCGCCGGCTGGTCGCGGCTGGGCATCCTGACCCTGATCGCCTCGGCCCTGACGCTGCTGGCGTTCAGCATCATGCAGAAGGACTTCAGCCTGATGTACTGGATGACGCCAGTGGGCATGGGCCTCTACGCCGTCGCCTGGGCGACCGCCGCCGTGCGGGCGCGCCGGATGTGGATGGCGGCGCAGGGGCTCGGCGCCCTTTGCATCGCCGGCCTGACGGTCACCCTGCTGGGCACGCCCGAACAGTATCTGTTTTACGCGATCGGCCTGGGCGCCTTCGCTTTCGCTCCGGGGGTCTTCATGATCCTCTCCGACAAGGCCTGAGGGATTCGACCATGACGAACGAGAACCGGGACGGCGCCGCCGACATCGCCTGGATGCGCAAACTGGCCGAGGAGGGCGCGGACGCCCCGATGCGCGGCGGCTCCATTCTGATGTCCGCCGGCCTGATCTACGCCGCCGCCAGCGTCCTGCACTGGGCCGGGATCACCGGCCTGATCGGCCTGAAGGACGAAGGACTCAGCGCCCTCTGGCTGGGCGCGACCCTGATGTTCTTCGTGGTTCTGATCTTGGTCACCATGCGCCAGAAAGCCGAGGGCGGGGTGCGCACCGCCGCCAACAAGGCTTCCGGCGCCGCCTGGGCCGCCGTGGGCTGGGGCATCTTCGCCACCTTCGCCTCCGTGGCCGTCGTCGCCCTGAAGATCGGCCAGGACAGCCTGCTGCTGCTGGCGCTGACGCCGTCGATCATCATGGTCTTCTACGGCATGGGCTGGGCGGTCAGCGCCACCATGACGAAGACGAAGCAACTGTGGTGGCTGGCCATCGGCTCGTTCGTGGCGGCGCCGTTGCTGGCCGCCCTGACCGGCAATGACGCCCAGTATCTGGCCTATGGCGGCTGCCTGATCGTGCTGATGGCGATCCCCGGCTGGCTGATCATGCGCCGGGCGCAGCGGGGCTGATCGCGGATGTCCGACGAGTTCGACATCAACCGCATCGACGACGTCATCCACGGCCGCATCCGGCTGGGGATCATGGCGGCCCTGTCGGGGGTGGAGACGGCCGACTTCAACACCCTGAAGGCGCGGCTGCAGACTACGGACGGCAATCTGTCGGTCCATCTGAGGAAGCTTGAGGAGGCCGGCTTCGTCGAGGTCATCAAGAGCTTCCAGGGCAGGAAGCCCCTGACCACGGCGAAGATGACGGGACCGGGGCGCAAGGCTTTCGTCGCCTATCTGGATGCGCTCGGCGGGCTGATGGGGCCGCGCTAGCGTCCATCGGGCCGGGCGGCTATCACGGGCCATGTTCTCGCGCCTGCACCGCTTCGACGCCATCGACAATGTCCGCGACTACGGCGCCTACGGGACCTCCGTCGGGCGCCGGATCAAGCCCATGGCCCTGTTCCGATCAGCCAACCACGCGCGGGCCACGCCCGACGATCAGGGCCGTCTGGGTGTTTTCGATCTTGGCGCGATCGTTGATCTGAGACGGCCGTCGGAGCGCCGCCACCAGCCCTCGCGCCGACCAAGCGGCTTCAACGGCGTGGTGATCGAGAGCGGTCACGACGACGGCCAGGAAGCGCCGCACATGACCTTCCTGAAGACCAGCGACCTGACCGAGGAGTCGGGCCGGAAATTCATGACTGACACCTATGCGCGGATGGTGCTGGACCCCGCGCATATCGACCTGTTCAGCCGCTATTTCGCGGTGCTGGCGGATCAGGACCGGGCGGTGCTGATCCACTGTGCGGCGGGCAAGGACCGCACGGGGGTGCTGGCGGCCCTGACCCACAGCCTGATGGGCGTTCACCGCGACGACCTTCTGGAAGACTATCTGCTGACCAATACGGCGGTGGATCTCGAACGCCGCGCGCCGGCGATCGCGAAACAGCTCAGTGAGATGTCGGGCCGCACCGCGTCGCATGCGGCGGTGGTGGCCTTCATCGGCGTGGAGGAGGCCTTCCTGAAGGCGGCCTATGCGGCCATCAAGACGGAGTTCGGATCGCTGGACGCCTATTTCGAGCGGGCGCTGGGCGTGAGCCGGGAAAGCCGCGCGCGCATCGAGGCGCGGCTGTCGGCGTGAGCGCGGGCCGGATCCTGATACGGCGGGCGCACGAGTGGCGCGAGCCGCTGGCGGTGTCGGCGGGGTTGAAGGATCGCGATGGAGCGCTGGCCCTGATCACCGGCGGCGACGGCGGGGGACGCTCGTGGGTGGCCGCCGGGCCTGATCTTGTGGTGGTCGGTGAGGTCGCTGACGACGCAATGTTCGCGGCGCTGGCGGGGCGGGGGCTGGAAGCGGGAGTCGTCGGCCTGGCCTCCTATGACCTGGGCGCGCGGGCGGCGACGGGCCCTAGGGACGGCGTCTGGCCCGACCTGATGCTGGCGCGCTATCCGGCGATGCTGGCGTTCGACCATGAGACCCGGATCGTCACTGCTTTCGGCTGGGGCGCAGACGCTGCTGAAGCCGGGGCGCAGGCCGACCGCGCGTCCATCTGGCTGGACGAGGCCGTCGAGGCGGAAACGCCGCCGCCGCCCGCCGCGGGTTTCCCCGACGAGGCGCCGGCGCAGGCCTATATCGACGCTGTCGCGGACGTCGTGGACCGCATCGCGGCGGGCGAGCTGTTCCAGGCCAACATCGCCCGGGCATGGTCGGGCGTGCTGAACGACGGGGCCGATCCGTTCGACCTGTTCCTGCGGCTGGCGCGGACGAAGGGTTCGGCCTACGGCGCCTTCTGGCGGCTGGGGGACCGGGCGCTGGTGTCCAACTCGCCCGAGCTGTTCCTGACGCTGGACGCAGGCGGCCGGCTGGAGGCGCGGCCGATCAAGGGGACGCGACCGCGCGATCCCGACCCCACGCGCGATGCGGCGCTCGCGGCCGACCTTCTGGCCAGCGCCAAGGACCGGGCCGAGAACCTGATGATCGTCGACCTGATGCGCAACGATCTGGCGCGCGTGGCCGAGCCGGGGTCGGTCACGGTCGAACGGCTGTTCGAGTTGCAGACCCTGCCCACCGTGCACCACCTGGTCTCGACCGTCGTGGGCCGGGCGCGGGACGGGGTGGGCCCTGCGGATGTGCTGGAGGCGACCTTCCCGCCGGGTTCGATCACCGGGGCCCCCAAGCATCAGGCGATGAAGGTCATCGCGGCGCATGAGCCGTCGCGCGGGCCGTGGTGCGGCTCCTTGTTCGTGCTGGACGAGGCGGGGGGGCTGACGGCCTCGGTGCTCATCCGCACCGTGGCGTTCACGCTGGAAAAGGGCTGCTGGCGCTGGCGCACCCTGGCCGGGGCCGGGATCGTGGCCGACAGTGATCCCGCCGCGGAACTGGCGGAGACCGGCGCCAAGATCGCCGCGATCCGCGAAGGGATGACCGCTCAGGGCGTGTAGAGGATCTTCTCGACCGAGCGCGGGCGCAGGTAGAAGGTCTGCGAGAATTGGGTGATCGTCGGCATCATGTAGTCGACGGGACTGTCGTAGTCGTAGGTCGCTTCTGACATCACCACGGTCTCGCCGTTGGCGATCAGGCCGGTCGGCACCGTGACCGTGCTGGTCGCCGTGCGGGCGGTCAGGCCGCTGCCCCGGCTCCAGTCCACGCGGGCGATGCCGTCCGTGCCCCGCGTCACGCTCGACACCCGCATCTTCAGCGGTGTGGCCGAGAAGGGCTTCATGATCAGGGTCCCGACCTTGAACACATCATCGATCTGGGCGCCGGTGATCACGTCGCGCTGGGCGATCAGGTCCGCGACCATCGAGGTGGCGTGGCCCATGCGCTTCTGGGCCATGAAGCCCTGACAGAACTCGGCCAGTCCGAAGTACATGGCGATCATGACCGGGGCGAGCATGGCGAACTCGACCGCCGAAACGCCGCGCCTGTCGCCGCGAAGGCGGGTCAGGATGCCTCCGGTCAGCCGTTCCATGGTTCGTTCCGGAAAGCGGTCGTGGCGGTGAGATAGGCGTCGTCGGTTCCCAGCCGTGACAGGCCCTGGCGCAGGAAGGGCGTGAACAGGGTGTGTTTGTACCAGGCGCGGATCAGCATCAGGTTGTCGGGCGCGCCGTTATTGTAGGTCAGGCCCGAGGCGTTGAAGCTGGCGCCGCCGAGCGGGTCGGGCAGGGTCGGGTTGTTGAACTGCGGGATCACCCGAACATCCACCGTCAGCTTGGCCGAGCAGCCGGTCGAGAAGATGCTCATCTTGGCGCAGACGGCGGTCTTGAAGGTGTCGACAGTGTATCCGGCGGCGTCGGCCTGGCCCGTGCGGACCCGGCGGCCGGTCTCGATGACCGCGTTCTCCAGCGCCGAGTCGAGCACGAAGACGAAGGCCAGTTCGATCACCGAGAACATCATGATGGCGAAGGGCAGGGCGACCATGGCGAACTCGACCGCCGTCGAGCCTTCGCGGCGGCGGCCGAAAGCTTTCAGGCGGGAAAGTCGGCGCCCGGACATGGGGTGATTACTGGGCCGGACCGGCGGAGGCGGGGGCTTCCGAGCGGATCGAGGGCGAGCAGGTCGAGGCGCAGGCCATCTCGGTCGGCTGGGCGCCCCGCCACACGCGGACGCGGCCGCTGTCGCCGGCCGTGACCACGATCTGGCTCTGGAACACAGTGTGGCCCAGGACATCGACGGCCACGACTTCGGTCACGCCGTAGCCCTTGCCCGTGATGAACAGGGTGTTGGCGTCAACGACCGTGACGTCGGCGATGTTCGGGTTGCCGACGATCACGGATCCGGCCGGGCCGCGCAGCTGCACGCGGGTGGACTGGTCGATGTCGACATTGAGCGGGCGCGACTGGGCGGCAGCGGCGGCCGGAACGGCCAGCAACGCGGCGGCGGCGAACAGCGGCAGAATGGATCGCGACATGACGGGCCTTCCATAGAGATGCGCGCGCGAGGCGGCGTCCGCGAAGGTGACCGGGAAATCTCAAGAAAGTCTGAAGCCGCCGTTCAGCTTCGATACGAAGTGTTCAGTAAAATAAATTCCGCAGTAACCACGAATACATGGTGACCGGCCCGTTTGTTTTACCTGACCTTAAACCATGGCGGCGCATGGTGAAGCTGTAAGAGGGGTCAAGCGGGCTAAAACCGATGACCCTTGGTGGATGTCATTAGCTCGCTACAAAGAAGGATACAGACTATGACCAAGTTCGTTTCGCGCTTCATGAACGACGAATCCGGCGCCACGGCCATC
>JAZKHQ010000034.1:30335-65529 GCA_040385285.1 Pseudomonadota bacterium
CAGTTCGTCTTGAAACCGGGAGGCCCGGAGCGAAAGCTCCGGGCCTTCTTGTTTGGTGCGCAGGTTGTTGCGCTACCGCTCGGCTCGCGGAGCCTCGCTGCTCGGGGCCGGCGTGAAATTTTTTGTACGGCGCTCTTCACACCGTCCTGTGAAGCTTGATCGCTGTAATTCCTTGTTTTCTGGCTCCAGCTCAGGCCCTGCGCTGACCAACGCGAATATGGTGAGCATGCGGCTGACCATGTTTGGGAACATCTGCTTAAGCCGCCAAGCGTGACCGTAGGGCGTCCTGGGCGACTGCTTTCGGGACGCCAGCTTTGGAGGAGCAGAATCCCATGACCCAGTTCGCAAAACGCTTCATCGCCGACGAGTCCGGCGCCACGGCCATCGAGTACGGTCTGATCGCGGCCCTGATCGCCGTCGTCATCATCTCGGCCGTGACCGCCCTCGGCACGACCATCAAGGCCAAGTTCAACGACGTGGTCACCGGCATGGGCGGCACAGCGGGCGCCTGAGGCCTCCCCCCGGTCTCTCCCCGCCAGGAGCCGGAGCGGAAACGCTCCGGCTCCATTTTTTTGGCGCTATCGCTCGCCTCGCGAAGCCTCGCTGCTTGAGCGTTATTTGGCGCTATCGCTCGGCTCGCGGAGCCTCGCTGCTTGAGCGTTATTTGGCGCTATCGCTCCGCTCGGGGAGCCTCGCTGCTTGAGCGTTATTTGGCGCTATCACTCGCCTCGCGGAGCCTCGCTGCTTGAGCGCCGACGAGTTTTTCAAACGGGGCTGCGCGACTTTTTAAAGTAAACGCGCAAGTAACCACGCCCGGCCACGCGGTTTTAACCGGCCTCTCGCATAGTGACGCTGCATTCTGGGGCTCAAGCGGGCAACACCGTCTCCCAGGAAGTTGCTCGCTTAAGAAAACTTCATCGAGAGGATATCCATATGACCAAGTTCGTTTCGCGCTTCATGAACGACGAATCCGGCGCCACGGCCATCGAGTATGGCCTGATCGCCGCCCTGATCGCCGTCGTGATCATCTCGGCCGTGACCGCTCTGGGCACGACCATCAAGACCAAGTTCAACGCCGTCGTGACCGGCATGGGCGGCACCGCCGGCGCCTAACCGCACCGACAGTTCGTCTTGAAACCGGGAGGCCCGGAGCGAAAGCTCCGGGCCTTCTTGTTTGCGCTATCGCTCACCGCGCGGCGGCTCGCTGCTTGAGCGCATTGTTTCTGGCGCTACCGCTCGGCTCGCGGAGCCTCGCTGCCTGAGCGCATTGTTTCTGGCGCTACCGCTCGGCTCGCGGAGCCTCGCTGCCTGAGCGCGGCAACCCGCCCTTAACGCCCCTCGTGCATGGTGCGCCCATGGACACCCTGACCCTGATGCTGCTGGCCATCCTGCCCGCCCTGGCGATCGTCGCGGGCTTGAAGGATCTGACCTCCATGACGATCCCGAACTGGATCTCGGGCGCCCTGATCATCGCCTTCTTTCCTGTCGCCCTGATCTCCGGGCTGGAGGTGACGACCATCGCCGCCCATGTCGGCGTGGCGTTGCTGGCCCTGTTCGCCTGCGCCGGCATGTTCGCCCTGCGCTGGATGGGTGGTGGCGACGCCAAGCTGGTCGCGGCCAGCTGCCTGTGGCTGGGTGTCTCGGGCTCGGGCATGTTCCTCTTGTGGACCGGCGTCATGGGCGGGCTGTTCTGCGTCGCTCTGCTGTTCGCCCGCTTCTACGCCCGGCCGTACGTGAACGCCTTCCCCGGCTGGACGGTCAGGCTGCTGGAGCCCCGGGGTGACATTCCCTACGGCGTCGCCATCGCGGCGGGGGTGCTGATGGCCTATCCGGCCAGCGACCTGATGCTGCGTTTCGCCACGGGAATTTAAGGGCGCCATCGCTCGCGACGCGGTCGCTCGCTGCTTGAGCGTGAGGGTTTAGGTCCGCGTTAACCCGCGCACTTCATGGTCGTTAACAGGTAGGGGGCCGAAAGAGCGTTTTCGGTTCGGTCGGCCCTGCCGGAGACCGTCGATGAAGCCCGCCCGCATCATTGTCATCTGCATCGCCGCCGTTTCGGCCATTGGCCTGGCGCTGGTCGTGCGCGCCATGGGCTCGCCGTCCGGCGAGCCGACCGCCGTCGCCACCGCCGCGCCCGTCGAGACCAGGCCCATGGCCAAGGTGCTGGTCGCCGCGCGCGACCTGGAGCCCGGCACGCGCCTGGCGGACGCCGATCTGACCTGGAAGGAATGGCCGGCGGACCAGGTGATCCCGGCCTTCATCACCGACGGAACCGTGCCCGTCACGCCCGCCGCCGCGCCCGCGGAGGCGAAGGCCGGCGGCGCCGTCGCCAGCGTCACCCGCGCCGCGACGGAGGCCGTCACCGGCGGGGCCAAGGCCGATTATTTCGGCTCCGTGGTGCGCGAGCCCATTTCGGCCGGGGAGCCCATCACCAGCCGCAAGATCGTGCGCGCCGGGGACAGCGGCTATATGGCCGCCTATCTGGAGCCGGGCATGCGGGCCATGGCCATCAGCGTGACGGTGGAAAGCGCCGCCGGCGGCTTCATCCTTCCCGGAGACCGGGTGGACGTGCTGCTGACCCGCGAGACCAACCTGTCGAACATGGGCGCCCAGGAAGGCGACCGTTCGAAATTCTCATCCTCGACCGTGATGCGGAACATCAAGGTCCTGGCCATCGACCAGACCACCCGCGCCGGCGAGGACGCGCAGTCGGTGGTCGGCGCGACCGCGACCCTGGAGGTCGGCCCGCTCGACGCCGAGGCGCTGGCCCTGGCCAAGTCCGAGGGTTCACTCAGCCTCGTGTTGCGCTCCTACGCCGATACGGGCGGGCCGTCTGGCCGGGTCGCGGCCGGTCCGCGCCAGTCGACCGCCGTGCGCGTCTATCGCGGCGAGGCGGCGCCGGAAGTGGTGGTGGTCCAATGATGCGTCCCCTCAAGACCCTGACGGCCCTGGCCGCCGCCGCCCTGATGAGCCTGGGCGGCGTCGTCCCCGTGCCCGCCATGGCCCAGACCCGGGCCGCGATCTCGACCAGCGGCGCGCCGCAGCTGATCAACCTGCCGCGCGGCACCTCCATGGCGGTGGACCTGCCCGCCGACGCCCGCGACATCATCGTGTCGAATCCGGCGGTGGCCGAGGCCATGCTGCATTCGCCGCGCCGCATCACCGTCATCGGCCTGGCTCCCGGCGAGACCGACGCGGTCTTCCTCGACGCCGCCGGCCGTTCGATCCTGACCCTGCGCATCCGCGTGGACGCCGGGGTCGGCGCGCTGCAGGACACGCTCAGCCGCGTGCTGCCCAACTCGAACGTCCGCGCCGAGGCGGTCAACGACAGCATCATCCTGACCGGCATGGTCGGCAGCCCGGGCGAGGCGGACCGCGTCACCCAGGTGGCCCGCGCCTTCGTCAGCGCGCCCGAGAAGATCATCAACATGATGACCATCAGCGGTTCGGACCAGGTGACGGTCCGCGCCCGCGTGGTCGAGGTCCAGCGCAGCGCGGTCAAGCAACTGGGCATGGACGTCAACGGCATCCTGAACAGCGTCGGCGACGGCCTGTCGCTGACCCAGGCCGCGACCTTCGCCGTGTCGGGCAGCCAGCTGGGCGGCGGCAACATCACCTTCAATGACGCCAATAACGACGGCGAGGGCGTCACCGGCACCCTGCGCGCCTTCGAACGCGCCGGACTGGTGCGCATCCTGGCCGAGCCGAACCAGACCGCCGTGAGCGGCGAGAGCGCCGAGTTCCTGGCCGGCGGCGAATTCCCCGTGCCCGTCGGCCGCGACGACAAGGGCAACATCCTGATCGAGTTCAAACCCTATGGCGTGCGTCTGGCCTTCCGCCCGATCGTGCTGTCCGAGGGCCGCATCTCGCTGCAGCTGTCGACCGAGGTGTCGGAGCTGACCACCACCGGCGCCTTCACCCTCGGCGGAACCAGCGCCAACGCCCTGGTCATCCCGGCCCTGAACGTGCGCCGCTCGTCCACCACGGTGGAGCTGCCGTCGGGCGGGTCGCTGATGATCGCCGGCCTGCTGCGCGAGGATACGCGCCAGAATGTCGACGAACTGCCGGGTCTCGGCAGCCTGCCGGTGCTGGGCGCCCTGTTCCGCTCGCGTGACTATATCTCGGGCGAGACCGAGCTGGTCTTCATCATCGAGGCCTACATCGTTTCGCCGACCTCGCCCGGTCGGCTGCAGACCCCGGCCGACGGACTCCAGATCGCCAACGACGCCCAGACCCTGCTGTTCGGCCAGCTGAACCAGGTCTACGGCGGTCCCGCCGCCGGCCAGGCCGCGCCGTCCAGCGGCTGGCAGGGCCCCGTGGGCTATGTGATCGAATGAGGCCCCCCGGAATGTCCCCCGTGACGCACCCCCGCATCCGCACCCTCGCCGCCGCCGGTCTGATGACCGCGGCGTTGACGCTCGGCGCCTGCGCCTCGATGACCGCGGCAGATCCCAACGCGCCCCTGACGCCCCTGTCGCGCTATTCGCTGCAGGTCGAGCCGGGCCTGGACCGCATCGCCCTCGCCGTGCATGAGGACGGCCTGTCGGCGCGTCAGGAAGCCGCCCTGCGCGACCTCGCCATGCGCCACCGCGCGGAAGGCGCGGGCGTGATCGTGGTGCAGGCGCCGTCGGGCGACGATCCGGCTTCCGCCGGCGCCGCCTGGGCCGCGCGCGCCTCGCTGGAGGCCGCGGGCGTCCCCGCCCACATGATCCAGGTCGCCGCCTATGACGCACCCGATCCGCGCGCGCCGATCCTGGCCGGGTTCGAGACCCTGCGCGCCCGCGTGCCCGACTGCTCGCGCGAGCAGGGGCCGCGCGAGGGCCGCTTCTCCAACCAGAGCACCCTGGGCCTCGGCTGCGCCGTCAACGCCAATCTGGCGGCCCAGATCGCCAACCCCAGAGACATCGTCCAACCGCGTGACATGCCGCCCGCAGAAACCGGGCGCGCCGCGACGGTCTTCGCCAACTACCGCCAAGGGAACCCGACGTCATCGGCTCAGGAAGAGCTGGTCGCCGGGCGCATCTCCCGGGCGGTGGAATAGGGGATCATGCAAACCGCCTTCGCCAATGGCGCCAGTGACGCTTTCGACGACGAGTTCGACCTCGACATGACCTATGACGCCGGCCCCGCGCGGGTCGAGGCGTTCCCCGCCGACGACGACGTCCAGGCCCGCGAGCCGCTGCAATTCACCGCGCCCGTCGCGTCGGCGCCCGCCTCTGCGCCCGAGCCGGGCTTCAACCCTGTCGGCGATCTGGTCGCCGGGGCCAGCGCCGCCTTCCAGGCGCCGGCCGTCAGCTATGGCGGCCATTCCGCCGAGGTGTCGGTGCCGCGCATCGCCATCCACGTCTTCGCCGAGCGCCAGGACACCCTGGCCGCCGCCGAACGCGCGGGCCAGGACCGCCGCCTGTCGCGGGCCACGACCCAGATCCGCATCGGCGGCGTCGCCGCCGCCATCGAGGCCTATCAGCACGAGCCGACCCCGCCGCTGATCGTGGTCGAGTGCCTGAAGGACCCCGAGACCCTGCTGTGGGAGGTCGACCAGCTGGCCGAGGTCTGCGACGCGGGCACCAAGGTGGTGGTCGTGGGCGCGACCAACGATATCCTGCTGTTCCGCGAGCTGATGCGCCGGGGCGTCAGCGAATATCTCGTCGCGCCGTTGCAGCCCCTGCAACTGATCGCGGCCATCGGCGGCCTGTTCGCTGATCCGGCCCAGCCGTTCGTCGGCCGCTCCATCGCCTTCGTCGGCGCGCGGGGCGGGGCGGGGGCCAGCTCGGTCGCGCACAACACCGCCTATGCGATGTCGGAACGGATCGGCGCCAACACCGTCATCGTCGACTATGACCTGCCGTTCGGCACCGCCGGACTGGACTTCAACCAGGACCCGCTGAACGGTGTGGCCGACGCCCTGTCGCAGCCGGACCGCCTCGACCCGCTGCTGCTGGACCGGATGATGGTCCGCTGCACCGACAAGCTGAGCCTGTTCGCCGCGCCCGCGACCCTGGACACCGACTGGGAGGCCACGCCCGAGGCGTTCGAGGAGGTCACCACCCGCATCCGCTCGACCGCGCCCTTCGTGGTGCTGGACCTGCCGCATGCGTGGAACACCTGGATCCGCCGCACCCTGATCGCCGCCGACGAGGTGGTGGTGGTGGCGACCCCGGACCTGGCTTCGCTGCGCAACGCCAAGAACATCATCGACCTGATCCGTCAGGGGCGGCCGAACGACGCGCCGCCGCGGGTAGTGCTGAACCAGGTCGGCGTGCCGGGCCGTCCGGAAATCCCGGCCAAGGACTTCGGCGCCGCGCTCGGCGTTCATCCCAGCCTGATCATCCCGTTCGATCCGAAGACCTTCGGCGCGGCGGCGAACAACGGCCAGATGATCCTCGACCTGAACGGCAAGTCCAAGGCGAGCGAGGCCTTCCAGACCCTGGCACAGATCGTCTCGCGCCGCGAACTGCCGGCGCTGGTCGGACCCAAGGGCAAACCGCTCGGCGAAAAGACCTCGCTGTTCGGCAAGCTGTTCAAGAAGAAGAGCTAGGACCGGGTGTTCGGCAAGCGCACAGGTCAGCCGGGGAACGCTCCAGCCGCGCCGCGCCCGGCGCCGGCCTCCCCCGCGCCTGCGCCCCAGCCCGCGCCCGGCATCCAGACCGAAGCCTTTGCTTTCGGGGCGGAAGACGCCCTGTCCGCGGCCGCACCGGCGCCGACATTCCAGAAGCCGCCCTCGGAGGCCGCCGACCGTCTCGACGCCCTCGCGGCCCGGCCCAAACCGCCGGCGCCCGAACCGAAGAAGGCCGGCCCCGGCCCGCGCGCCACGCCGGGCCTCGAACAGCTGAAGAAGGCCCAGGCGGTCGCGGAGATCGTCCACGAGCAGTCCGATTACTATCACGCCACGAAGACGACGATCTTCAACGCGCTGATGAACACCATCGACCTGGCCCAGCTGGCGCAGCTGGACACCAAGGCCGCGTCGGAAGAAATCCGCGACATCGTCGCCGAACTGGTGGCGATCAAGAACGTCTCCATGTCGGTGGCCGAGCAGGAGCACCTGGTCCAGGACATCGTCAACGACGTCCTCGGCTACGGCCCGCTGGAGCCGCTGCTGGCCCGCGACGACATCGCCGACATCATGGTCAACGGCGCCGGCCGGGTGTTCATCGAGGTCGGCGGCAAGGTCCAGCTGACCAACGTCCGCTTCCGCGACAACGGCCAGCTGATGAACATCTGCCAGCGAATCGTGTCGCAGGTCGGCCGCCGCGTGGACGAGAGCAGCCCGATCTGCGACGCCCGCCTGCCTGACGGCAGCCGCGTCAACGTCATCGCGCCTCCGCTGGCCATCGACGGCCCGACGCTGACGATCCGGAAGTTCAAGAAAGACAAGCTGACGATGAAGAATCTGGTGGAGTACAACTCCATCAGTCCAGAGGGCGCGCGCGTGCTGGGCGTCATCGGCGCGTCGCGATGCAACCTCGTCATCTCGGGCGGCACCGGCTCAGGCAAGACGACGCTGCTGAACACCCTGACCGCCTTCATCGACCCGACCGAGCGCGTCATCACCTGCGAGGACGCGGCCGAGCTTCAGCTGCAGCAGCCGCATGTGGTGCGTCTGGAGACCCGGCCGCCGAACCTCGAGGGCCAGGGCACGATCACCATGCGTGATCTGGTCAAGAACTGCCTGCGGATGCGCCCCGAACGCATCATCGTCGGCGAGGTCCGCGGCCCCGAGGCGTTCGACCTGCTGCAGGCCATGAACACCGGCCACGACGGCTCCATGGGCACGCTGCACGCCAACAGCCCGCGCGAGGCCATCAGCCGGATGGAGTCCATGATCACCATGGGCGGCTACGGCCTGCCGTCCAAGACCATCCGCGAGATGATCGTCGGCTCGGTCGACGTCATCGTCCAGGCCGCCCGCCTGCGCGACGGCTCGCGCCGCATCACCCACATCACCGAGGTGGTGGGGCTGGAAGGCGACGTGATCGTGACCCAGGACCTGTTCGTCTACGAGATCACGGGCGAGGACGAGCACGGCAAGATCATCGGCCGCCACCGCTCGACCGGCATCGCCCGGCCCCGGTTCTGGGACCGCGCCCGCTATTACGGGCTGGAGCGCGAGCTGGCCGAAGCCCTCGACGCGGCGGAGTAGATCATGCTCCCGATCATCGCCGCCGTTCTGGCCTTCATCACCATCGGCGGCCTGGGCTGGGTCTTCGTCGGCGACGACGATTCCAGCGCCCAGGCGGTCAAGCGCGCCCAGACCTTCGGCAATCCCAAGACCCAGAACGCCAAGTCGAAAAAGGCCGCCGCGGCGGCCGCGGCCAACACCCCCGAAGCGCGCCGCAAGGAGATCCTGACCAAGCTGCAGGAGGCAGAGCGCACCGAGCGCAAGGCCCGCATGACCCTGGCCGCCAAGCTGAAGCAGGCCGGCTGGAGCATGACGGTCAAGACGTTCTGGATCATCAGCGCCTGCGCCGGGGTGTTCGGCCTCTTGATGCCGCTGCTGTTCGGCATGAACCTGCTGATCTGCCTCGGCGCCGCCGTCATCCTCGGCCTCGGCCTGCCGCGCTGGGTGGTGGGTTTCGCCGGCAAGCGGCGGATGAAGAAATTCTCCAGCCACTTCGCCGACGCCGTCGATGTGATCGTGCGCGGCATCAAGTCGGGCCTGCCGGTCCACGACTGTTTCAAGATCATCGCCCGCGAGAGCCCCCAGCCGCTCGGCGCCGAGTTCCAGCGGCTGGTCGAGGGCATCGGCGTCGGCCTGACCCTCGCCCAGGCGCTGGACAAGATGTACGAGCGGATGCCGACGCCGGAGCTGAAATTCTTCGCCATCGTCATGGCCATCCAGCAGAAGACCGGCGGCAACCTGGCCGAGGCCCTGAACAACCTTTCGGTCGTGCTGAGGGCCCGCAAGATGATGGGCGA
The DNA here is from genome assembly GCA_040385285.1 of Pseudomonadota bacterium. Taxonomy (GTDB): domain Bacteria; phylum Pseudomonadota; class Alphaproteobacteria; order Caulobacterales; family Caulobacteraceae; genus Brevundimonas. The sequence continues at coordinate 39,255 of JAZKHQ010000034.1, forward strand.
GAAGATCAAGGCCCTGTCGTCGGAAGCCACCGCGTCGGCCGGCATCATCGGCTCGCTGCCGCCGGCGGTGATGATCCTCGTCACCCTGACGACCCCCGCCTACATGATGCTGCTGTTCACCGATCCGCGCGGTCAATTCATGCTGGTGATCGCGGCCTCGATGATGGCCTTCGGCGTCTTCGTGATGAAGAAGATGATCGCGTTCAAGTTCTAGACGGGAGGGCAGAATGGTCGACTTCTTCACTGATCCGCAGAACCTCCTGAGCCTCGGCGTCGGGGTGCTGGTGTTCGCCACCGTGATCACCCTGCTGAGCTCGTTCGGTCAGGGCGCGGGGCTGGAAGGCCGTATGAAGGCCGTGGCCGTGCGCCGTGACGAGCTGAAGCGCCGCTCGCGTCAGGCCATCGCGCAACAGGGTCAGCCGGGGGGGCTTCGCCACACCGATGACGGCTTCAAGAAGCGGGTCGTGGACCGGCTGAACCTGACCAAGATGCTGGAAGACCCCAAGGTCGCCGAGCAGATGGCCCAAGCCGGCTATCGGGGCCCGAAGCCGCTGACGACCTTCTATTTCTTCCGCTTCTCCATGCCGTTCATCTTCCTGGCGGTGGCGGTCTTCTATCTGTTCGTGTTCAACGATTTCGGCCTGCCGCTGATGGCGCGGGTGACCGCCTGCATGTTCGCGGCGGTGATCGGTTTCTATGCGCCGAACGTCTTCCTCTCGAACCGCATCTCGAAGCGGAAAACCTCGATCATGCAGGCCTTCCCCGACGCGCTGGACCTGCTGCTGATCTGCGTCGAGGCGGGGATGTCGATCGAGGCGGCGATCCAGAAGGTCAGCCAGGAGATCGGCGGCTCGTCCATCGACCTGGCCGAGGAGCTGACGCTGCTGTCGGCCGAGCTCAGCTACCTGCCCGACCGCCGCATGGCCTATGAAAACCTGGCCAAGCGCACCAACCATCCCGGCGTGAAGTCGGTCGCCACGGCCATGACCCAGGCCGAGACCTACGGCACGCCGTTGGGCACGGCGCTGCGCACCATGGCCAAGGAAAACCGCGAGATGCGCCTGTCGGCGGCGGAGAAGAAGGCGGCGGCCCTGCCGGCCAAGCTGACCGTGCCGATGATCCTGTTCTTCCTGCCGGTGCTGTTCATCGTCATCCTGACCCCCGCGATCATCAACATCCAGGACACGATGGCCAAGGGCGGGTGAGCCTTTAGGGCTGGCTCTCCGCCGCGCCCCGCCACGCCTCGACAATCTCGCCATATGCGGCCTTGATCGCCGGGCGGTGCTTGTCGTGGAACAGCTCGCCGCGCAGGCCGGAGAAGATCGCGCCCGTGGCGATGATGCAGTTGCCGGGCTCCAGCTCCTCGATCTCGAAGTAGCGGATCATGCGGAACAGGAAGCCGCGCTTTTCTGTCCAGACCAGCTGGGCGCGCGGCTGCCATTCGCCGACGCAGGCGTTGACCACGCGCCCCGGCAGGCCGGGCAGAGCCTCGGTCAGGGTGATGGCGCCGCCGAAGGCGATGGTTCCGGACGCCGCGGTCTCATAGGGATTCCAGCGGTCCCAGCCGGGCAGGTCGGACAGCACGTCCCAGACGGCGTCGGAGGTGGCGCGCACCCCGGCGCGCTGTTCGATGCGGGCGATGTCCATGGCCGCCGAATGGCATGGAAATCGGTGACGCGCTAGCGGGCGCCCTCGGGGCCAGGCTGGGAGGCGGGCGGCATCTCTGGCGAGGGCGTCTCGTCGCGGTCGGGCAGGTCGGGAGGGCCCTTGCGCAGCCGCGCGCTGAGGAAGCAGAGCGCCGTCGCCCCGGCCAGCAGCACCACATTGGCGATGAAGGGCGCGGGCTCGGCCAGTTCATACAAGGCCACCCCGATCACCGGCGGCGCGAGGAAGCTCAAGCCCGCCAGCGACATCATCAGGCCCGCGACGGCGCCTTGCTCGGATGGTCCGACTGACAGGGACGATCCGGCGGTGAAGCCTGGCCGGGCGAAGCCGACCCCCATCGACACGACGGCGTATCCGATCACGACGCCGTAGTAGCCGGGCGAGGCGATGCTGAGGGCGTTGCCCGCGAGCGCCAGACCCGCGCCCCACTTCATCAGGTCGGCGGGCTGCAGCTTCAGCAAGGGGATGAGGCCCCACTGCGCCATCAAGGTCGCCGCCGCGCCGGCCAGCATGGCGATGCCGATGAAGGGCTGGGCGTCGCGCGCCGCCACGCCCGTCGCGGCCATCTCATCGATGATGTGGAAGCCGAGCACCGCGATGTTCACCGCCTGGGCGCCCGTGACCAGCAGGCCGTAGAGCAGATAGTCCCGCACGCGCGGATCCTTCCACAGCCCTTTCGCCGCGTCGGGCTTGCGGCCGCTTTCCGATGGGATGCGCACCACTTCGCCGCTGGGCAGCCTGCGCCAGACGACGATCAGAACCACCGCGCCGCACAGGGCGAAGGCGTACATCGGTCCCGCCAGCCCCACGAACGGCAGGACGAAGAAGGGCGCCAGGGCGGGTCCGATCACCGTGCCCAGCCCCTGGGCCGAGGCCAGCAGCGACATGGCCTGGGTCCGCTCCTTCGGCGAGGTGCGGTCGGCGACATAGGCCTGTGACGCGATCGGCGCGGCTGAGCCGAACACGCCGTAGATGGTGCGGGCGACGGCCATCAGGGTGAAGGCGAGGGCGGCCCCCAGCCAGTGCTCAAGCCCCGAGGTCGCGGCCAGGCCGAAACCGGTCATGGAGAGGACGAAGCCGCCCAGCCCGATCAGGATGACGCGCTTCCTCCCCATCGTGTCCGACAGCCGCGCCCAGAACGGCGAGGCGAAGGTCCACATCAGGGCCGAGATGGCGAAGGCGCCGGCGACCAGGGTATCCGACAGACGGAACTCGCGTCCGATGGCCGGCAGCACCGACTGCAGCGCCATGTTGCCCGCCGCCGCGATCAGGCTGACGGCGAACAGGATCATGAAGGCGGGGGATCGCAGGTTCACGAACCGGTCCTAAACCTGCGCGGCGGCGGGGTCACCCCTGAACGGCCTGCTCCGCATCCGGTTTCGCGCGACGGGCGTCCCTGAGCCCCAGCCTCGCCTTGACCTCGAGCAGGTCGGCGCCGGCGGGCACGATCAGCAGGGCCTTGGGGTTGGAGGCGTTGACCGCCACCACAGCGTTCTTCGGGCAGATATCGAAGCAGCCGGTGTGACGCACGGCCAGCTCGGCCTCGGCGCCGCCGGTCGATTTGAAGTATTTCCGCAGCGCCTTCTTCAGGGTCTTGTCGCCGTCGGGGCCAAAGCCGCCGCCGAGCCGCTTCGAGCATTTGCGGCACACCAGGACGACGTCCTTCCAGCGGGTTTTCGCGGTCTTGATGGCCATGACCCTGAGATCATGGTGTTCGGCGGCTTGTGCAAGCGATGACGATACGCGCACCATCGCGGCCTCAAGGGGATCCCACGCCATGACCGCTCGCCTGCTCGCCGCCGCCGCGTCCGCCATCCTGGCCTTCGCGGCCCTGCCCGCCGCGGCCCAGACGACGGCGGAGGTCAATGCCGCCGTCGTCGCCGTCATGCCCGAGGTCGTCGCCTGGCGCCGTGACCTGCACGCGCATCCGGAGCTGGGCTTCGCTGAAACGCGCACGGCGGGCGTGGTCGCCGATCATCTGAGGTCGCTGGGGCTGGAGGTCCGAACCGGGGTCGGGCGCACGGGCGTGGTGGGCATCCTTCGCGGTGGCCGGCCGGGCAAGACGGTGGCGCTGCGCGCCGACATGGACGCCCTGCCGGTGCTGGAGGCGACGGGCCTGCCGTTCGCCTCGACCGCGACCGGGACCTACATGGGCAATACGGTGCCGGTGGCCCACGCCTGCGGCCACGACGCCCATGTCGCCATGCTGATGGGCGCCGCCGAGGTTCTGGCCGGGATGCGCGACCAGATCAGCGGAACCATCGTCTTCATCTTCCAGCCGGCGGAAGAGGGCGCCCCTCCGGGAGAGCCCATGGGCGGCGCGCGCCTGATGATCGAGGACGGCGCCCTGCGCGACCCCCGCCCCGACGCCATCTTCGGTCTCCACGTCGTGCCGGGGCGGCCGGGGACGCTGTTCTACCGGCCGCAGGGGTTCATGGCCGCCTCCGACCGCGTCGACATCACCCTGCACGGACGCCAGACCCACGGCGCCTGGCCGTGGAAGGGCGTGGACATCATCGCCGTGGCCGCAAACGTCATCCAGACCGTCAACACCCTGACCGCCCGCACCATCGATCCGACAACCACGCCGACGGTCTTCACCATCGCCACGGTGGACGCGGGCGTGCGCTACAACATCATACCCGACACGGCGGTGATGTCGGGGACGCTGCGCACCTTCGACATCGCCCAGCGCAACGATCTGGTCGCCCGCGCCGAGGCCGCCATCGATCATGTGGCCGAGGCCTATGGCGCCACCGCTGACTTCGCCGTCCGCCAGAACGCGGCGCTGGTCTACAACAACGAGGAACTGTCGGCCTGGCTCGCCCCCGTGCTGGAAGAGGCGGCGGGCGAGGGCAATGTGAACCCCGCCACGCCCCCGACCACCGTGGCAGAGGACTTCAGCTATCTGTCGCAGGAGGTTCCCGGCGTCTTTTTCCACCTCGGCGGGAGCCCGGACGGCGTCGATCCCGCCACCTCGGCGCCCAACCATTCGCCGCAGTTCGACGTCAACGAGAAGGTGTTGCCGGTGGGGGTGCGGGCGCACGTGTTCACGGCGTTGCGGTTCCTGGCGCGGGAGTGAAATTCCCTTCACCCCTCCGTGGGAGAAGGTGGTCGCGCGAGCGACCGGATGAGGGGGGCGCCGATCACAGGCTGACCTTTGGACGATGAGCGAGCTTTGAGAGCCCCCTCATCCGTCTTGCTTCGCAAGCCACCTTCTCCCCCGAGGGGAGAAGGTCAAGAAGGGGCGAAGAAGCCTTTGATCACCCGCTCATAAACCCCGCTCAGGGCCTCGATCTGGGCGACCGGCACGCGTTCGTCGACCTGGTGCATGGTCTGGCCGACGAGGCCGAGCTCGAGGACGGGGCACATCGCCCGGATGAAGCGGGCGTCCGAGGTGCCGCCGGTGGTGGAGGCTTCGGGCCGCACGCCCAGCACCGCCTCGACCGCGTCCTGAACGCCCGTGACGAAGGCGCCGTGCTCGGTCAGGAAAGCGTCGCCGGAATGCAGGTGCTCCAGCTCGATCCGCAGGCCCGACGCCGCCTGGGCGGCGCCCGCCCGCTCGTTCAGCCAGGCCATCAGGCCGGCGCCCGTATGGTTCGGATTGAAGCGGATGTTCAGCCGTCCCCTGGCATCGCCCGGAATCAGGTTGGTCGCCGTATTGCCGATGTCGATGGTGGTGATCTCGAGGTTCGACGGCTGGAAGGCCGTATAGCCGTCGTCCAGCCGGTGGTCGGTCAGTTCGGTCAGCAGCCGGGCCAGCACCGGGGCCGGATTGGCCGCCCGGTCGGGATAGGCGACGTGGCCCTGCTTGCCGTGGACGGTGATCCAGGTGTTCAGCGAGCCCCGGCGACCGATCTTGATCATGTCGCCCAGCTGATGCTGCGACGACGGCTCGCCGACGACACAGGCGTCGATGACCTCGCCCTCGGCCATCAGGGTCTCGACCACCCGTTTGGTGCCGTGCAGGGCCGGGCCCTCCTCATCGCCGGTGATGAGGAAGGACAGCGAGCCAGGGACTTCGCCGATACGGCTCACCGCCGCGACCCAGGCGGCGATCCCGCCCTTCATGTCCACCGCGCCGCGCCCGTAGAGGACGCCGTCCCGGACCTCGGCCTCGAACGGCTCGGCGGACCAGCCCTTGACCGGCCCCGTCGGCACCACGTCGGTGTGGCCCGCGAAACAGAGGTTGGGCGAGGCGGTCCCGCGCCGGGCGTAGAGGTTCTCGATCCGGGCGTCTGCGCCGGTCCCGCCCGGCCCCTCGAAGGCCATGCGGCGGCAGGTGAAGCCCAACGCCGTCAGATGGCGTTGCAGCACATCCACCGCCCCCTCGTCGGCGGGCGTCACCGACGGAATGCGGATCAAGTCGCGGGTCAGTTCGACGGGGTCGATGGGGGATGCGGCGCTCATGGACTCATGCTTTACGGGGTGCGGTCGCCTGCGAGAAGAGCCCCAGAAACACCCATGCCGAAGATCGACATCGACAGCGCCCCCACCGGCCACGGCACGGGCTATCCCGAGGAATTCGCCGGACCGTGCAAGGCGCGGCGCCGCTGGCGTCTGGGAGATGCCGTCGGGCTGGACCAGTTCGGGGTCAACCTGCTGCGCCTGCCCGCCGGCGCATGGTCGAGCCAGCGCCACTGGCACGAGACCGAGGACGAGTTCGTCTGGGTCGTGTCCGGCGAGGTGGTGCTGGTCGAAGAGGGGGGCGAGACGGTCCTGACCGCGGGCGATTGCGCGGGCTTCAGGCACGGGGTGCCGAACGGCCATAAAATCGAGAACCGGTCGGGCGCCGAAGCCGTTCTGCTGGAGGTCGGCACGCGCACGCCGGGCGGCGACGGCGCGGACTATCCCGACATCGACATGGTCCTGCCGAAAGGCGCGGACCGCTATTTCCACAGAGACGGAAGCCCGTACCCGAAGCATGACCGACGCACCTGAGGCCCCCGAGCCGATCACGACCCGGAACGCCCAGGCGGCGCTGGAGGCGCACGGGACCAACCCGTGGCGGCTGCGCGACTTCCGCTATCTGTGGGTCGGGCGGCTGGCGGCGGTGCTGGCGATCCAGACGCAGGGCGCCGCCCTGCTGTGGCAGGTCTATGACATCGCCCGGCGGGATCATCCGATCGAGGAGGCCAGCCTCTATCTCGGCCTGATCGGCCTGTGCCAGTTCCTGCCGCTGATGGCGCTGACCTTGCCTGCGGGCGAGATGGCCGACCGGCTGGACCGCAAGCTGACCGTCGCCCTGTCGATCGGCGTCGAGGGGCTGTGCGCCCTGATTTTTCTGGCCATGGCGCTGCACGGCTCGCCGCCGCTGTGGGGCCTGCTGGCGACGGCGGCCCTGTTCGGCGGCGCGCGGGCGTTTCTGGCGCCGGCCAGTCAGGCCTTCCTGCCGATGGTCGTCGGGCGCGCCGCCCTGCCGCGCGCCATCGCGGCCCAGTCCATCGCCTTCCAGACCGGGTCCATCGCGGCGCCCGCCCTCGCCGGCCTGATCGTCGGGGTGGCGGTCCCTTACGCCTATGTGGCGGCGCTGGCGCTGTTCGGTCTGGCCCTGGGCTGCTTCCTGATGATCCGGGCGTCGGGCAAGCCGCTGCGTGAGCGCACGCCGTTCAGCGCCAGGGCCATGTTCGATGCGGTGGGGATCGGCCTGAAGTACGTCTGGAACACCAAGGTCGTCTTGGGGGCCATATCGCTGGATCTTGTCGTGGTGCTGCTGGCGGGCGTCGCCCTGCTGACGCCGATCTTCGCGCGCGACATCTTCCATATCGGCGCCGAGGGATTCGGCCTGCTGCGCGCCTCGTTCGGCGCCGGCGCCCTGCTGATGGCCGGATGGCTGGCCCGCTTCCCCATCGTGCGGCGCGCAGGGGTGTGGATGTTCGGCGCGGTGGCGCTGTTCGGCCTCGCGGCCCTGACGTTCGGGGTCAGCGGCTGGACGGCGATGCGGCTGCATCTGACAGACGCGGCCGGTCTGGCCTGGATCGCGGGCGCGGCCCTGTTCACGGCCGGCGCCGCCGACATGATCAGCGTCAATATCCGCCAGACCCTGATCCAGCTGGCCACCCCCGACGAGATGCGCGGACGGGTCAGCTCGGTGTCGATGCTGTTCATCGGCGCGTCGAACGAGCTGGGCGAGTTCTACACCGGCTTCGCGGTGCGCATCCTCGGCCCCCTGGCCGCCGCCCTGTTCGGCGGCGGCGCGGCGCTGGCGTCCGTGGGCCTGTGGTCGTGGATGTTCCCGGGTCTCAGGAAGGCGGACAGGCTGAGCTAGGTCGTTCCGCTTTCGTCACCCCTGAACCAGGGCGTGCCGATAATGAAAAGCTCCGCTCGCTTCGTGGACTCGAAGGGACCAACCATCGCCCCGCCATGGCGGTCGACGTAGTCGCCGTCGTCACCGAGGTCGCGCTCGACGATATAGGCCTTGCCTGAAGCGAACCTGCGCACCTCGACGCACCTTCGCGCGTCCTCGCTGTAGAGGAGATTGGCGACGCGATATTTGTCGCCCTCGGCCGGATCCGACTTCCTTCCGAACAGAAGGTCGAGCCAGTTCACCCCCAGGGCCGGAAGTGCTTGCTGAGCTTCAGCCCCTGTTTCTGGTAGTGGCTGCCGCCCTCGCCGTAGAGGCGGGTGGGGCGTTCGGTCAGGGGCTCGTAGACCAGCCGCGCGACGATCTGGCCGTGCTCCAGCAGGAACGGCGTGTCGTGGGTGCGGACCTCGAGCACGCCCTTGGAGCCCGCGCCGTGCGCCTCGTCGGTGCCGAAACCCGGGTCGAAGAAGCCGGCGTAGTGGACGCGGAACTCGCCCACGCTGGGGTCGATCGGGGTCATCTCGGCGGCCTGATCGACCGGGATCTCCACGTCGTCGCTTGAGGCCAGGATATAGAACTCGCCCGGGTCGAGCAGCAGTTCGCCGCGACGCAGGGTCAGCGGCTCCCAGAAGTCGCGTGGGTCGTGGCCGTCGATGTTATCGAGGTCGACGACGCCCGCGTGGCGGCGGCCGCGGAAGCCGACGATGGACCCCTCGCCGCCCTGAAGCTCGACGCCGACACTGCGGGTCTCAAGTTTCGGCGGCTCGCCGGCCTTGAGGCGCAGCTGGTTCAGGCGGGTGCCGGGGCGGACCAGGATGGGGAAGGTCTGGGGCGAGATCTCGAGATACAGCGCGCCCTCATAGCCCTCGGCCACGTCGTCGAAGCTGGCGCCGTTGTCGGTCAGCAGGCGGACGAATACGTCCACGCGGCCGGTCGAGCTTTTCGGATTGGCGCGGGCGATCAGGCCTTTCGGCAGGCGGAGCCGCTCCTGCAGCCGGGCGATGTAGACGCAGCCGCGCTCCAGCACCACGCCGCCCGACAGGTCGATGGCGTGCATGGCCACGTCGCGGATGCGGTCCTCGACCCTCCGGCGGCCCGGCAGGAAGGAGGCGCGCACACGCCAGGCCTGGTCGGACAGGCGCAGGTCGAGGCTGGCGGGCTGGACCTGATCGGGATCGAAGGGGGTGTCCGAAGCGATCGCGCCGCCGGCGATCAGGGCTTCGATGGACTGGCACGGCAGGATGCCCGGACGGGCGGGGTCGAATGTCATCGTCATGAGCGAAGCCATACACTGAATCTCCGACAAGGGAGTCCCTCCCGCGTGACGCGACCGCGCTTGCATGGGCGGCCCGTCGGCGCGACGGTGGTTTCATGCATGAAGGCCACCCCTACAGCGCCGAGACGGAAGGCATCGTGGTCAAGGTGCGGCCCAGCTTTCTGGCCGGCCAGTCGGACCCCGACGAGAACCGCTGGGTCTGGGCCTATCAGGTCGAGATCGTGAACCTGACGCCGGCGCCTGTGCGGCTGATGGCGCGCCGCTGGGTGATCACTGACGGTCTGGGCCGCACCGAAGAGGTGCGCGGGCCGGGCGTGGTGGGCGAACAGCCGGTGATCCGCCCGGGCGACAGCTATTCCTACGCCTCCGGATGTCCCCTGCCGACGCCGTCGGGCTCCATGGCCGGCGCCTATACGATGACGGATGATCAAGGCCGTTCGTTCGAGGCCGAGATCCCGGCCTTCAGCCTGGACGTGCCGGGCGAGCGGCGGGTGCTGAACTAGAAGAACGTTCGCAGATCAGTCCAGCAGGGGCGCTTCTGTCCTTGCTCGCGATGCGCTCACATCCCGCGCGTCCACTACGATGTAAGCTTCGTCCATGCCCGGCGGAATTTCGACGGTCACATCACCGGATGCCGTGCTGAAGGCTATTCTGTCGGTGGTGGGGCAGACGCGGAAGGCGAGGGAGATGTCGGTCGACGGATCGTAATCATCCAGCCAGCCCTCCCAACGAGTCTGACCGGACAAGACCGTGGCGCGGGACGCGCTGAATCCTAAAAACCAAATCTGTGCGCACCTGTTTTCTTGCGATGTGCCGGGCGCGACCTGTCCGCTGGTCAGGAGAGCAGCGAAGGCGAGGCTGATCATCTCTCGTTTCCGATCATTGGCTTCGACCCCGGCCTCTTAAGCAAAGGCCGGTGATGGGGCTGCGTCAACCCGGATAACCGCAGCCCCGCCCCGGGCTCGATGCGACATTGCGGGTGCGCATCGAGACGGACGGCGGCTCCTCTAGGGAGCGTTCATGACAGCCGTATGGCTGAATCAGAAGGGGCGCGGAGCCAAAGCGCCGCGCCCCTGAAGAGTCGTGTTGGCTCAGATATACCGGCGCAGGCTGCGGGCCAGTTCGGAGGCGCCGTCCTTGCCGCCCTTGCGGACCTGGGGCTGGTAGGCGACCCGCGCGTGCTCGATGCAGTAGACGCCTTCCGAGGCGCGCCGGCCGCAGAAGCTGAACTCCTGCGACGAGGGATCGCCGATCGGCCATTTGCACATGTGGGCGCCGAGGGTCAGCACCGTGGCGGTGCCGGGCAGGTCCGGGATCGGCGGCTGCGGCGGGGTGGGGGCGGCGACCATCGGGCGCGGCTGGGCGGCCTCGATGCGGCGCGGCGGCGACGGCTGGGCCGGGGCGGCGACGCGCGGACGGGTCGGGCGATAGGTGGCGCGCGCCGGCTGCGACGGGGCCGCGCGGCCCGACAGGCCCAGGCGGTGCACCTTGCCGATCACGGCGTTGCGGGTGACCCCGCCGCCCAGCTGCTTGGCGATCTGGCTGGCCGACTGGCCCTCAAGCCAGAGCTTCTTCAGCGCGCCCACGCGATCCTCGGTCCATCCAGCCGTCATTGCCACCCTCCGATTCAATATCTAGGGGCGCCGGCTCCGTTCTGGACCGCTCGCCTACCACTAATCGTAAACGAGCCCTTAACAGACGCAACATCTGCGAATCAGCCGTCCACAGGAATCCAGATGTTGAATCGGCGTTCGGTGAAGTGTTTTGGCTGGTGGCTGGTGGCTGGTGGCTGGTGGCTGGTGGCTGGTGGCTGGTAGTTGGTGATTAGTCGCCGATTTCCGTCTCGCGGGCGGTTCGGCAGATCGAGCCGGTGGCCTGTCACCAGTCACCAGCCGCCAATCACCCCTTGCACACACGCGGCGCCCGCCGCATCTGAACGCCCATGACCGATCTCGCCTCCATGCCCGACCGTCCCGGCCTGCCGCAGCCCCGTCGTTATCCGGGGATCAACTGGGTGGGGGTGCAGACCCTGTACCTGCGCGAGGTGCGGCGCTTCTGGAAGGTCGGCGCCCAGACGGTGGCGGCGCCGGTGGTGACGACGCTGCTCTATATGCTCGTGTTCGTGGTGGCGCTGAAGAACGCCCGCCCGCCGCTGCACGGCACGCCCTTCGCCGAGTTCGTGGCCCCCGGCCTGATCATGATGGCGATCCTGAACAACGCCTTCGCCAATGCGTCCTCCAGCCTGATCCAGGCCAAGATCATGGGCACGGCGACCGACTTCCTGACCCCGCCGCTCAGCCCGCTGGAGCTGACCATCGGCTTCTCGCTCGGCGCCGCGACGCGGGGCGTGGTGGTCGGGCTGGTGACCGCCGTCTGCGTCATGCCGTTCGCGAAACTGGGCATCAGCAATGTCGCGGCCATCGTGTGGTTCGCCCTGACGGCGTCGCTGCTGATGGGGATGGTCGGGGTCTTCGCCGGCCTGTGGAGCGAGAAGTTCGACCAGCTGTCGGCGGTGCAGAATTTCGTGGTCATGCCCATGACCTTCCTGTCGGGCGCCTTCTATCTGGTCGAGAACCTGCCGGAGCCGTTCGCGACCATCAGCCGGTTCAACCCCTTCTTCTACCTGATCGACGGCTTCCGCTCGGGCTTCATCGGCCATGCCGAAGGCAGCGTCCTGATCGGCGCGGTGACCAGCGGCGTCCTGACCGTCATCATGGGCGTGGCCTGCTGGCTGGTGTTCCGGTCAGGCTGGCGGCTGAAGAGCTAAGTCGAAAGCGTGGGGGACGCGATCAGCCTCAAGACCGCCCGCCGCATCGCCCTGGCGGCCCAGGGCTTCGGCAAGGCGCGTCCCGCCGACCCGGCGGCCCGGCATCTGCGCGACGCGGCGCGCAAGCTGGGCGTGATCCAGATCGACAGCGTCAATGTGGTCAGCCGCACCCACTACCTGCCCGCCTTCTCCCGCCTCGGCGCCTATCCGCGGGAGGCGCTGGAGGCCGAGGCCTGGGGGCCGCGCCGCAGCCTGTTCGAATACTGGGGCCATGAGGCGTCGCTGATGCCGATGGAGATGCAACCGCTGATGCGCTGGCGCATGGAGCGGGCCCGGGCCGGCGTCATGTGGACCGGCATCGCCCGCTTCGGCCGCGAGAAGCGCGACTACATCGACGGCGTGCTGGAAGAGATCGAGCGGCGCGGGCCGGTGACGGGCGGCGACTTCGCGGAGGGTGCGCGCGGCCGGCCCGGCTGGTGGGAATGGTCGGACGGCAAGCGGGCTTTGGAGTGGCTGTTCTGGGCCGGGATGATCACGACGAAGACCCGCCGGGGCTTCGAGCGGGTCTATGACCTGACCGAGCGGGCGCTGCCCCGCCGCATCGTCGAGACGCCGACGCCGGACGAGCCGGACGCGATCCGTGAGCTGCTGCGCATTTCCGCGCGCGCCATGGGGGTGGCGACCGAGGCCGACCTGCGCGACTATTTCCGACTGCCGCTGGATCTGGCGCGACGGGGCGTCGCCGAGCTGGTCGAGGCGGGGGAGCTGACGCCGGTGACGGTGCGCGGCTGGCGCCAGCCGGCCTTCGTCTGGCCCGAGGCCCGCCGTCCGCGGAAGATCGAGGGCGCCGCCCTGCTGTCGCCGTTCGACAATCTGATCTGGGCGCGTGACAGGACCGAGCGGCTGTTCGGGGTCAAGGTGCGGCTGGAGATATACACCCCGGCCCACAAGCGGATGCACGGCTACTATGTGCTGCCGTTCCTGGAGGGCGAGGCGATCACCGCGCGGACGGACCTGAAGGCGGACCGCAAGGGCGGGGCGCTGCTGGTGCAGTCGGCTTGGCGCGAGGACGAGACCGGTCCGGACACGGCGGCGCGGCTGGCGGCGGAACTGAGGCTGATGGCCGGATGGTTGGGGCTGGAACGGGTCGAGGTTGCGGGGCGCGGCGATCTGGCCCGGCCGCTGGCCGACGCCCTGCACGGTGTTGACTAACCTCGACCGGAGTCCGACAAGGCTTCACCACTTTTCCAGCGGTCCCGGCGCTCAGTCAGCGGCGGGGCCGTCTCGCTTTTGGAGGTCTGATCCCGTGTCGCAAGAACATCTGATGGGTGTCTACAACCGCGCGCCGCTGGAAGTGGATCGTGGGCGAGGCGCGCGTCTGTGGGCCACGGACGGGACCGAGTATCTGGACTGCGTCGCCGGCATCTCGACCAACGGCCTCGGCCACGCCAACCCGATCCTGGTCGAGGCGGTGAAGGCCCAGGCCGAGAAGCTGTGGCACGTGTCCAACATCTTCCGCATTCCGGGCCAGGAAGCGCTGGCCGACATGCTGTGCGCCAAGTCGTTCGCCGATGTGGTCTTCTTCACCAACTCGGGCACCGAGGCGGTCGAGTGCGCCATCAAGACGGCGCGCAAGCATTTCTCGGCCAAGGGCGAGCCCGAGCGGATCGACATCTACGGCTTTGACGGGTCGTTCCACGGCCGCACCTACGGCGCCATCAACGCGGCGGCGAACCCCAGCTACACCGACGGCTTCGGCCCGCCGATGCAGGGCTTCCACCAGCTGACCTTCGGCGACCATGAGGCGATCAAGGCGGCCATCGCGTCGCCGACGACCGCCGCCATCATCGTCGAGCCGGTGCAGGGCGAGGGCGGCTGTCGCGCCATTCCCGAGGTCTGCCTGCGGGGCCTGCGTGAGATGTGCGACGAATACGGCGTGCTGATCATCTTCGACGAGGTCCAGTGCGGCATGGGCCGGACCGGGAAGCTGTGGGCCCACGAATGGGGCGGCATGGCGCCTGACATCATGGCCATCGCCAAGGCCCTGGGCGGGGGCTTCCCCATCGGCGCCTGTCTGGCGTCCGCCAAGGCCGCCTCGGGCATGACCGTCGGCGTCCACGGCTCAACCTTCGGCGGCAATCCGCTGGCCATGGCGGTCGGTCAGGCGGCCTTCGGCGAGCTGTCGAAGCCCGAGACACTGGCCCACGTCAACGAGATCGCCGGGTACCTGAAGCAGCAGCTGCACGGTCTGGCCCAGCGCTTCCCCGACGTGATCGTGGACGTGCGCGGCAAGGGTCTGCTGATCGGGGTCAAGCTGGTCCCCAACAACCGCGAGTTCATGGCGCTGGCGCGCGACACGGCCCAGCTGCTGGTGGCCGGCGGCGGCGACAACTGCGTGCGCATCCTGCCGCCCCTGAACCTGACCCTGGACGAGGCCCGCGAGGCCATCGAACGCTTCGAGAAGACGTGCGAGGCGGCGCGCGTGAAGATGGGGGCCTAAGCAAGAGGTTCGTCACAACGATCACAGCGAATGCACAACGAACACTACGGGACCGAGACTGTTTCACCGGAGGTGAATGCGGTCGGTCGCGCCGTCATGGACGCCGCCTTTGCCGTTCACCGTGAACTTGGCCCCGGTCTTCTGGAGTCCGTGTACGAACTCTGCATGGCGGAGGAGTTGGTCCGGGCGGGTCTTTCGGTCGAACGTCAGGTGGGAATTCCTGTCCGCTACAGAGACGCGCAGTTCGATACCGGCTTCAGGCTCGACCTTCTTGTGGCTCGGAAGGTGGTCGTGGAAATCAAATCGATCGAGGCGCTTGCCTCGATCCATACCGCCCAAGTGTTGACCTATCTCAGGTTCTCTAAGCTCCGTCTTGGCTACCTGATCAATTTCAACACGCTGAAATTGAAGGACGGCTTTCGCCGTCTTGTTCTTTGAGGCATCCGCAAGTCCCGTTGTGTTCGTCGTGACCCCGTTGTGCTCGTTGTGACGAACTTCTTCCCCTGCCTCCGCCAGGAGCGACGCCCATGACCCGCCACTTCCTCGATATCCATCGGCTCAGCGCGGAAGAGCTGCGCGGCATTCTCGACGACGCGCACGCGCGCAAGCAGGCGCGCAAGGGCTGGCCGCAGGGGCGGGCCGACGCCGATGCGCCGGCGAAGGACCGCGTGCTGGCGATGATCTTCGAGAAGAACTCGACCCGCACCCGCTTCAGCTTTGACGCCGCGATCCGCCAGCTGGGCGGCTCGTCGATCATCGCCACCGCCAGCGACATGCAGCTGGGCCGCGGCGAGCCGGTCGAGGATACGGCCAAGGTGCTGTCGCGCATGGTCGATGCGGTGATGATCCGCGCCAACGATCATGAGGACGTCGAGCGCTTCGCCCGCGTCGCCACAGTGCCGGTGATCAACGGCCTGACCGACCGTTCGCACCCGTGCCAGATTCTGGCCGACCTCATGACGATCGAGGAGCAGCGCGGGCCGATCGCAGGCAAGACGCTGGCCTGGGTCGGCGACGGCAACAACGTCTGCCACAGCTTCATGCATGCGGCGCCCAAGCTGGGCTTCCACCTGAACGTGGCCTGCCCGGCCGAGTACCACCCCGACCTGCACGACCTGGCCAGGGGCGGCAACGCCGTGACCCTGACCAGCGACCCGCGTCAGGCCGTGGCCGGCGCCGATGTGGTCATCACCGACACCTGGGTGTCGATGGGCGACGGCGACTATGAGGAACGGCTGGAGGCCTTCGATGGCTACACCGTCGACGAGGGCCTGATGGATCAGGCGGCCGAGGGCGCCGTCTTCCTCCACTGCCTGCCCGCGCACCGGGGCGAGGAGGTCACCGACGCGGTGATCGACGGCCCCCGCTCGCTGGTCTGGGACGAGGCCGAGAACCGCATCCACGCCCAGAAGGCGGTGCTGGCGTGGTGTTTCGCGGGCTGACTACTGCAGGTTCACGTCCGCCACGCCGCCCGCGTCGGGGATGGTCTTGGTGATGTTGGCCTTGGCGACCTCGAAGGCGAATTTCAGCAGGCCGCCTTCGCTGACCCAGACGCGGCCGTCACCGGCGTCGAAGCGCAGGATGGTCAGGTGGGGATCGTCCTTGCCTTCGGGATACCAGGCCGCCAGCACCGGGTTCCAGTAGCGGTTGATGATCTCGCGGTCGGGGCCGTGGACCGACAGGTCGCCCATGATGCAGGCCCAGACGTTCTGGTCCTTCGATCCATAGTGGAACATGGCGCTCTGGCCCGCGATGGCCGCGTCCCTGGCCAGATCGGTGTCGTCGCGGGTGAAGAACCAGATGGTCCCGGTCTCTTCCTCGCGGAAGGCGGTCATGGGCTGGGCGTGATAGCCGGGCTGGTCGAGGCCCAGCATGCCGGTGTTGGATTTCTTCAGCGCGTCCCAGAATGCCTGTTCGGCGTCGGCGGCGGTGAGGGGCTTGTCAGCCATGGGGGAGGGCTCCGGTTTGGGGTTCGAATGTTCCAACCCCCTCAAAGCTCGCGTGTTCCAGATCAGACCGGCGTCCGTCCGCTGAAGCTCCAGGCCAGATGGATCAGCAGAAACACCACCAGCGACGCCGACAGCAGCATCAGGAACCGCCAAGGGGCCATGCGCACCTTCAGCGGATGGGGCGGTTGCGCGCCGCGCCAGCCGCAGAACACGGTCGAGGCGATGGCGGCGGCCATCAGGATCAGGGTCAGGGTCACGCTCATCGGGGCCAGATGGCCGCCAAAGCGCCTGTGTGCAAGGCCGAAGTCCTTGCCGGGAGGTTAATCTTAAGGCCGCGTTAACCACGCCCGCGCGAGAAATCAGGGCGGCGGCGGGGCTTTCCACAGGAAGATGGCCAGGCGCCATATATTGGGGTTAACCAGTCGTTTACACACCTGATCTGGGCGATTAGCGTTTGGTATGCAGGTCGGGAGGCGAATCAAAGTGAGCGCAGCCGCGCCGTGGAGCGTCAAGGGCATTGACCCGAAGGCCCGCGAGATCGCCAAGGACCTTGCGCGTCGCTCGGGCATGACCCTGGGCGAGTGGCTCAACTCCATGATCATCGAAGACGGGGACGACGACGGCTATACGCCGCTGCCCCGCCGGGCCCACGCCGCCGAGACATTCGACCGCCGCGGCCGCTCGCGCCGGGTCGATGACGCCTATGGCATGGATGACGAGACGGCCCAGCGGCTGAGCGCCTCCGTCGACGCCATCGCCGCGCGTCTGGAAGCGGCCGAGCGCCGCTCAACCCTGGCCATCCAGGGCGTCGATCAGGCGGTGAACGGCCTGGTGCGTCGGCTGGAGAACCAGGACAAGCATGACGGCTCGTCCCTGCGCCGCATCGACGACATCGCCGAGGAGCTGCGCGAGGGTCACAAGCGCCTGCGCCGCTTCGAGCAGGAGACCGGCCCGAAGACGGCCGAGCAGTTTTCGAAGGTCGAGCAGGGCATCGGCTCGCTGGCCGGACGGCTCTACGACATCGAGGAGCGCCAGCGCTCCAGCGTCAACGAACTGCGCCAGCGCATGGACGCGGTCGAGAAGTCCGCTCCGGGCGCCGGGGCCGACATGCTGGCCCAGGTGGGGGCGCGGCTGGATGCGGCGCAAGGACAGACCAACGAGGCCCTGCGCCGGCTCGAGGCGTCCTTCGCCGGGCTGGACCAGCGCCTGCGCGCGACGGAAGGCCGGGTCGAGCCGGAAGGGTCGCGCGAGGCCGCCCGTTTCGAGAAGCTGGCCGAGACCCTGGCCCGCCAGATGGACGCCAACCGCGCCGAGATGATGCGCCGGCTGGACACCGCCGAGAGCGAGAACCGCATGGACCGCCTGGAGCGGGCGGTGCTCGCGCTGGGCGAACAGCTGAAGACGTCGGAGCAGCGCTCGGCCCAGGGCATCGAGGCCATGGGCCGCGAGGTGCTGCGCATCGGCCAGAACCTGCACGGCCGGGTGCAGAAGGTCGAAAGCGACGGCGCCCTGCAGCTGGGCCGCCTGACCCAGGAGCTGGCCCAGAAGGTCGACCGCGACATGGCCCGCCACGTGGCGACGGTGGAGCAGCGCCTGATCGGCGCCGACGACCGCCACGCCCTGGCGCTGGAGAAGCTGGGCGTCGAGATCACCCGCATCTCGGACCGGCTGAGCGACCGCATCGCCCAGTCCGAGCGCCGCGCCGCCCAGGCTATCGAGGAGATCGGCAAGCGGCTGACCGACAGTTCCGAGCGGATCGAGCAGCGCTACGACCGCGCCTCCGGCGAACTGGCCGAGCGCATGCGCCTGTCGGAAGAGCGCACCGCGACCCTGCTGGCCGAGGCGCGGGAGGCCATCGAAACCCGGGGCGTGGCTCCGGTGCGCGAGGCTCCGCTGGAGGAGCCGCTGGCCATGCCCGCGACGGCCCCGACTTCGACCTTGGCGCCCGCGCCGGTTGAGCCCGACTGGCGCGCCGCCGCCTTCCCCGATGCTGACGTTCTGGGCGCCGATGTCGGCGGCGACGATTTCTGGGCCGGCGAGCCGGCCGAGCCCGCGCCCTTCCCCTCGACCCCGTCCCGCGTCTTCGCCGAGTCCGAAGCTGAACCGCTGAATCCAGTCGGGGCGGTCGAGACTGATTTCACCCCCGCGGCGCGCGGGGCCTTCGCGGCTTCGGCGGATCCGGAGCCGGTCTATGTCGCCGGGCCGTTCGCCAGCCGCGGTCCTTCAGCCTTCGGCGGCGCCGATGTGTCGGACGCGCTGGAAGCCACCAGTCCTGAGCCGGCTTTCGACGCCGGCGGCGACGAGTTCGCGGCCGAGACCGAGTTCGTGGACCAGCGGGCCCTGCGCGCCGCCGCCTCCGCCGGACGCGCCGCCACGACGCGCCAGGCCATCGACGCCGCCCGCGCCGCCATGACCGCCCCCGCCGCAGAGGCGCCCGCCCGTTCCGGCTTCGGCCTGAAGCGCGGCGGCAAGTCCAAGCTGCAGGAGCGGCTGGACAAGCAGGCGTCGAAGGACGGCTCTACGGTGCGCAAGGCGCTGGGCGCCTCGGCCATCGCCGTGGCCCTGACCGGCGGCGTCTACGCCTACGCCCAGGTGACCGGCCGCACCCTGCCCTTCCCCGACTTCGGCGAGACCGAGGCCCAGCCCATCGCGGCCCTGGCGACCACCCCGACGGCGACGCCGGCCGAGGTGCAGGCGCTGTACGACAAGGCCGTCACCGAGATCGAGGCTGACGACGCCAAGGGCGCCGAAACCATGAAGCAGGCGGCGACGGCGGGTTCGACCCCGGCGCAGCTCTATCTGCTCGGCCTGTTCGAAAGCGGCCAGTCGGACCTGAAGCCCGAGGAGGCCCGCGTCTTCGCCCGCAAGGCGGCCGAGGCGCAGGATCCGAAGGGCATGCACGCCTACGCCATGTATCTGTTCGACGGCATCGGCGGCGACCGCAACCGCGGCGAGGCCATGGACTGGCTGCTGAAGGCCGCCGAGCGCGGCCTGATCGACAGCCAGTACAATGTCGCCAAGCTGTACGAGAGCGGCGACGTGGGCATTCCGGTCAACCTGGCCGACGCCTACAAATGGTATCTGATCGCCTCGCGGTCGGGCGATCCGGACGCGCAGGAGGCCGTGCAGCGCCTGGCCCCGCAGGTTCCGGCCGCCGCCCGGACCGCCGCGCGCAACGCCGCCGCCGCCTTCACGGCCGACCCGCTGGGCTGAAGCGCGGACTAACCGATTGCGCGCATCGGGTGGCGGGCCGCCGCCCTTGCCGCTAAAGACCGTCGTCGCCCGTTTCGGCGCCTTGCCTCTTGTTCCAGCCGAAGGCGCGTCCTTTGGATATCTATCTGCCGATCGCCGAGGTTTCGGTGAACTGGCCGACCCTGGTTCTGCTGGGGGCGGTGGTCGGATTCGTGTCCGGACTGTTCGGCATAGGCGGCGGTTTCCTGATGGCGCCGATCCTGGTGTTCCTGGGCATCCCGCCGACCGTGGCGGTGGCCAGCCAGGCCAGCCACGTGGTGGCCTCCTCGACCTCGGGCGTCATCAGCTATTCCAGCCAGGGCGCGGTCGATTACCGCATGGGCGGGATCATGGCGCTGGGCGGCGCCATCGGGGCGCTGGCGGGGGTCGAGCTGTTCCGCTGGCTGAGGCTGCTGGGCCAGGCGGATCTGGTGGTGGCGGTGTCCTACCTCGTCTTCCTCGGCGCCATCGGCTCGCTGATGCTGCGCGAAAGCCTGACCCAGATCGTGATGCGGGCGAAGGGCGTGACCCCGCCGCGCAAGGAGCGCCGCCGGCCGCTGTGGCTCTACGGCCTGCCGTGGAAGGTGCGATTCCCGAAGTCGGGCCTCTACATCAGCGCCATTCCGCCGCTGGCGCTGGGGGTGTTCGCGGGCGTCCTGTCGGCCATCATGGGGGTGGGCGGCGGCTTCATCCTGGTGCCGGCCATGCTCTATGTGCTGCGCATGAAGGCCAGCGTGGTGGTGGGCACCAGCCTGTTCCAGATCATCATCACCACGGCCATCACCACCATCCTGCAGGCCGGGCGCAACCAGACGGTGGACATCGTGCTGTCGTCGCTGCTGCTGTTCGGCGGGGTGATCGGCGCCCAGTACGGCGCCCGGCTGTCGGGCCGGTTCCGGGGCGAGGTGCTGCGCGCGGCGCTGGCGGTGATCGTGCTGATCGTGGCCGTGCAGATGGGCTCGGACCTGTTCGTGCGCCCCGGCGACATGTTCGCCCTGGCCCCGGGGATCGCGGACTGATGCTGCAAGCCCTGCCCCCGCCGCCGCCCGCCATCGAGGCGCCGATGACCGCGGCCCCCGAGCGGTCCGCCGCGACGACCGGCGAGGCGCGGGTCGCCGCGGCCCTGACCGATGCGCGGGTCATGGTCGACAGCAGTTTCCGCGGCGCCTCGATCGTGCTGTACGGCGCGGTGTTCAATCCGACGGAGGCCCCCGCCGATGTGGTGGTGGTGGTGCGCGGGCCCGACGGGCCGGTGCGGCTGGTGCGCAAGACGCGGCAGGCTGGGGTGTGGCTGAACAGCCGGCCGGTGCTGTTCGAGGGCGCGCCGGGGTTCTACATGACCGCCTCGACCCGGCCGCTGAACGACATCGCCAATTTCGGCGAGCTGCGCCGGCTGGGGGTCGGGGTCGATCACCTGAGGATCGCGGCGCCGGAAGAGACCCGCACCGTCACCCGCTACGGCGTGCGCGACGTGGTGGTCAGCCGGCTGGGCGAAGACTACCTGGAATGGCGGCGCGCGGTGATCCGGCTGCGCGAGGCGGCGGCGCTCTACAACACCGATCCGGAAGGGGTGGAGTTCGTCGACAAGGGGCTGTTCCGGGCCGAGGTCGAACTGCCGGCCGTGGCCCCGACGGGCCAGTATTACGCCGAGGTCTGGCTGTTCCAGGACGGCCAGCCGGTGTCGGTTTCGAACCTGACCCTGACGGTCGAGAAGGTCGGCATCGAGCGCGACATCTATGAGTTCGCGCACCGCCAGCCGTGGCTGTACGGCCTGTTGTGCGTGCTGCTGGCGGCCCTGACCGGCTGGACCGCGAGCCGGGTGTTCCGGCGGACCTGAGGCTTATGGACTCAAGAAATGGGCGGGGGCGGTGAACAGGAGCCGTCCGGATCGGGATCCCACGTCCGTATTGCGATGGATGTTCGGAACCCGTTATCAGAACGAAAAATCTCTCGCGTCGCTTGTGAGGGCACGAGCATGATCGCCGAGCCTTCCGTGACGCATCGCGGCACAGTGGTCCCGTTGTAGGCTTCGACGGTGAACCATGTGGCCCCCGTCAACATCGTATCCGTGTACTTGTATCGCGCAAAATAAACGCCTCGATGTTCAGCCGTGCCCATACGCTCCTTGTTCGCCATCGTTTGACAGCCGGAGAGCCCGAAGCCGAGGGTCAGAGCGCCTAACGCGACTGCTGCAAGTTTCATCGGAATCCCTCATTCGGTGACCGCTGCTACGTTAACCTGATTGGCGGGCGTCGCAAGTTGACCATCGCTTTGACTCCGGACCGCCTTCAGCCGGGCGTACGCAGATCGAGGCAATATTCATGCGGACCTATCGCGCGGCGAACTCGCTGAGGGCGTCGAGGACGGCGCGGTTCTGGTCCTCCGTGCCCACGGTGATGCGCAAGGCTTCGGGCAGGCCGTAGCCGCCGACGGGGCGGACGATGATGCCCTTTGAGTTCAGATAGTCGTTGGCGGCGGCGGCCTGGGCGGCGTCACGGAAACGGACGAGGACGAAGTTGCCGGCGCTGGGAAAGACCTCGAAGCCGAAGCCCTTGATGGCCTGGGTCAGGCGCGGGCGCCAAGCCTCGACAAGGTCGCGCGACGCCTTCTGGTGGGTCTCGTCGCCCAGGGCGGCAACGGCGGCGTCGAGGCCGGGGACCGAGACGTTGAACGGCAGGCGGATGCGGTCTACGGCCTCACAGACCTTCAGCGGGGCATAGCCGAAACCGATACGCAGGCCGCCGAGGCCGTGGATCTTGGAGAAGGTGCGGGTGACGACGATGTTTTCGGCGTCACGGGCGAGCGGGAAACTGGTCTCCCAGTCGGGTTCGGTGACGAACTCGGCATAGGCCTCGTCGATGACCAGCAGCACATTCGCCGGCAGGGCGGCGTGCAGGCGGCGTGTCTCCTCGCCCGTGTTGTAGCTGCCGGTCGGGTTGGACGGGCTGGAGATGTAGACCAGCTTCGTCCGCTCATCGACCTGTTCGAGGATGGCCTCGACCTCGGCCTTGAAGCCCGGTTCGGGCGCCAGCTTGACCGAGGCCTGATTGGCGAGGGCGGAGATGCGGTAGGCGAGGAAGCCGTACTGGCCGGTGACAATGTTGTCACCCGGGGTCAGGTAGCACTGGTTCAAGAGGGCGAAGACCTCGTCCGAGCCATTGCCGAAGATCAGGCGCTCAGGCTCCAGACTGTGGTGGGCGGCAACGGCGTCACGCAGCTTGGTGGCGCGTCCATCCGGATACATGTGGATGTGGGTCGAGGCCGCGAGGAAGGCCTCGCGGGCCTTTTCGCCGGCGCCGAGGGCGTTCTCGTTGGACGACAGCTTCATCGGCTCGGCCACGCCCTCAATGCGCGACTTGCCGCCGACGTAGGGGGCGATGTCGAGGATGCCGGGCTTGGCTTCAGGCGCGTCGGTCATGGAAGCTGCTTTCAGAACAGGGGTGCGGCGCCGATGACGCCGTTCAGGGCGCCGGGGGCGGACGCCAGCCGGGGGTCTTCGGCCTGCACATAGCCCGCCAGCGCGAACAGCTTCAACCCGCCCGCCGTGGCGAGAGGGCTGGCGGCGAGGCCGGCGTCGCTGAGGGCGGCGATGATGCGGGCGTCGGACAGGGGGCTGTCGCTGACCCAGAAGGTGCGATCGTCGCCAGTGGGCCCCGGCTGGACACGGGCGACAAGCAGGGCGTGCGGGCGGCCATGGCGGTCGTCGGGCAGGGCGGCGACGACGCGCAGATCCGGCGCGGCCAGCAGACGGCCCCACCAGGCGCCGGCGGAAATGTCGATCAGGGCACGGCCGGTCTGGGCGGCCTTCAGAGCGGCGATGGGATCGGCGGCGCGGCTGAAGTTCAGGCCGAAGCGGTCGGCGGCGAGGGCCTCGGACAGGGGGCCGTGGACGGTCAGGAGCGCGGCTGTCGCGGCCTCGATGCGGCCCGCCAGCGCGCGGACGGAAGGGCGCGAGGCGGCGGGGATGTCGGCGAGCAGGGCACGCAAGGCGATGGCGTCGGCGTCGGGCGAACCGCGCGATCCGGCGGCGATGCGGGCGGCGACGGCCTCGGCCACCGCACGATCCAGCGCCAGCCGCGCCTCGTCCTCGGGTGGTTCGACCAGCATCAGAACAGCTTCGGCGCCGGGGCCAGGGCGAAAGGCCCCAGCCAGGTGCGGCCGTCGCGGAACTGGACGGTCAAGTCGAGGTCGCGGTTTCCGCCGGCGGTGACGACGGCGGCGCCGGCCGCCCCGGCGCGATTGACGGCGCCGGACTGAGACCGGGCGAGGCCGGAGATGGCGGCGGCGGGCTTCACCGCCTTCAGCGACAGCTGACCTTCAAGGCGACCGTCGGCCCGGGTCACGAGCGCGTCGCTGGCGAAGGTCGCACGGCTCTCGCCCGTCGACATCTCGCCACGCACATGGGTGAAGCGGCCGCCCGCGCGGCTCCAGGCGGAGAATATCCCAGCGGCGTCGGCGCCCTTCAGCGCGGCGGCGTCCTCGATGACGCCCTCGATGGTCAGGCCAAGGGTCCCGTCGCCGGTCATGCCCTCGACCGGACCGCCGGCGCGGCCGCGCGCGCCGTCGATGTAGAAGCGGACGTCGAGGTCGTTGGCCGAGGCCGCGTTCGCCCGGGTCTCGAAGGTGATGCGCTCGGCGCGGCTGAGCGGGAAGGCTTCGGCCCCGGGGCGGGGCGTGAAGACGGGCTTGGTCAGCTCGGCCGCGATCCTGGGGAAGCGTTGCGTCAGGCCGCTGATGCTGAAGCGCAGGGCGGGGCCGGCGACGGCGATCCCGCCCTTGGAGCCGCGCTCGAGAGTCAGGCCGCCGGGTGCGATCACGACCCAATGGTCAGGGTTGTAGGCGGCGGCCTCGGCGACCAGTTGCGGCGCGGAGATCCCCTGCCCGGAGGGCGCGAGGATGCGGGGCTTGTCGGCGGCGATGCGGACGCGGAAGGGCCAGCCGGTGGTGGAGACCTCGCCCAGTTCGACGGTCCAGCCGGCCTGACGCATCGCCTCCGCCTGGACCTGCAGCCGCGTCTCGACCTGGCCGACGAGATAGAACCACCAGACGGACCAGGCGGCGAACAGCAGCCCGACGATCAGGAAGGGGCCCAGCAGGCCCCGGCGGCTGTGGTGGACGGCGTCGGTCATGCCGGCTCCCTATCAGAGAAAATCGACGACCACATCCACCGCCTCGGCCAGGCCCATGCGCTGGACCTCGGCGCCGGGGGGGAGGCCCGCGAACAGTCGGGTGGGGCAGGCGGCGTCGAGCATGACAAAGACGCCCTTGTCGTCCGCCCGGCGGATCAGGCGGCCGAAGGCCTGGCTGATGCGGGCGCGGGCGAGGGCGTCGTCGTAGCTGCGGCCCGCGGCGCCGGAACCGCCGAACACCTCGCGCCGCGCCTTGTGCAGGATGTCAGGGCGGGGCCACGGCACGCGGTCGAAGGCCAGCAGGCGCAAGGATCGTCCGGGCACATCCACGCCGTCGCGCACGGCATCGGTTCCCAGAAGGCAGCTGTCCTGCTCGGCGCGGAAGACATCGACGAGGGCGCCGACCTCCAACGGATCGACGTGCTGGGCGTAGAGAGGAATGCCGGCCTTGGCGAGATCCGGCCCCAGCCGCTCATAGACCGTCTTCAGCCGGCGGATGGCGGTGAACAGGCCGAGGCCCCCGCCGCCGGCGGCCAGGAACAGCTCGCGCATCGCAGCCGCGATCTGGCGCGGATCGTCCTTGATCAGATCATTGACGACGATGACCCGGGCGTTCGAGGCGTAGTCAAACGGGCTTTCGACCTTCAGCGTCCGCGCCGGCTGGATCAGACGCGCGGCGCCGGTGCGGGATCGGGCGAGGCCGAACGGGTCGTCATGGGTCGCGTCCGACAGGGTGGCCGAGGTCACCAATACGCCATGCGCAGGCATGATGACGGCGGCCTCCAGCGGGATGGTCGGATCGATCCAGTGGCGGCGCAGGGCCACGTCATGGATGCGCCCGAAGGCGGCCTCGGCGGACAGCCAGTCGACGAAATCGGGGTCGGGCTCGCCCGTATCCAGGTCCAGCGCCGCCAGCATGGAGCGCCAGCCGGGCAGGGTCATGCGGGCGCGGCGGTCGAGGCCGCGCAAAGCCCCCTCAATGCGGGCGCGGGACGACGGCTCCAGCTCCGCCGCCTCGTCGTCGAGGATGTCCTCGAGGTGGCGGGACAGGGCCAGCAGCGGGGCCTCGACATTGGCGATGGCCTGGGCGGCCTCGCGGGCGGTCTCCAGCACCGGATCGGTGACGGGGCGCAGCGAACATTCCATGCCGAACTCGACGCCGGAGCCGGATGCATTCTCGCTGGTCCGTGCACGGAGTTGTTCGAGGGCGGCGACGAGGAAACGTTCGATCGGGCCGACCGGGTTCACCTCGCCGGACGCCGGGGCGATGCGGGCGGCGACGGATTCGCCGGGCAGCTGGGCCGCCGCTCGGATGGCGTCATTCAGGGCCTGGGTCGCCGCCTCGTTGTCGGCGCAGAGGTCGCCGAGCCGCTGCTCCAGCCCGCGACCCCGCCGGCCGCGCCCCTCCGGCCCCCGGATCCAGCGGCGCAGCTCGGCCGCCTCCTGGCCCGACA
>JAZKHQ010000035.1:0-5729 GCA_040385285.1 Pseudomonadota bacterium
GTCATCGTCTTCCCCGGGTCCAACTGTGATCGCGACTGCAAGGTCGCGGTCGAACGATCGACCGGCGAAAAGGTCGAGATGGTCTGGCATCAGGAGACTGAGCTGCCCACGGGCCTCGACCTGATCGTCCTGCCGGGCGGCTTCTCCTACGGCGATTATCTGCGCTGCGGGGCCATGGCGGCGCAGTCGCCGATCATGCAGGCGGTGAAGAAGGCCGCCGACGACGGGGTAGCCGTGGTCGGCATCTGCAACGGCTTCCAGATCCTGTGCGAGGCGGGGATGCTGCCGGGCGCCCTGCTGCGCAACGCCGGGCTGAAATACGTCTGCAAGCCGATCGCGCTCGAGGTCACGAACGGCCAGACCCGCTTCACCGCCGGCTATCAGGGCCAGCGCGAGGTGGTCATGACCCAGGGCAACGGCGACGGAAACTACTTCGCCGACGCCGAGACGCTTGCCCGCATCGAGGGCGAGGGCCAGGTGGTGTTCCGCTACGTCGACAACCCGAACGGCTCGGTGGCCGACATCGCCGGCCTGCAGAACGCGCGCGGCAATGTGCTGGGCATGATGCCCCACCCCGACCGCGCCTTCGAGGCAGAGCTCGGCTCAGCCGACGGCGCGATCCTGTTCCAGAGCGTCTTCGCGGCCGCCTGACCTAGCCGCCGCAGTTGTAATTCACCGACTGGGCCTGGGAGCCCTGGGCGAACTGTTGGGCGGCGTAGTTGTTGTCGCCCGCCGCCATGCCGACCAGACCGCTCATCAGATTGCCCATGGCGCGGTTCTCGCGTTCCTGGTTCGCCGCGCGCTCGCGGGCGCGGCAGTCGGCGATGCGCTGCTGACGATCCCGTTCCTGCTGGGCGGCGTAGTTGGCCTGGGCCTGCTGCTGGGCGTAGGCCGCCTGCTGCTGCGCCTCGGCCGCGGCTTGCGCGCGGGCCTGACCTTCGTAGTCGAAGCCCGGGCCGGGGCCGATGTCGAGGGTGTAGGCCCCGCGCGCGCCGGGATAGAGGCCCATCACCTTGAAGCGGTATTCGCCGGTGGCCGGCGGCGTGAAGCTGATGCGGGCGTTCGTGCCGTTGAACTGGCCGTCGTCGTCTTCCTGAATGGACTCAAAGCCCGAGGCGGTCTGGCGGCCCAGCACAAGATAGGAATCGAACATGTCGGACGACAGGTCGATGGTGATCATCTGCCCGGCCCGGCCGGTGAAGCTGTAGACCTCGTACAGCTTGGCGTCGTTGGTCAGGGGATCGGCCTCGTCCAGCACCCCGGTCAGGCGGCCGCCCATGCCCACATCCTGAGCCCGGGCGCGGCCGCTGACGAACTGGCGCACGGTCAGGGTGAAGGATCCGAGTTCGCCCTGGCTGAGCCCCGACGCCAGAATATAGCGCGAGTTGCCGTCGCCCGGCAGCATGACGCCGGCGTTGGTTCCCACGCTGTCGTCGTTGGTCAGCAACTGCGTGCCCGCGCATCCGCCGGTCAGCACCGTCAGGTAGGCGTCAAACTCGTTGGAGTTCAGTTCGATCGCGTAACTCTGGCCGGCCGTGGTCCTCAGCCGGTAGCAGCGGTAATTCCGGCCATCGCTCAGCACCGGGTCGCTGGACGCGAGGGTCGCGGTCACCGGCGTTCCCGGGGTCACGATCGGCGTCGCATTCTGGGCCTTCGCGCCCGTCGCCGCCGTCAGGGCCAACGCCGCCGTCATGGCGATCAGCACACCGGTCTTCATCATGGCTCGCTCCCCAGCACTTTGCCGAAGCATACCGTGGCGCGAACCAATGGCAACGACAGAGAGCGTCGTTCGACGAACGTTGCGCATGTCCACCAGTGAACCTTTACCGTACGGATGCGTATCCGCTGCACCTCGAACGGAGCCTTTCATGACCCGTCGCCTGACCATTCTGGCCGCCGCCCTCTTCGCCATCTTCATCAGCCAGGCCCAGATCCTGATGGGCTGGGGCCAGTCGCCGGCGGAGTTCGCCGCTGACAGCGACGCGACGCTCAGGGTCGCCGGCTACGCCTTCGCCATCTGGGGCGTCATCTATCTGGGGCTGCTGGTCTATGCCGTGCGGCAGGCCCTGCCCGATACGCCCGAAAGCCCGCTGCGCGCCCGGCTCGGCTGGCCCTCGGCGCTGGCGCTCATCGGCATCGGCCTCTGGATCGTGGCGGCGGCTTATGACTGGGAGTGGGCCACCATCGGCCTGATCTTCGGCTCGCTCCTGGTGCTGCTGGTTCCGCTGTTGCGCAACGCCCCGGCCATCCGCGCCCTTCCCATCCGCGACAAGGAACGCTGGATGACCGTCTGGCCACTGGCCATGCTGGCCGGGTGGCTCAGCATCGCGTCTCCGGTGAACCTGATCACCGTGGCGACCGGCAACGACTGGCTGCCCGAAGCGTTGTCGCCCACGACCTGGGCCATGGGCGCGATCGGTCTGGTGGCGCTGCTGGCGATGTTCGTGACCGCGCGGCTGCGGACCCTGGCCTTCGCCATCCCCGTCGCCTGGGGCCTCGGCGGGGCGTTCGTGGCGGAGCAGACCCGCAACCCTGACCTGGCCTATGCCGCCGCCGGCGCCGCCGTCGCGACCCTGGTCGCAGGCGCCGTGCTGGTCTTCAAACGGCGCTAGCCGCCGCCGACCGCCCCGGGCGGCAGCTCGGCCACGTCCTGCGCCCGCTCGTCCTGTTTCGACAGCCGTTCAGCCGCCGCGCTGGCGCCCGCGTCGTCGGCGGCGATCTCGGGCGCGTCCGGGTCTTCGGGCGTCGCGGAGGGGTCGATGGGCTGGTCGGTCATGGCGGTCTCCTCACGGTTCGTCCGATTCAATGACGCCGCAGGCCCGATGTTCCCCATCGACGGCTGACACGACTCTGTTCAGCGGCTATGAGGCGCGCCCATGAGCGCTCCCCAGAAGTCCATGGCCGAACTCGCCGCCGAATACGGCCTGGCGCCCAATGAATATCAGGTCGTCCTCGACCGGCTGGGGCGCGAGCCCAACCATGTCGAGCTGGGCGTGTTCTCGGTCATGTGGTCCGAGCACTGCTCCTACAAATCCTCGAAGATCCATCTCGGCAAATTCCCCACCAGCGGCCCCCGCGTCATCTGCGGCCCGGGCGAGAACGCCGGCGTCATCGACATCGACGACGGCGACGCCTGCATTTTCAAGATGGAGAGCCACAACCACCCCTCCTACATCGAGCCCTATCAGGGCGCGGCGACGGGCGTGGGCGGCATCATGCGCGACGTCTTCACCATGGGCGCGCGCCCCGTCGCCCTGCTGAACGCCCTGCGCTTCGGCGACATCGGCCACGAGAAGACGAAGCGGCTGGTCAAGGGCGTCGTCTCGGGCATCGGCGGCTACGGCAACTGCGTCGGGGTGCCGACCGTGGCGGGCGAGACCAATTTCCACGCCGGCTACAACGGCAACATCCTGGTCAACGCCATGTGCGTGGGCCTGGCGAAGGCCGACAGCATCTTTTACTCGGCCGCGCCCTCGGCGGGCCTGTCGGTGGTCTATTTCGGCTCCAAGACCGGCCGCGACGGCATCCACGGCGCCACCATGTCCTCGGCCGAGTTCGACGATGAATCGGAGTCGAAGCGCCCGACGGTCCAGGTCGGCGATCCCTTCGCCGAGAAGCTGCTGATCGAGGCCACCCTCGAACTCATGGCCTCCGGGGCCGTCGCCGCGATCCAGGACATGGGCGCGGCAGGCCTGACCTCCTCCTCCGTCGAAATGGCGGGCAAGGGCGGCGTCGGCATCGAGCTGAACATGGACGCCGTGCCCCAGCGCGAAACCGGCATGACCGCCTATGAGATGATGCTGTCCGAAAGCCAGGAGCGGATGCTGGCGGTGCTGAAGCCGGGCCGCGAGGCCGACGGTCACCGCATCTTCGAGAAGTGGGGCCTCGACGCCGCCGTCATCGGGATCACCACGGACACCGGCCGTCTGGTGCTGAAGCATCACGGCGAGACGGTCTGCGACGTGCCGCTGGCGCCGCTGTTCGACGACGCGCCCCTGTACGACCGCCCGTGGGTCCAGCCGGCGCTGCACCCTCGCCTGGCACCCGCCGACGTGCCCGCCCCCGACAGCTGGGTCGACGCGGTGCTGAAGGTGCTGACCTGCCCCGACATGGCGTCCAAGCGCTGGATCTGGGAGCAGTACGACCGCCACGTCATGGCCGACACGCTGCAGGACTCGGCCACCGGCGCCGACGCCGGCGTGGTGCGGGTCCACGGCACGGACAAGGGTCTGGCCGTCACATCCGACTGCACCCCCCGCTATGTCCAGAACGATCCCTATGAGGGCGGCAAGCAGTGCGTGGCCGAGGCCTGGCGCAACCTGACCGCCGTGGGCTCGCGCCCCATCGCCATCACCGACAACCTCAACTTCGGCAATCCGCAGCGGCCCGAGATCATGGGCCAGATCGTCCGCGCCATCGACGGCATGGCCGAGGCCTGCCGCGTGCTGGACTTCCCGGTCGTGAGCGGCAACGTCAGCCTCTACAACGAGACCAACGGGGTCGCGATCCCGCCGACCCCGACCGTGGGCGCGGTGGGCCTGCTGACCAACTACGACGTCACCGTCGGCTTCGGCGGCATGGCCGAGGGCGACGTGCTGGTGTTGATCGGCGAGACGGTCGGAGAGCTGGGGGCCTCCATTTATCTGCGCGAGGTTCTGGGCCGCGAGGACGGCGCCCCGCCGCCGGTCGATCTGGCTCTGGAGCGCAAGACCGGCGACTTCGTGCGTGGCCTGATCGAGGCCGGTGATCTGACCTGCGTCCACGACCTCTCGGACGGCGGCCTGATCGGCGCCGCGGCCGACATGGCCCTGGCCAGCGACTGCGGCGTGGAGCTGGACGCCACCAGCGCCACCCACGCCCACATCCTGCTCTTCGGCGAGGACCAGGCCCGCTATCTGGTCGCCGTGCCTGACGCCGCCGAAGTCATCGCCGCCGCCCAGGCCGCCGGCCTGCGCGCCTCTGTCGTCGGCCGGGCGAAAGGCCGGAACTTCAGCTCAGGCGAACTGTTCAGCCTGCCACTGGAGCACCTGCGCGAGATGCACGAAGCGTGGATGCCCCGCTGGATCGAGGGATGATCATGAGACGGCTGGCCTTCGCGACTCTCCTCCTCACCGCCGCCTGCCAGCCTATGCCCGACGTCCCGTCCGGCCCGGTCACCGGCGAACGCTGCGACGTCACCGTCTCCTTCGGCAGCGTCTGCTGCGGCATCGACCAGCCGACCAGGGCGCGCATCACCGAATATGTCGCCGCCGACCGCCGCGTCGCCGGAACCAGCGAACGCCGCTGGGGCCGCGAGGGCGAGATCGACCTGTGCATCGCCGCCCGCTCGGACCCCGACGGCCTGGTCCGCGACCTGACGGCGATGGTTCCGACCCGTCCGGAAGGGTCGAGCACCGGCACGACGACCGTGCGGCGCGGCGACTGAAATTCCCTTCTCCCGTTGGGTGGAGGAGGTCGCATGCGACCGACGACGGGTGGCGCGCGAGCGCCGGATGAGGGTCGGCTGTTGAACTCGGCGTAAGCCGTGGCGCGGCGGCTCACGCCGACTGGATCAGTGAACCCTCACCCTTTCGCGCGACTGATCGCTACGCTCTCAGACGCTCAAGCCCTCTCCCAACGGGAGAGGGATGATGCGTCCAGCCGCTCAACTGTGTGCGTCGAGCTTGCTAACCCACTGATTCCCAACGGCCCGGCCTTTTCTCGAGCCGCTGAACGCGCCCGGGTCGGAA
>JAZKHQ010000036.1:0-6673 GCA_040385285.1 Pseudomonadota bacterium
CCTTCGCCGACATCGGCGTCGAGTCGATCATGGTCAACTGCAACCCCGAGACCGTCTCGACCGACTATGACACCTCCGACCGCCTGTATTTCGAGCCCCTGACGGCTGAGGACGTGCTGGAGCTGATCGACGTCGAACGCTCCAACGGGACGCTGCTGGGCGTCGTCGTCCAGTTCGGCGGCCAGACCCCGCTGAAGCTGGCCCATGCGTTGCAGGAGGACGGCGTGCCGATCCTGGGCACCACCGTGGACTCCATCGACCTGGCCGAGGACCGCGAGCGGTTCCAGGAAATGCTGCACGACATCGGCCTGATGCAGCCGCCCAACGGCCTGGCCCGGACGCCTGAGGAAGCCGCGCAGAAGGCGGACGAGGTCGGCTATCCCGTCGTCCTGCGTCCCTCCTACGTGCTGGGCGGGCGCGGCATGATGATCGTCCACGACCGCGAGCAGCTGGACCGCTACGTCCATGAGGCCATGCGGGTGTCGGGCGACGATCCCGTCCTGATCGACCACTATCTGAACCGCGCCACCGAGGTGGACGTGGACGCCCTGTGCGACGACGAGACCGTCTATGTCGCCGGGGTGCTGGAGCATATCGAGGAGGCCGGGGTGCACTCGGGCGACAGCGCCTGCTCCATGCCGCCCTTCTCGCTGCGCCCGGAGATCGTCGAGGAGCTGAAGCGCCAGACCGAGGCCATGGCCCGGGCGCTGAAGGTGCGCGGCCTGATGAACGTGCAGTTCGCCATTGAGGAGCCGCACAGCGCCGAGCCCCGCATCTTCGTGCTGGAGGTCAATCCGCGCGCGTCCCGCACCGTGCCCTTCGTGGCCAAGACCATGGGCGCGCCCGTGGCCGCCATCGCCGCCAAGGTCATGGCCGGGGTGCCGCTGAAGTCCTTCGGCCTGGCCGACAAGCCCTATGACCATATCGCGGTGAAGGAAGCCGTCTTCCCCTTCGCCCGCTTCCCCGGCGTCGACACCGTCCTGGGCCCCGAGATGCGCTCGACCGGCGAGGTCATGGGCCTGGACTGGAAGCGCAAGGGCGAGGCCGACATGGCCCCCGCCTTCGCCCGCGCCTTCGCCAAGTCCCAGATCGGCGGCGGAACGACCCTGCCGACCTCGGGCTGCGCCTTCATCTCGGTCAAGGACGAGGACAAGCCCTTCATCCTCGACGCGGCGAAAATCCTGCTGGCCGAAGGCTTCACCCTGATCGCCACCGGCGGCACCCACGCCTATCTGGTCGAACAGGGCCTCGAGGTCGGGCTGGTCAAGAAGGTGCTTGAGGGCCGCCCCCACATCGTCGACGCCATGAAGAACGGCGAGGTCCAGCTGGTGTTCAACACCACCTCGGGCAAGCAGTCGCTGCAGGACAGCTTCAGCCTGCGCCGCACCGCCCTGATGATGAAGATGCCCTACTACACCACCGCCGCCGGGGCGCTCGCGGCGTCCCAGGCCATCGGCGCCATCAAGGCCGGTGACCTCGATGTCCGGGCGATCCAGGATTACAGGTAACCAAATCGTAACGGGTCATGAGCGCGCAAGCCGTTTAAAATATCCGGTGAAGCTTCACCGGAGCCGTTCCATGTCACGCCGCCTGCTCTTTGCTTTCGCCCTGTCCTTGTTGACCTTCGCACCCAGCCTGGCGCAGACGCCGCCTGTGCAAGCAGTACAGCTTGTCAGCGAACGGCGCGTCGAGGAACGACCGGCGCTGATGGTGCTGGGCACTGCGCATCTGGCCAACAACAACCGTGACGTCCTGCGCACCGAGGTCGACGACGTACTGAGCCCGACCCGGCAGGCCGAGATCGAGGCTGTAGTAGAGGCGTTGGCTCGCTGGCGGCCGACACGTATCGCGGTGGAGATCAAGACGAGGGAACAGGCGGCGCTGGACCAGCGATACGCCGATTATCGCGCTGGGACGTATGTGCTGACCGCCAACGAGATCGACCAGATCGGACTGCGGTTAGCCGCGAGGCTGGGCCACGACCGGATCTATGGCGTCGACTGGAACGACATGCCGCCGGGCGACGAAGCCGCATACGACTGGATCGAAGGCGCCGAGGCGGCGGGTGAGCAGGCGCGTCTGAACGAACTGCGCAACCCGGCGCGCGGCCAACGAAACACCGATCTGGTCCAGTCGCGGCCGATCGGGGAATGGCTGGCCGTGATGAACAGCCCCGAGTACCTGCTGGGCATGCACAGACCCTACTACGACGTCTCGCTGCTGGGCACGACGGAGGACGGTCAGGGCGCCAACTGGGTTGGGGCCTGGCATGGGCGGAACCTGAAGATTTTCGGCAATCTCGTCCGACTGGCGGAAACCCCCGGTGAGCGGGTGCTGGTCATTTACGGCGCCGGCCACACCTTCCTGCTGAATCGCTTCGCCGAGGAGTCAGGAGCCTTCACGGTCCACAGTCCGGTACCGTGGCTCAGCGGGCTGTAAGCGCCGCCACCTGATCGGCAGCCGCCTCCAGGTCGGCCCCTGACAGACCGCTCATGTCCACCCTCTCCATCGGCGCGCTCCTCTCCGCGCCCGCCCGGGCGTAGGCCGGGTCGTAGTGGGCCAGCATCAGCTCCGCGGCCAGGGCCTCGAAGGCGCCCTCCCGCGCCATCTCGCGCCAGCCGGTGATCGTCGCCTTGGCATGATGCCTCGGCAGGTGGGTCAGGGCGCGGTCCAGCGCCTGTGCGTCAGCGCTTATCCCGGCATAGGTAGTCGCCGTGTGGCGCGCCCGCGCCTCGACCGGGGCCGACAGTTCGATCACCCGGCCCGCCTGCATGGCCCGCCACAGCACGGGCGGAACCACCCGCGCACCGATCTTGCTGCTCTCGGCCTCGACCACCACCGGCCGTGCGGGATCGAGACGGCTGATGGCGTCATGCAGCCGGCTCTCGAACAGCTTCTGCGACGGCTGGCCGCCCGGCATGGCCCCGAACAGCGAGCCGCGATGATTGGCCAAGGCTTCCAGATCCAGCGTCTGCACCCCACGAGCCGACAGCCGCCCCAGCACCTCGGTCTTGCCGCTGCCGGTCGGCCCGTCCAGCAGGACAACATTCAACGAGGGCTGGGCGTCATACAGCGCCGCCTTCACCTGCCGCCGCCAGGTCTGGTAGCCGCCGTCCAGCACCGTCACCGGCCAGCCGATCTGGTCCATCACCGTGACCATGGCCCCCGACCGCTGGCCGCCGCGCCAGCAATAGACCAGCGGCTGGAAGTCGCCGCCCCGGTCCGCCAGCGCCCCGTCCAGATGCGCCGCGATATTGCGCGCCACCTTCGCCGCGCCCAGTCGCCGGGCGAGAAATTTCGAGCGCTGGACATAGATGGTCCCGATCTCGGCCCGCTCGGCGTCGTCCAGCACCGGCAGATTGACCGCGCCGGGGAGGTGATCATCGGCGAACTCCGCCGGGCTGCGCACGTCGATCAGCGCGTGAAATCTGTCCCGCGCCTCCGGCCCCAGATCGGTGGTGCGGCGGATCAAGAGACGCGCACCCCGGGTGATCCCTCGACCATCCGCCCGACCACGGCAGCGGCCTCGAAGCCCTCGGCCCTCGCCAGCTCCAGCACCGCCTGCGCCTGATCCTCCGCCACGGCGATCAGCAGGCCGCCGGAGGTCTGCGGGTCCGTCAGAAGGTCGCGGCGCCAGTCCTCGAACCCATCGGGCAGGGTCACCGCCTCGCCATAACTGGCCCAGTT
Source organism: Pseudomonadota bacterium (assembly GCA_040385285.1). Taxonomy (GTDB): domain Bacteria; phylum Pseudomonadota; class Alphaproteobacteria; order Caulobacterales; family Caulobacteraceae; genus Brevundimonas. The sequence continues at coordinate 3,688 of JAZKHQ010000036.1, forward strand.
CCGTGTCGAGGCCCCGGTGCGCAGCCCCGCCCGCGCCAGCGCTTCCACGCCCTCCAGCAGCGGCGCCGCATCGGCTGTGATCTCGACGGTCATCCCCGACCCGCGGGCCATCTCCAGCCCGTGGCCCAGCAGGCCGAAGCCGGTAACGTCCGTCACCGCATGCACCCCCGCCATCCCCGCGAGCTTCGCACCCACGGTGTTCAGCTTCGTCGTCGAGGCGATGAGGGCCGCGTAGCCCGCCGCATCAAGCTTCTCCTGCTTGAACGCCGCGCTCAGCACTCCGACGCCCAGCGCCTTGGTCAGGATCAGCACGTCCCCGGCCCGCGCGCCCTTGTTGGTCAGCACCCTGTCCGGATGCACAAGGCCCAGCGCCACGAGTCCGTAGATCGGCTCCACGCTGTCGATGGAGTGGCCGCCCGCCACCGGGATTCCCGCCGCCGCGCACACGCTCGCGCCGCCCTCCAGAATCTGGCCGATGGTCGCGATCGACAGTTTGCCGATCGGCATGCCGACGATGGCCAGGGCGAAGATCGGCGTGGCCCCCATCGCATAGACGTCCGACAGGGCGTTGGTCGCGGCGATGCGGCCGAAGTCGAAGGGGTCGTCCACCACCGGCATGAAGAAGTCGGTCGTCGCCACCAGCGCCTGGCTGTCGTTCAGCCGCCACACCGCCGCGTCGTCGCTGGTCTCGGTCCCGACCATCAGGTCCGCGAAGGCCGCCGTCTGCGGCATGCCGCTCAGGATGTCGCGCAGCACGCCGGGCGCGATCTTGCAGCCGCAGCCGCCGCCGTGGGCGAGAGAGGTCAGGCGGGGCTCGGCGTTATCCATCCCCGCGACTTGCCGCGAAACGGGTCCGGTTGCCAAGCCCGCGCCGCCGGGCCACGGTCCCGTCCGTCATTCAGGGGAGAGCGTTGATGCGGACGATGATGATGGCCACGGCGGCGACACTGCTGCTGGCGCTTCCGGCTCAGGCCCAGACGCAGCCGGCGGACCTGCATGCCGCCATCGCCGCCGACTACGACGCCAACCTCGAGGCTCTGTTCCTCGACTTCCACCGCAACCCGGAACTTTCGGGGCTGGAGGTGCGCACCTCGGGCATCATCGCCGCCCAGCTGCGCGGGCTCGGATACGAGGTCACCACCGGCGTCGGCGGCACCGGCGTGGTGGCTGTGCTGAGGAACGGCCCCGGGCCGACGGTCATGCTGCGGGCCGACATGGACGGCCTGCCGCTGCGCGAGAACTCAGGCCTGCCCTACGCCTCAAGCGTCATCCAGACCGACACGGACGGGACCGAAAAGCCGGTCATGCACGCCTGCGGCCACGACGTGCACGTCACCGCCCTGATCGGCACGGCGCGGCAGATGATGGCCCGGCGCGACAGCTGGTCCGGCACCCTGGTGCTGATCGCCCAGCCGGCGGAGGAACGCATCGGCGGCGCCCGCGCCATGGTCGCCGACGGCCTTTACACCCGCTTCCCCAAGCCCGATTACGCCGTCGCCTTCCATGTGAAGGCCCAGCTGCCCGCCGGGATGGTCGAGGTGCCGCTGACCATCGCCTATTCCAGCTCGGACAGCGTCGACATCACCGTGCGCGGCGTCGGCGGCCACGGCGCCTATCCGCACCTGACGGTCGATCCGGTGCTGATCGCATCCCAGATCGTGGTCTCGTTGCAGTCCATCCGCAGCCGCAACATCAATCCGCTGGAGGGCGCCGTGATCACCGTCGGCGCCATCAACGGCGGCATCAAGCACAACATCATCCCCGACGAGGTGCGGCTGCAGCTGACCGTGCGTTCCGACAGCTTCGCGGTGCGCGAACAGCTGCTGGACGGCATCGACCGCGTCGTGCGCGGCACCGCCGAGGCTTATGGCGTGCCCGAGGACCGCATGCCCATCGTCGAGCGCTCGCCGACCGAGTCCACCCCGCCGACGATCAATGACGAGGCCACCGCCGTCCGCGTTCGCGACGCCCTCGCCGCCGAGCTGGGCGCCGACCGCATGACCGCCCCGCCCCGCTCCGGCATGGGGGCCGAGGACTTCGCCTACTACGTCCTGCCCGAATACGGCGTCAGGGGCGTCTACTTCAACGTCGGCGGCGGCCGGCCCGAGGACGCCGAACACATCACCCCCCACCACTCGGCCCTGTTCCGCATCGCCCCCGAGGAATCCGTCACCACCGGCGTCGAGGCCATGGTTACGGCCGCCACAGCGCTAATGCCGAAACCCTGAGCCTTGTCCGGCGTTTCCCTGCCGAAGGAGACGCCCATGCCCATTCCCAAGCTCGCAACGCTCGTCGGCGGCTTATTGCTCAGCAAGGGCGGTCGCCGCGCGGCGGGCCGTCATGCCGGCAAGCTGGCGCTCGCGACACTCGCGTTCCAGCTTTGGCAGGGGCATCAGGCGCGCGGCACGGTCGCCCGCGCCAAGCCCGCGCCCCGCAGTCGGTGGAGCGGCCGCAAGCGGGCCTAGACTGACGCTGGGTAAACAGCCCACGGTGCGCGGACACCGGAGGGGCTCCCATGATCGTCATCCATCACCTGAACAACTCCCGCTCCCAGCGCGTGCTGTGGCTGCTGGAGGAGCTGGGCCTGCCCTACGAGGTCAAGCGCTACGAGCGGGACAAGCAAACGAACCTGGCGCCCGCCGCGCTGAAGGCGATCCATCCACTGGGCAAGTCGCCGGTGCTGGACGACGGCGAGGCCCGCGTGGCCGAGACCGGGGCGATCATCGAATATCTGCTGGAGACCTATGGACAGGGCCGGCTGAAGCCGGCGGCGGGTACGCCCGAGGCGCGGCGCTTCACCTACTGGCTGCACTACGCCGAGGGGTCGGCGATGACGCCGCTGTTGCTGAAGCTGATCTTCTCCAGCCTGCCGGCGCGCTCGCCCTTCCTGGTGCGCGGGATCATCCGCAAGGTCTGCGACCGGGTTCAGGCCCTGATGGTCGATCCCAACATCACCGCCCACTTCGGCTACTGGGAGGCCGAGCTG
>JAZKHQ010000037.1:0-6055 GCA_040385285.1 Pseudomonadota bacterium
GGGCGCAGAACTCGCGCAGCACCTCGGTGGTGGTGATCGGCGTCATTCGGATGCTATAGCCCCGCGCGAGCCGGTTGTGGCAAGACCCGGCGCATATTTCGCCCCCTGATTCAGGCCTGTGCCCCATGAGCGACACCCCCGAGAGCCTGAAGAACGGCCTGACCTACGCCGATGCGGGGGTCGACATCGACGCCGGCGAGATGCTGGTCGACGCCATCAAGCCGCTGGCCAGGTCCACGCGAAGGCCCGGCGCCGAAGCCTCGCTGGGCGGATTCGGGGCCCTGTTCGACCTGAAGGCGGCCGGTTTCGAGGATCCGCTGATCGTCGCCACCACTGACGGCGTCGGCACCAAGCTGAAAATCGCCATCGAGACGGGGCGTCATGACGGCGTCGGCGTCGATCTGGTCGCGATGTGCGTCAACGACCTGCTGGCCCAGGGCGCGGAGCCGCTGCTGTTCCTAGACTACTACGCGACCGGCAAGCTGTCGGTGGACGACGCCCGCCGCGTCGTGGCCGGGATCGCCGAGGGCTGCCGTCAGGCGGGCTGCGCCCTCGTCGGCGGCGAGACGGCCGAGATGCCGGGCATGTATTCCGACGGCGACTACGACCTGGCGGGCTTTTCGCTTGGGGCCGTCGAGCGCGGCCATGCCCTGCCGTATCTGGATCGCCAGTCGGCGGGCGACGTCATCATCGGCCTGGCCTCGTCCGGGCCGCACTCCAACGGCTACTCGCTGATCCGCAAGGTGGTGGAGAAGTCGGGCCTCGGCTGGGGCGACGACGCCCCGTTCGTGCGCGACCGCAGCCTGGCCCAGGCGCTGATGGAGCCGACCCGAATCTATGTGAAGCCGGTGCTGCCGCTGATGAAGGCCGGGCTAATCAAGGGCGCGGCCCACATCACCGGCGGCGGCCTGATCGAGAACCCGCCCCGCTGCATCGCCGAGGGCCTGAAGGCCGCGTTCGACTGGGACGCCTGGCCGATGCCGCACGTGTTCCAGTGGCTGGGCGAGACCGGCGGGATCAGCGACCACGAGATGCGGCGCACCTTTAACTGCGGCGTCGGCTTCATCCTGATCGTCGCGCCCGAGAACGTCGAGGATGTTCTGGAAGGTCTGCTGACCGCCGGCGAGGCGGCGTTCGTGTGCGGGCAGCTGGTCGCGGCCTAGACTCGCGCCCAAGGCCCCGCCACTGTCCGCCGGTTCGTTTCAGAAGGCTGTTCCCATGCGCGTTATCGCCCTCGCCGCCCTTCTCGCCGCCCTGCCCGGCGCGGCCCTCGCCCAGACCTCGGCGGCGGAGGAGCAACCGCTGCTGCATGAGGTGGCGGGTCAGGTGAACCCGGAGCGGATGCGCGCCGACATCACCGCCATGGTCGGCTTCGGCACGCGCCACACCCTGTCGGAAACGGTGTCCGAGACGCGCGGCATCGGCGCCGCCCGCCGCTGGGTCGGCCGCCAGTTCGAGGGCATCAGCCGCGACTGCGGCGGCTGTCTGGAGATCGTCACCCCGTCCCAGACCGTGACCGGCGCCCGCGTGCCCAACCCCACGGAGGTGATGGACATCGTCGCCATCCAGCGCGGCACGGGCGATCCCAACCGCGTCATCATCATCACCGGCCACCTCGACAGCCGCGTCACCGACGTCATGAACTTCACCGCCGACGCGCCCGGCGCCAACGACGACGCATCCGGCGTCGCGGCGGTGCTGGAGGCCGCGCGGGTGCTGTCGCAGCACCGGTTCGAAGCGACGCTGGTCTACGCCGCCCTGTCCGGTGAAGAGCAGGGTCTGCTGGGCGGCAAAGTTCTGGCCGACTACGCCCAGGAACAGGGCTGGCGCGTCGAGGCGAACCTGAACAACGACATCGTCGGCAACTCCGAAGGCCAGACCGGCGTGCGCGACATGACCCGCGTCCGAGTCTTCTCCGAAGGCACCAAGACCGTCGAGACCGAGGCCCAGGAGGAGCGCCGGCGCTACAACGGCGGCGAGCTGGACAGCTCGTCCCGCAACCTGGCCCGCTTCGTGGACGGGATCGCCGACCGCTACCTGACGAACTTCGATGTCGAGATGGTCTATCGCACCGACCGCTACGGCCGGGGCGGCGACCAGGTCGAGATGCTGCGCCACGGCTTCCCGGCCGTCCGCATCTCCGAGGGCGCCGAGAACTACGACCGCCAGCATCAGGACCTGCGCACCGAGAACGGCGTGGTCTATGGCGACACCATCGACGGCGTCGACTTCGCCTATCTGGGCCAGGTCGCGCGGCTGAACATCGCCACCATGGCGGCGCTGGGCAACGCCCCCGCCAGCCCGCTGGGCGTCACCATCGAGGGCGCGGTGAAGCCCGACACCACGGTGAAATGGCAGGCCGTGCCCGGAGCCGCAGGCTACCGCGTCTGGTGGCGCTCCACCACGGCGCCGCAGTGGACCCACAGCCGCTGGGCCGGGAACGTAACGGAACTGGTGCTGCCCGGCGTGGTCATCGACGACTTCTTCTTCGGCGTCTCGGCGGTGTCGGCGGACGGCTATGAGAGCCCGGTGGTCTTCCCCGGCCCGGCCGGCTCGTTCGTCTCGGTCGGCGACCCGGCGCCCAGACCTGCGAATTGAAGGGCCCCGCGCAATGAGCAAAAGGCGCGTCGCGGTCCTGATCTCGGGCGCCGGCTCCAACATGGCGGCCCTGATCGACGCGGGAGCCCAAGCCGACTCGCCGTTCGAGGTGGCGCTGGTGATCTCGAACGTATCTGACGCCGGGGGCCTCGCCGTCGCCGAGGCCAAGGGAGTGAAGGCCGTCGCGTTCGATCATCGCCCTTTCGGCAACGATCGCGAGGCCCATGAGCGGATCGTACAGGGACTGCTTGAAGCGCATCAGATCGAGGTCGTGGCCCTGGCCGGCTACATGCGCCTGCTGACGCCCTGGCTGGTGAACCGCTGGGCCGGGCGGATGCTGAACATCCACCCCAGCCTGCTGCCGAAATACCCCGGCCTCGACACCCACGCCCGCGCCATCGCGGCGGGCGACGCCGAGGCCGGCTGCACCGTCCATCTGGTCACCGAAGGCGTCGACGAAGGCCCCATCCTGGGCCAGGCCCGGGTGCCGGTGCTGCCTGACGACACGCCCCTGGCGTTGTCACAGCGGGTGCGGGTGGCGGAGCATCAGCTTTACCCGGCGGCCCTGGCGGAATTCTGCCGTCAGGGCTAAGGCCCCGCCTTTTCCGCCCGCATCTCGGCCAGCCGCACGGCCACGCCCAGACTCGCCGCCACGGCGAAAGCCGGCCACAGCGCCAGCACGTCAAGGCGCAGGAAGCTGATCGCCCCGATCGCGCCGCCTGTCGCCAGTCCGGTCCACAGCAGCAGGAAAGGAACCCAGTCCCAACGCGCCCCGCCGTGCAGGGCGGTGGCCATTCTCTGACCCATCCGCACCAATGTGCCGGTCATGTAGGTCAGGCCGACGCCGACATCGCCCTGACGCTGGAACACGGCGTTCTCGACCCCCATGGCCAGCACCACGGCCACCATGCCGATCTCTCGAAATCCCATGGTGCACAGGCCCGCGCCGACCAGCAGCAGGCTGGCCTCAACCGCCAGCACGGCGGATCGCCGCTCCTCGCCGAAGCGCCGGGCGACCGTGGCGCCGATCACCACCCCGACCACGAACAGGGCGATCAAGCCGAAGGCCGTCGCCGCCATCCCCCAGTCGCCCATGGCCAGACCCACGCCCAGCCGGGTTGAATTGCCGCTCATGAAGGAGACGAAGAAGCCGCCCAGGGTCATGAACCCCACGGCGTCGACATAGCCCGCCAGGCCCGACAGGGTCGCGGCCAGCATCACCCCTCTGCGGCTATAGTCCTTCACGGCGACTCTCCGGCGGAACCCCAGCCTGACATGAAAACGGCCGGATCGTCACCGACCCGGCCGCAATCAAGTCTGTCCGGATGACCGTGTCAGCCGACGATCTGGTCGTCGGTGAAGAACTGGGCGATCTCGATGCCGGCGTTTTCCAGCGAGTCCGAGCCGTGGACCGAGTTTTCGCCGATCGACAGGGCGAACAGCTTGCGAATGGTGCCCTCAGCAGCCTGTTCCGGGTTGGTGGCTCCCATGACTTCGCGGTAGGCGGCGACGGCGTTCGGGCCTTCCAGCACCTGGACGACAACCGGCTCGGCGGTCATCTGGCCGACCAGTTCGCCGTAGAACGGACGCTCGGCGTGGACTTCGTAGAATTTCTTGGCCTGGACCTCGGTCAGCTTGACGCGGCGCTGGGCGACGATGCGCAGGCCGGCGCCCTCGATCACGGCGTTGATGGCGCCCGTCAGGTTGCGGCGGGTCGCGTCGGGCTTGATGATCGAGAAGGTGCGTTCGGTCATGGAAAGTGACTTCTTGTTTGGGAGATTGAAGGTCGCGGGCTTATAGACGCGCCCTCCGCCGTTTCCAAGGCGTCCCTAACGCTCACGGCGCGGCCGTTCGCTGCTTGAGGGACATCTTTCACCCCTATCGCTCCCCGCGCGGCGTTCGCTGCTTGAGGGGCGTTGTTCGCCTACCGGATATACCTCGACCGTCATGCTCCAGATCAACGACCTGACCTTCAACGCCTGGGGCCGCAAGTTCCTTGAGGATGCCTCTGTCAGCCTGCCGCCCGGCGCCAAGGTCGGGCTGGTGGGCAGGAACGGCATCGGCAAGTCGACGCTGTTCAAGCTGATCCTGGGCGAACTGGCGGCCGGCGGCGACGAAATCAGCCTGCCCCGCACCGCCCGCATCGGCTCGGTCGATCAGGAGCATCCGGCCACGCCCGTCAGCGTGCTGGAGACCATTCTCGAGGCCGACACCGAGCGCCACACCCTGCTGACCCGGCTGGAAACCGCCGAGCCGGAGGAGATGGGCGAGATCTGGGCGCGTCTGATCGAGATTGACGCGGACGCCGCACCGGCGCGCGCCGCCGAAATCCTCGTCGGTCTGGGCTTCGGCCACGACGACCAGCAGCGGCCGATGTCGGAGTTCTCCGGCGGCTGGCGCATGCGCGTGGCGCTGGCCGCCGCCCTGTTCGCCGAGCCGGACATGCTGCTGCTGGATGAACCGACCAACTACCTCGATCTGGAAGGGGCGCTTTGGCTTGAGGCCCGGCTGAAGAAGTATCCTCACACGGCCCTCATCATTTCCCACGACCGGGAAATGCTGAACGAGGTCTGCACCCACATCCTGCATCTCGCGAACCGCAATCTGACGCTCTACACGGGCAACTACGACCAGTTTGAACAGGCCCGCGCCGAAAAGGCCCGGCTGCAACTGTCGGCCAAGGCCAAGCAGGACGCCGAGCGCGCGCACCTTCAGGCCTTCGTGGACCGGTTCAAGGCCAAGGCGTCCAAGGCTGCACAGGCCCAGAGCCGCATGAAGCGGCTGGCCAAGATGCAGCCCGTGGCCACGACGATCGAAGAGCGCGTCGCGCCCTTCACCCTGCCCTCGCCGCCGCGCCCGCTGGCGCCGCCGCTGATCCGCCTCGAGCGCGCCAATGTCGGCTATGAGACCGGCAAGCCGATCCTGCGGAACCTGAACCTGCGCATGGACCTGGACGACCGCATCGGCCTGTTGGGCGTCAATGGCGCGGGCAAGTCGACCTTCGCCAAGATGATCGCCGGGGCGCTGAGCGTGTCGGAAGGCGAACTGCACCGCGACCGCAAGATGCGCGTGGGCTGGTTCCACCAGCATCAGATCGAAGCCATGGACCCGACGGACACGCCGCTGGAGATCATCCGCCGCGCCATGCCGGACGCCAGCGAAGCCGGTCGCCGGTCCAAGCTGGCGCAGTGGGGCCTGGGTTATGAAAAGCAGGAGACCACCGTCGCCAGCCTGTCCGGCGGCGAACGCGCGCGCCTGCTGCTGAATCAGGTGGCGATGGACGCGCCGCACATCCTGATCCTCGACGAACCGACCAACCACCTGGACATCGACAGCCGCCGGGCCCTGCTCGACGCGCTGAACGAATACTCCGGCGCCGTCATCCTGATCACCCACGACCGTTCGCTGATGGAGATGGTCGCCGACCGCCTGTGGCTGGCCGCCGACGGCACGGTGA
>JAZKHQ010000038.1:0-8611 GCA_040385285.1 Pseudomonadota bacterium
CCAAGTCGGCGGGCGACTGGCTGGACGGCTGGTTCGAGAGCGATCCGATCAAGGCGCTGTTCGGCTTCGACAGCATCGTCGGCGCCTATGGCAGCCCCTACACGCCGGGCTCGGCCTATGTGCTGCTGCACCACGTCTTCGGCGAGGTGAACGGTCGCAAGGGCGTCTGGGGTCACGCCATCGGCGGCATGGGCGCGATCACCCAGGCGATGGCGGCGGCCTGCGCCGAACAGGGCGTCGAGGTGCGGCTGGAGACTGCGGTCGCCTCGGTACTGACCGAAAAAGGCCGGGCCGTGGGCGCGGTGACCGAGGGCGGCGACGTGGTGCGGGCGAGGGCGGTGGTGTCGAACCTGCACCCCCGGCTGCTGTTCGAGCGGCTGGTGGACGATGCGGTGGTTCCGGCGGATTTCCGCGAGCGGATCGGGAACTATCAGAGCGGATCGGGCACCTTCCGCATGAACGTGGCGCTGAGCGAGTTGCCGAACTTCACGAGTTTGCCGGGGCAGGGAGATCACCTGACGGCGGGGATCATCATCGCGCCGTCACTCGCCTACATGGACCGGGCCCACGCGAGTGCGCGGCTGAACGGCTGGTCTAGCGAACCCATCGTGGAGATGCTGATTCCCTCGACACTGGACGACAGCCTGGCGCCGGAGGGCGCGCATGTGGCCAGCCTGTTCTGCCAGCACGTCGATCCGGCGCTGGGCGACGAGCATCGTGACACGGTGGCGGACCTGATGATCGAGACGGTCGACAAACACGCGCCGGGGTTCAAGGCGTCGGTCGTCGGGCGGCTGGCGTTGGGGCCGCGCGATCTGGAGCGGCGGTTCGGGCTGGTGAACGGCGACATCTTCCACGGGCGGCTGACGCTGGATCAGCTGTTCAGCGCCCGGCCGGTGCTGGGCCATGCCGATCACCGGATGCCGGTTCCGGGTCTGTATCTGTGCGGATCAGGCGCGCATCCGGGCGGCGGCGTCACGGGGGCGCCGGGGCATAATGCGGCGCGGGCGATCCTGAAAGATCTCAGACGTTAGCCACACCCATTTCCTTGAGGCGTCAGACGGAGCTGACGCCCATGGCCTTCATCAGGGCGTCGCGGACGGCGGCCTCGGTGAAAGGCTTCTGCAGGGTCGTCTGGCCGCGCCATTCGTCGGGCAGACCGCCCTCGCCATAGCCGGTGGAGAAGACGAAGGGCACGCCGCGCGCCCGCAGCGCCTCGGCGACTGGGAAGACGTGATGGCCGGCGACATTGACGTCCAGCAGGGCGGCGTCGAGGGTTTCGCGTTCCGCCATGGCGAGGCCGTCGTCGACGGTGGCGGCGGGACCGACGGGCGTACAGCCCATGTCCTCAAGGATCGTCTCCAGCAGCATGGCGACGAGGGACTCATCCTCGACCACCAGCACACGGCGTCCGTTCAGCAGATCGGTCATTGGTTCAGTCCGCGGTCGAGAGGAATGGATATTTCCGCAACGAAGCCGTCAGTTGCGTAGCTGAGTTCGACCTGGCCCGCCAGATCGTGATGCACATTGCGTTCGATCAGCCGGCTGCCGAAACCGCGTCGGTCGGGTGTCTTGACCGAGGGGCCGCCGATCTCGCGCCAGGACAGGGTCAGGCAGCGGCTGGTCTGATTGGCGACGGACCAGTCGACCTGGACCCGCCCGCCCTCGGCCGACAGGGCGCCGTATTTGGCGGCGTTGGTCGCCAGCTCGTGGAAGATCATGCCCAGCGAAAGCGCCGCCGCCGGGTCCAGCGCCACGCGGGGACCATTGAGGCTGACGCGGGTGGCGCCGTGGGCCTCGGTTTCATGCTCAAGGATGTCGCGCAGGTCGGCGCCTTCCCAATGGCTGCGGGTCAAGAGGTCGTGGGTGTGCGACAGGGCCATCAGGCGGGCTTGAAACCCTTGGGCGAAAGTCTTCGGATCGGCGTGTGACCGCGCCGTCTGCATGGCGATGGACTGGACCGTGGACAGGGTGTTCTTCACCCGGTGGTTCAGCTCGTCGATCATCAGCTTCTGGCGTTCAGCGGCCTGAACCGTGTCGGTGACGTCGTGACCCTGGACGAAGATGCCGGCGACGGCGCCTTCGGCGTCGCGGATGGGCTGGTAGAGGAAGTTCAGGAAAACGGACTCCAGAGGCGCGTCTGGGGAGCGCTGAAGCTGGACCCGGCTGGCGCGGCCTTCATGCGGTTCGCCGGTGGCGTAGACGCTGTCGAGGAACTCGAAATAGCCCTGGTCCGCCAGCTCCGGCAGGGCCTCGCGGATGGGTTTGCCGGTGATGTCGCGGTGGCCGATCAACTGGGCGTAGGCGTCATTGTGCATCTGGAACACGTGATCCGGCCCGGTGAGGACGGTGACGAAGCCCGGCGCCTGCATGAACAGATCGACCAGACCCTTGCGCTCGCGTTCCAGTCGCTGGTTGTCTTCCTGCACCGCCCGGGCGCGGCCGATGACGCCGCCGCCGAGGATGAGCTCCAGCGCGCTGGGGTCCTCCGAGGCCAGCGTCCGCAGACGCTGAAGCTCGGTGATGTCGGTGGTGTGCTGGAGGATGTAGGCGACCTCGCCCGCATCGTTGAGGATCGGTGTGTGAGTGGCGCTCCAGTAGCTGTCCTCGAAAACAACCTCGCCGCGCTCGTTGGGTCGGGCGATGGCGAACTTCACCATGGCGAGGTGATCGGTCTGGCGCGTGTCGCGGGCCTTTTCGATGGAGGCCCTCACCTGGCGGATGTTCTCGGGCGCGTCGTCGCCCGGGCCGGAATTAAAAGCGGCGAACAGCGGCTGGCCGACGATGGCTTCGCGGGTGCTGTGGGTGACGTCGAGGTAGGCCTGGTTCAGGCCCGCGATACGCAGATCAGGCGTCAGCAGGACATAGGGATTGGGCGAGGCGTCGAACGCGCTCGCCAGATCGACCGCAAGGCCGCCGGATAACACCAATTCCTTCAAGGCCGTCCCCGTCTACCCGGTACTGTAACGCTTGGTGACTAAAAGGGTTTCACCTGATGCGCTTGCCAAGTGGGCCGATGCATCGGGTTTGGCTAGAGTGCATTTCATGAACTTCGCTCCTCTTCTCGCCGCGGCCGCCCTGATGACGTCACCTGCCCAGTCCGACCCTTCGGCGCCCGTGGTCCGCACGGCGCAGGGGGCGCTGGCCGGGGCGACGGCGGACGGGGTCGAGAGCTTCAAGGGCGTGCCCTTCGCCGCGCCGCCGGTGGGGCCGTTGCGCTGGCGCATGCCGCAGCCGCCGGCGGCCTGGGAGGGCGAGCGGCCGGCGGTGGATTTCGGCGCCATCTGCATCCAGCCGCCGCCGGGGGGCGACCCGGGCGTGGGGCCCCTGCCGATGAGCGAGGACTGCCTGACCCTCAACGTCTGGGCGCCGGTCGAGCGGTCGTCGCCGCTGCCGGTCATGGTGTGGATCCATGGCGGGGGGATGAACAACGGCTCGGGCACGGCGGCGCTGTATGACGGTGCGGCGCTGGCGAAGCGCGGCGTGATCGTGGTGACGGTGAACTATCGCCTCGGGCGGCTGGGGTTCTTCGCCCATCCGGGTTTGCGGGCTCAGGCGAATGGCGACGATGCGCGGGGCAATTTCGGCATGGGCGATCTGGTCGCCTCGCTGGAGTGGGTGAGGGACAATATCGCGGCCTTCGGCGGCGACCCGGCGAACGTGACGATCTTCGGCGAGTCGGCGGGCGGGGCGGCAGTGGCGCGGTTGATGATCTCGCCCTCGGCGCGGGGCCTGTTCCAGCGGGCGGTGGTGCAGTCGGGGCTGGGCCGCGAGGGCGGGACCCCCAGTTTCATCCGGCGCGGCGACGGCGGGGCATCGCTGGAGGAGCGGGGCGTGGCCTTCGCCCGCGAGGCGGGACTGGGCGAGTTCGCCACGGCGGATGAACTGCGGGCGCTGCCGGCCGAGGCGATGCTGCGGCCGGGGCCGACCTTCTATGGCGGCGACCTGCTGGTCATCGACGGGCGGATCGTGCCGGACGAGGTCGAGGCGGCCTTCGCGGCGGGGAAACAGGCGCCGGTGCCGCTCATCATCGGCACGAACAGCGCCGAGTTCTGGTGGATGAAGCCCTCGGACCTCAGCCCCTACGGCGAGACCGACGACGCCCTGACCTGGGACGAGCGGCAGGCGATGCTGGCGGCCTACGGCGGGCAGGAGGGTTATGACGCCTTCGTGCTCAGCGACCTGATCTTCAACGAACCGGCGCGGCATCTGGCGCGGCTGCACGCCAGGGCGGGCAATCCGACATACCTGTATCGCTTCGACGTCGTCCCGGACCCGAGCCCGGAGCCCCAGCACGCGGGCGCGACCCATGCGTCGGAGCGGCCCTATGTGTTCGGCACGCTGAACACCACGGGATGGTCGATCGGCGATCACGATCATGCGGCGTCAGAGGCGCTGGGTGCCTACTGGACCACCTTCGCGCGGTCCGGCGATCCGAACGGCGTGGGGCGGCCCGAGTGGCCGGATGTGCGGAATGCAGGCGACGAACTGCTGGAGTTCACGAACGGCGGGCCAGAGGCGAAGCCCGTGCCGTTCGCCGAGCGTCTGGACCTGATCGAGGCCTTCCACCGGCGGATGGCGGGGGGCTCGTGACGCAATGAGGACGCTGCTGGTGCTGTGGGCGGTGTTGGTGGGCGTGCTTCCCGCAACGCACGCGGGCATCGCGCCGCCCTCGCCGATTTCTGAGGATCAGTGCCCGGCGTTCAAATCTGTTGATCGGAGCAAACTTCCTATCCGCTACACCGACAGCACGCCCGATGGTCCATTGCTGGATCAGGTGTGGAACGAATGGGCCAACACCGATCTGGACGTCCCGTGGCGAACACAGCGCCCGCTAGCCAAAATTCATGTGGAAAGAGTCCGCAGCGGGCTCTCCGCTACCGGACACTTCCTGCGGGTTGTGGTCGGCAGGAAGTCTGCGAGCGGCTGGGAAATCTATGCGAGAGAAAAGGAAAATGCGCCCTTAGCCGACTGGACGTCTTGGCGAGAGGTTCAGGTATCGGAAGTGACGCAGAAGCGGATCGACGCGGTTTTGGCCGATCCCTGCCTTTGGTCGGCGCCCCGGCATCTGGAGCAAGGGGTCGCGCTCAAGAACGGCCGATATGACCTGCGCCCCGACGGGCCTTTCAACTACTACGACGTGACCTCCGGCAATCGCCGCTGGGGCGGCATGCATATTTCCTGGACGGCCGGAACGCCGGGGCAGCTAAGCATCATCCTGATGACGGCGGCATATGGCGATCCGGCGTACGAGCCAGATGCGATCGATTCGGAAGGGTGGCTGGACAGCCCGCCGTAAGCCGCCCGATTAAAGCGTATCCAGCACCGCGCCGTGGGTCTTGATGACCTCGGCATAGAGCAGGCCGGAATCCTTGATGGTCCGTTCCTGGGTCAGGAAGTTCACGTGGGTGATGCCGAAGCGCTTCGAATAACCCAGCGACCATTCCAGATTGTCGAGCAGCGACCAGGCCATGTAGCCGCGCAGGTCGACGCCCTTGCCGATGGCGTCGTGCAGGGCCTTCAGGTGGTTCTTCAGATAGTCGACCCGCATCGGATCGTGGATGCGGCCGTCGATGGCGTGGGGCGGATCGTACCAGGCCGAGCCGTTCTCGGTGACCATCAGCGGCAGGCCGTTGGTCTGTTCGTGCAGCCAGACCAGGGTGTCGGTCAGGCCGGGGGGATAGACCTCCCAGCCGGTCTCGGTGTGGGCGTGCTGGATCTGCTTCACCGGGCGGGCGCGGACGGGCCAGGCGTCGGGCGCGTTCTCGGGCACCGAGCGGGTGTACCAGTTCAGGCCCATCCAGTCGGTGGGCGTGGCGATCAGGTCGAAGTCTTCCTGAGGGAACTCGCGGTAAGCCTCGCCATAGACGTCCTTCAGCTCCGCCGGATAGCCGCGGCCCATCAGGGGATCGAGGAACCAGCGGTTCATCTGGGCCTCGGCGCGCTTGCGAGCGGCCTCGTCCTCGGGCTTGTCCGAGGCGGGATACTTGGGCTCGATGTTCAGGACGATGCCGATCTGGCCCTCGCCCACTTCGCGGAAGCGGCGGACGGCGGCGCCGTGGGCGCGCAGGACGTTGTGGCCGGCGATCATGGCCTCGAACGCCGAGTTGTGGCCGGGGGCGAGGGCGCCGTGCAGATAGCCGCCGTCGACGATGACCCACGGCTCGTTGATCGTGCCCCAGGTCTTCACCCGGCCCTTGAACTTCTCGAACAGAACCTGGCCGTAGTCGGCGAACCAGTTCGCGATGTCGGGGTTCAGCCAGCCGCCGCGATCATCCAGCGCCGCTGGCAGATCCCAGTGATACAGGGTGCACAGCGGCTCGATGCCGTTCTCCAGCAGGCCGTCCACCAGCTTGTCGTAGAAGTCGAGCCCCTTGGGGTTGATCGCCCCGAAGCCATTGGGAATCACCCGGCTCCAGCTGACCGAGAAGCGGTAGGCCTGGAGGTTCAGGTGCTTCATCAGCTGAATGTCTTCGCGCCAGCGGTTGTAGTGGTCGCAGGCCACGTCTCCCGTATCGCCGTTCAGCATTTTTCCCGGCGTGTGGCTGAATCGATCCCAGATCGACTCGCCCGCGCCGTCCGCCATCGAGGAGCCCTCGATCTGATAGGCCGCGGTCGCCGCGCCCCACAGGAATCCTTCGGGAAATTGGTATTTGGCGGACATCAGGCGGACCTTGGTCGGGCAGGAGATACGAACTCGGAATGCGCGTCTGACAGGGGTTGCAGGCCGAGTAAAGGCCCGCTTCCCGTCTCGATGTGGCGAAACTACGGCACTTGCGGGGCACATTACTAGTGTGTCATGTAACCGATTACAGGGATTTTGTGGACGGACCCCGACAGAGGGCCGCCGCTGAAACTCTGGTCTGGGAGGACCAAATCTTGAGCACCGGGAGCCATCCGCTCCGCCGCGTAGGACGCCGCCTGTGAAGGCGGCGACCATCCGCGATGTGGCCAAGCGCGCGGCGGTTTCCGTCGCGTCGGTGTCGCGCGTGCTCAACGGCGCGGGACCGGTGGCCGAGGCGACGAAGCAGCGGGTGCTCGAGGCCGTCGAGGCGCTGCGGTACGTGCCCCATAGCGGCGCGCGCAGCCTGTCCACCAGCAAGACCCAGACGGTCGGCGTCATCCTGCCGGACCTCTATGGCGAGTTCTTCTCAGAGCTGATCCGCGGCCTGGACGTGGCGGCCCGCGAGCACGGCTATCACCTGATCGTCTCCAGCTCGCACGACGACGCGGAGGAGGCGTCAGCGGCGATCCGCTCGATGCGCGGCCGGGTGGACGGACTGATTGTCCTGTCGCCGCATCTGGACGCGGCCAACCTGGCCGCCAGTCTGGCCGGGCGTCTGCCGATCGTGCTGATGAACGGCGGACCGGGCGGACCGGGGCGGCCTTCGATCCTGGTGGACAACCACGGCGGCGCGATCACGGCGGTGAAGCATCTGCTCGGCCTGGGCCGCAAGCGCGTGGCCCACATCGCCGGACCGGCGGGGAACCTGGAGGCCGAGGCGCGGCTGGCCGGCTATGTCGAGGCCATGGCCGAGGCCGGGCTGGAGCCCACCGTGGTTCAGGGCGACTTCAACCAGGGCTCGGGACACCGGGCCGGGGCCCTGCTGATGGCCGGGCCGTCCGGGCCGGACGCGGTGTTCGCCGCCAACGACATGATGGCCATCGGGGCCATGCTGGCCTTCCAGGAGGCGGGCGTCCGCTGCCCGGAAGACGTCGCCGTCGTCGGCTTCGACGACGTGCCGGTGGCGGCGCTGGTGCGCCCGTCGCTGACCACACTCAGAATTCGCATCGCCGAGACCGGCCGGGGGGCGCTGAACCGCCTCGTCGGCATGATCAACGGCGACACAGGCGCGGACGGACCCGACGAGGTCGTGCGCCCGGAACTTGTGACCCGCCAGTCCACGGACATGGGGGGCGCGTCGAATCGGCCCGTTGCAGCGACAGCCCCGTCGCCGCGGGACGAAGTTTCTCAAGGGGGGTCATGAGGATGTCTAGGATGAACCATCGCTATATGGGGGCGGTTTCCGCCCTGGCGGTCGCCGTTTCGCTGGCCTGTGCCGGCGGAGCCGCGGCCCAGGTGTCCACATCGACGCTGCGCGGCACGATCTACGAAGGCAGCTCGGTCGAAGCCGGCGGCACGATCACCGCCACGGAAATCTCGACGGGATACGTCTCGCGCGGGCGTGTCAGCGATGACGGCTCCTATGTGATCGCGGGTCTGCGCCCCGGCACCTACGAGATCACCGTGACCTCGGGCGACGGCCAGTCGGCCAGCGACACCGTCACCCTGGCCCTCGGTCAGGTCGGCACGCTCGACCTGGACGTCGCCAGCGCTTCGGCCGCCGGCACCGCGGTGGACGAGATCGTCGTCGTCGGCCGCCGCCTGTTCGAGGTGCGTACGCCTGAAGTGGCGACCAACGTCAGTCAGTTGCAGATCAACACCCTGCCGCAGATCAGCCGCAACTTCCTCAACTTCGCCGCCCTGGCTCCGGGCGTGCGCGTGACGGAAGGTGAGACCGAACGGACCATCTCGGCCGGCGGTCAGGGCGCCCAGGCGATCAACGTCTTCATCGACGGCCAGAACCAGAAGTCGACCATCATCGACGGC
>JAZKHQ010000039.1:0-5470 GCA_040385285.1 Pseudomonadota bacterium
AGGCGGCGTCCATCAGGTTGTCGCGGCTCTTCACGAAGCCGGGCCGCTGGGCCAGTGCCTGCAGCAGCAGGAACTCGGTGACGGTCAGCTTGACCGGCTTGCCCTCCCAGGTGCTCTCGTGGCGGGCGGGGTCCATCGACAGCTTGCCGCGCTTGATCGCCTTGGCCGAGCTTTCGGCCGCGCTCTCGGGCTCGCCGCCGTCGGCGCCGGTGCGGCGCAGCAGCGCCTTGACCCGCTCGATCAGCAGCCGCTGGCTGAAGGGCTTGTGGATGTAGTCGTCGGCCCCGAGGTTGAAGCCCAGGATCTCGTCGATCTCCTCGTCCTTGGAGGTCAGCATGATCACGGGAATCTGGCTGGTCTGGCGCAGGCGGCGCAGCACCTCCATCCCGTCCATGCGCGGCATCTTCACGTCGAGGATCGCCAGATCCGGCGGCGACGCCTCCAGCGCCTCCAGCCCGGCGGCGCCGTCATGATAGGCCGTGATCTTGTGCCCGTGGCTTTCCAGCGCCAGCGACACGGACGCGACGATGTTCTCGTCGTCATCGACCAGGGTGATGTTGGCCAAGGCGGTCTCCTTGAGGAATCTGCGGCAGTCACGTCAACGCACGGCAAGCGTAACCGTTCGTATTCAAACGCGGTCACATTACGGCGCGTCGTCCCGCGTCGCCAGCCCGCACGGGGGAAACGCGCCCTTAAGGCCTCGTCCGGCATGATGGCGGCCTGTTTTCAGTGAGTTTCCATGGCCGGGCCCGTCCACTACGAAGTCTATATCCGCAAGACGGCGCCCGCCCCGTGGACGCTGCTGATGGCGACCGAGCAGCGCACCACGGCCATCGACACGGCCGAGGACATGCTGCGCGACGACCGCGCCGCCGCCATCCGCGTGACGAAAGAGACCCTCGACACCGAGACGATGGAGTTCAACTCCGTCACCCTGCTGACCAAAGGCGCGCCGGAGACGCAGCGCAAGCGCGTCGTGCCCGAAGATCAGGCCGGCCCCCGCTGCTCGGCTCCCGCCGACTTCTACGCCCCCCACGCCCGCGAGCTGGTGGGCCGGGTGCTGGAGGACTGGCTGATGCGCCAGGGGGTGACGGCGTTCGAGATGCTGCACCGCCCCGACCTGGCCGAGAAGCTCGAAGCCTCGGGCGTCGAGCTGCAGCACGCTATCCAGAAGGTCGCCGTGCCTGAAAGCCAGGCGGTGGGCCAGCCGGTCCACGACCTGATGCGGCATTATCAGAAGCTGACCGACCAGACTGT
This sequence comes from Pseudomonadota bacterium, assembly GCA_040385285.1. Lineage (GTDB taxonomy): Bacteria > Pseudomonadota > Alphaproteobacteria > Caulobacterales > Caulobacteraceae > Brevundimonas. The sequence goes on from JAZKHQ010000039.1 coordinate 1,258, forward strand.
CGAACGGCTGATCGCCGCGGGCCGCAAGAACGCCTTCCCCGATCTGGCCGAACGCTCGCTGGCCGACGTCGCCCACCGTCTCGCCGGCGCCCCGGACCGCGCTTTCGTCATGGGCGGGGTGGTGTCGCGGGCGCTGAAAGACATTCGCGGCGGCCGCGCCCGCCTCGACAAGCTGATGGACCTCGCCGACCGCGCGCCGATGGACGGCCCGCCCCATGCGCTGGTCATGGTCGTCATCGAACAGATCGCCTGCGAGCTGCTGGCCGCGCGCACGGCCCTGGCCGACGTGCTCGGCCCGTCGCTGGACCAGGGCGCCAGCCTCGCCGCCGTGGTGCGCATGATCGCGCCGCGCGAGATCGAGCTGCTGGCCGCCGCCGATCCCAAGCTGGCCTTGCAGATCCCGCCGCTGGACGGCCCCGCCGCCCGCCTCGGCGTCCGGCTCCAGAACGGCGAGATGCCCATTCTGGCCTCGGCCCTGTCGCGGATGGTGTTGCGCGAGCTGATGAGCCCCCGCCGCCTGCGCCCGCATGACGCCCAGGGCGAGATCGACATCCTGCGCACGCTCGCCATGGCCCTGACCGCCACCGCCGGCCGCCTGCTGTCGCTGGAGGAGGTCCAGAACGCCTTCTGCGAGCGGTCCAGGAACCTCGTCACCGCTGATTTCGTCGGCGCCTATGTGGCCTCCTGCGGCACGGTGATGTGCGAGGCCGACCTGCTGACCCGGCTGTGCGAGAACGTCACCGGCGCGGGGAACAAGCGTTCCGCCGCCCGTTGGCTGGCGGCCTGCGTCACCTCCCTGCGCTTCGAAAGCGAGATGCGTCAGTCGACCGTGCCGCCGGCCCAGCGGCTGGCGACGCTCGCCGCCATGCAGCGCGACGTGCGCGGCGCGGCCCTGAACGACAATGACGTCGAACAGGTCCTGGCCGCCATCGGCGTGGTCGGTGGTAACATCGAGGCTGACGCCAGGATCGTCGCCCAGATCGCCCGCGCCCCGGCCTCGCCGCAACAGAAGCTGAACGTCCTGCTGCGCCTCGCCGCCGGCGAGACCGCCCCGCTCGGCCCCGCCGCCGACCGGGCCAAGGCCGAGGCCGTGCGCCTGATGCGCGCCCCCGAAACCCGCGCCGCCATCACCGCCGCGCCGGAGACCCTGGCCCCGCTCAGGGGTCTGATGCAGGCGGCGGGTCTGGCGGCCTGACGCTGAAATAATCCCTGCGTCTCACACGTGACACGTGTGGGCATTCCCTGTCGCGGCGCGAGATCCTACCGTTGATTTCCGGGTTCCGCTGATGCACCAGGCGAGGTCCGATTGATTCCGATGGCGTGGCGAGGCTGACACTCGTCCAGCGGCTCTCCGGAGCCGAACGCACGGAAATGTCACATTTATTCACCGGCCGGGTAACGGGGTTACCGCTGGACATCCAAGCTTGGCTGTGAAATAGAGTTAAGAATCTCCGCCCGGGCTGTCGGGCGGATCAGATGATCCTGCTTGGGGGCTGGGAATATGGTTACGGGAATTGCGCGGGCGCTCGCCCGGTTGATGGCTGCGGCGCGGGTGTCCGCGACAGCCATGGTGGCGCTGCTTGCGGCGGTGTTCGTCATCGCCGCGGCCAGTCCGTCTGCGGCCCAGACGTTGTCCGAAAGCACGGACATCAACGTCTGGAACAACCAGGTCACCAGCGGCGGCGGCACAGTCCTGACCGACCCGGCGGGCTATGCGTGCGTGGGCGGCAACTGCTCCAGCTTCGGCGGCAGCTTCTTCACGATCCAGTTCAACGGATCGGTGACGGGCTTCCGCTTCCAGGTTTCGGATTACGGAACCTGCTGCACCCCGTCCTACGTCACCTACAGCATCGACGGCGGGCCGACCCAGCAGCTGGCCGTTCGTTCCGGCCCCGGTTCGGGCCCCACGGCCGTCTATCTCGGCATCTCCAATGCGACGCCCTTCTCGCGCATCCACATCGGCACCAACAGCGTTGGTGGCGGCGATGTGCTTAACGCCGGCCAGTTCGCCTACGCCGGCTTCGTGGCGGTCCCGGCCGTCAACGCCGTGGCGCCGAACTCGGGTTCGTCGAACGGCGGCGAAACGGTGGTCATCACCGGCGCGAACTTCACCGGCGCCACGGCGGTCAACTTCGGCACGGCCGCGGCGGCGAGCTTCAACGTCGACAGCGCCACCCAGATCACCGCCGTCACCCCGGCCCACGTGGCCGGCACGGTCGATGTCACTGTGACCACTCCCGTCGGCACCACCGTCGTGGGCGGCGCCGCCGACAACTACACCTTCACCACGCCTCCGGGCGTCACCGGCATCACGCCGACCAGCGTGCCGAACCCCACGGTCGGCGTGGGCTACAGCGGAACCCTGACCGCCACCGGCTGCGTCGGTCCCTGCACCTTCGCGGTGACCGGCGGCGCATTGCCGCCGGGCGTCAGCCTGTCTTCCAGCGGCGTGTTCTCGGGCGCCCCGACGGCGGCCGGACCGTACAGCTTCACCGTCACCGCGACGGACGCCGGCGCCAGCGGCCAGACGGCCAGCCAGGGCTACAGCGTCACCGTCGCGGCCCCGACCGTCGTTCTGGGCGGCGCCGGCGGCGGCGGCGGCAGTCTGCCGGCCGGCCAGGCCGGGGGCTCCTACAACCAGACGATCACGTCGTCGGGCGGCACCGCGCCCTATACCTATGCGGTCACCGGCGGCGCCCTGCCTCCGGGCGTGACCCTGACGGCTGGCGGCGTTCTGACCGGCACGCCGACCGGGGCCGGGACCTACACCTTCACCATCACCACCACGGACTCCTCGACCGGAGCCGGCGCACCCTATTCGACGTCGGCCACCTATACGGTGGTCCTCGCGGCGCCGACCATCGTCGTGGCGCCGGGCAGCCTGCCGGGCGCCCAGGCCGCGGTGGCCTATAACCAGACCATCACCGCTTCGGGCGGCACGGGTCCCTATACCTACGCCGTGACCTCGGGCGCCCTGCCGGCGGGGGTCACCCTGTCGTCGACCGGCGTGCTCTCGGGCTCGCCGACCGCGGGCGGAACCTTCAACTTCACCATCACGGCGACCGACTCGACCTCGGGCGGCACCTTCACCGGCTCCACCGCCTACAGCCTGGTCGTCGCGGCTCCGGCCATCGTCCTGTCGCCGTCGACCCTGCCGAACGCGACCGTCGCGGTGTCGGGCTACAGCCAGGCGATCACGGCCTCGGGCGGCAATGGGCCCTACACCTACGCCCTGACCGCCGGCGCCCTGCCGGCGGGGATGAGCTTCTCCTCGGCGGGCGTGCTCTCGGGCACGCCGACCGCGGGCGGGGTCTTCAACTTCACCATCACGGCGACGGACTCGACCACGGGCGGCACCTACACGGGTTCGCAGGCCTATACGCTGACCGTCAACGCGGCGACCGTCGTGGTCACCCCGACGACGGTGCCGGCGGCGACGCGCGGCTTCGCCTACAGCCAGACGTTCTCGGCCACGGGCGGCGTCGGGACCTACACCTACGCCGTCTCGGCGGGCGCCCTGCCTCCGGGCGTGACCCTGTCCTCGACGGGCGTGCTCTCGGGCACCCCGACCACGACCGGTTCGTTCACCTTCACCGTCCGGGCCACCGACCAGTCGACCGGCACCGGTCCCTATTCGGGCACGGTCTCGATCACCATGGCCGTCAATGCGGCGACCATCACGGTGACGCCGACGGCGCTGCCGGGGGTGATGGCGGGGGTCGCCTATGACCGCTCGTTCAGCGCCACGGGCGGTTCGGGCGCCTACACCTACGCGGTGACCTCGGGCGCCCTGCCCGCGGGCATCACCCTGTCGTCGACGGGTCGCCTGTCGGGCACGTCCTATGCGGTCGGCAGCTATCCGATCACCGTCCGTGCGACCGACGCCTTCGGCAACACCGGCACGGTCTCGGTGGTCCTGAACATCCTGGCCCGTCCCGATCCGTCGGCGGACCCGGACGTGCGGGGCCTGGACGCGGCCCAGGCCGACGCCACCCGTCGCCTGGCCACGGTGCAGATCGACAACGTCAACCGCCGCCTCGAGCAACTGCACTCGGGCGCCGGAAACCAGCCGATGAGCATGGGCCTCAACCTGAACTCGGGCGTGGCCGAACTGGGCCGTGCAGCCGACCTGCGCACCCAGCTGGGCGGCGGCCGGATGTTCGACCGCCAGATGGCCGACCCGGACCGGGCCGAGCTGAACGCCATGCTCTGG
>JAZKHQ010000040.1:0-47889 GCA_040385285.1 Pseudomonadota bacterium
ACGGTCTCGGGGTTGCAGTTGACCATGATCGACTCGACGCCGATGTCGGCGAAGGCGAACGCCGCGTGGCAGCAGCAGTAGTCGAACTCGATGCCCTGGCCGATGCGGTTGGGGCCGCCGCCCAAGATGATGGCCTTCTTCGCCGCCGTCGGGTTGGACTCGCACTGCGGGGTCTGGCCCAGCGCGCCGGTCTCATAGGTCGAATACATATAGGCGGTGGCCGAAGCGAACTCGGCGGCGCAGGTGTCGATGCGCTTGAACACCGGGCGGACGTTCAGGCCCCGGCGCGCGGCGCGGACGGCGCCCACGGACTGGCCGGTCAACTGGCCGAGACGGGCGTCGGAGAAGCCCTTGGACTTCAGCTTGCGGAAATCGGCGGCCGTGGCGGGCAGGCCCTTCACGCGGACGTGGCCTTCCTCGCGCACGATGTCGGCGATCTGGCGCAGGAACCAGGGCTCATAGGAACAGGCGGCGTTGACCTCCTCCACCGACAGGCCGTGGCGGAAGGCCTGGGCGATGACGAGGATGCGGTCGGGCGTCGGCTGGCCGAGCGCGCGCAGGACGGCGGCGCGGGCCGAGGCGTCGTCCTCGACATCGGCCACACCGTCGATCTCGATCTCGTTGAAGCCGGTCAGTCCGGTCTCGAGGCCGCGAAGCGCCTTCTGCATCGATTCCTGGAAGGTCCGGCCGATGGCCATCACCTCGCCCACCGACTTCATCGAGGTGGTCAGATAGGGCTCGCTGCCGGGATATTTCTCAAAGGCGAAGCGCGGGATCTTGGTGACGACATAGTCGATGCTCGGCTCGAACGAGGCGGGCGTGACCTGGGTGATGTCGTTGGTCAGTTCGTCGAGGGTGTAGCCGACCGCCAGCCGCGCCGCGACCTTGGCGATGGGGAAGCCCGTGGCCTTGGAGGCGAGGGCGGACGACCGCGATACGCGCGGGTTCATCTCGATCACCACCATCCGGCCGTCCGCCGGATTGATGGCCCACTGCACGTTCGATCCGCCGGTCTCGACCCCGATCTCGCGCAGCACGTTGATCGAGCCCGTGCGCATCCGCTGGTACTCTTTGTCCGTCAGCGTCAGGGCCGGGGCGACGGTGATCGAGTCGCCCGTGTGAACCCCCATCGGGTCGATGTTCTCGATGGAGCAGATGATGATGCAGTTGTCCGCCGTGTCGCGGACCACCTCCATCTCGTACTCTTTCCAGCCCAGCACGCTTTCTTCGACCAGCACTTCGGTGGTGGGCGACAGGTCCAGGCCGCGCTCGACGATCTCGCGGTATTCCTCGACGTTGTAGGCGATGCCGCCGCCGGTGCCGGCGAGGGTGAAGGACGGGCGCACGATGGCCGGCAGGCCGACGAAGGCCAAGGCGTCGTCGGCGTCGTCGATGTGGTGGATCGCGCGGCTGCGGGGCGATTCGAGGCCCAGCTTGTCCATCGCGTCGCGGAATTTCTGGCGGTCCTCGGCCTTGTCGATGACGTCGGCTTTCGCCCCGATCATCTCGACGCCGTATTTCTTGAGCACGCCGGACGCGTCGAGGGCGAGGGCCGTGTTCAGGGCCGTCTGGCCGCCCATGGTGGGCAGGAGCGCGTCGGGGCGCTCCTTGGCGATGATCTTCTCGACGAACTCGGGCGTGATGGGCTCGATATAGGTGGCGTCGGCCACCTCGGGGTCCGTCATGATGGTGGCGGGGTTCGAGTTGACCAGAATGACCCGGTAGCCCTCGGCCTTCAGCGCCTTGCACGCCTGCACGCCCGAATAGTCGAACTCGCACGCCTGGCCGATCACGATCGGGCCGGCGCCGATGATCAGGATCGACTGGATGTCGGTGCGCTTGGGCATGCTGTTTTCGGCTCTCTCAGTTCGTCAGGACCGCGCATTCCCAGCCGTCGTAGTCGAGCTGGAAGGCGGCGGCCCAGGATTGCATCATGGACGAGACGGGGGCGAAGGAAGCCTCGTCCACGGCCATGGTGGTTTCAAGGATGGTGCAGTCGTCCTGACCGCGGGTGATGAAGCCGGCGCGGCGGGCGACCTCGTTCAGTTCGTCGTGGTCGCCTTCGCCATAGAAGTAGAACAGGGTGTGGCGCGGCGTGACGCCGGTGTCGCCGTGCGCCGCCAGCGAAGCCCGGACCATCGCATCACGCTCATCATGAGGGATATCGGATGCGGTCACGGGGTGCGGTGCTCCTTGCGCGCGCGATCCCGACGCGGGTCAACGCGCGGCGGGCCGTTCGGGTTGTCGGTTAAGCGGCCCGTCTAAAGAGGGCGGGGCAGGGGGGCAAGGACATTTCGGCGGTGCGGCGGCTGGCGGCCGGTTTCATCACAACGAGCACGACGGGGTCACAACGAACACGACGGGTCAGGCGCTTTATCTTCGCGCGAAGCGCCTTGATCAAATCCCAGATTATCGCCTGCGGCGCCGCGTCACCGTATCGTCGTGTCCGTTGTGCCTTCGTTGTGCTCGTAGTGACGAACCAACCAGCCCTCAGGCCCGCTCTGCAATCCACGCCGGCAGGTCCGAGATGCTCTCCAGCGCCCCATACCGCGGGTGCCCTTCGGGCGCGTCGGCCAGCTCGTGGGCCCAGGTGATGGCGTAGGGGATGTGCACCGCCCAAGCCCCGGCCTCCAGCGCCGGCAGGACGTCGGACTTCATGGAGTTGCCGGCCATGACGGCCTCAGTAGGCCCCGTGCCGTGGCGGTCGAAAACGCGGTCGTATGTCCCGCGATCCTTCTCGGACACGATCTCGACGGCGGCGAACAGGTCGCCGAGGCCGGAGGCCGCCAGCTTGCGCTCCTGGTCCATCAGGTCGCCCTTGGTGATCAGGATCAGGCGATAGCGTTCCGACAGGGCCGCCAGCGCCTCGTCCACCCCGGGCAGGGTCTCGACCGGATGAGCCAGCATCTCGCGGCCGGCGGCCAGGATCTCGCGCACGACCGATCCCGGCGCCTCGCCGTCGGTCAGCTCCATCGCCGTCTCGATCATCGACAGGGTGAAACCCTTCACCCCGTAACCGTAGAGGCGAAGGTTGCGCTTCTCGGTCTCGGCCAGCCGCGCCTTGATCATGTCGTGGTCGCCGTACTCGTCCAGCAGGTCCACGAACCGGTCGTGGGTCAGCCGGAAGATCGTCTCGTTGTGCCAGAGGGTGTCGTCGGCATCGAGGCCGACCGTGGTGATGCTCATGCCCGCCGTCTCGCGCACCCCGTCCGGCGGGTCAACGGGTCGCCTTGCGGCGCACGCGCTTTCCGGCTCAGTGGCTCACGGAGGACATCATGAGCGAAGCGGCAGTGGTCATCGGGGCGTCGGGCGGCATCGGCAAGGCTGTCGCCGAGCGGCTGGCGGAGTTGGGCCGGTTCGCGGTGGTCCATGGCCTGTCACGCGGGACGGGCTTCGATCTTGAGGATGAAGGCACGGTCATCGCGGCGGCGGCGCGGGTGGCCGACGGCCCGGCGCCGACGCTGGTGTTCGTGGCCACCGGCGTACTGCACCACGGGCAGTCGCCGGAGCGGACCTATCGGGCGGTGACCGCCGAGCATCTGCTGCGTGACTATCGCGTCAACACGGTTGGCCCGGCGCTGGTGATGAAGCATTTCGCGCCGCTTCTGCCGCGGGACCGGCGGGCTGTGTTCGCCGCCCTGTCGGCGCGGGTCGGCTCCATCGGCGACAACCGGCTGGGCGGATGGCACAGCTACAGGGCGTCCAAGGCGGCGCTGAACATGCTGCTGAAAAACTTCTCCATCGAACTGGCGCGCAGCCATCCGCACGCGGTCGTCGCCGGCTTGCATCCGGGCACGGTCGACACGGGCTTGAGCGAGCCGTTCCAGAAGGGCGTGGCGCCGGACAGGCTGTTCTCGCCCGTGTTCTCGGCCGAGAGGATGCTGACTGTGCTCGACGATCTGACGCCGGCCGACAGCGGCGGCGTCTTCGCCTGGGATGGTGCGCGCGTGCCGGAGTAGGCGTCGGCTTGACGACGCCCACTCGTCCGGGCCTTGTCTCACCCCATGCAGGCGACCCTCCCGGCGCGACTCTATGGCTGTCCCGACGCCTGGGCGCGTGAGCGGAGCGGCGTGTTCGGCAGGGCATGGCTCTTTCTGGGCCATGAGGCCGAGGCGCCCGAACCCGGCGACTGGATCGCCGCCGACATCGCCGGCCATCGGCTGCTGATGGTGCGCGGCGCGGACGGGGCCTTGCGGGCCTTTCACAACGTCTGCCGTCACCGGGCGGGGCCGCTGGTGACGGGAACGGCAGGGAACTGCGGCAAGGAGCTGGTCTGCGCCTACCACGGCTGGCGCTATGCGCTGGACGGGCGGCTGAGGGCGGCGACGGGGTTCGGGGCGGCGGAGGGCTTCGACCCGCGCGACTTCGGCCTGTTCGCCGTGCGGCTGGAGATCTGGCGCGGGCTGGCGTTCGTGACGCTGGATGCGGAGGCGGCGCCGCTGGCCGACAAGGTCGCGCCGCTGGAGACGCTGCTGGCGGAACGGGGGCTGAAGATCGCCAGACCGGCCTCGCGCCGCACCCACGACCTCGCCTGCGACTGGAAGGTCTATGCCGAGAACTATCTCGAGGGCTACCACATCGGCGCGGTCCATCCGGTGCTGGCAGGCGAGCTGGGCGGGGCCGAATACCGGGTGCGGGTCGAGGGCGATCTGGTGGTGCAGGAGGCGGTCGGGATGAACGACGGACCTCAGGCCGGCGTCTGGGGATGGCTGTGGCCCAACCTCGGGATCAACGTCTATCGCGACGGAGCCATGATCGAGCGGATGACGCCGGTGGGGCCGGGCCGCGTCCGGCTCGACTATCTGTTCCTGAACGACGCGGGGGAGGCGGCGCTGGGCGAAGCGCTGGCCGCGTCCGACCGGTTGACGGCCGAGGACGCCGCCATCTGCGAGGCGGTGCAGGCCAATCTGTCGGCCGGGATTTACGACACGGGCGTGCTAAGCCCGGTGCATGAGGGGGCGGTCGGCTGGTTCCAGCGCCGCATCGGGGAGGTCCATCGATGATCGAGACGCGCAAGCTGGGCTGGGGCCTCGCCGCCCTGGTGGTGGCCGGGAACATGATCGGCTCGGGGCTGTATCTGCTGCCCGCGACGCTGGCCCCGACCGGCAGTTCGAGCATCATCGGCTGGATCGTCTGCGGCGTGGGGGCCCTGACCCTGGCGTGGATGTTCTCCGGGCTGGGGCGGTTCCAGCCGACGGCGGACGGTCTGAGCGATTTCGCCGAGCGCGGCATGGGCCGGTTCTTCGGCTATCAGGCGGCGCTCGCCTACTGGGCCGCCTGCGTCGCCGGCAACGTCGCGGTGGCCGTGGCGGGGACCGGCTACCTCGCCTTCTTCTTCCCCGTGCTGAAGGAGCCGATTCCGGGGGCGCTGGCCAACCTCGGCTTCATCTGGCTGGCGACGCTGGCCTATATCGTCGGCCCCAAGGTGGCGGCGCGGTTCGGGGCCTGGGCGCTGGCGATCGGGCTGGTGCCCATCGTGCTGGCGGTGATCGCGGGCGTCATGGCGTTCGACCCGGCGGTGTTCTCCGCCTCCTGGAGCCCGGGCGGCCAGCCGTTGACGGCGACGGTGCCCGCATCGCTGGCGGTGATCTTCTGGGCCTTCCTCGGCGTCGAGAGCGCCGCGGCCCTGTCCCGGCTGGTCAAGGATCCGGCGCGGGACGTGGGCAAGGCCAGCGTGGCGGGCGTGATCCTCGCCTTCATCGTCTATGTCGCCGCCTGCGTGGCCGTGTTCGGGGTCATCCCGGCGGGCGAGTTGGCGGACTCGACCAGCCCCTACGCCGACCTCGCGGCGCGGGTGCTTGGGGCGTCGCTGGCGGGGGTGGTCGCCGTCTGCGCCATCATCAAGGTCGCGGGAACGGTCGCGGGCTGGACCATGATGGGCGGCGAGACGGCCCGGCGCGCGGCCGAGAAGGGCTATATGCCGCGCTGGTTCGGGGGCGACGGGAACCTGCCGCTGTCCAACCCGGTCATCAACGGCGTGGTCATGAGCGTTCTGGCCTTGGTCACCGTCCAGCCGTCTCTGGGCGAGCAGTTCGGGATTCTGGTCGGGGTGACCTCGGTGTTGACGCTCAGCATCTACGCCGTCTGCGCCGTCGGCCTGTTCCGCGCCGCGCCGTCGATGAAATGGCGCGTGCTGGCGGTCGTGGCGCTGGTGTTTTCTGTGTTCGCGGTCGTGGCGGCGGCCGGGGGTTACGTCATCCCGACGCTCGGCTTCTTCGTGCTGGTCAGCCTCGGCTGGTTCTGGGTCCGCAGGAAGCATCCGGTGGTGATTGACCCGCCCGCGCCGCCCCTCTAGCAACGCGCCCGTTTGCTCGCCGGGATTCGGTGGTATGGAGCGCGCCATGACAACCCAGCTTCTACCCGGCGTGACCGGCGTGCTCGCGCTCGCCGATGGAACCATCCTGCAAGGGATCGGCTGCGGCGCGGCCGGTTCGGCCCTCGGCGAGGTGGTCTTCAACACCGCCATGACCGGGTATCAGGAGATCCTGACCGACCCCAGCTACATGAGCCAGATCCTGGCCTTCACCTTCCCCCACGTCGGCAACGTCGGCACGAACGTCGAGGACATCGAACAGATCGGCGGCGGCTCGGACCAGTCGGCGCGCGGCGCGATCTTCCGCGACCTGCCCACCGACCCGGCCAACTGGCGCGCCGACAGCTCGTTCGACGAGTGGATGAAGCGGCGCGGGGTGGTCGGCCTGTCGGGCGTGGACACCCGGGCCCTGACCGCCCGCATCCGCGACATGGGCGCGCCGCACGCGGTCATCGCCCACGATCCAGACGGGAATTTCGACCTCGAGGCGCTGGTGGCGCAGGCCAGGGCCTGGACCGGGCTGGTCGGCCTCGACCTCGCCAAGCCCGCCTCGACGTTGCAGGCGTTCGAGTGGGATCAGGGCTTGTGGGACTGGCCCGAGGGTCACCCGCGCGTGGACGCCACGGACAAGACCGTGGTGGTCGTCGACTATGGCGTGAAGCGGAACATCCTGCGGGCGCTGGCCTCGACCGGCGCGAAGATCACCGTGGTCCCGGCGGATACCAGGGCCGAGGACATTCTGGCCCGCAATCCCGACGGCGTGGTCCTGTCCAACGGGCCGGGCGATCCGGCGGCGACAGGCGAATATGCGGTGCCGGAGATCCGTAAGCTGGTCGACAGCGGCAAGCCGGTGTTCGGCATCTGCCTCGGCCACCAGATGCTGGCGCTGGCGCTGGGCGCGAAGACCGTGAAGATGGACCAGGGCCACCACGGCGCGAACCATCCGGTGAAGGACCTGACCACCGGCAAGGTCGAGATCGTGTCGATGAACCACGGCTTCACAGTGGATCGCGACAGCCTGCCCGACGCGGTGGAGGAAACGCACGTCTCGCTCTTCGACGGCACCAACTGCGGCATCCAGATGAAGGGCCGGCCGGTGTTCAGCGTCCAGCACCACCCGGAGGCCTCGCCCGGGCCGACCGACAGCCTGTATCTGTTCCAGCGTTTCCGCGACATGATGCGCTGATGAGCTGGACCCCGCCGTCGACCCTGAAGGAAAAGCTCAAGCGGGCGCTGTTCAGCCCCCGATCCGAGCTGAAGCGCATCGTGGCGCGCGAACTGCGCAAGGGCGAGCCGGAGCTTCGGCTGCTGCCGCAGCTGGTCGATCCGAAACGGTCGGCGGTGGACGTGGGCGCCAACCGGGGCGTCTGGACGCATCAGCTGGCGGGCCTGTGCCCCCGGGTTCACGCCTTTGAACCCAACCCCAAGATGTTCGCCATCCTGAGCGCCGCGAAGCCGGACAACGCCGAGGTGCGCCAGATGGCCCTGTCGGACAGGCCGGGCGTGGCGGCGCTGAAGGTGCCGAAGTCTGCGCGGGGCTACTCGAACCAGCACGCCTCGCTGGAGACCAACTGGAGCGAGGGCGTCGAATACGGGGTGGTCGAGGTCGAGACCGCGCGGCTGGACGACTTGGGGCTGGAGCCGATCGGCTTCATGAAGATCGACGTCGAGGGGCATGAGGCGGCGGTGATCGCCGGCGCCCTCGGCCTGATTGCGCGGGACAAGCCGACCTTGGCCATCGAGCTGGAGGAGCGGCACATGGACCGGTCGATCGAAGAGGCTGTCAGGTCGGTCGAGGCCCTGGGTTACGACGCCTTCGTCTGGAAGCAGGGCGAGCTGAGACCCATCAGCGCCTTCGACCCCGAGGCCGACCACCGCCAGTCGGTCGAGCAAGCGGGCTATATCTTCAACTTCATCTTCCGGCCCCGATAACGGCGGCTGGCGAAGCCCGGCTTAAGGTCTAATCTGCCTGAAAGGCAGGGAGTCGCTGATGACCGCACAGGCGACAGAGATCAGGACCGATCCGCCGCGACTGGCGGCTGGGGCATCTGTGATGGTGAGGCGGCTGATCGCCCTCGCCGCCGCCGGTCTGCTGCTGAGCGGTTGCGTCAGTGGTTCGCGGTCCGTGTTCGCCGCCGAGGACCGGGCGGCGGCCGTCCCCATGGGGATCACGGGCACGGCCGAACGGCCGGTGCGCTTCTATCTGGACGACGCCAGCCGGGTGGCCTTCTTCGAGGCCAGCATCCGGCGCGGGCTGCCGGTCGGGCCGGACGGGCGCATGGACATGGTGGCCCTGTCGGGCGGCGGAGCCAACGGGGCCTTCACCGCCGGGATCATGGCGGGCTGGACCGCGTCAGGGACGCGGCCGGACATCGAGATCGTGACCGGGGTGTCGACAGGAGCTCTGGCGGCGCCCTTCGTCTTCCTGGGCCCTGAGTGGGATGACGAACTGGCCGAGGCCTATCTCGGCGGCGGCGCCGCGCGGCTGCTGCAGCCCCAGGGCCTGGGCGCTCTGTTCGGGTCGGGCGTCTTTCGCGGCGAGCCTCTGCGGGACCTTGTCGAGAGTTTCATCGACGGGGCCGTGCTGGAGGCGGTGGCGGCGGAGGCGGCCAAGGGCCGTGTGCTGCTGGTGGCCACCACCGATCTGGACAGCCAGCGCGGCGTCAGCTGGGACATGGGAGCCATCGCCAGCCGCGGCGGGCCCGAGGCGCTGGCCCTGTTCCGGGACGTGCTGATCGCCTCGGCCAGCATCCCCGGAGCCTTCCCGCCGGTGCTGATCCCGTCGGAAAGCGGCGGGCGGCGGTTTGAGGAGATGCACGTGGACGGCGGGGTGGCCACGCCGTTTCTGGCCCTGCCGGAGACCTTCTGGTCCTACCGAGACCAGGCGGGACGGCTGGAGGGGGCGCGGCTGTACGTCATCGTCAACGGGCGGCTGGCGCCGAGCTTCGAGATCACCAGGGACAGCGTCGGCGGCGTCCTGAGCCGGACCGTCGACACCGTGATGCTGTCGTCCCTGACGACGACCCTGGCCGGCAACCGCGCCTTCGCTGACAGGAACGGGCTGGTGTTCCGTTATGCGTCCCTGCCGGACGACAACCGGGCCGATCCGCTGGATTTCAGCGTCGAGTCCATGCGGCCCATCTATGAGATCGGAAGGGGCGGGGCCCTGGACGGTTCGATCTGGCGCTAGTCAGGGCAGGGGCGCGAAGCTCTTGTGTTCGCGGATGGCGCAGGCCTTGCGCACAGCGACGGGGGCGGCGTGCAGCCAGTAGTCGGCGTCCTCGGCGCGGTTCGAGCGCAGGCGCTCGACGCCGCGTTGACGGCGCAGGGCGGCGTTCTCGAGAAGACGGGCATGCATGGCGCGCGGCGAGAGCTCAGCGACAATCGGGGCGCCGGGCGTGGCGACAGCGTCGGGACCGACGGGCTGGGCGCTGGGTTGGGTGATCGAAATGAACATGGGGCGGCTCGCGGCGGTAGAGGGCGGCGCTTCTGCACCTGCGGGAGGCAACGTGGTTAACCACAGGGTCTGTGGATAGTTCCGGTTCGCGCCCGAATAATGTTTCAACACGGACAGTTAGGTCGGTTTCCTCGCCTTATTTATTAATGAAAGGTAAACGCGGCCGTGGATGGCTGCATCGCGTTCTCGCGCCGTCGGCGCGGGACGGCTAAGGATCACGGGTGCGTTTCGACGATCGTTTCATTGAAGAACTGAAGGCCCGCCTTCGCCCGTCCGACGTGATCGGGCGGACGGTGAAGCTCAAGCGTCAGGGCCGCGAATATGTGGGCCTCAGCCCCTTCTCGAAGGAGAAGTCGCCGTCGTTCTTCGTCAACGACGACAAAGGCTTCTTCCACGATTTCAGCTCGGGCAAGCACGGCGACGTCATCAGTTTCCTGCAGGAGACCGAGCGGCTGAGCTTCGTCGAGGCGGTGCAGCGGCTGGCGGCCGAGGCGGGGATGACCCTGCCGGCCGAGGACCCGCAGGCGGCCGAGCGCGAGCAGAAGCGTCAGGGCCTGACCGACTGGATGGACCTGGCCCAGAAGTGGTTCGCGGCGAACCTGCGCCGCAGCGTCGGCAAGGCGGCGCGCGAATATCTGGAACGGCGCGGCCTGCCTGAGGATCAGTGGGAGCGGTTTGGCCTCGGCTATGCGCCCAACGACCGCGAGGGGCTGAAGGCGGCGCTGGTGCAGCGCGGGGCCAAGCCCGGTGAACTGGTCGAGGCCGGGATGCTGATCGCGCCGGAAGGCGGCGGCCAGCCCTATGACCGGTTCCGCGACCGGCTGATGTTCCCGATCCTCGATTCCCGGGGGCGCATCGTCAGTTTCGGCGGCCGGGCGATGAATCCCGACGACCGGGCCAAATACCTGAACGGCCCGGAGAGCCCGCTCTTCCACAAAGGCGCGACCCTGTACGGCCTGCCCGAGGCGCGCCGCATCCTGGGGGCCGAGAGCAAGGGCGAGCAGGGGATCGTGGTCGTCGAGGGCTATATGGACGTCATCGCCTGCCAGCGCGCGGGGGTGCCGGCCGTGGCGCCCATGGGCACGGCTCTGACCGAGGAGCAGATGGAGCGGCTGTGGCGGGTGTCCGCCGAGCCGGTGCTGTGCTTCGATGGCGACGCGGCGGGCAGGCGGGCGGCCTATCGCTCGATCGAGCGGGCGCTGCCGCTGCTGAAGGCGGGCCGGTCGTTCCGCTTCGCCCTGCTGGAAGGCGGTCAGGACCCGGACGACATCCTGCGGGACAAGGGGGCGCCGGCGCTGCGTCAGGCCGTCGGGACCACCATCCCCTTCGTCGATGTGCTGTTCCAGCGCGAGGCCGAGGCGGAGCCGCTGGACACGCCCGAGCGCCGCGCGGGGCTCAAGGGCCGGCTGCGCACCGCGGCCGCCGCCATCCAGGACCGCGATCTGGCCGACCAGTATCGTCAGGCCCTGTTCGATCGGTTCGACAACCTGTTCCCCCGCCGCGCGCCGCAGCAGAGCACCGGCCGCGAGGTCAGCGGTCGCTGGCGGCCCGGGCCGCCGCCGAAACAGGGCCAGACTGCCGAAGGGGCGCAGGCGATGCAGGCCCTGTCGCGTTCCATCGAGCCGGTGGCCGCCGCTCTGGCCCACGGCGCGGTCGATGATCCCGAGCGGATGGACGATCATCTGGAGGCCATCGCCGCCCACGGCTTCGGCGATCCGGCGCTGGACGGACTGGCGCAGGAGCTGGTGCGGCTGCGGTTTGCGGGCCAATCCCTTGACAGCGCGGCCCTTCGTCGCCATCTGGCGCAATCGGGTCACGATGCTTTGATGCGCGAGGTCGAGAAGGCGGCGGCAAAGTCCGGCGCGCCTTTCCTGGCCGCAAATGCGCCCCTCGCCGAAGCAAGGATCCGATGGTCGCAGGCGTTCGATGCCTCAACCCGCGTTGCGGCGTTGGAGCGGGCGCTGGCGTCAGCGAAGTCGGACGCCCACCGGGGGTTCGACGCCTCGGCTTTCACCCAGTTGAAAGCCGAGCGCGATGCGTTGCGGCGTGCCATCAAGACCGGAACGATTTGGGAAGACAGCGCGGGCTCGTAACAAACGAAGTCGCCGCGCGTTGCATATTTGCCGATGGGGCTGATCCCCCCGCCGGCCGGAGAGAGACTGAATGAACGCGCAGACCGAGACGCAGGAAACCGAAGCCACGACTGACGGGCCCCTGCTCGATCTGACCGACGCCGGCGTCAAGAAATTCATCAAGCAGGCCAAGGCCCGCGGCTATGTGACGATGGAGGAGCTGAACAAGGTCCTGCCGTCTGAAGAGGTGACCCCCGACGCGATCGAGGACACCCTGGCCATGCTGAGCGAGATGGGTGTCAACGTCGTCGAGGCCGAAGAAGACGCCGAGACAAAGGAAGGCGAGGGCGGCGAGGTCGCCAACACCGCCGAGACCGCCGTCGCCGAGACCCCGGCCAAGGCCGCCTATGACCGCACCGACGACCCCGTGCGGATGTATCTGCGCGAAATGGGTTCGGTCGAGCTGCTGAGCCGCGAGGGCGAGATCGCCATCGCCAAGCGCATCGAGGCCGGCCGCGACGCCATGATCAGCGGTCTGTGCGAAAGCGCCCTGACGTTCGAGGCCATCATGGTGTGGCGCGACGAGCTGGCCAACAACCGCATCCTGCTGCGCGAGGTCATCGACCTGGACGCCACCTACGGCGTGCTGAACCCCTCGTCCCTGCCGCACAACCAGGGCGTGGCCGCTGAGACCACAGAGGAAGAAAAGCCCGAGGAAGAGAAGGCCGCCGAAGGCGCCGAGAAGCCCGAAGGCACCGAGGATGATGAGGACGAGGACTTCGACGACGGCGGCGGTCTGTCGATCTCGGCCATGGAGGCCGAGCTGCGCGACGGGGTCATGGAGATCCTGGACTCTGTGGCGGGCGACTTCGGCGCCTTCCGCAAGCTGCAGGACAAGCTGGTCGAGAGCCGGCTGAAGGGCGAGGTGCTGAGCCCGAAGGATCTCAAGGCCTACACCAACCTGACGACCGCGATCTCGGGCCGGCTGAAGACGCTGAAGCTGAACAACAACCGCATCGAGGCGCTGGTCGAGCAGCTGTATGCGATCAACAAGCGTCTGATCGGGCTGGAAGGCCGCCTTCTGCGTCTCGCCGACAGCTACGGCATCTCGCGCCCCGAGTTCCTGAAAGCCTATTTCACCGCCGAGCTGGACCCGACCTGGTCGACGCGGGTCAAGGACATGGGCGTGCGCTGGACCAAGTTCAGCGACAACGAATCGACCCAGATCGCCACGATCCGCAACGACGTCGCCGCTGTGGCGGTCGAGGCCGGCCTGCCGATCGACGATTACCGCCGCATCGTCCAGACGGTGCAGAAGGGCGAGCGCGAGGCCCGTCAGGCCAAGAAGGAAATGGTCGAGGCCAACCTGCGCCTCGTGATCTCCATCGCCAAGAAATACACCAACCGCGGCCTGCAGTTCCTGGACCTGATCCAGGAGGGCAACATCGGCCTGATGAAGGCGGTCGACAAGTTCGAGTACCGCCGCGGCTACAAGTTCTCGACCTACGCCACCTGGTGGATCCGTCAGGCGATCACCCGCTCGATCGCCGACCAGGCGCGGACCATCCGCATCCCGGTGCACATGATCGAGACGATCAACAAGATCGTCCGCACCAGCCGCCAGATGCTGCACGAGATCGGCCGCGAGCCGACCCCGGAAGAACTGGCCGAAAAGCTGGCCATGCCGCTGGAGAAGGTCCGCAAGGTCCTGAAGATCGCCAAGGAGCCGATCAGCCTCGAGACGCCCATCGGCGACGAGGAAGACAGCCACCTGGGCGACTTCATCGAGGACAAGAACGCCATCCTGCCCATCGACGCGGCCATCCAGTCGAACCTGCGCGAGACCACCACCCGCGTGCTGGCGTCCCTGACCCCGCGTGAAGAGCGCGTTCTGCGCATGCGCTTCGGCATCGGCATGAACACCGACCACACCCTGGAAGAAGTCGGTCAGCAGTTCAGCGTCACGCGCGAGCGCATCCGCCAGATCGAGGCCAAGGCCCTGCGCAAGCTGAAGCACCCGTCGCGGTCGCGGAAGCTGCGGAGCTTCCTCGACAGCTAAGGCAACCGTTCGTCAGGCGGGCTGTTGCCCGCCGGCGATGCAGGCGTCCTCCAGCTCGTTCCAGCTGGCGATGACGGCATAGCGCGCGGACGCGTCCGGCGCGGCGTTGACCTGTCCCAGCAGCATGTCGGCGACCTCGGCGGCGCGCTCGACGTGGCCGTCGGTGGGCTTGCCTTCACGCCCCGCCAGGATTTCGGCGCGGGTCAGGAAGGTCGCCGTGATGCTGCGGTAGGTCTCGACCCCTTCCGCGAAGCTGGCGTTCTCCGGCAGGGTCGAGTGGACGTAGAACAGGCCGGCGCAGATCAGCGAGTCCTCGATGCTCATGGGCGCTGTCTGGGGCGCGGTCTGGTCCTGGGCGGCGGCCGGCCCGGCCAGGGCGGCGGCGAAGGCCGCCAGGGCGATGATCGTCGGTTTCATTCGGGCTTCCTCCAAAGTGTCGGATCACCATAGCCGCAGATGGCGATCCGCCAACTGACGAGACCCTTCCGCCCCCCATTCAGCAAAAAGCCGGCGGGGGTGATGCGCCCCCGCCGGCCTGTTTGTCGTCAGTCGTGGCTCAGACGGATCAGAACTTTTTCGACAGCATGAACCGAAGCGTTCCGAGGGTCTGGCCGTTGGCGAAGCGTCCGCCGACCTCGCCGGTGGCGGTCCAGCCGCCGGTGGTGGTCATGTTCAGCCCCAGGTCGAGGGCGAACTCGCTGCGGTCCCAGCCGGTCGACTGGATCTGGTAGGTCGGTCCGCTCAGCCAGTCGGCGTACTGCAGGCTCTGGATCCCGCCGTCGGCGAACTCGTGCCGGTACTCGACGCGGAAGCTGGGGGTCCACTGGCTGTCCCGTTCCTCGTGGGTCCAGGCGTAGCGGGCGCCCAGCACCCCTTGCAGGCTTTCGACGTCGCGGGCGTCATAGCTGAGCGCCCACAGCGGCGAACCGCTTTCGGTGTAGGCGTCCAGCTCGGCGTTCATCGACTCGATGCGGGTGTAGGCGTTGACGTGCCCGATCGCGACCGGCCGGTCGTAGCCGAGACCCACCGAGCCGAACACCGCCGTGCCGTCGCGCGAGCCCGTCACCAGGCTGTTGTCGGCGGTCACCCGGCGCTGCAGGTCGAACTCAAGCGTGCCATAGCCCAGCATGGCGTCCAGATAGACGCCGCCCCGGGGCCGCCAGCTGCCGTAGACCACGCCTACGAAGCTGGTCGAGTCCACGCTGGAGTCGGCCACGCCCACATCGGCGCTCTCCTCGCCGAAGCCGCCGCCGATGCCGATGTCCAGGGTCGGCGACACGGCCATGTCGGCCCCCAGGCTGATCCCGCCCGAGCGCACCGCGAACTTCGACTGGCCCGTGTCCCCGTCACGCTCGCCGAAGGCGATCGCGCCGCCGGTCCAGAAGCGCAGGCCGCCCGAAGGACCGCCGTCGCCCGATTGAACCGGCGCGGCGTTCAGGCCGCCGACGCCCATGCCCGTGTTCGAGCCGAAGCCCGCCTTCCCGGACGCGCCTGCGAGGGCAAGCCCCTCGGCGTTCGCGTCACGCCACAGCATGGCGTTCAGCTCGGCCCGGTCCGGGTCGGCCATCGACTGCCGGCCGAACATCCGCCCGCCGGCCAGCTGGGTGCGCAGGTCGGCCTCGCGGCCCAGCTCGGTCACGCCCGAGTTCAGGCTCAGGCCCATGCTCATGGTCTGGGCTCCGCCGCCCGAGTGCAGCTGCTCCAGCCGGCGGTTGAAGTTGCCGATCTGGGTCTCGGTCAGGCGGCGGGTGGCCTCCGCCTGGGCCGCGTCCAGCCCCCGCACGTCCGGGTCCGCCGACGGATCGGGACGGGCCATGATCGTGATGCGCAGCACAACCGTGCCGGTGTTGCCGAAGGCGTCGGTCGCCGTGACCGTGAAGGGATAGCTCCCCACCGCATACGACGTGCCCGAGATCCGGCCCGCCGTGGTCAGGGTGATCCCCGCCGGCAGCGCCCCCGAAGTGACCGCATAGGTCACCGCGCCGGACCCGCCCGTCGACGACAGCTGCTGATTGTACGCAACCCCCGCCATCACCCCAGGCAACGCCGTCGGCGTCACCGTGATGGCCGGTGCATTGACCACCAGGGTCAGGCTGACGTCGCCGAAGTAGGGGCCGGTGCCGGTGGAGCTGTCGGTCGCCCGCACCGTGATCGGGAAGCTGCCGGTCACGGTCGGCGTGCCCGAGAGCACGCCGGTGGCCGACAGGGTCACCCCCGCCGGAAGCGGACCCGATTGCAGCGAGAAGGTGTAGGGACCGGTGCCGCCCGTCGCAGAGAAGCTCTGGCTGTAGGCGAAGCCGCGCGACGCCGCCGGAAGGCTGGTCGGAGTCACCACCACCGTCGCCGCGGCGACCGTGAGCGTATAGGCCTGCGAGCCCGTGTAGGGGCCCGCGCCCGTGGTCGAATCCGTGGCCGTGACGGTGAAGTTGAAGCTGCCACCCGAGGTCGGCGTGCCCGAGAGCACCCCGGCCGACGAAAGGGTGATCCCGGCCGGAAGGGCCCCCGCCGTCAGGGCGTAGGTGTAGGGGCCGTTGCCGCCCGAGGCGGTCAGGGTCTGGTTGTAGGCCGTCGCCGTGGCGCCCGCCGGCAGTGTGGCCGGGGTGATGGCGATGGCCGGCGCCGCGATCGCCAGGGTGTAGGACGCGGTGACCGTGAACGGCCCCGTGCCGGTCGATGAATCGGTCGCGGTGACCGAGAAGCTGAAGTTCCCGCCCGCGGTCGGCGTGCCTGACAGCACACCCGCCGAAGAGAGGGTGATCCCCGCCGGAAGGGCTCCGGCCGTGAGCGCATAGGTGTAGGGCGCCGTGCCGCCAGACGCAGACAGCGTCTGGCTGTAGGCCGTCGCGGCCGTTCCAGCGGGCAAGGCTCCGCCGGGGAAGGCCAGCACCGGATCGGGGATGGTGATGGTCACCGTTGCGGGCGCCGACACCGCGCCCGGGGCTCCGCCGTTGGAGAAGCCGACCGCGCTGTAGGTGAAGGTCACGGTGCCGAAGAAGCCCGGCTCAGGCGTATAGACGACGCCCAGGCCGTTGACCGTCACCGTGCCCTTGGCCGGCGGGGTCACGATCTGGATCGAGGCCGCGCCCTCCACCGAACCGGACAGGTCGATGTTGGTCGGTCCGCCGCCCGGGGTCGGGGTCACCGTGGTGGTCTCCGGGTCAGCGACCGGCGGCGCCGGGGCCGCGATGGTGATGTTGAACACCCCGGTTGCGGTCAGGCTGTTCTGATCCGTCGCCGTGACCGAGAAGCTGTAGACGCCCGAGGCCGTCGGCGTGCCCGAAAGCGCGCCGTCCGAGGCCAGGCTGACCCCGGCCGGAAGCGCGCCGCCGGTCAGGGCGAAGCTGTAGGGCGTGACGCCGCCGCTGGCGGTGATGGCCGCCGAATAGCTCACGCCCACCTGGCCGCCGGCCAGAACGCCGCCGGTGATCGACAGCGGCGAATAGGTGAAGCTGTTCGTCGCCGAGCTGGGCGAGGTGTTGCCCGTGGGGTCGGTCGCGGTGGCGCGGACCGTGTGCGCCCCCTGCGACAGGGGCGCTGTGGTGAAGCTCCAGTTCCCCGAGCCGTCCGCCGTGGCCGTGCCCGCAACCGCGCCGTCTACGAAGACGGTGACCGTGCTGCCGCCCTCGGCCGTGCCGGTGACGGACGCCGCT
The DNA here is from genome assembly GCA_040385285.1 of Pseudomonadota bacterium. Lineage (GTDB taxonomy): Bacteria > Pseudomonadota > Alphaproteobacteria > Caulobacterales > Caulobacteraceae > Brevundimonas. Next base: position 17,552 of record JAZKHQ010000040.1, read on the forward strand.
GCATTGTTGGTCACCGAGCCGTTCGCCGGGGCGGTCACCACCGGCGCCGGCGGCGGGGTGGTGTCCACCGTGAAGGTGTTGGTGTTCGAACCGGGCGAGGTTCCGCCCACATTAGTCGCTGTGGCCTGCACCGTGTGCGAACCGTCCGCGAGGCCGGTGGGCTGGGTGAAGCTCCAGTTCCCGCCGCCGTCCGCCGTGGTCGTGCCGACCGACGCGCCGTCCACGATCACCGAGACCGTCGAACCGGTCAGGGCCGTGCCCGTGTAGGCTGGCGTGTTGTCCGACGTGAGGGCGCCGTTGGCCGGGGTGATGGTCGCCGGAGCGGCCGGAGCCGCCACATAGGTGTAGTCATTGCCGGCGCCGGACGTGCTGCTGGTCCCGCTCGGGGTCGTGACAGTCACGTCCGCCACGCCCACCGAACCGGCCGGGGCCGTCGCCGTGATGGAGGTCGCGCTGTTGTAGGTGAAGCCGGTGGCCGTGACGGCGCCGAAACGAACGGCGGTCACGCCGGTGAAGTCCGTGCCGGTCAGGGTGACCGACGTGCCGCCCGCGAGCGGGCCGCTGGCCGGCGACAGGGCCGTGACGGTCGGCACGGCCGGGATGACCTGGAAGGTGACCGAGGCGGCCGGCGTCTGTGGATAGCCAGAAGGCGTGAATGCGGGGACGCCGAACGTGGCCGTGCCCGCGGACGTTCCCTGATACGAGAAGGTGATGGTGCAGGCGCCCGGAGGCGCGACGATGTTGTTCAGTTGCACCGAAGTGGTCGTCGGGACGCTGGCGCTGCCGACGGTGCAGGTGCCGCCGGGCGAACCAGCCACACGCTGGGTGTGAGCGTCGCTGGTCATCAGGAAGCTGAACGGCGGGCTGTTCGCCGCGTTCGGGTTGGTCAGGGTGATGGTGAAGGTCCCGCTGGTGCCGGCGATCAGCGGATCCGGCGCGAACGACACCGACGAACCGATGGCCTGCAGATAGGTGTACTGGTCCGCCGCGCTGGTGGCGCTGGTTCCGCCGACTGTAGTCACGCGGATATCAACCGTGCCGGTTCCCGCCGGAGCCGTGGCGGTGATCGAGGTCGCGCTGTTGAAGGTGAAGCCGGTCGCGGGCGTGGCGCCGAAGGTCACCGCCGTAACGCCGGTGAAATTCGTGCCGGTCAGGGTGACGGCGGTGCCGCCGCCGACAGGTCCGGCCGTGGGCGAGATGGAGGTCACGGTCGGCGCGGCGACGAAGGTGAACTGGTCCCCTGCGTTGGTTGCGCTGGTCCCGCCGACCGTGGTGACCCGCACATCGACCGTGCCGGTTCCGGCCGGAGCGGTCGCGGTGATCGAGGTCGCCCCGTTGACCGTGAAGCCGGTCGCCGGTGTGGCGCCGAAGGTGACGGCGGTGGCGTTCAGCAGGTTGGCGCCGGTGATGGTCACCGTGGTGCCGCCCGTGGTCGGTCCGCTGGTCGGCGAGACCGAGGTCACGGCGGGCGTGGCGACATAGGTGAACTGATCGGCCGCGCTGGTGGCGCTCGCGCCGCCCACCGTGGTGACGGTCACATCATAGGTTCCGGCGCCGTTGGCCGGGGATGTGGCGGTGATCTGGGTGTTGCTGTTGATGACGTAGGTCGCGTTGGTCGCGCCGAACTTGACCGCGCCCGTTCCGGGCGCCGCCGCGAAGCCGGAGCCGGTGATGATCACCGTCGTGCCGCCCGAGGTCGGGCCCGCCGTTGGCGAGATCGAGGTCACGGTCGGAGCCTGGACGTAGGTGAACTGGTCCGCCGCGCTGGTGGGGCTGGTCCCGCCCGCCGTGGTGACGCGGACGTCCACCGTGCCGGCCGAGCCGGCGGGCGCCGTGGCGGTGATCGAGGTCGGGCTGTTGAAGGTGAAGCCGGTCGCGGGCGTGGCGCCGAAGGTCACCGCCGTAACGCCGGTGAAATTCGTGCCGGTCAGGGTGACGGCGGTGCCGCCGCCGACAGGCCCCGCCGTCGGCGAGATCGAGGTCACGGTGGGCGCGGCCACATAGGTGAACTGGTCTCCCGCGTTGGTCGCGCTGGTTCCGCCAACGGTCGTGATGCGAACATCAACTGTGCCGGTTCCCGCCGGGGCGGTGGCGGTGATCGAGGTCGCCCCGTTGACCGTGAAGCCCGTCGCGGGCGTGGCGCCGAAGGTGACGGCCGTGGCGTTCAGCAGGTTGGCGCCGGTGATGGTCACCGTCGTGCCGCCGCCGGTCGGCCCCACGGTCGGCGAGACCGAGGTCACGGTCGGCGCCGGGACGTAGGTGTATTGATCCGCCGCGCTGGTGGCGCTGGTTCCACCCGTCGTGGTGACGCGCACGTCGACCGTTCCGGCTGAGCCTGCCGGAGCCGTGGCGGTGATCTGGGTGTTGCCGACGACCGTGTAGGTCGTGGCGGGGGTGGCGCCGAAGACGACCGCGGTGGCGCCCGTCAGGTTGTTGCCGGTGATGGTCACCGACGTGCCGCCGCCGGTCGGGCCGGCGGTCGGCGCGATCGCGGTCACGGTCGGAACGCCGGGCGCGACGACCAGGCTCAGCGCGCCGCTGGTCTGGGTGAAGGGGCCGGCGCCTGTCGTGCTGTCGGTGACGGCGACGGTGAAGTTGAACGTGCCGCTGCTGGTCGGCGTGCCGGTGAGCGAGCAGTTGCTGTTGAGCGCGACACCCGACGGCAGGGCGCCCGAGGACACCGAGGTGGCGCAGGTGTAGGGGCTCTTGCCGCCCGTGGTGTTGATCTGAACGCCGGACAGGGCGACGCCCTGCTGGGCCGAACCCGTCAGGCTGGACGAAAGGGTCGGGTTGTTGACGGGGACGGTCACCGTGGCCGGGGACGAGGTCCCGCCGGCGTTGGTCGCCGTGTAGGTGAAACTGTCGTTGCCGCGGAAACCGACCGGCGGCGTATAGCTGACCAGGCCGGCGCTATCGATGCTGACAGAGCCGCCGTTGGCGGTCGTGCCCGAGCCGACGGCGTAGCTGGTGGGGTCATAGGTCGCCTGGCTAGCGACGCTGAAGGTCGTCACGCTGGCCGAACCAGTGTTGTAGGCGACAGCACTGCTGGTGAAGTTCGACGCAACCGGGGCCGGGATCACCGGCAGCACCGTCACGGTGATGGTGCTTCCGGTCCTGTTCGTCGGCGTGCTGAACGACATCAGACGCGCCACGGGGCGTTCGATGGCGCGGCCGAGGGCGACGTCGGAGGCCGTGGTGAAATAGGTGCCGGTGCAGGTGATCTGCTGGCCGATCTCATCATTCGGAACGGGCGTGCAGCTATAGGTCACGCCCGGCAAGGCGCTGGTCATCGTGAAGCTGGTGACGACCTTGTTGCCCGAGTTGAAGCCGACGGTGAATACGATCCGCGCGCCGACACCGCCCGTGGGGTTGGGGCTGCCGTTGTAGCTGTTGAAGTTGGGGCTTTGAGCCGCCGCGGGCATGGCCGCGAGCATCACCGCCGCGAAGCCGAGAAGGCCTATCGCCTTTGCGTGACGCCCGACTGCTTTCAGGGACAGACCTGACACGAGCCAGGACAGGACACAGGCGACAAAGGCCGTGACGGGCGAGAGCAGATGCATCGGTGTTTTCCCCACGGAGGCGCCCCCAAGACGGCCTCCTTCGGTCCGGGCAGACCCGGACCTGACATCGGCGGAACAGAAGGCTTCGAAGGCTCCGGAGTCAAGCAACCGCGAACACCGGTCGCAAAAAGTTCTTTGACAAAACTTGGAAGTTACGCGGGTTTCCGGACTCAACACTCAAGCTTGTTTCGCGCGCGCAATGCATTGATGGATCGTTGGTATTTTAAAGAGTTGGACTTTTGGCCGGGGAATTTCGGGATCGTCTTTCAGGTCAGGCCGACAGATCCTTCCGGCATTCAGGCGGGTGACGGCACACAGCGCCCCACGGCGGCCTTGTTCGGTGTATAGACGCCCCATCCCTCCGCCCGGCCGGTCTCCGCGCCGGGCGCTTTCTGTTTCAGGTTCTCCATGCCCTTCCCCGCCATTCACCCTGCCCTCGACGGCGCCCTTTCCGAGCGCGGATACGCCGAGCCGACGCCGGTTCAAGCGGCTGTGCTGGAGGCGGGGCAGGCCGATGCGGACCTGCTGGTCTCGGCCCAGACCGGGTCCGGCAAGACCGTGGCCTTCGGCCTGGCCATGGCGCCGACGCTGCTGGGCGACCGCGAGACCTTCGGCAAGGCGGACGCGCCGCTGGCCCTGATCATCGCGCCGACGCGCGAACTGGCCATGCAGGTCTCGACCGAGTTGACCTGGCTGTATGCGAAGACAGGGGCCAAGATCGCCACCTGCGTCGGCGGCATGGATGCGCGGAAAGAGGCGCGCGCCCTGAACTTCGGCATCGACATCGTGGTCGGCACGCCGGGCCGGCTGAAGGACCACATCGAGCGCGGCAATCTGGACCTGTCGGCCCTGCGGGTGTTGGTTCTGGATGAAGCCGACGAGATGCTGGACATGGGCTTCCGCGACGACCTGGAGTTCATCCTGGAGGGATCGCCGGCAGAGCGTCGGACCCTGCTGTTCTCGGCCACCATCGCGCGCGAGATCGCGACCCTGGCCAAGCGCTATCAGCGCGACGCGGTGCGCATCGACACAACCAACAAGAGCCAGCCGCACGGCGACATCGAATACCGCGCGATGAAGATCGCGCCGAACGAGATCGAGCACGCGGTCGTCAATGTGCTGCGCTTCTTCGAGGCGCCGGGCGCGCTGGTGTTCTGCTCGACGCGGGACGCGGTGCGGCACCTGCAGTCGTCGCTGCTGGAGCGCGGCTTCAACTCGGTGTCCCTGTCGGGCGAGATGGGCCAGCGCGAGCGGACCGATGCGCTTCAGGCTCTGCGCGACGGACGCGCGCGGGTGTGCGTGGCCACGGACGTGGCGGCGCGCGGACTGGACCTGCCGGACCTGGGGCTGGTGATCCACGCCGATCTGCCGGTGAACCGCGCGGGGCTGCTGCACCGGTCGGGCCGCACGGGCAGGGCGGGCAAGAAGGGCGTGTCGATCCTGCTGGTGCCGCACACGCGGCGCCGCAAGGCCGAGATGCTGATCTCCAACGCCGGGGTCGATGCGACCTGGAGCGGGGCGCCGACCGCCGAAGAGATCCGCGCCAAGGATGAGGGCCGCCTGTTCGCCGACGACATGTTCGAGCACGAGGTCACCGACGAAGACATCGCCATGGCCAAGCGCCTGATCGCCGAGCGCACGCCGGAAGAGATCGCCTGCGCCCTGATCCGCCGCCTGAAGAAGGAGCTGCCGGAGCCGGAGGAGCTGCTGGCGCCCGGGACGATCCATCAGCCGGCCAAGCGTGGACCGCGCGAAGAAGGCGCCGCGGGCGAGACCTTCGCGCCGGGTCCGTGGCCAGGTGAGCGGCTGGGCCCTGACGACGTGGTCTGGTTCCGCATGGATGTGGGCAGGAACAAGAACGCCGACCCCAAGTGGCTGATCCCGCTGATCTGCCGCGTCGGGCACATCACCAAAGCCCAGATCGGCGCCATCCGCACCTTCCCCGACGAGACCCGCTTCGAGATCGCCAAGACGCACGAGGCCGCGTTCCGCGAGGCCCTGAAGACCAGCCCGCGCGACGACGTGACCATCACCGCATCGGAAGCCCCGACCCAGGGCGGCGGCTACAAGGGCTCGGGCCCCAAGAAGCCGTTCATGAAGCGCGAGGGCGGCGACGACCGGCCGAAGAAGCCGTGGGTCAAGCGCGAGGAGGGCGAGGCGAAGCCCGAGTTCAAGAAGCCCTACGAGAAGAAGCCTTACGTGAAGCGCGAGGAGGGCGACGCCCGCCCCGAGTTCAAGAAGCCTTTCGAGAAGAAGCCGTATGAGAAGAAGGCTTGGGTGAAGGACGAGCGTCCTGCGCCGGCTCCGGCTGCTGAAGGCGGCGAGACCCGCAAGGTGTTCTCGCGCGACGAACGGCTGGCCGACGGCGCCAAGGGCCACCGCAAGGGACCCAAGCCGCCCTTCGCCCCCCGCACCGACGCCGAGGCGCCCGCGCCGGCGAAGAAGCCGTTCGTGAAGAAACCCTTCCAGGGCGGCAAGCCCGGCGGGTTCAAGAAGCACAAGGGCCCGCGGTAACAGCATCCCTTCTCCCCTTGCGGGAGAAGGTGGCAGCCGAAGGCTGACGGATGAGGGGTCGCACCGGTCCGTCCGATCTAGCCACCCATGACGTCAGACATCAGCGCGACCCCTCATCCGACCTCGCTGCGCTCGGCCACCTTCTCCCACAAGGGGAGAAGGAAAGGCGCATGAATCGACACCCGCGTTCTCCCACGGCAAAGTCGGGCGTCACCGGAGCCGCGCCATGGTCAGTCTGTCCCATCTGAAACGCCGCCTCGGGCAATACGGGGCGACCTGGGTGACCGGCTTCCTGATCAGCGGGATCGGCATCCTGGGCGGATCGGTGATCGCCGACATGATCGCGGTGACGGACCTGCTGCTGCCGCTGATGATGATCGGCGTGGTGCTGGCGCTGGGCGCAGGGGTGGTCATGACCTGGATGTCGAACCAGACGCTGGGGACCAAGATCGCCGTGCTGATCCTCGCCCTGCTGTTGGCGCTGCCGCTGCTGTGGGCGCCGGTGTCGGCGGCGGTGGCCGTCGCCTGGGTCATGGGCCGGGCGATCGAGTATTCGGCGGTCTATGCGGGCTTCCAGATCCGGGTCAGCGAGCTGCTGTTCCCCCTCGGCCAGATCCTGTTCGGCCCCAGTCTGTTCGGCATGATCTGGAATGTCTTCCAGATGGTCGCCAGCGTGGTCGGCTTCATCTCGGCGCTCGCCAACATCTGGCCGATCATCCGCAAGGTGCTGGGCGGCGATAGCGGGCCGGTTGCGGAATGACGAGACGAAAGGCAGGCTGATCCCATGAGCAAGCTCGCACCCGGCGAACGGTACCAATCGTTCTCAGCCTTCTATCCGTATTACATCCACGAGCATTCCAACCGCACGTGCCGGCGCATCCACATCGTGGGCACGGCGCTGGTGATCGGGGTGATGATCATGGCGGCGGTGACGCGCAACGCCTGGTGGCTGCTGGGCATGCCGCTGGTCGGCTACGGCTTCGCCTGGGTCGGGCATTTCTTCTTCGAGAAGAACCGGCCGGCGACGTTCCAGTATCCGCTGTGGAGCCTGATGGGCGACTGGCGGATGTTCTTCGAGACCGTCAGCGGCAAGCGGAAGTTCTAGAGCCCAGAGGTCTAGAGCGACGCCATCTGCGTCGGCTGGGCGTCCCAGGCGGGCGGGCAGCCTTCGAAGCGGCCGGCCTCGACGATGGTCAGGCGGCGCTGGTTGAAGCGCATGGCCGGCTGCATCGAGGCGCGGCCATGGCCGGTGTAGAGATCGACGCGCTGGCCGCGAATGGCGCCGCCCGTATCGGACGCATACCAGTAGCCGTCGTGCAGCGAGCCGTCCGGCATGCGCATGCCGACCGTTTCCTTGATGAACAGACGGGTGCGGCGCGGGATGACGCGGGGATCGACCGCGACCGTGCGCATGGCGATCGGCTTGCAGCCCAGGGAATCGTTGCCCGTCGCTCCGCCGCCGCCTGCATGATAGAGGCTGGCCGAAGCGCTCCAGCGGGCCTCTGCGTCCATCAGGGCCTGCTGTTCCTCGGTCAACGCCATCTCGCCGTTCGGAGCCGCAGCCGTCGTCTCGCCCGCGGATTCCGCGGCGACGAGGCTTTCGGAGGACACCGGATCACCCTGTGCAGGGAAGGCCAGGCCAAGGACAGCGGCGAACAGAACGGCGGCGTTGATCACGAATCGACTCAGGAGGCGCCGGCCCCGACTTGTCCGGCGGCGCGCTCTTTCGGGGCGAATTGGGGCATGAAGGTGGCAACGGCGGCGGGGTGCGACGCTCTGTCCACCGTTTCGATGGATGACTGTGGACGGCGCACAGTCATTGCGGTTAACGCTAGAGCGACGCCGCGCGCCGCATGAGCTGTATTCGCAGGTGATAGATTCTAGACTGGATAACGATGCTTACTGTCTATGGTGATATTCGTTCGGGCAACTGCTTGAAGGTCAAGTGGTTGCTGGATCATCGACGGTTCGATTATCGGTGGGTCGATGTTGATGTCATCGGCGGCGGCGCGCGGTCGCCGGCTTTCCTGGCCCTGAACCCCGCGGCGCAGGTGCCGCTGGTGGTGCTGGAGGACGGACGGGCCCTGGCCCAGTCGAACGCCCTGTTGATGTATTTCGGCGAAGGGACCGAGCTGATCCCCGCCGACGCCTATGACCGGGCGCGGATGCTGGAATGGATGTTCTGGGAGCAGTACAGCCACGAGCCCTACATCGCCGTGGCGCGGTTCCAGCGGCTCTATCTGGGCAAGCCGGCGGAGGAGGTGGAGCCCCGGCTGATGGAGCGCGGCCGGGCGGCGCTGGACCGCATGGAGCTGGCGCTGAAGGATGCGGACTGGCTGGCGGGGCCGGCGGCGTCGCTCGCAGACATCGCCCTGGTCGCCTACACCCGGGTGGCGCATGAGGGCGGGTTCGACCTTGAACCCTATCCGGCGATCCGGTCGTGGATCGCGCGGGTGGAGACGGCCTTCGGGATAGGCTAAGCCGTCGGGAAACCGGTCAACCGAAGAGTTCCGTCATGAAGCGTTTCGCCCTCGTCCTCGCCACCGTCTCGGCGCTCGCGCTGACGGCCACGCCCGTCGCGGTCTCCGCCTGGGGCAACACCGGCCACCGGCTGGTCGGCATGGCGGCGATGCGGGGCCTGCCCGACGACCTTCCGGCCTTCCTGCGCACGCCGGGCGCCGTGGCCGATGTGGGCGAGCTGGCGCGCGAGCCGGATCGCTGGAAGGGCGGCGGCCAGCCCCACGACCGCGAGCGCGACACCGCCCACTTCATCGACATGGACGACACCGGCCACGTCATCAACGCCCAGGGCCCGATGATCGACGCCCTGCCCCGGCTGAAGTCGGAATACGACGCCGCCCTGATCGCCGCGGGTCTGGACGTCGATGACGCCGGATACCTGCCCTACGCCATCATGGACGGCTGGCAGCAGGTGGTGCGCGACTTCGCCTATATCCGCGTGCTGAACGCCGCCGAGGCGCGAGAGAGCGACCCAGGCAAGCGCGCCTGGTACCGCGCCGACCGTCAGCGCCGGGAGGCCCTGGTCCTGCGCGACATCGGCGTGCTGGCTCACTACGTCGGCGACGGGTCGCAGCCGCACCACACGACCATCCACTATAACGGCTGGAGCCGGGACGTGCCCAACCCCGAGGGCTTCACCACCTCGCGTCAGACGCACGGCGATTTCGAGAACGCCTTCGCCAGCCGCGTCGCGCGCCTGGACGCTGTCGAGGCCGCCATGCCGACCTTCAACGACCGGTTCGTCGACATCAACGGCCGCATCGCCGCCTATCTGCGCGTGTCGCTGGGGCAGGTGACGCCTTTCTACCAGATGGAGAAGGCCGGGGCGTTCCGCGACACCGACGCGCGCGGCGCCGCCTTCGTGAACAGCCGGCTGGGCGCCGGCGCCGCCGAGCTGCGCGACCTGATCGTTATCGCCTGGCGCGCGTCGGCCGACGTCTCCATCGGCTGGCCGGCGGTCAAGGTGGCCGAGGTCGAGGCCGGGACCACCGATCCGTGGGCGGCCATGATCGGCGAGGATTAGGAACGGTTTTCCTTCTCCCCTCCGGGGGAGAAGGTGGCCACGAAGCGGACGGATGAGGGGGCTGCTGGCCTCATGCTCATCGCCACCATCCTGCCTGCTGAACCTTACCCCTCATCCGAGCGGCTATCGCCGCCCACCTTCTCCCCCAGGGGGAGAAGGATTAGAGAGCAACCATGCATCCCCCGGTCGTCATCCTCGACAAGCCGCAGCTGGCCGATAACATCGGCGCGGTGGCGCGGGTGATGGCCAATTTCGGCCTGACGGACCTGCGTCTGGTCAGCCCGCGCGACGGCTGGCCCCAGGACCGCGCCTGGGCCACGGCCTCGGGCGCCGACTGGGTGCTCGACGCGGTGACCGTGTTCGATAGCGTCGCGGGCGCTGTCGCCGACCTGAACACCGTCTTCGCCACCACCGCCCGCCCGCGCGAGACGCGGATGCCGGTGCGCACGCCGAGGGAGGCCGCGCGCATCCTCTATGACGACCGCGCCAGTGGCCTGAACGTCGGCCTGCTGTTCGGCGGCGAACGGGCGGGGCTGGAGACGACGGACATCGCCCTGACCCAGGGCATCGTGACCATCCCCATCGACCCGAAGCACCATTCGCTGAACCTGGCCCAGGCCGTGGCGATCAACGCCTATGAATGGCGCACCAATGTGCTGGACGCCCCGCCACCGAAGTTCCGCGAAGGCGACCCGCCGGCGTCGGGCGAGCTGATGCTGGGGATGTACGAACACCTCGAGAGCGAGCTGGAGGCCGGCGGCTTCTTCTATCCGCCCGAAAAGAAGCCATCCATGAGCCAGAACCTGCGCGTCATGCTGGGCCGCTCGGCCTTCAGCGAGCAGGAGGTGGCGACCTTCCGGGGTGTGATCCATGCGCTGGCCAAGGGCCGGGGGCGGGTGCTGGAACGGCTGGCGGCCAAACGATCAGGAGAGAAGACCCAATGAAAACCCGCGCCGCCGTCGCCTTTGAGTCCAAACGTCCGCTGGAGATCGTCGAGGTCGATCTGGAGGGGCCGCGCGCGGGCGAGGTGCTGATCGAGATCAAGGCCACGGGCATCTGCCACACCGACGCCTATACTCTGGACGGGCTGGACTCGGAGGGCATCTTCCCCAGCATCCTGGGCCATGAGGGCGCGGGCGTAGTCGTCGAGGTGGGGCCGGGGGTGACCTCGGTCGCGGTCGGGGACCACGTGATCCCGCTGTACACGCCTGAGTGCCGGCAATGTAAAAGCTGCCTCAGCCGCAAGACCAACCTGTGCACCGCCATCCGGGCGACCCAGGGCAAGGGCGTCATGCCCGACGGCACCTCGCGTTTCAGCTACAAGGGTCAGGCCATCGCCCACTATATGGGTTGTTCGACCTTCTCGAACTACACGGTGCTGCCCGAGATCGCGGTGGCGAAGATCCGCAAGGACGCGCCGTTCGACAAGGCCTGCTACGTCGGCTGCGGTGTGACCACGGGCGTCGGCGCGGTGGTCAATACGGCCAAGGTCGAGCCGGGCGCCAACTGCGTCGTCTTCGGCCTCGGCGGCATCGGGCTGAACGTCATCCAGGGGCTGAAGATGGTCGGCGCCGACATGATCATCGGCGTGGACATCAACGCTGCCAAGGAAGAGTGGGGCCGCCGCTTCGGCATGACCCATTTCGTCAATCCGAAGAATGTGTCGGACGTCGTCGCGCATCTGGTCGAGATGACCGGCGGCGGGGCCGACTACACTTTCGACTGCACCGGCAACACGGTGGTCATGCGTCAGGCGCTGGAGGCCTGCCACCGCGGCTGGGGCGAAAGCATCATCATCGGCGTGGCCGAGGCGGGCAAGGAGATCGCCACCCGCCCGTTCCAACTGGTCACCGGCCGGGTCTGGCGCGGCTCGGCCTTCGGCGGCGCGCGCGGCCGGACCGACACGCCGACGATCGTCGACTGGTACATGGACGGCAAGATCGAGATCGACCCGATGATCACCCACACCCTGCCGCTGGAGCGGATCAACGAGGCCTTCGACCTGATGCACGCGGGCGAGAGCATCCGCAGCGTGGTGGTGTTCTAGGCTTGCATCACTGAGATAGTTGTTTAAAAAAACTATCTGAACTCTAGGGGAGAGAAGCCATGTTCACGCACCTGACCGTCGGGGCGAATGACGTCGAGGCGTCGCGCAAATTCTATGATGCGGCGCTGGGCGCGCTGGGCATTCCGCCGTCGAGCGGGCCGGACCCCAAGGGGCGCTACTGGTGGCGCACGGACCGCGGCGCCTTCGCCATCGGCAAGCCCATCGACGGCGCGCCGGCCTGCCACGCCAACGGCGGCACCATCGGCTTCGGTGCGCGCGACATGGCGATGGTGCAGGCCTTTTACGATGCGGGCGTCGCCGCCGGCGGCACGGCCATCGAGGACCCGCCCGGCGAGCGCAACGGCCCGTTCGGCAAGCTGAACCTCGCCTATCTGCGCGACCCGTCCGGCAACAAGATCTGCGCGCTGCACCGTCCCGGCTGATGGAGACGGTCAAGCAGCATCAGGTCCACGGCGGAACTCTCCGCTACCTGAAACACGACAGCACCGTAACCGGGACGCCGATGACCCTGTCGGTGTTCACGCCGCCGGGCCCAGACGGCAAGGGAACGGGGCCGTTTCCGGTGCTGATCTGGCTGTCGGGTCTGACCTGCACCGAGGACAATTTCACCACCAAGGGCGAGGCCTATGCGGCGGCGGCGGCGCATGGCGTCATCGTCGTCGCGCCCGACACCTCGCCACGCGGCGAGGATGTGGCCAACGATCCAGCCTATGACCTGGGGCAGGGGGCTGGGTTCTATGTCGACGCCACGCAAGAACCATGGGCGCCGCATTTCCGCATGGAAAGCTATGTCACGGGCGAGCTGATCGCCCTGATCGACGCCGGGTTCCCGACGACCAAGACGCGCTCGATCTTCGGCCATTCCATGGGCGGGCACGGGGCGCTGACCCTGGCGCTGCGGCATCCCGTGTTGTTCAGAAGCGTCTCGGCCTTCGCGCCGATCAGTTCGCCGACGGCGGTGCCATGGGGCGAGAAGGCGTTCGCGGCCTATCTGGGCGACGATCGGGCGGAATGGGCGGGTCACGACGCGGCCCTGTTGATCGAAGGCGGCGCGGCGCATGGCGTCTATGACGACATCCTGATCGATCAGGGCGCCGCCGATCCCTTCCTGACCGAACAGCTGAAGCCGGAGCTGCTGGCTGCGGCGGCCAGGGCGGCGGGACAGAAAATCACCCTGCGGATGCAGCCCGGTTACGACCACTCCTATTTCTTCATGGCCAGTTTCATGGCGGACCATGTCGCCTTCCACGCGAAACGGCTAAAGGGTCCGGCATGACCGACGCCGCCCCCGACTACGATCCGATGTTCACCGCCCTCTGCAACGAGCTGGGCTTCTGCCTGCATGAGAAGGGCCAGAAGCGAGTGGTCGAGGCGCTGGGCGAAGGACTGGACGCGGCGACCAAGGCTGCCTTCGCCGCGAACGGCGCGGATTACCTGAACGCGGGGGGCGACCTGCGCCGCGCGGTGCGCGACTGCATGAAGGCCAATCTGCCGCAAGGCTGACGCTTGACGGGCCTTGCACCCGCCCCGCACCTTGGCGGCCTGTTCAGGGGAGGGGTTCGAGATGCTGGGACTGATGCTGGCGGCCGCCGTTGCGGTGCAGGATCCGACAACCTTCACCGTGCCGTCCGCGGACGGCTATGTCATCAGCGGTCAGACAGATCGGCCCGCCGGACCGGTGCGCGGCGCCGTGGTGATGGTGGCGGGGACAGGCGCGTTCGATCGCGATGTGGCCTTGGGGCGGACCGGCACGGCGCGCGACCGCATCTTCGCCGACCTGGGTCCGCGCTTCGCCGCGCGGGGCATGACCGCCGTCCGCTACGACCGCCGGGGCGTCCGCTACGGCGTCCCCCCGGCCGAGACCATCGACGCCGCCGCCGCGCCCTCGGTCACCGCCGAGAACCTTAGCCGTGACGTCGAGGCGGTCTATGACTGGGCCCGGTCTCCGCAAGGGCTGAACGCCCGGTGCGTGGTCGTCTTCGTCCATTCGGAAGGGTCGGCGCACCTGGCCGGGGTGGCCGAGCGCGGCGTGGTCCCCCAACCGCGCCTGATCATCGGCATGGGGGCGGCGATGGAGAGCAAGGTCAGCGCCGTCCGCTGGCAGATGAGCGGCCGTGACGCCTATTCGCTGGTCATGATGGACGAGAACGGCGACGGCTCGGTCACCAATGACGAGGTGCGGGCCAACTGGCTGAAGACCCCTTCGGGCATGTTCGGGCGGCTGGAACCCTTCATGCAGCCGGATGGCGTGTGGACGCCCGAGGACATCGAGCAGGTGCGCATGGTGCAGGGCGGGATGTATGAGGCGCAGAAGACGGCGGCCCTGGCCATGGGCGACGCCGATCCCTATCCCGGGGCCGCCGCGCCGGCCTTCAGCGGGGCGTGGTGGAAGTCGTGGTTCACCGACGACACGCCGATCGCGCAACGGTTCGCCGCCTGGTCCACGCCGATGATCCTGCACTACGGCACGCTGGACTCGCAAGTGCGCGAGGACCGCCAGCGGGCGGCCGTTCAGGGCGTGCTGCCGGACGCCCAGGTGACTTGGATCACCCACGCCGATCGCGGCCACAGCCTGGGGACCGAGCATCTGTTCGGTCCGGTCGATGAAGCCATCGCCGATCAGATCGCGGATGAGGCGGCGGCCGCCTGCGGCTGAGTCTGCACCCGGCGCTCCGTCCAGAGCGCAGTCGCACGCCCTTGAAGAAGGGAGAAGGGAACGAAAACCGGCCGCTCCACCTTGGGATGGCGAGCCGCGGCGCCTATGTCTGGCGCCGCACAGACCCCTGCCGAAGGAGCCCCCCATGGCCTTCACCCTGCCGCCGCTGCCCTATGCCTATGACGCGCTGGAGCCGGTGATCGACGAAGAGACGCTGCATTTCCACCACGACAAGCACCACCAGGCCTATGTCGACAACCTGAACAAGGCGGTCGAGGCCGAGCCCAAGGCGCAGGGGAAGTCGCTGGAGGAGCTGTTCACCGTCATGTCGACCCTGCCCAAGGGTATCCGCAACAACGGCGGCGGTGTCTGGAACCATACCTTCTACTGGAACGGCATGGCGGCCGAGGCGGACCGGGGCGCGCCGTCGGATGGGCTGAAGGCGGCGATTGACCGCGACCTGGGCGGGATGGAGGCGTTCAGGGAGGCGTTCAACAACGCCGGGGCGACGCAGTTCGGCTCGGGCTGGGCCTGGCTGATCGTGCAGGGCGGGCGGCTGAAGGTCATCAATACGCCCAATCAGGACAATCCCCTGATGGACATCGCGCCTGAAAAGGGGACGCCCCTCTTGACCAATGACGTGTGGGAGCACGCCTATTACCTGAAATACCGCAACCGCCGGCCCGACTATCTGAAAGACTGGTGGGATGTGGTGAACTGGAAGCGGGTCAGCGCCCTGTACGCGGCGGCGGGCTGAAGATTGAGCGAGGGGACATCCATGAGACTTCTGACCGCCGCGGCGCTGGCCGCCCTTCTGATCACGGGCGCCGCCTGCAAGCCGGCCGAGAAGCCCGTCGATCCGGCCATGGCGCCGGCGGTGGTGACGTCGCCGGACGTGCATTCCTTCCGCATCGGCGTGCTTCAGGCCTATGCGCTGCGGGACGGGCAGATGGCGATCCCGAACGACAATGAGGCGTTCGGCGCGGGCCTGACGCCGCAGGTCGTGGCGGCGGCCCTGACGGCGGCGGGCCAGCCGGGCGGCCAGATCGCCCTCAGCATCCAGCCGCTGCTGATCAAGGACGGCGACCGCATCGTGCTGATCGACACCGGCGCGGCGGGCGAGATGGGGACGCAGGGCAAGCTGATGGCCTCGCTGAAGGCCACGGGCGTCGAGCCGGGTCAGGTCACCGACATCCTGATCTCGCACTATCACGGCGACCATATCGGCGGGCTGGTCACGAAGTCAGGGGCGCTGGCCTTCCCCAATGCGACCATCCACATCTCGGCCGCCGACTGGGCGGTGATGGAACCCTATCCCGACGGGCAGGACCTGGTTGAGGTCATCAAGCCCAAGGTGCGCCCCTTCTCGCCCGGCGAGGTGCTGACGCCGTCGATCACCGCCGTGACCCTTCCGGGGCATACGGAGGGGCATACGGGCTACGAGATCGTCTCGGGCGAGACGCATCTGCTCTATTTCGGCGACGCGATGCACAGTTCGGTGCTGTCGGTGGTCCATCCGGAGTGGACGCAGGGCTGGGACACCGACGGCCCCGCCGGGATCGCCACGCGCGAGGGTCTGCTGGAGCGGGCCGGGCGCGACGAGCTGATGCTCTACGGCGTGCACTTCCCCTGGCCGGGCGTCGGCCATGTGAAGAAGCAGGGTTCGGGCTACGTCTGGGCCCCGGAAAACCCCGCCGCACGTTGACTCAACGGCCCCGGGCCGTCATAAGCCCGCCTTTCCCGCATCCGGCCTCACGGCTGGAGGCGCGAAAGAACTACGGACGATGCGTGGACCGCCGTTGAGATCGCATTCCCAATATCGGGGATGCCGGGCCGCATCATGATGAAGAGCGACAGATGTCCAAGCGCCACAGCGCCAAGTATAAACTCGACCGGGTCATGGGTGAAAACCTCTGGGGCCGCTCGAAATCCCCGGTCAACAAGCGCCAGTACGGCCCCGGCCAGCACGGCCAGCGCCGCAAGCAGAAGGTTTCGGACTTCGGCCTGCAGCTGAAGGCCAAGCAGAAGCTGAAGGGCTACTACGCCAACCTGACCGAGAAGCAGTTCCACAAGACCTACGACGAAGCCGCGCGCCGCAAGGGCAACACGGCCGAGACGCTGATCGGCCTGCTGGAAGCCCGTCTGGACGCCACCGTCTACCGCGCCAAGTTCGTGCCGACCCCCTGGGCCGCGCGCCAGTTCGTCAACCACGGCCACGTGACCGTCAACGGCAAGAAGGTGAACATCGCCTCCTACAGCCTGAAGGTCGGCGACGTGGTCGAGGTCAAGGAAAAGTCGCGCAACATGGCGCTGGTCCTCGAGGCCCAGCAGTCCGGCGAGCGTGACGTGCCCGACTACCTCGAACTGGGCGACCGCGGCTTCTCGGTGCGCGTCGTGCGCGTGCCGGAACTGGCCGACGTGCCGTTCCCGGTGAAGATGGAGCCGCACCTGGTCGTCGAATACTACAGCTCCTGAGGGCGCTATCGTTCGCCACGCGGCGGCTCACTGCTTGAGCGCGCGCCGGCTGACACCAGGCAGACAACAAGAAGGCCCCGGAGCGATCCGGGGCCTTTTTCGTTTGGGCGCCGCAGGGTCACACGGCTTTCCGATTATTCACGTGCGGTTCAGGCGCGGGTGGGCGATGTAGCGGCAACGCTTAAGTCAGGGGAACCACCATGCGTCGTCTCATCATCGCGCTCGCCATCGCCACGCCGCTGCTGGGCGGCTGCATCATCATCGCCAGCGACAAGCCGGAAACCCAGGTGATCCACCAGGCCCCGGCCGAGTAGTCAGACCGCCTGGCCGGCCGCGACGACCGCGTCGCTTTCGACGGCGGCGATCTGGGCGTGGATGATGGAGACGGTGGTGCCCGGGTGGCCCTCGGCGACCTGGACCCGCGCCTTCAACTGACGCGCCAGGGCCTCGACGATGCTGGTGCCCAGGCCCGGGGTCGCGCTGGCCTTGTCGGAGGGCATGCCCACGCCGTCATCCCCGACCGCCAGGGTCCAGTTCGGGCCGTGGCTTTCGTAGGACACGGTGATCAAGCCCTGACGGCCGTCGGGGAAGGCGTGTTTCAGAGAGTTGATGACCAGTTCGGTGACGATCAGCCCGAGGCTGACCGACACGTCGGCGCTGGTCGAGGTGTCGTCCACGCGGCAGGTGATCGACAGCTGGTCGTGGTCGCGGATCATCGAGGCGCCGACGCTCTGGCACAGCTGGGTGAAATAGGGCGCCAGCTTCACCTCGCCGAGGGTGGAGGTGACCAGCTGCTGTTGCAGGGCGGCGACCGACATCACGCGGTTATGGGCGTCCCGCAGGTGCAGGCGCGTCTCCTCGGAGTTCACGTTGCGGGCGCTCTGAAGGATGACGCTGGCGATGATCTGCAGGCTGTTGGCGACCCGGTGCTGAAGCTCCTGCAGCAGGATGGCCTTTTCGCGCAGCAGGTTGTCCTTGAGCTCTTCGTTGGCGCGGGCCTCGGTGACGTCCGAGACGCCCAGCAGGAGACGCATCTCGTCTTCGACGCCGTAACGCAGGAGGTGAGCGTTCAGGACCAGTTTGCGCACGCCCTGGCGGGAGACGTTCAGGTCCATCTCATAGGCCTTGATGGCGGCGGCGCCCGAGGCCGTGGCGTCCAGCAGCGAGCGCAGCTGGGGCACATTCCATTCGCCCGTGCCGATCTCGTTCAGCGGCCGGCCTATGACACGAGCTTCGTCAAGGTGAAAGGTGTCGCAGAACGACGTGCTGGCGGCGATGACGACCAGGTTCTCGCCCAGCAGAAGCAGCGGCGCCGTCGATGAGCCGACCACGGCGAGCGCGAGGCTCAGCGGACCGTGGGGATGAATGGGCGTAAGGGTGGGCACAGATGGCCCTTCCGCAAATGCCGGAGGCTCGCGGGGTGCGACCCAAACCGTCTCGTTTGTTATGGTGAAGCTTGTGGTGGCCGGGTGTTACGGGCCGGGATCAGTCCGAAACCTTAACACACACAGGTGAGACGCAGTAATAATTCGCGGAGTGGTGGAACCCTGTACGGAACCGTGCACTAGGCGCGCCGTTCGAAGCTCGGCAGCATTTCCGCCGGGATGCGGTGGGGACGCATGGTCTTCGCGTCCACCAGCACCCATTCGCTGACCCCTTGGGCGCACAGGCGGCCTTCGCCGTCCTCGATGCGGACATAGCGGTTGAAGCGCGGGCCCTGCGGATCGCCGACCCAGGTGCGGGCCACGACGCCGGTGGCGCCGGGCATGATCGGGCGGATGTAGTCGATCTCGTGCCGCGTCCCGACCCAGGACCACTTCGCCCGGGTGGCCTCGTCGAAGCGGGCCATCCAGTGGGCCGTGCCGGCATCCTGAAGCCAGCCGACATAGACGACGTTGTTGACGTGGCCGTTCTCGTCGATGTGCTCGGGCCGGACGTCCAGCGGCGCCACGAAGATCTCGCGGTCCTCGCGCGGCTCCAGCGCCTTGCGGGCCATCAGGCTTCCGGTTCGCCCAGGGCCACGCCCTTGTCGACCATCAGGGCCTGAAGCTCGCCCGCGTTGAACATCTCGCGCACGATGTCCGAGCCGCCGACGAACTCGCCCTTCACATACAGCTGCGGGATGGTCGGCCAGTCAGTGTAGGCCTTGACGCCCTCGCGCAGGGCTTCGTCCTGCAGCACATCGACGCCGACGAAGGGCGCGCTCATGTGATCGAGGATCTGAACCGCCAGGGACGAGAAGCCGCAGCGCGGGGCGTCCGGCGTGCCCTTCATGAACAGCACGACGTCGTGCTCCTTCACCGTCTTGTCGATGAAGGCGTGGACGGGGTCGGCGACGGCTTGGTCGGTCACGGCAATGGCCCTTGTTGCGAGGCCGTCAGCTAGGGTCGCGGAGCCGCCGGGTCAAGGGTTCGAACCGAGTCCTTCTCCCCTTGGGGGAGAAGGTGGGCCGCGCCAGCGGCTCGGATGAGGGGTATGCCGAATACAGGCTGACCTTCTGACGATGAGCGAGCTGGACCCAGCCCCCTTATCCGTCTCGCTCCGCGAGCCACCTTCTCCCCCAAGGGGAGAAGGACGAAACTTAAGCCGCAGCGGCGATGCGGGCCATTTCGATCTGGGCGGGCAGGCCGGGGGGCATGTCGCGCTCCGGCACCTGGGCCAGACCGTTCAGCCGCGCCTCGTCGTCGGCCTCGATGATGACGCTGGCGATCGAGGGATCGGTCAGGGTGTGGCCGAGGCAGATCTCCTCCGCCGTCCAGCCGTTGGTCCGGTGCAGGAAGGCGAAGGTGCCGGCGCCGGTCAGGGGCGTCACGGGCGCCTTGGGCCCGCCGCCGAAGCCGAACAGGCCCTTCTTCTTCGGCTCGTGGATCGCCGCTGCCTTGCGCTCGCTGTCGAGACTGGCGGGGAAATAGTCGTTGGCGAAGATCACCATGTCCTGCTCGCGCGCGGCGCGGATGCGCGAGCGCACCTGCCACGGCGAGTTGACGTGGTAGGAGGTGACCAGCAGGTCGAAGGCGCCGGTCGAGACATAGGTGTCCATCACCGGGCCGTCGCCGGCGATGCCCAGCAGCTTCACCCGCTCGGTGGCGCGCAGGGCCTTCAGTGCATTCAGCGAGCTCTGGGCCAGTTCGTCCTCGCCCGGCTCGGCCAGAATGGCGACGTCGAAGCAGCCGAGGCCGGAGACCTGCAAGGCGCGGTCGATGGCGCCGGTCATGCCCTCGGCGGTGAAGTCGCGCAGCGAACCGCGGCGGCCGTCGCCGTTCCCCAGAACCATGCTGATGCTGACCAGCTTGCGGTCCACATGCTTCAGCGCCTCACCCACGACCTCGGCCAGAACGGGATCGGCGTTTTCCAGGACATAGCTGTTGATGCCGGCTTCCAGCGCCGAATAGATCAGCTCGCAGGCGGCGGCGGGGCCGCGCGAAATGGCCTTGTTCCCGACGCTGAGGGTGACGCAGGACACCGCCGCGCCCGAACGGCCGAAGGGACGGTAACGCATCAGGCGGCTCCTGAAGGTGCGGAGGTTTCCAGCGCCAGGGCGTGCAACTCGCCGCCCATCTTGCCCTTCAGCGCCGCATAGACCAGCTGGTGCTGGCGCACGCGGGACAGGCCGGCGAAGGCGGTGGAGACGATGCGCGCGCGATAGTGATCGCCGTCGCCCGCCAGATCGTCGATCACGATCTCGGCGTCGGGAAAGGCTTCGGCCAGATGGCTGTGAAGCGTTTCGACGGGCATGGGCATGGGCGAACGGGTCTCCGGCGTCAGCCGCCAGAATGACCGGTAAACCTTAATGGGGGGCTACAGGGCCAAGGTCAGCGCGCCGTGCGTTCGAACAGGATGACCGTGTCGCCCTTGTAGTCGGCCTCGCCGTAGCGGACGTAGCCGGCACGCTCGGCCAGCTTCAGCGATGCGGCGTTGTCGGGCGAGATCATGCAGACGGTGCGGGGCGCATTCAGGGCCTCGTCGCACCAGGCCAGCGCCGCCGACACCGCTTCGAAGGCCATGCCCTGGCCCTGAAAGCGCGGGGCGACGCCCCAGCCGAGTTCAGGCGCGTCGAAGGCGGGCGTCATGTCGCGGCGGTAGTCCAGCACCCCGACGCTGCCGACATAGGCGCCGTCTTCCGTGCGCCGGACGGCCCAGTTGCCGTAGCCCACGACCGACCAGTGGCCGACGTCGCGCAACAGGCGGAACCACACCTCCTCGCCCGTCAGCGGCTTGCCGAAGATATGCTGCGTGAAGGCTGGGTCGGCCCACAGGGCTTTGAGATCGGACAGGTCGCCCACCGCCATCGGCGTCAGGGTCAGGCGTTCGGTGCGGAGGATGGTCATGCGGATGGCGTCTGCTTCAAACGATGTCCTGAAACACCGGCGTCTCGGTGGACAGGACTGGGTTCCCGCCTTCGCGGGGATGAGCGGGAAATGAAAATATCGAGGCTCACATCAGCCCCAGTTGCTTGAAACTCGCCACGCCGTCGCGGCCGACGATCAGGTGGTCGTGGACCTCGACGCTGAGGGATTTGGCCGCCAGCACCACCTGTCTGGTCATCTCGATGTCGGCGCGCGACGGGGTCGGGTCGCCGGACGGGTGGTTGTGGACGATGATCATCGAGCTGGCCGACAGCTCCAGCGCCCGGCGCACCACCTCGCGCGGATAGACGGGGGCGTGGTCGACGGTGCCGCGGTTCTGGACCTCGTCGAGGATCAGCTGGTTCTTCTTGTCGAGATACAGCACCCGGAACTGCTCGCGCGGCTCGTGCTGCAGGCTGACCCGGACGTAGGACAGGAGCGCGGTCCAGGACGAGATCACCGGGCGCTTGGTCGGTTCCTCCTTGGCCACCCGACGAGCGACCTCGTGGAGGGCCGCGAGGTCGAGGGCGGTCTCGGCGCCGACGCCCTTGGAGCGGCCTTTGGAGTCCTCGGCGCGGACGGTAATCAGGTCCTCGACCGAGGCGGCCAGCACGGCGGCGAGCGAGCCGAACCGGGTCAGCAGCGCCTTGGCGATGGGCTTCACGTCCCCCTGAGGCTGGCTGCGGAACAGGAACAGCTCCAGCAGTTCATAGTCGGGCAGGGTCGGCAGGCCCGCCGCGCGCGCGCGCTCGCGCAGCCGCTCACGGTGGCCGGTGTGGTGGGGTTTGGGGGGCGTATCAGCCCCCATGCCGGGGATCCCACATCAGCAGGCCCAGACCGATCGCCGCGATCAGGGGGAGTGCAACGGACAGGACTGTGCCCATCGCCAGGGCGCGTTGGCGATAGGCCTGAACGGGGTCTGGTTTGAGGACGACCTCAAGCAGCGGTCCAAGCAGAAACAGGACGTTGGCCGCCGCCATGTACACGAGATAGACCATGCCGACTCGGGCAGTGGCCAACGCGAAGTCGCCCATGCCGGATTGCCAGATTGCGATCAGGGCGTTCGCATTCCAGCCGAAGCCAGTGGCGATCAGCAAGGCCCACCCGATCCAGCCCGTCACGAACAGGACGACGTTGTAGCGAACACGCCGCGCCTCCCACCAGCGCCAGGCGTCGGCCATCGGCGTCGTCACGGTCGCGGTCATGCTCGGCCTCCCTCAAGCGACGTGATCATGCGCTGGAGCAGGGCGGCGCTCAAGCGTCCGTCAGGAACGGAAGGCCGTTCAGAACTTCGGGCGGAACAGGCCCTTGGGGCTGGCGCTGAATATCTCGACGCCGTCCTCGGTCACGCCGACCGAGTGCTCGCACTGGGCCGACAGGGACTTGTCGCGGGTGACGGCGGTCCAGCCGTCGGACAGCACCTTCACGTGCGGCTTGCCCAGGTTCACCATCGGCTCGATGGTGAAGAACATGCCGGGCTTCAGCACCGCGCCCTCGCCCCGGCGGCCGTAGTGCAGGACGTTCGGCGTATCGTGGAAGATGCGGCCGATGCCGTGGCCGCAGAAGTCGCGCACCACGCTCATGCGCTGCTCCTCGACGAAGCGCTGGATGGCGTAGCCGATGTCGCCGAAGGTGTTGCCAGGCTTCACCTGGGCCAGACCCAGGGCCAGGGCGTCATAGGTGACCTCGACCAGCTTGCGGGCGCGGGCGTTGACGGCGCCGACCGGATACATGCGGCTGGAATCGCCGTGCCAGCCGTCGACGATGACGGTGTGGTCGATGTTGACGATGTCGCCTTCCTTCAGAACCTTGTCGCCCGGAATGCCGTGGCAGACGACGTGGTTGATCGAGGTGCAGATCGTCTTCGTATAGCCCTTGTAGCCGAGGCAGGCGGGCAGGGCGCCGTGGTCGAGCGTGAACTCGCGCACCAGATCGTCCAGATGGCCGGTGGTGACGCCGGGCTTCACATGCTCGCCGATCATGTCCAGCGCCTCGGCGACCAGACGGCCGGCGGCGCGCATGCCCTCGAAGTCATCCTCGTCGTGGATGCGGATTTCGCCGCTGCGGGCGAAGGCGTCGGGGACCAGTTCGGGGGTCTCGTACATAGTTCAGCTTTCGGGGCCGGTATTCAGGGTCGGCCACGCCAGGGGAGGGCGCGGTTCAGGGTGATGGCGTCGGAATTCAGATGGCAATCATAGCACAAAACCTCAACCCCGCGTGAAGCGGCCTCGCGCAGGGCGGGGCCGTAGGCGCGGTCGATGTCGTCGGCGGTGTCGAAGGCCAAGGCGTCGGTCCGCTGGATGACGAACAGCATGACCGCGCGGCCGCCGTCCTGAACCACCCGCTCCAGGGCCTTAAGGTGCTTGATCCCGCGCACGGTGTTGCAGTCAGGAAACTCGGCCAGATCCGGCGTGCGCAGGAAGTGGCAGTTCTTGATCTCGACATAGCAGGGCGGCCGGTTCGGGTCGGTCAGCAGGATGTCGATGCGGCTGTCGCTGTCGTAGCGGACCTCGCGGCGCAGGGTCTCGTAGCCGGTCAGTTCCGCGATCCCGCCGCGCCGGATGGCGGCCTCGCCGATGCGGTTGGGGTTCATGGTGTTGACCCCGACCAGTCCGCCGTCGACGGACATCATCTCCAGCGTCAGCGGCAGCTTGCGCTTCGGATCCGGCGAGCGCGACATCCAGACCGGCAGGCCCGGCGTCGTCAGCCCCAGCATGGCGCCGGGGTTGGGGACATGGACCGTCGTCTCGCCGCCCCCGTCCAGCGCCACATCGGCCAGAAACCGCTTGTAGCGCCGGATCAGGGTTCCGCGTTCAAGCGGAGAGGCGAAACGCATCAGACCTTAGCCCTTGGCGACGTAGCCCTTGCCGCCGTTGGACGGGCGACGACGGCGGCGGTTGATCTGGCCCTCGGGCTTGGCCTCGGCGGCCGGCGCGTTGCGCGGGTCGTTGTTGGTCGGGCGCGGCCGCTCGCGGGCCATCGGGTCGAAGGCGCGTTCCGGGGTCGGACGGGCGTCGCGGGCAGCCCCGCCCTTGCGGACGCGGTGCGGCTGGCCGCCGCCCTCGAGCTTGACGCCGTTGCGGTGAGGATTGCGCCGGCCACGGCCTTCGCCGCGTTCGCCGCCCTCACGCTCGGGCATGGTCGCCTTCTTGCCGACGCCGGCCGCCATGATCGAGGCGTCGAGACGGCCGAGGACCGGATCGTTGCGGCGGTCAGTGGCCGGGATCTTCTGGCGCGTGACCTTCTCGATGTCCTTGAGCAGCTTCATCTCGTCGCCGGCGACGAAGCTGATGGCGGTGCCGTCGGCGCCCGCGCGGGCCGTGCGGCCGATGCGGTGGACGTAGGCTTCCGGCACGAAGGGCAGTTCGAAGTTCAGCACGTGCGAGACGCCGTCCACGTCGATGCCGCGGGCGGCGATGTCGGTGGCGACCAGAACGCGCAGCTTGCCGGCCTTGAAGGCGGCCAGGGTGCGTTCACGCTGGGGCTGGCTCTTGTTGCCGTGGATGGCGCCGGCTTCGACGCCGCCGGCTTCCAGATAGGCCGCGACCTTGTCGGCGCCGTGCTTGGTCTTGGTGAAGACCAGGCAGCGGGTATAGCCCGGATCGCTGAACATCTCGGTCAGCAGGGCGCGCTTCCTGCCCTGTTCGACGTGGATCACCGACTGGTTGATGCGCTGGACGGTGGTGGCCGAGGGCGTGACCTGGACCTTGACCGGGTCCTTCAGCAGCTCGCCCGCCAGCTTGCCGATCTCGGTCGGCATGGTGGCCGAGAAGAACAGGTTCTGGCGTTTGGCCGGGATGCGCGACACGATCTGGCGGATCGGCTTGATGAAGCCCAGGTCCAGCATCTGGTCAGCCTCGTCGAGGACGAAGATCTCGGTCGATGACAGGTCCAGGGTCTTCTGCTGCAGGTGGTCCAGCAGGCGGCCGGGGGCGGCGACCAGAACGTCGAGGCCCTGTTGCAGCGCGCGTTCCTGCGGGCCGTACTTCACGCCGCCGAAGATGACGGCGACGCGGAAGCCCAGGTGCTTGCCGTAGGTCTTGAAGCTGTCGGCGATCTGGGTGGCCAGTTCGCGGGTCGGCGACAGGACCAGGACGCGGGTGGTCCGGGGCTTGGGCGGAATGCGGTTGGCGGCCAGACGGTGCAGGATCGGCAGGGCGAAGGCCGCCGTCTTGCCGGTGCCGGTCTGGGCGATGCCCAGCAGATCCTTACCCAGCATGACATCCGGGATGGCCTGCTGCTGGATCGGGGTCGGGATGGTGTAGCCCTCGGCGGCCAGGGCCGTCAGGAGGGCGGGGTTGAGACCGAAGGTCTCGAAGGTCTTGTTGCTCACGGAGCGGTTTCTTTCGCATGCGGCAGTGCGCATCGGCCGGGCATTGACGCCAGTGAGCCGCGCACCGCCAGTCCCGATGGGGCGCCTGAAAGGGGCCTTCGGGGTGGATCGGGCGCCGCCCCGCGTGTCCGGGCAGCGAATGAATTTGAGGACCCGGCGGCTGCTACAGTCAGGTCTGAAAGACCCACACGCGCTGGAGACGCCGGAAATCGCTATGGTGCGATGCAGCGGAGATGGGCCTCCAATGCGGCCAAGTCAAGGCGTTAGCCTAGTTCGAGCCCAGCAGGCTGACCGCCATGTTGACCGTCAGGGCCACGATCACGGTGTTGAACAGGAAGGCGGTGACGCTGTGAACCGTCGAGATGCGGCGGAGCGCCTTGTCGGAAATCTGGATGTCCGCGGTCTGCTGGGCCACGCCGATGATCAGCGAGAAATGCAGGAAGTCCCAGTAGTCGGGCGCCTCGCCGCCGGGGAAGATCAGCCCGCCGCGCTCGGTCTTTCGCCCCGGCGCGGGGGCGTAGAAGGCGTGAGCGTAGTGGAAGGCGAACATCACGTGGACGAAGCTCCACGACAGGGCGACGGTGGCGAGCGCGAGCACGGCGGCTGATCCCGCCCCGCCTTCGGACGCGGCGCGCAGGGCCTCGCCGATCACCACCACGATGCTGGCGACGGCGGCGAACAGGGCCAGCGGCAGGACGGCGGGACCGGCCTCGTCCAGCGCCGCCGAGCGCCGACGGATGTCCTCGGGTGAGCGTGACCGGGTCAGCTTGATCGCGGCCTCAATCAGGAACAGGGCGGCGCCCACGTCCCAGCCCAGCGCCAGCCGTGACAGCCAACCACCGGGAATGGGCCAGAGCAGGCTGGAGGCGGCGACCAGCAGCAGGGCTATGACGGGCCAGTGCAGGCGGAGGTAGGCGACGGCTTTCATCCGCCGATGATGCGCCGCGCAGCCCGGGGCGCAAGCGATGCCTTGTTTGCTGCGCGTGCGAAAACCGCTCGACTTCCGTGGGGTCATCACGGAATGTTTCAGCCACACCCCCTTGATGGAGTTCCCATGTCGATGACGCCGCGCGCCGGTCTGATGGTCGCCGATGAACTGGCCGCCTTCATCGAGGGCGAGGCGCTGCCGGGGACGGGGATCAAGGCGGACGTCTTCTGGACCGGGACGGCCGCGATCTTCGAGCGGTTCGCGCCACGGAACCGGCGGCTTTTGGCGCGGCGGGACGAGCTGCAGGCGCGGATCGACGAATGGCATGCGGAGCGGCGCGGGCAGCCGTATGACGTCGCGGCGTCCGAGGCGTTCCTGAGGGACATCGGCTACCTCGTCTCCGAACCCGCGCCCTTCACCATCGGCACGGCGAACGTGGACGCCGAGGTGGCGACGATGGCGGGACCGCAGCTGGTCGTGCCATCCCTGAACGCGCGCTTCGTGCTGAACGCCGCCAACGCCCGTTGGGGCAGCCTGTATGACGCGCTCTACGGCACCGATGCGCTGGGCGACCTTCCGGCGGGCGGCGGTTATGATGCGGCGCGGGGCGCCCGCGTCGTGGACCGGGCCAAGGCCTTCCTGGACGAGGCCGTGCCGCTGGCCGAAGGATCATGGACGGACCTCGGCGACCCCGGCGGTGGCATCGCCATCCGTGATCCCGGCCAGTACGTCGGCGCGACGGCGCACGGGCGGGTGTTCCGCCACAACGGCCTGCACATCGAGGTGGTGTTCGACCCGAACCATCCCATCGGCCGCACCGATCCGTCGGGCATATCCGACGTGGTGCTGGAGGCGGCGCTGTCGACCATCGTCGATCTGGAGGACTCGGTCGCCGCCGTCGATGCGGCGGACAAGGTCGCGGCCTATCGCAACTGGCTGGGCCTGATGAAGGGCGATCTCGTCGAGACCTTCGACAAGGGCGGGCGGTCGATGACCCGCGAACTGGCGCCGGATCGTGAGGTCACCGCGCCGGATGGATCGGTCGTGACCCTGCCCGGACGAAGCTTGCTCTTCGTGCGCAACGTCGGCCACCTGATGACCAATCCGGCGGTGCGGCTGGGCGATGGATCGGAGGCGCCGGAGGGGGTCCTGGACGCCATCGTGACGTCGCTGATCGCGCTGCATGACCTGAAGGGGCTGGGGCGGTTCCGCAACAGCCGCGCCGGCTCGATCTACATCGTGAAGCCCAAGATGCACGGGCCGGACGAGTGCGCCTTCACCAACGATCTGTTCGACGCGGTCGAGGACCTGATCGGGGTCGCGCGGCACACGATCAAGGTGGGGGTGATGGACGAAGAGCGGCGCACCTCGGCCAATCTGGCGGCCTGCATCCACGCGGTGAAGGACCGCATCGCCTTCATCAACACCGGTTTCCTGGACCGCACCGGCGACGAAATCCACACGGCGATGCAGGCCGGGCCGGTGGTGCGCAAGTCCGACATCAAGACCTCGAAATGGATCGCGGCGTATGAGGCTCGGAACGTCGCCATCGGCCTGTCGTGTGGTCTGTCGGGGCGCGCCCAGATCGGCAAGGGCATGTGGGCTGCGCCCGACCGCATGGCCGACATGCTGGAACAGAAGATCGGCCACCCCAGAACCGGCGCCAACACCGCCTGGACGCCCTCGCCGACCGCCGCGACCCTGCACGCCCTGCACTATCACGCCGTCGATGTGTTCGCGGTGCAGAAGGACGTGGCGGGCCGCCCGACGCCCGGCCTGACCGACCTGCTGACCCCGCCGCTGGCTGAGGGCGTGAACTGGTCGGAGCAGGAGGTGGCCGACGAGCTGGACAACAACGCCCAGGGCATCCTCGGCTACGTCGTGCGCTGGATCGACCAGGGGGTGGGATGCTCCAAGGTGCCGGACATCCACGACATCGGCCTGATGGAGGACCGGGCCACCCTGCGGATCTCGTCGCAGCACATCGCCAACTGGCTGCTGCACGGCGTGTGCACGGCCGAACAGGTGGATGCGGCGCTGCTGCGGATGGCGGCGAAAGTGGACGGCCAGAACGCGGGCGATCCGCTGTACCGGCCCATGGCGCCGGACCCGGACGGGAGCCTCGCCTTCCAGGCGGCGCGGGCGCTGGTGTTCGAGGGCGTGGATCAGCCGAACGGCTACACCGAGCCGCTGCTGCATGCGTTCCGGGCGAAGGTGAAGGCCGGGGGTTAGCCAGGTCAGACCTTGTCCGCCAGCCAATCGCGAATCGCTTCACGAGCCTTGGCGGCGTTCGGTCCGCTGAAGTGCATGAAGCCGTGAGGTGAAGCCGGCACGACAACCAGTTCGGCGGGAGCGAACTCGGCCCAAGCGGCAGCCATCAGGCGGCTGTCGTCGAACAGCGGATCGAGATCACCGACCACGAACAGGGCAGGGGGAACGCCGGTGAGGTCGGCGTAGAGGGGCGAGATGTCGGGCTGGCGTCGGCGGTCTTCGTCAAGCCCCGGCGTCAGACGGGCGAGGTCGGCGGCCATGGTCGGACCGTTAAGCAGCAGGGTATCGGGACCAGCGGACCGCACCGAGGGCGTGCCGGTCAGGTCGAACGCGCCATAGACGAAGATGCAGCCAAGGAAGGCGCTCAGCCTGTCAGTGGTTCGCAGTTGAAGCGCGGTCAGGGCGGCGAGGTGGCCGCCGGCGGATTCGCCGACGACTAGCAAGTGGTCGGTGTTGAAGCGCTCGGCGGCATGGTCGAGCAGCCAGTTTGCGGCGGCGAGACAGTCGGACACGGCGTCTGGCAGAAAAACCCCACGCGGCTCGTTGAGCAGGCGGTAGTCGACAGAGACGACGGCCAAGCCGCCCTCCGTAACAAGGTGGGCGTTCAGGCGGTCGTTCAGCCCTGCGCTGCCGACAACCCAGCCGCCGCCGTGGATGTCGAGGACGACGGCGCGCGCCTGACCGGGCGGGCGCAGGATGCGGATCGGAACGGAGACGTCGCCGTTGGGGATGCTCAGAACCTCCACCGTCACGCCGCGACGGGAGAGCCAGGCCTGGGTCACGCGCTCGGCGGCGGGGCTGAGGCGGGCATTGAGCCACTGGCCGGCGGCGAGGCGCCAGCCGTCCACCTTGAGGCGGGGCGTGACGGCGAGCACGGCGTTGATGCGATCGATGACCGTTCGCTCGGCAGGGGTGAATTCCAGGCGGCGTGTCACCGGGCTCATGACTACAACCTAGACCATATGGACGGCGCCGCCATGCGTCTTTCAGCCGCCCAGGGCTTCCCGTTTTTCCTCAAGCGCCAGCCATTCGTCCTCGGCCGTGGCGAGCTTTTCGCGGGCGGCGTCGAGGGCCTTCATGGTGGAGGCGAAGCCGGACGGGTCGCGGGCGTAGAAGTTGACGTCGGCGAGGCGGGCTTCATGCGCTGCGATGTCGGCGGGGAGGGCGTGGATCAGCGCGTCCAGTTCCTTGAGGCGGTGCTGGTCCTTGAACGACAGCTTGCCGGGTTTGGCGGCGGGCGCGGCGGGAGCGGGTGTTGGCGCCGGGGCGGCGGGCTTGGCGGCTGTTGCGGGGGCGGGCTTGAGGAAGCCCGGATTCTGGCGGACGAAGTCGGTCCAGCCGCCGGGGGTTTCGACTATGTCGCCGCGGCCGTTCATGGCGATGGTCGAGGTGGCTAGACGGTCGACGAAGTCGCGGTCGTGGCTGACCAGTATCAGGGTGCCGTCATAGCCCTCGAGCAGCTCTTCCAGCTTGTCGAGGGTGTCCATGTCGAGGTCGTTGGTGGGCTCGTCGAGGACCAGCATGTTGGCGGGCTTGGCCAGGGCGCGGGCCAGCAGCAGGCGATTGCGCTCGCCCCCCGACAGGGTCGAGATCGGCTGGCGCAGCTGGCCCTCCTGGAACAGGAAGTCCTTGGCGTAGGCGGC
>JAZKHQ010000041.1:0-6811 GCA_040385285.1 Pseudomonadota bacterium
GTTCAGCGGCTCGAGAAAAAATGAAGCTTTGGAATTACAGCGGTTTGATTTGCTCAACGCACACAGTTGAGCGTCTGGATGCGACATCGTCTCACCTCTCCGCGCGCGGAGCGCGTGGGGAGGACAGACTGCGCAAGCGGTCAGGAGGGGGCGGCTCCGTCAGAGGGGATTGGCGCTTCACAAGGCGGACACCTGCGCCGCCCCCTCCTGGCGTCCTGCGGTCGCCTGTCCTCCCCATTGGCTTCGCCAACGGGGAGGTGAAAGGCATCCGGCTCCCCCATTCGCATTCGCGAACGGGGAGGTGAGAGCTACGGCTCCGTCCTTGCCGGCAGGCCCTGCGCCGCGCGGACCAGTTGGACGAACTCGGCGCGGTCGCCGTAAGGGTCTTCGCCGCGCGCGCCTTGCGCCTGTTCCAGCACCTGGTCCCAGCCGTAGTCGGGGCTCATCCACGGGTCGCCGCGCAGCTTCTGGCCGAAGGCGGCGACGGCCATGGCCCAGCGGGTGCTCTCGGGCGGCTGGGCGCTGACGCGGCCCGGCTGGCCGGCATTGGACACCACCTGCGAGATCAACTGCGACTCGCTCTCGCCCGGCAGCTTGTAGCGGATCTGCACGAAGCCGACCTCGCCGGATGGGTCGCCGCCGCCGACGCCGATGCGGTTGTCAGGATAGCGCCGCTCGCCCATCTGGGTCGGGCCGCCGACGGGGGTGATTTCATACAGCGCGGTCACCGACGCGCCCGAGCCGACCTCGCCCGCATCGACGCGGTCGTTGGCGAAGTCCTCCTCGTTCAGCAGCCGGGTCTCGTAGCCGATCAGCCGCCACTCGGCGACGCGGGCGGGATTGAACTCGACCTGGATCTTCACGTCATCGGCGATGGGGAAGGCGCCGCGGTCGAACCGGGGGCCGAACAGGCGGCGCGCCTCGGCCAGATCATCGACGTATCCGGCCACGCCGTTGCCGGCCTGGGCGATCGCCTGCATGCGGTCTTCCTGATAATTGTCCTGACCGAATCCGTACACGGACAGATAGATGCCGGTGGCCCGCTTGCCGGCGACGAAATCCTCCAGCCGCTGGTTGTCGGTCGTGCCGACGTTGAAGTCGCCGTCGGTGAACATGAGGATGCGGTTGACCCGGTCGCGGGCGAAGTTCGCCTCGGCCTGTTCGTAGGCGTTGACCATGCCGCGCGCGCCGGCGGTGGCGCCGTTGGCCGACAGGCTGGCCACGGCGCAGCGCAGCTGCAGCTTGTGGTCGCCACGGGTGGGCGCGATCGTCGTCCCTTCGGTCGAGGCGTAATAGGTGATCGCCAGGGTGTCCTCGGGCCGCAGCCGGTCGATGATCAGGTTCATCGCCTTCTGGGCCAGACCGAGCTTGTCCGGGTCGTCCATCGAGCCGGACACGTCGACCAGGAAGGTCAGGTTCAGCGGACGGCGCTCGGCGGCCGGCAGCTCGTATCCCTGCAGCCCGATGTGCACGATCTGGCGGCCCGGCGCCCAGGGGGCGGCGGCGACGGCGGTGGTGACGGCGAAGGGCCGGCTGGCGCTGGTCGGGCGTTCGTAGCCGTAGTCGAAATAGTTGATCATCTCCTCGACCCGCACGGCGTCGGCGGGCGGCGTGTCGCCGTCCTCGATCATGCCGCGGACATTGGCATAGGCGGCGGTGTCGACATCGATGGAGAAGGTCGAGACCGGCATGTCACTGGTCCGCCGCACCGGGTTCGGCGTGGCGTCAGGATAGCTGGAGGTGTTCTCGGTTGGTGCGGGCGAGGGCGCGATGACCGCAGGTCCAGCCAGACCGTAAACCGTCACCGGCGCCGGTGCATTGGCAGAGGTTGCTGGTACGCGCGACCCGCTGACAACGATCTCATCAACGGACACGGACTGTTCAGTCGGCGCTCTCGCCTGAAGACGCGGCGGAGGCGGCGGCGGCGGCGGAGGGGGCAGCGGCATCGGGGCCGGCGGGGGCGGTCCGGGGTAGGCGCGGGACATGGCGCCGCCGGCGACGGGGACAGGCTGAGGCGACCGCTCGGCGACCCGGAACCCGAAGGGCGCGCAGGCGGCGGCGGAGACCACGCCGTCGCCCGGCTTGTCCCGCTCCGCCGCCGGGCCGTTGGACTGCGCCAGGGCCACGGACGGTCCCATGGGCGCCGTCAGGCTGAAGGCCATCATGGCGGCGACGCTGCGCTGGAAGGCGGATCGGGTCATCGGTCTCTCCCTCATGTATTTCAGCGATGACACACGCCGGCCTTGGGCGGAACTGTGGCGCGGGCCGTGATGTCAGGGATCGTCAGTCGGCGAGTGTGGCTTTCGCGCCATGGGCGAGTCCGGGGTGGCGCGACACGCCCGACGTCCCCACAATGAGCGTGGGCGGCAGTTCAGAGCCAGGACAGGAGCGGGGGCATGGCGGATCCGACGGGCGGAATGGGACTGGGGCACGCGGTGGCGCTGCTGGGCATGGCCGTGGTCGCCGTGCCGCTGTTCCGGCGCCTGGGGCTGGGTTCGGTGCTGGGCTATCTGGCCGCCGGCCTGCTGATCGGTCCGTTCGGACTGAAGGTGGTGCAGGAGCCCGAGTCGGTGCTGCACGTCGCCGAGCTGGGCGTCGTCATGTTCCTGTTCATCATCGGGCTGGAGATGAGGCCGGCGCGGCTGTGGGCGTTGAAGAAGGACATCTTCGGCCTCGGGGCCGTTCAGGTGATGTGCTGCTGGGTGCTGTTGTCGGGGGCCGCCCTGCTGGCCGGTCTGGCCTGGCCCGCGGCCCTGATCGCCGGGGCCGGCTTCGCCCTGTCGTCCACGGCCATCGTCATGCAGCTGATGGACGAGCGCAACGAGAACGCCGAGCCGCCGGGCCAGCGGGTGGTCGCCATCCTGCTGTTCGAGGATCTGGCCATCGTGCCGCTGCTGGCGCTGGTGGCGGTGCTGGGCGCGGCCTACGGGTCGGAGGTCGCGTCGTCCCAGCCGATCTGGATGACTATCGGGCTGGCGATCGCGGCGGTGGCCGCCGTCTATGTCATCGGCCGGTGGGCGTTGAACCCCATTTTCCGCATCCTGGCCCGATACGGCGGGCGCGAGGTGATGACGGCGGCGGCGCTGTTCGTCGTGCTGGGCGCGGCCTGGGCGATGGACCAGGGCGGGTTGTCCATGGCCATGGGGGCATTCCTCGCGGGGGTGCTGCTGTCAGAGTCCAGTTTCCGGCATCAGCTCGAGGCGGACGTGGAGCCGTTCCGGGGCATCCTGCTGGGCCTGTTCTTCCTCAGCGTCGGCATGTCGCTGGACCTCGGGGTCGTGGTCGCCGACTGGCCGATCATCCTCGGCGGGCTCGTCGCCTTCATGGGGCTGAAGACCGGGGCGGTCTATGCGGTGGCGCGGCTGAAACGCGGGCATGGCGAGGGGCTGCTCCGCGCCGCCCTGATGGGCGAGGGCGGCGAGTTCGCCTTCGTGCTCTACGCCGCCGCCCTGGCCGCCGGGCTGTTCGAGCCGCGCGTGGCCGCGATCCTGTCAGCCATTGTCATCCTGTCCATGGCGGTGACGCCGCTGCGTCTGTGGATCGCCGACCGGCTGAGGCCCAGGGACGATGTGTCGATGGACGGGGTCGATCACGCCAAATCCCTGCGCGAGCGGGTGCTGATCATCGGCTTCGGCCGCTTCGCCCAGGTGGTGTCCCAGCCGCTGCTGGCGCGCGACGTGGACGTGTCGATCATCGACATGGACGTGGACATGATCCGGGCCGCCGGCAATTTCGGCTTCAAGGTCTACTACGGCGACGGGGCGCGGCTGGACGTGCTGCGGGCCTCGGGGGCCGAGAACGCCGAGACCATCCTAGTCTGCGTCGACAAGGCCGAGACCGCCGACCGCATCGTCGAGCTGGTCAAGGCTGAGTTCCCCCTGACCAAGCTGTTCGTCCGCGCCTATGACCGCGGCCACTCGATCCGGCTGATCCAGGCCGGGGTCGAGTACCACATCCGCGAGACCTTCGAATCGGCCCTGAAGTTCGGCGAGCAGGTGCTGATCGACCTCGGCTTCAACGTCGAGGATGTGACCGAGACCATCGAGGACGTGCGCCGCCGCGACGCCGAGCGGCTGGATCTGCAGCTCGCGGGCGGGCTTCAGGCCGGACGGTCGCTGATGCGCGGCAACATGGCGACGCCGCAGCCGGCGCCCTACGTCAAGCCGCGCCGCGAGGGCCAGGTGCTCAATCCGGGCGACGCGCCCGAGCTTGAGGACGCCTGACTATTCCAGCTTGCAGCCGCCCATGATCCCCGCCGCCTGGGCGCAGGGGAAGGCCTGATCCCAGGTGTTGTTCCGCACCCGGAAGATGAACCCGGCCCCGCCCGAGCAGGCCAGTTCGTAATAGCGGTCGCCGCCGGCGGCAGCGCCGACCAGCCGGCCCGCGGCGGGGCTGCACGGCGGCGCGCCGGACGCCGGCAGCAGGGCCGCGACGCTGGCGGTGCGCTCCTCCGCCGTGGTGAAGCGGCATGTCTCGTTCAGCTTGACCACCTCCAGGCAGTCGTAGGTGTTGGTCACCACCGCGCCGTTCACCGCCGTCTCCAGCCAGGCGCCCGAGCGGCCGTCGCAGCCGACTTCGTAGCGGTCGCCGACCCCGTCCATGCGGCCGATCCACAGGGCCTGATCGATGTCGCAGGCGACGCCCGCCGCCGCCGCCATGGGCTTCAGGATCGCCACGGCGTCGCGGGATCCCTCCAGCAGGCACATGTTGGTTACGGGCGTGTCCGGCTCCCGCTCGTGCCGCGCCTGCTCCTGGGCGTCGAGCAGCAGGCAGTTGAACACCTCGGGCTCATCGCCGGCGGTGATCAGAAAGCCCGGTCCGGCGGCGCAGGCGACCTCGAAGATCGGCGCGCGGCGACGGGTGTCGCCGGGATGATAGCCGTCCGTGACCTGGCAATCCGCCCCCGCGCCCTGGAGTATGGCGGCGGAACGGGTCAGCACATTGGGCTTCGACACCGGCCTGCGCGACCCCTGGGGCCAGCCGACGATCTCCAGGTAGGGCATGCCGACGGTGACCTCGCTGGCGCCGCCGTGGCTCTCGTCATAGCGCCAGCCGCTCATGGCGTTGCCGCCGGCGGGCTCATCCTGCGCCGCGGCCAGGCCCGGCAGGGCAAAGGAGATCAGGACAACCAGACACTGGATCAGGCGACGCATGATTGAACCCCTCATCATCGAACGTCGGCATTCGACGCCCGCGCGGGGGAGGAAGTCAATCCGTCAGGCGGCGAGCGGCAGGGCCAGATCGGCCTCCGCATCGGCGATCAGGCCGCGTTCGTCCGACTGCCACGGGTGGAAGCCGGGGCGGTAGAAGGCGAGGTAGTCGCGCGTGATCAGGCGGTACAGGCCCGGCTTCAGCCACAGCCACTGGAACAGCTTCCAGCGCGCGTTCAGCCCGGTGATGCCGTCCTGTTTCAGCAGCATCCGCGCCGTGCGTCGGACCGTGCGGGTGAACAGCAGCGTCGTCATGAACATGGCCCGGCGGCGGAAGGCCCAGCGCTTCATCGGCGACAGGTCGCGGATGGCGTGCATGAAGACGTCATAGGCCACGGCCTTGTGCTCGATCTCCTCGATCGAATGCCAGCGCCACAGCTTCGCCAGTTCCGGCGGCGCGCCGGCGAGCAGTTCGGGCCGGGCCAGCAGGGCGTGGGCGAAGACGGCCGTGAAATGCTCCAGCGCCACGGTGCCGCCCAGCTGGGCGATGGGCGGGCGGGCGCGGGCGATGTTCATGCGGCGCTCGACGAAGGCCTCGGCCTCGGTGACGTCATAGCCGGCGCGGCGGGTCAGATCGTTGAAGGCGATGTGCTCACGCGTATGGGCGCCCTCCTGGGCCACGAAAGCGCGCACCTGGGCACGCAGGGCCTCCGGGCAGTCCTTTTCATAGCGGCGCACCGCCTGGATGAAGAACCGTTCGCCGTCGGGGAAGGTCAGGCTGAGGGCGTTCATCACCGCCGTGCCGACCGGGTCGCCGCCCAGCCACCAGCGCGGCGTCTTCGCTTCCCGGTCGATCCTGAGGTCGCGAGGGGTTATCTGGAGGTCCGAAGGGGAGGTCGGAACCGTCATGGCGTTCTCCTTGCCGCGATCTGAGAATGGATTTAACTGACACTAATGTCAACTAACCAGCGCGTGACACGCCGCAGCGGCGAGGCGGCCCGCAGCGAGGCCATCGACGCCGCGCGCCTGCTGCTGGCCGAGGGCGGCCCCTCGGCGGTGACGCTGAAGGCCGTGGGCCAGCGCATGGGCGTCGGCCACGCCAACCTGATCCACCACTTCGGCTCGGCGGCCGGACTGCAGGCCGCGCTGATGGACCGGGTGGTGCGCGACCTGGCCGAACGGATTTCGACGACGCTGGCGACCATGACGCCGGGCGAGCTGGGCAACCGCTGCCTGCTGGATGCGGTGTTCGAGGCCTTCGACGGCGGCGGCGCGGCGGAACTGGCGGCGAGCCTGGCCCTGGCGCGCGAGGGCGAGCGGGCGGCGGGCCTGGCCGAGGTGGTGCGCGACATCGCCGACCGGGTGTCGCAGCTGGGCGGGGGCGATGAGGCGGCGCGGGGCAAGGCCCGGTCGCTGGTGCTGGTCGCCGCCTACATGGCCTTCGCCGACGCCCTGATGGGGCCGATCCTGCGGCCCATGCTGGAGATGGGGCCGGAGGTTCCGCGAGAGCTGGCGCTGCGGGCGGCGTTGGGCGTGCTGGCGTCTGCGGGCGAGTGATCTCCCGCTGAGGCCGGGTTTCGTGTATCAGCGCCGCCGATGACGCCGCCCCACCGCCTTTCAGTCGCGCCGATGATGGACTGGACCGACCGGCATTGCCGGGC
>JAZKHQ010000042.1:0-23757 GCA_040385285.1 Pseudomonadota bacterium
GCATCTGCGGGATCATGGTGCCGCCGATGGCCGAGACGTCGGCGATGGCGCTGCCCGACACGCCGCCGAACAGGGTCGAGCCCACGACCGTCACCTGGCCCAGGCCGCCCCTAATGTGGCCGACCATGGAGGAGGCGAGCGCGATCATGCGGTCGGACAACCCGCCCTTCATCATCAGTTCGCCGGTGAAGATGAACAATGGAATGGCCAGCAGGGCCACCGAGGTGATGTCGGAGCCCATCTGCTGGAACACCACGATGGGCGGCAGGGCCAGATAGAGGACGGTCGCCAGCGTCGCGGCCAGCAGCGAGAAGGCCACCGGCACGCCGATCAGGAGCAGCAGGCCCAGAAGGCCGAACAGGATCAGATATTCCATCTCAGTGCTCCCCCTCGGCCTGGAAGTCGCCGAAGATCAGCCGCTCCACCGCAAACAACAGGATCAGGGCGCCGCCGACGGCCAGCGCCGCATACTTCAGGCCCGAGGGCAGGGGCGCGCCGGCCATGGTCACGGACCAGTCGTCCAGCATCAGGGTTCCGCCGAGGATCATCAGACCGCCGCCCGCGACGACCGCGATCAGCCGCGACACCGACTTCAGCACCAGTTGAACCGGCGCCGGCAGGGAATGCAGCAGGGTCTGGAAGGCGAAATGGCTCTCGCGGCGTACGGCCACGGCGGCCCCGAACATGACGGCGAAGCTCATCAACAACAGCGCCACCGGCTCGGTCCAGCCCGGACTGTCGTTCAGCACATAGCGGGCGAAGACCTGCCAGGCCTGGACCAGCGCCATCCCGACCAGCGCGGCGCCGGCGAGGCCCAGCACCAGCGTCGAGAGCGTATTGAGCGCGCGCGGCGGCGCACGGCGGACATCAGACATCGGGCCCCTCCCTTGAGGCATGCGCGGCCGTTCAGGCGGTCGCTGCAATCCGTTCGTAGAGCCCGCGCAGGCGTGGCTCGGAAATATACTTGTCGAGCACCGGACGGGTGGCGGCCGCGAAGGCCTCCTTGTCGACCGTGTTCACATGGACGCCGTCGGCGATGACCGTCTCGCGGGCCTTGGCTTCGCGCTCGTCCCACTCGGTGCGCATGACCTGGACCGAGCGTCGGGCCACGTCGCGGACCAGGTCGCGGTCGCCCGGCGTCATGGCGTCGAGGGTGGACTTCGACATCAAGAGCGCGTCCGGCGAATAGGAATGCTCCGTCAGCGACAGATAGCGCGCTACCTCGAACTGGCGGCTGGACTGATAGCTGGGCCAGTTGTTCTCGGCCCCGTCGATCAGGTGCGTCTGCAGCGACGAGAACACCGCGCCGAACGTCAGGGGCGTCGGGTTGGCGCCCATCGCCCGGATGGTGTCGAGGAAGATGTCCGACTGGGGCGCACGCATCTTCAGGCCGCGCATGTCGGCGGGCGTGTTGATGGCCCGGCGGACGTTGTAAACGCTGCGCGGCGCGGCGTCGTAATAGGCCAGCCCGACAAGGCCGCGGCCCTCGAACACGTTCAGCAGCTCGGTGCCGATCTGGCCGTCCACGACGTGGCGCACATGGTCCACCGAACGGAAGACATAGGGCAGGGCCAGAAGCCGCGTCTCGGGGAAGGCGTTGTTCAGGGCGGCCACGGCGACGCGGCAGATGTCGACCGCCTTGAAGCGCGTCAGGCCGATGGAGTCGTCCTCGGTGCCCAGCTGGCCGGCCGGATACTGGGTCATGCCCAGGCGGCCGTCGGTCAGGCGCGCCAGCTCCTCGCCCATCCATTTGACGGCGTGGACGGTGGGATAGTCGGCCGGGTGGACATCGACCGCGTTCAACACCTTCCTGCCGTCGGTTGAGGCGCGCGGCGAACAGGCGGCGGCGAGCCCGAGCGCACCGAGACCCCCGAAGGTCAGCAGGCGGCGGGTCGGGGTCATGAGCCTTCTCCTCGCGCCGGTTCGGCGATGCAGGCGATGCGGCCGTCGGGTCCGAAATCGGCGACGGCGGCCTGACCCGCGACGATGTTGTGCACGCCCGTCGCCGCGCCGGTGGACACCAGTTGCCCGGCCTCCAGCCTGCGTCCGCGACGGTGCAGCAGGTTCAGCAGGAAGGCGAGCGAGTCGAGCGGCCCGCCGGGGATGAAGGCCGCGCCGCCGGCGCCGATGATCGCGCCCTCGATCCGCATCTCGCAGGTCAGGCCCATCAGGCGGGTCAGCCCGTCCCTGACCTCGCCGCCCAGAATCAGCCCGGCGTTGTTGCCGAAGTCCGAGGCCGTGACGGCGGGGCCGTGGTCGTTGATGCCGGGAAAGGGGCTGCCAGCGATCTCGACGCCCGTCAGGACGCGCGACACCAGCGGCGCGACGGTCCCGGCGGTCCAGCCGTCGCGGTCCGGCGCGGTCTCGCCCATCTCCAGCACATACTCGGCCTCGACCGCCGCGAAGCCGCCTTCGATGACGCCGAAGCGCACGGCGCCGGCGCCGGCCGGCCAGACGTTCCGCGCGAAGATCGGACCCGCCAGTCGTCCCGCCCCGAATCGTTCGGCGAAGGGCGAGGGAATGCGCCCCAGCTTCCAGCCCGCGATCCGGTCGGGCCACAGGGCGATGGCTTCGTCCTGAATGGCGTAGGCCGCGTCGAGCGAGGCGGGCAGGGCGCCGGGATAGTCGGGCAGGGCGCGCGCGGCGCGGCGCGCGTCGGTGAAGGCGCGTGCGACCGACAGATCGGCTTCGGCGGCAGGGGACGCAGGCATGCTCACCGGCCGCAGCCCCGCAGAGTCACGCCGTAAATGCTTGAAATGTCGTGCGCGTAGACCACGCCGCCTCCCTTTGTTGAGCGAACATTGCGCGGGACGGAAACCGGTGTCAATTTGAATCCGGCGGCGCCATGATCGGGCGTCCCGGGAACGTCGCGGATGACAGCGGCGACGGATAGGATGGAACGCATGACCCAGAACCGCCTGCTGAACCGCCTCTTCGCCGGCCTGATGGCCTTCGCCCTGACGGCCGCCGCGCCGCTCTCCGCCGATGCCCAGATCTTTGACTTCCTGCGCCGCGACCGCGCGCCGGAGCAGCCGGTCGCCGAGGCGCCGATGCTGGCGTTTCCGGGCGCCTTGGGCTGGGCCGCGACGACGCCGGGCGGACGGGGCGGACGCATCATCCGCGTCACCAATCTGGACAGCGAGGGCCCGGGCTCGTTCCGCGAGGCCATCGAGGCCGAGGGGCCGCGCATAATTGTCTTCGAGGTCGGCGGGGTCATCGACCTGGGCCGCAAGACCCTGAAGCTTCAGAACCCGTTCGTGACCATCGCCGGCCAGACCGCGCCCTCGCCGGGCATAACCATCATTCGCGGCGGCATGGACATCACCGCCCATGACGTCGTCATCCAGCACATCCGCATCCGCCCCGGCTCGGCCGGCGCCGAATGGATGAGCGGCTGGGACGAGGACGGCATCTCCACCGTCGGCGCCTGGAACGTCATCATCGATCACTGCAGCCTGACCTGGGCGACCGACGAGAACCTGTCGGCGTCCGGTCCGCGCTTCACCGGCTCCACGCCCGAGGAATGGCGTCAGGGCACCAGCCACAACATCACCTTCTCGAACAATCTGAACGGGGAAAGTCTGGCCTATGCGACCCATTCCAAGGGCGAGCATTCCAAGGGGTCGTTGATCCACGACAACGTCACGGGCCTGCTGATCTACGGCAATCTCTATGCCCACAACTACGAGCGCAGCCCGCTGTTCAAGGGCGGGGTGCACGGGGTGATCGTCAACAACCTGATCTACGATCCCGGCCCGCGCGCCATCCACTACAACCTCGCGCCCGAGGAGTGGGGCAGCGTGCCGTTCGAGGTCGGCAAGATGTCGGTGGTGGGCAATGTGCTCCGCGCCGGACCCTCGACCCCGACCGACAGGCTGGCCTTCATGATGATCGGCGGGGCCGGGGACGTGGAATACTACGGCCGCGACAACATCGCCGTGGACCAGGTGGGCGATCCGATCCGCATGTTCGGCCGCTACACCACCACCAGCGCCCGCATCATCGAGGTGCGCCGCCCGCCGGTCTGGTGGGAAGGCCTGACGCCCCTCGCGGCCGTGGACGTGCAGGTGCATGTCCTCAGCCAGGTCGGCGCCCGCCCGTGGGACCGCGACATCCGCGACGTGCTGTTGATCGCCGAGGTGGCCGAGGGCCGGGGCGAGATCATCGACAACGAGCGCGAGGTCGGCGGCTATCCGGTCGTGGGCGAGCCGACGCGCAAACCCTTCAACCCCGCCGACTGGGACCTGAACACCATGACGCCCCTGCGCGACGACGTGCTGGACCGTCCGGCGCGGCGACTGGGGACATAGAGAACTTGTCCTTCTCCCCTCGGGGGAGAAGGTGGCTCGCGGAGCGAGACGGATGAGGGGGCTCTGTAAGCTCGCTCATCGTCGGAAGGTCAGCATGAAATCAGCCATCCCCCTCATCCCAGCCGCTGGCGCGGCCCACCTTCTCCCCCGGAGGGGAGAAGGGTTTATGTCAGGTGCGCGAGCCGGACTTTTATCCTAAGCACGGCGTTCGACGAGAGAGACTCAACGCGTGAACGAGACGAAACGGCCCGGCGGAAAGCCCGCCACCATCAACGACATCGCCCGCATCGCCGAGGTGTCGAAGAAGACCGTCTCGCGCGTCATCAACAACTCGCCCTTCGTGAAGGGCGAGACCCGGGCGCGGGTCGAGGCCGTCATCGCCGAGCATGGCTATTCGCCGGACCCGCAGGCGCGCGGGCTGGCCTTCCGCCGCTCGTTCCTGGTGGGGATGATCTACGACAACCCCAGCCCGAACTACGTCGTGAACATGCAGCAGGGCGTGCTGGACGGGGTGCGCGGTTCGGGGCTGGAGCTGGTGGTCCACCCCTGCAACCGGAGCGCCGACAGCTTCCTGGCCGACGTCCAGAGCTTCATCGTGCGGCTGAAGCTGTTCGGCGTGGTCATGCCGCCGTCGGTGTCCGAGGACGACCGCGTCATCGCCATCCTGAAACAGGCCGACTGTCCCTACGTGCGCATCGCCTCGGTGTCGCTGGACGAACCGGCGAACATGGTGGTGACGAACGACAGCCGCGGCGCGGCCGAGGCGGCGCGGCACCTGGCCGAACAGGGCCACCGGCGGGTGGCCTTCATCTCCGGCCCGACCACCTTCCGATCCTCGCATGAGCGGGGCAGGGGCTTTCGCGAGGGGCTGGCGGAATATGACGTCGTCCTGGACGAGGCCTATGTGCGTCAGGGCGCCTACACCTTCGAATCCGGGGTCGAGGCGGCCGAGAGCCTGCTGGCCATGCCGTCGCCGCCCACCGCCATCTTCGCCGGCAACGACGAAATGGCTATCGGGGTGATGAAGGCCGCCCGCGACAAGGGTCTGGACGTGCCGGGCGACCTGTCCATCGTCGGCTTCGACGACCTGCCCATGGCGTCCCGCGTCTGGCCCAACCTGACCACCGTCCGCCTGCCGATCCGCGACATGGGCCGCATGGCCGCCGAGAAGCTGACCGCCCGCAGCCGCGGGCTTGATCCGGCGGTGCTGGTCCAGCCGGAAGTCATTCCGTCATTGGTGGTCAGGCAGTCGACGACGGCCCCGAAAATTTAGCGCGGCAAATCCGTCGCCGGGTTGATCACAGCCCCGGCACGTGCGTTTCAGGGCGCATGACCAAGCGCAACAAGCCCGCCGTCCTTACGATTCGCAACGCGGTCCTCGCCGACGTGGACGCGATCTCTGTTCTTGTGGCCAAGGTCTACAAGGACATGCCCGCGCTCACGCCGGGCATGCTGCGGGGCCAGATCGCGGCCTATGCCGATGGGCAGTTCGTGGTCGAATATGACGGCGAGATCATCGGCTACGCCGCCGGTTTCCGGATCGACGAGGCGACGGCCATGTCGCCCCACACCTGGACCCAGATCACGGGCGGGGGCTATGCGGCCCGGCATGATCCGCTGGGCGAGTGGTTCTATGGCATGGAGGTGTGCGTTGACCCTGACAGGCGCCGCCTGAGGATCGGTCAGCGCCTGTATGACGCCCGACGGGACCTCTGCGAGGCGCAGAACCTGCGCGGCATCGTCTTCGGCGGCCGCATGCCGGGCCTCGCGCGCCGCAAGGCGGCCTATCCCGACGCCCGCGAATACCTGGATGCGGTCACGGCGAGGAAACTGAATGACCCGGTCATCGGCTTCCACATGCGCTCGGGGTTCGAGCCCATCGGGGTGCTGGAGAACTATCTGAGCTCCGACGCCGCCTCGATGGGCCACGCGGCCCACATGGTCTGGCGCAACCCCTACTATGCGGAGACACACGGGCGCGGCGCGGCCTTCGCGGTCAAGGAGACGGTGCGGGTGGCGACGGTGCAGTTGCAGGCCCGCAAGGTCTCAAGCTTCGAGGAATTCATCTCCAACATCGAGTATTTCGTCGATGTGACTTCGGATTACCGCTCGGATTTCGTGGTGTTCCCGGAACTCTTTACGCTGCAGCTGCTGTCGCTGGAATCCAAGAAGCTGAGCCCCGTCGAGTCGATCGAAGCCCTGACCCGCTACACGCCACGCTTTGTCGAGGCGATGCGCAAGATGGCGGTCGAATACAACATCAACATCATCGGCGGCTCTCACCCGACGCGGACGGACGACGGCGAGATCCAGAACGTCGCCTATGTCTTCCTGCGCGACGGCTCGGTCCATGAGCAGGAGAAGATCCACCCGACCCCGAACGAGCGCCACTGGTGGAACATCAAGGGCGGCGACCGGGTGCACGCCATCCCGACCGACTGCGGGCCGATCGGGGTGCTGATCTGCTATGACTCGGAGTTCCCGGAACTGGCGCGGCGTCTGGTCGACGAGGGGGCGCGGCTGCTGTTCGTGCCGTTCTGCACCGACAACCGGCAGGGCTATCTGCGGGTGCGCTACTGCTCACAGGCGCGGGCCATCGAGAACCAGTGCTACGTCATCCTGTCGGGCAACGTCGGCAACCTGCCGAACGTCGAGAACATGGACATCCAGTACGCCCAGTCCTGCATCCTGACCCCGTGCGACTTCCCCTTCGCGAGGGATGGCGTGGCGGCGGAGGCGAGCGAGAACGTCGAGACGGTGACGGTCGCCGACCTCGACCTGTCCGACCTGGCCTGGGCCAAGTCGCAGGGCACGGTGCGCAACC
The DNA here is from genome assembly GCA_040385285.1 of Pseudomonadota bacterium. Lineage (GTDB taxonomy): Bacteria > Pseudomonadota > Alphaproteobacteria > Caulobacterales > Caulobacteraceae > Brevundimonas. Next base: position 7,135 of record JAZKHQ010000042.1, read on the forward strand.
TGCGTGACCGGCGGTTCGATCTTTACAAGACGGTGTGGACGGACGGGGGCTGAGGACGGCCCCGGCGGCGCCTGGGGTCAGCCGACCACACCCCGGATGTAGGCCTTGATCGATTCGTCTGTCGCGTTGGCGAAGAAGTATTCCTGGAAGCGTTCGCCGGCGACGGCGGCCTTCAGCAGGTCCTGGTCGACGGACTTCAGGACGGTCAGCATGTCGTGGCAGGTGACGGCCTTGAGGTCCTTCAGGATGCCGCGGTTCCTGGCCATGATCTCGGCGCGTTCCTTGGGATAGCCCAGGCCGCGCTCGCCCTCGAACAGCTTGCGATAGACGTCCTGCAGGTTCAGCTCGGCGGCCCAGCCGAAGCCCTTGGCGTAGGGCATGGCGATGGCGTTGCCGTCGTTGATCTGGCCGAACAGGAAGGCGTCGGTGGGGTCGATGATCAGGCCGCAGAACACGCCCGGCATGGCGTTGGCCGCCAGCATCGAGCCCGTGCCGGTGCCGCAGCCCGTGACCACGAAATCGGCGGCGCCCGAGTTGATCAGGATGCCCGTCAGCAGGCCGTTCATCACATAGGTCAGCGAGGCTTTGTCCTCGGGCGCGTACATGCCGTAGTGGAACACCTGATGGCCCAGCGGCTCGGCCACGGCGGTCAGGGCGGCGTGGACGGTCTCGCTCTTGGCGGCCTGGCTGTTCTCGATGATGAGGGCGATTTTCATGGATTTCCTCTCGTCGGCGCGGCCGCCGTTCGTCGTTGCGTCTGGTTATGACACCGGTTACCTGTCCATATAGGTTGCAATCCCGGCCAAGGAAAGCGACCCCATGAACATCCTCGATTCCTGCGAGACATGATGAGCCCCTTCGACCTCACCGGCCGCACCGCCCTGGTCACCGGCGCCAACACCGGCCTGGGCCAGGCCATCGCCGTGGGGCTGGCCAAGGCCGGCGCCGACATCGTCGCCGTGGGCCGCTCGGCGCCGACCGAGACGGCGGTGATGGTCGCCGAAACCGGTCGTGCGCTGCACGCCATTCCCGCCGACCTGTCCTCCATCGCGCCGGTCGCGGACGTGGTGGAACAGGCCGTCGCCGCCGTCGGCGAGATCGACATTCTGGTCAACAACGCCGGCATCATCCGCCGCGCCGACTCCATCGACTTCACCGAGGCCGACTGGGACGCGGTGATGGACACCAACCTGAAGACCGTCTTCTTCCTGACCCAGGCCCTTGCCCGGCGCTGGATCACGGCGGGACGGGGCGGCAAGGTCATCAACGTCTGCTCGATGCTGAGCTTCCAGGGCGGCATCCGCGTGCCCTCCTATACGGCGTCCAAAAGCGGCCTCGCAGGCCTGACCCGGCTGATGGCCTGCGAATGGGCGTCGAAGGGCATCAACGTCAACGGCATCGCCCCCGGGTATTTCAGCACCAACAACACCGAGGCCCTGCGCGCCGACGAGACCCGCAACCGCGACATCCTCGCCCGAATCCCGGCCGGCAAGTGGGGCGACCCGTCCGACCTGGCGGGCGCCGCGGTGTTCCTGGCCTCCGACGCGGCGGCCTATGTCCACGGGACCGTGCTGGCGGTGGACGGCGGCTGGCTGGCCCGCTGACGCGGCTTCTCGCGAGGCAGGGGACGCGGTAAGCACGGCCCATGTCCCTGCCTCATCCGCTGCCGAACCTGTCCGCCGTCGCGGGCGACTATGACGTCCTGCTGTGCGACGTCTGGGGCGTGATCCACAACGGCCGCGAGAGTTGGGCCGGCCCGTGCGAGGCGCTGGCGCGGTTCAACGCGGAACAGGGCCACGTCATCCTGGTGTCCAACTCGCCGCGCCCGGCCGATGGCGTCATCGCCCAGATGGACGCCCTGGGCGTGCCGCGCGAAAGCTGGCGCGCCGTGGTCACCTCGGGCGACGCGACGCGGCTGGAACTGGCGAAGCGCGCGCCCGGCCCGGCCTGGATCGTCGGACCCGACCGCGATGCGCCGCTGTATGAGGGCCTCGGCCTGAACGTTGCGAACGGGCCCGAGGACGCCGCCTTCATCTCCATCACCGGCCCCTATGACGACGAGGTCGAGACGCCCGAGGATTATCGCGACCGGCTGGCCGTCGCCGCCGGACGGGGACTGGAGCTGATCTGCGCCAACCCGGATCGGGTGGTCCAGCGCGGCGACCGGCTGATCTACTGCGCCGGGTCGCTGGCCGATCTCTATGAGTCGATGGGCGGCCGCGTGACCATGGCGGGCAAGCCGTTCGGGCCGATCTACGACATGGCGGTGAAGGAGGCTGAGGCGCTGCGGGGCCGGCCGGTCGACCGGTCAAGGGTGCTGTGCATCGGCGACGGCGTGGTCACCGACGTGCTGGGCGCCAACCGCCAGGCGCTGGACTGCCTGTTCATCGCCCAGGGCATCCATGGCGACAAGGCGCGCGGCGCCGACGGCCTGCTGGATCCCGCCCGCGCCGCGGACCTGTTGAAGGCCGAGACCACCTACGCCCGCTACGCCGCGCTCGACCTCGGCTGGTAGGGGTCGCCAATTCGCGCAGGGAGCGGTAAAGCCCGCCCATGGAAATCGTTCAGAAACACCCCTCCGGCGGCTACATACTCGAGGAACTCCACGTCGGCATGACCGCCGAAAAGACCGTCGAGGTCACCGAGGCGCGCATCAACATGTTCGCCGAGGCGTCGGACGACTTTAACCCCGTGCACGTCGACGAGGCCTTCGCGGCCAAGACCGCCTATCGCGGGCGCATCGCCCATGGCCTGCTGTCGGCGTCGTTCGGTTCGGCGGTGGTCGGCACCATCCTGCCCGGCGCCGGCGCGATCTACCTCGGCCAGACCCTGCAGTTCCACAAGCCGGTGCGCATCGGCGACCAGGTCGTGGCGCGGATCAGCGTCAGCGCGGTGGATACGGAGGCCGCCCGCGTCACCCTGCGCTGCGCCGGCTATGTGAACGACGAACTGATCATGGACGGCGAGGCCGAGGTCCGCGTGCCGCGCCGCCGGCGTCCCGCCAAGGGCTGATCTTGCCTGTCCAGGTCATCCGCGGCTGGCGTGATCTGCCCGCCGATCAGCGCGGCGCGGCCGTGGCCATCGGCGCCTTCGACGGCGTCCATCGCGGCCATCAGGCGGTGATCGCCAACGCCCGCGAGGCGGCGAAGGCAATGGGCGCGCCGCTGGGCGTCGTCAGCTTCGATCCCCATCCGCGCCGCTGGTTCCAGCCGGACGCAGCCCCCTTCCGCCTGATGACGCCCGACCAGATGGCGGCGGCGCTGGAGCCGCTGGGCGTCGAGCGTCTGTACCTGCTGCCCTTCGACGGCGAGATGGCGGCGATGAGCGACGAGGACTTCGCGCGGACCGTTCTGGCGGGGCCTCAAGTAGCGCAAGGCGCGGCAGGCCAAAAACAAGTCGGCCTTGGCATCAGGCATGCCGCCGTCGGCTTCGACTTTACCTTCGGCAAGGGACGCACCGGCTCGCCAGAGGCCCTGACGGGTTATGGCCGCGATCTGGGCTTCACCGTCTCGGTCGCCGGGCGCAAGGACGACGCCGACGGGCTGAAGCTGTCGTCCAGCGCCGTGCGCGAGGCGTTGAAGGCCGGCGACATGGCCCGCGCCGCCGCCATCCTGGGCCGCCCTTTCGCCATCGCCGGCGAGGTGATCCACGGCGACAAGCGCGGCCGCACCATCGGCGTGCCCACCGCCAACGTCGCGCTCGGCGACTACATGCGCCCGGCCTACGGAATCTACGCCACCCGCACCCGGCTTCCCGACGGCCGCCTGATCAACGGCGTCGCCAGCCTGGGCGTCCGTCCCATGTTCGCGGTCGAGACGCCGCTGCTGGAGGTCTGGCTGTTCGACTTCGACGAGGACCTGTACGGCCAGATCATCGAGACCGAGCTCGTCGCCTATCTGCGTCCCGAAATGAGCTTCGATGGATTGGATGCGCTCAAGGCGCAGATTGATCAGGACGCGGCGGCGGCCAGAGAAGTTCTCTCATAAATTCCCTTCTCCCCTCGAGGGAGAAGGTGGCCCGTGAGGGCCGGATGAGGGGGCTCCGTCCGCCCGCTCATCGTCAGAAATTCAGCCCGTAGTCGGCAGCCCCCTCATCCGATCGCTCACGCGATCACCTTCTCCCCCAAGGGGAGAAGGGTCTTATTCTCTACCCCCGGCCCGGCCACCCGCCTCAATGCCGGCGTTCGAGGCGGCGAGATTTTCGGCCAGACTGGGATAGCCGTCCTGGTTGACGACATCGTCGATCCGCCAGCCCTGGATCGGGTTGCCGGCCAGGCTCAGCACGATCGTCACCTCTTCGCCGGCATTGGTGAACTCCACCCTCGCCATGCGTGAGCCATAGCGGCCCGTACGGTCCTGGTAGATCTGGACGTGCCGGACGGTCAGGTTCTCGAAGTCCTGGCAGTTGCAGATGGGATCGGCGTCCAGATAGGGCAGCTCGCCGTCCGCCAGCTCACGATCGCGACGGATCAGGGCGGCCATGCGCGGCGACCAGACGGCGTCCAGCCGCGTGTCGTCGATCGGCCAGGGCTGGTCGTCCTGATAGGAGGCGTAGACACCCTCCACGAACTCTTTCGCTCCCTCCGATCCCTCCTGCGCCGAGGCGGTCGTGCAGCCGCCGAGCATCAGAGCCAGGATCGCCGAAGCCAGAACCCACAGACGCATCGCCCATCCTCCCGTTTCAGCCTGACCTTGCGCCCTGTGGAAGGTACGCGCCAGCCACCGTTCCTGACGATGCCGGGTGGCGCCCGCCACGCCCCCCTGCTAGACCACCTGCACCATGACCGTCCGCGTCCTTCGCCCGATTTCGATTAGCCGCCCGGCGTAGCGCCGCAGGGGTTTTCCCCGCGCACGTCGGGACTTTTCGAAACCAACGCGAACGATCACCCCAAGACGCCGAGACTTTCATGGCTGACGCCAACGACACGCCTGACACCGCCACCGGCCGCGATTACCGCGAGACCGTCTTCCTGCCCGAGACGCCGTTCCCGATGCGCGGCGGCCTGCCGCAGAAGGAGCCGCAGATCATCGAGGCCTGGGGTGATCTCTACGCCCGCCTGCGCGCCACGAGGCAGGCGCAGAAGGCTCCGCTGTATGTGCTGCACGACGGCCCGCCCTACGCCAACGGCGACATCCACATCGGCCACGCCCTGAACAAGACTCTGAAGGACTTCGTGGTCCGCAGCCGCTTCCTGCTGGGCTACGACGTCGATTACGTCCCCGGCTGGGACTGCCACGGCCTGCCGATCGAGTGGAAGATCGAGGAGCAGTATCGCGCCAAGGGCCGCCGCAAGGACGAGGTGTCCAAGGCCGAGTTCCGCGCCGCCTGCCGCGAATACGCCGCCGGCTGGATCGACGTGCAACGCGACCAGTTCAAGCGCCTGGGCATCACCGGCGACTTCGACAACCGCTACGCCACCATGGACTTCAGCGCCGAGGCGGCCATCGTCACGGAGTTCCACAAGTTCAAGAACTCGGGCCAGCTCTATCGCGGCTCCAAGCCCGTCATGTGGTCGCCGGTCGAGCGCACGGCCCTGGCCGACGCCGAGATCGAGTATCACGACCACGTCTCGCCCACCGTCTGGGTGAAGTTCCCGGTCATGGCGGCGACCGACGACCATCCCGACGACCTGCTGGCCTTCCGAAACGCCACGCCGTCGGTGGTGATCTGGACCACCACCCCCTGGACCATCCCGGCCAACCGCGCCATCAGCTACGGCCCCGAGATCGCCTATGGCCTGTACGAGGTCACGGCCATGGAGACAGGGCTGGAGTTCGAGCCCTGGGCCAGGCCGGGCGACCGGCTGATCCTCGCCGACAAGCTGGCCGAGGATGTGTTCAAGGCGGCGAAGATCGCCTCGTGGACCCGGGTAGACGACCTGAACCCCTCGGGGCTGGAGTGCGCGCACCCGCTGGCGGCGCTGTCGACCGGCTACGGCTTCTCGGTGCCGCTGCTGTCGGGCGACCATGTCACCGACGATGCGGGGACGGGCTTCGTCCACACCGCCCCGGGCCACGGCGCCGACGACTATGAGGTGTGGAAGGCCCACGGCCATCACGAGGTGCCGGACACGGTCGATCCCGACGGCGCCTACTACGACCACGTGCCCCTGTTCGCGGGCCTGAAGGTCATCGAGACAGAGGGCAAGAAGACCGGCAAGTTCGGCCCCGCCAACGGCGCGGTGATGGAAAAGCTGATCGAGTGCGGAAACCTGCTGGCCCGCGGGCGGCTGGAGCATTCCTATCCGCACAGCTGGCGCTCGCGCGCGCCCGTCATCTTCCGCAACACGCCGCAGTGGTTCATCCGCATGGATGAGCCGCTGAAGGGCGGCGACACCCTTCGCGAGACGGCGCTGAAGTCGATCGACGCCACCGCCTTCCACCCGGCGGCGGGCAAGAACCGCATCCGCAGCATGGTTGAGGGCCGCCCCGACTGGCTGATCAGCCGTCAGCGCGCCTGGGGCACGCCCCTGGCGATGTTCGTGGACAAGCAGACGGGCCAGCCCCTGCACGACCCCGAGGTCGACGCCCGCATCATCGCTGCGGTCGCCGAGGGCGGCGCCAACGCCTGGTACGAGCGCCCGGACGCCGATTTCCTCGGCGCCCATGACCCGGCCCGCTATGAGAAGATCGAGGACATCCTCGACGTCTGGTTCGACTCCGGCTGCACCCACGCCTTCACGCTGGAGCCGCGCGATCCCGCCCACGGCTACACCGGCGACCGCCCGTCGCACTGGCCGGCGGACCTGTATCTGGAAGGGTCGGACCAGCACCGCGGCTGGTTCCAGTCGAACCTGCTGGAAGGCTCCGGCACCCGCGGCCGCGCGCCCTACAATGCGGTTCTCACCCATGGTTTCACCCAGGATGAGAACGGCGAGAAGATGTCGAAGTCCAGGGGCAACACCGTGGACCCGGCGACCGTCATCAAGGAATCCGGCGCCGACATCCTGCGCCTGTGGGTCGCGCTGGTGGACTACGCCGAGGACCAGCGGATCGGGAAGCAGATCCTCCAGACCACGGTCGACGCCTACCGCAAGCTTCGGAACACCGTGCGCTATCTGCTGGGCGCCCTGGACGGCTTCACCGAGGAAGAGCGCCTGCCGCTGGACCAGATGCCGCCGCTGGAGCGGTTCATCCTGCACCGGCTGTGGGAGCTGGATGGTCAGGTGCGAAAGGCCTACGCCGAATACCGCTTCCAGGACGTGGTGCGCCCGGTGCTCGAGTTCTGCGCCGGCGACCTGTCGTCGCTGTATTTCGACATCCGCAAGGACAGCCTTTACTGCGACCGCCCCGATGCGATCCGCCGCCGCGCCGCGCGCACGGTGATGGACGAGGTCTTCATGCGCCTGACCGCCTGGCTGGCCCCCCTGACGCCGTTCACGATGGAAGAGGCGTGGACGACGCGCTTCCCCGACGCCGACACCAACTGCGCCCGGGTGATCCCGGAGACGCCGGAGGCATGGCGCAACCTGCCCGAGGACGGCCGCTGGAGCCGCGTCCAGACGGTGCTGGTGACCGTTAATGAGGCGCTGGAGGCCGCGCGCCGGGACAAGCAGATCGGCGGGGCGCTGGACGCCTGGCCCGTGGTCACCGGACCCGCGTCGGCGTTCGAGCCGTTCGACGGCCTCGATCCCGCGGAGGTGTTCCGCACCTCGGGCGCCGAGCTGGTGGTCGGCGGCGATGCGGTGACGGTCGAGGTGAAGGTGGCGGAGCACGCCAAATGCGCCCGCTCGTGGCGGCGCGTGCCCGATGTCGGGTCCGATCCCGACTATCCCGATCTCAGCACCCGTGATGCGGACGCCGTGCGGTGGTGGGACGCGCACAGGGCCTGACCACGGCGGGGCAGGGAACGACACGCGGCCTGCGCGGTTTGATAGCGGGGGTGCATGGAGTGAAGCTGATGCGAACCCTGATGATTGCCGCCGCCCTGACCCTCAGCGCCGCCACGGCGGGCTGCGCCACCCTGGGCAGGGACGACTACGCCTCGGCCTGCGAACGCGACTACGCCCGCAACCGCGAGCTGGCGACGGCGTCCGGCGCGGCGCTGGGCGCGGCGATTGGTGCGGCCGTGGCCGGTGACGGCGACCGCCGGACGGGCGCGGCCATCGGCGCCGCGGCCGGCGCGCTGCTGGGCAACCAGTTGTCCAAGGAAGACGATCCCTGCGGCTACGGCTTCGGCGGCTACAACAACGACCGCCGCTACGGGACGGAGCGCATCGACTGGCGCGACGACGACCGCCGCTACGACGGCCGCCGCTACTAGGCGAACCGCCTGCGGTTCTCCGCCGTGCGCAGGGTCGAGCGGACGAAGTCGGCGGGCGGGTCGGTTTCGGCCAGCACGTCTTCCTTGATGGCGCGGGGCTCGCCGAACAGGTGGCCCTGGCCCATGCCGACGTCGAGTTCGAGTATGTCGACGATCTGGCGCTCGTTCTCGACCTTTTCCGCGATGACCTCGATGCCGTAGCGGCGCGTCAACTGGGCGAAGTCGGCGGCCTGGATGTCCGGCATCGAGTGCATCGGCGAGGCGCCGTCGAGGTCCAGCAGCTGTTCGATCAGCAGGTCGGCCGCGACCTTGATGAACTTCACGTCCGAGCGTTGCAGGTCGGCGAAGTCGAGATCCAGCGTCTGGACCTTGTCGATCGAGAAGCGGAAGCCGAGGTCGGCCAGCTTGGCCATGTTGCGCGCCTCGACCGCGCCGCGCGCGTCGAACGTCGCCTGGCCCAGCTCGAAGATCAGCGCCTGGTTCAGGTCGCGGTTCTCGCTGAGGAAATCCAGGAACTGCGGGAAGAAGGTCTCGTCCCCCAGCGACGACAGGGCGACGTTGCAGAACACGCCGACCTTGCGGTCCTGCCGCGCCAGCCGCCGCACGATCTGGGCGCAGCGGAACAGCAGCAGGTTGTCGATGGCGGGGACCAGCCCCTCGCTCTCGGCGGCCGACAGATACTCCGCCGGCATCATCACCCGGTCGGTCGAGTCGCGCAGACGGGTGAAGCTTTCGTAGAAGACGGTCCGGCGCTGCGGCAGGCTGACAACCGGTTGCAGATACAGGTCGACGCGGTTCTCGGTCAGGGCGTCGTGAACGGTCTTCAGCAGGGTGTTCGACTGCTGGATGCGGCGCGCCTCGTGCGTGCTGACCGGTGCGGCCGGCGCGGCGGCCAGGCGCTCGTCGATGCTCTCGCTCATCTGCTGGATCAGGCTCTCCAGCATCCGCACTTCGCCCGTCAGGGTCTCGGTGCGCGACAGGGCGCCGGTCTCGATGGCCTGGGCCAGTTCGGTCAGGGCGCCTTGCGTCGACTCCATCGCGTCGGCCAGCAGGCGGTGGGCCTCGCGCACCTGCTCGATCTCCTTGCGCAGCGCCGCGCGCTGGCCGAAGCCGTCGATATAGAGGTGCACCGCGCCGAACAGACCCAGCGTGCCCAGCGTGGCCCCGACGCCCGCGCCGACGCCGAACCCGGCGCGCCACAGGAACGCGCCGACCGTCATGGCCAGGAACAGGTAGCCGAAGAACAGGAAACTGGTGGTCAGGGCGCGCATGATGGGTCGATACGTCTTCCCGGGTGGAATCGGCCGAGTATCGGGCTATCAGGGGGCCACGGCTAGTGACCGCCGCAAAGAAACCCGAGGGGAAGCCAAGGCATGGAACTGTTCGACCTGACCGGCAAGGTCGCCGTCATCACCGGCTCGTCCAAGGGGATCGGCAAGGCCATCGCCGAACGGCTGGCCGAACACGGCGCGCGGGTCGTCATCAGTTCGCGCAAGGCTGGCCCGTGCCAGGAAGTCGCCGACGCCATCAATGCCAAACACGGTGAGGGCCGGGCCATGGTCGTGCCGGCCAACATCGCCTCCAAGGAAGACCTGCAACGGCTGGTGGACGAGACCAACGCCGCCTGGGGGCAGATCGACATCCTGGTCTGCAACGCCGCGACCAACCCCTACGCCGGGCCGATGGCGGGCATCAACGACGAGCAGTTCGGCAAGATCCTGCAGAACAACGTGGTGTCGAACCACTGGCTGATCCAGATGGTCAGCCCCCAGATGCTGGCGCGCAAGGACGGCTCGATCATCATCGTCTCGTCGATCGGCGGCCTGCGCGGCAACGCCCTGATCGGCGCCTACAACATCTCCAAGGCGGCGGACATGCAGCTGGCGCGCAACCTCGCGGTCGAGTGGGGGCCGTCGAACGTGCGGGTCAATTGCATCGCGCCGGGCCTCGTCCAGACCGACTTCGCCAAATACCTGTGGGAGAACCCGGACCTGCTGAAGCAGGTTACCGAGCCCGCGCCGCTGAAGCGCATCGGCCAGCCGGACGAGATCGCGGGCGCCGCCGTCTATCTGGCGGCCCCGGCCTCAGCCTACATGACCGGCCAGACCCTGGTGGTGGACGGCGGGATCACCATTGCCTGGTGAGAACAAGGTCAGCCTGCGCCAAGACCTGATCTGGCGGCTTGAGGGCGCGGCCTTCGCCGGCTTCATCGGCTTCATGCGGCTGCTGGGGCTGGAACGGGCGTCGGCGCTGGGCGGCTGGCTGCTGCGCTCGCTGGGGCCGAGGACGGGCACCCACCGGACGGTGATCCGCAACCTGCGCATCGCCTTCCCTGACATGGATCCCGCCGCCCGCGAGCGTCTGGCGCTGGACCAGTGGGAGCAGACGGGCCGCGCCTTCGCCGAGACGGCGGTGATGGACCAACTGACCCTCGCGTCGGGCCGCATAGAGATCGTCGGGCTGGATCGGCTGCACGCCATCCGCGACAGCGGCCGGCCGGTGGTCTTCGTCGGCGGCCACATGGCCAATATCGAGACCCTGGCGGTGACCATCATCGGCTCGGGCGTCCCGTGCCAGATCACCTACCGCGCCGCCAACAACCCCTACGTCGACGCCCAGATCGTGGCCCTGCGCGCCGCCTACGGCATCAAGCTGTTCGCGCCCAAGGGCGGCGACGGCGCGCGCGAGCTGCTGGCCGGCATGGCGCGCGGCGAGTCAGTCGCCCTGATGAACGACCAGAAATTCTCGGAGGGGCCCGAGGCCGTCTTCTTCGGCCAGCCGGTAAACGCCGCGCCGGGACCCACCCGTCTGGCGCTGAAGTTCGGAACGGTGCTTCAGCCGCTGTCGGTCCAGCGCCTGCCGGGCGTGCGCTTCCGCGTGACCGCCTACGAGCCCATCGAGATCACGCCCACCGGCGACCGCGCGGCCGACATCCAGCGCGGGGTTCAGGCGATCACGACCTTCATCGAGGAACGGGTGCGTGAGCATCCGACGGACTGGTTCTGGGTCCACAAGCGGTGGCCCGACGCCGTCTATGCGGCGCTGGAATCCTCGGAGTCCTCGCGCGGCTGATCGGTCGAACGGCGCAAGGGCCCGCGATAGTTGGTGGCGTCGGTGCGGCGGCGGTCGGGGCCGAAATAGCCGTCCGTCTTCACGAACGGGCGAGGGCGCACGATCACGGCCTGGATGCGGTCGAAGATGGCCTTGGCGGTGATCGGCTTGACCACGAACTCGGTGACCCCGGCGTCGCGCGCCTCGAACACCCGGCTCTTCTCCGAATGGCCGGTCATCATGATGATCGGCAGATAGGGGTTGACGCTGTCGGGGCTGTTGCGGACCAGACGGGTGAACTCCACCCCGTCCAGCGGGAACATGTTGAAGTCGACGATGGCCAGATCGACCGGGTGGTCGCGCATGGACTCCAGCGCCGCCGCGCCGTCCGACACCTCGCGGATCTTCCGGATGCCTGCCGACTGCAGGATGGCGGAGGTGATCGCGCGCATGTGCTGGTTGTCGTCGACCAGCAGGATGTTGAGGGATTGAAGGGCGGACATGGGTGTTCGGGTCGGCTGTGCCGCTCTCAAATTAGGGTCAGGGAGGCTAACCGCACCAACCTTACCCGTCCATGACCAGATTACAGATTATCAATGTTCTGAAACCGGTTACCACTTCAAATTCCGACAAAAAGCGACGGATCCATGTTCCGGTCACGCCATTTCATCCGCCAGCAGAGGTGCGGTCCCGTGGCCCGTCCGGTCATGCCGACCCGACCCAGAGGATCGCCCCGCGCCACCGTCTGACCCGCCGCCACGTCCAGCCGCGACTGGTGCAGATAGGCGGTGATCAGGCCCTGTCCGTGGTCCAGCAGGACCAGCCCGCCTTCGAAATGCATGTCCGCCTGCGCCAGCGTTACGCGCCCGGCGGCGGGGGCCCGAACCACCGTCCCCTGGGGCGCCGCCAGATCGATGCCGAAGTGGGGCCGGGCCGGCGTGCCGTTCAGGATGCGCCGCGCGCCCCAGCGGCTGGTGACGCGGAACGCCTCCAGCGGCCAGACGAAGCCGTCACGGAAGTGGTCGGCGTCGATGCGGCTGGAGAAGGCCTCGGTCTTGACCGCCACCTGCTCGGCGATCAGGGCCTGCAAAACCGGATCGTCAGGCACGTCCACGGTCGAGGCGGGCAGGCCGTTGATCGACGAGACGGGAAAGTCGCCGCGCGCGATGCCGACCGTGCGGCTGACGCTTCGGTCGCCCGACCGCGCCTCGATCTGCACGCTGCCCGCGCTCTCATAGTCGAAGCCGACCACGAACCAGCCGTCGTCCGAGGCGGCGGTCAGGGCCTCGCCGTCGACGAAGATCAGCGCCCGGGGCCAGGTGCGCCCGACGGCCCCGCCGCCCTGCACGAACCGGCCGCGCAGCGGCAGACCGTCCTCCTGTCCGAAGACCGGCACGGCCGCGAGGCCGGCGGCCGCGCCCAGAATCAGGCCGCGGCGGTCGATCCTCATGCCTTGGCGCCCAGCCTTTCCATGAACTCGATGGGGCTGAAATAGGCCTCCTGCCGGTCGGCGGACCAGTAGCGCAGGGCCTCCAGCGGGATGGGCTTGCCCGACACGGCGCAGCGCACGAAGCGTCCGGGCCGCAGCACGGCGTATTCGCCGTCGCTGTAGTGAAGAGTAGCCATGGGTTCGTTGCGGGGAGTTTTCGACGTCATCGCCCAACGTTATCGCAAACCGGCGTTCAGAAAAGGCTGCCTTGCCCCGGCGCGGGCGGCTTTGTTTTCGGTGTGGCCGCACGGACGCGGGGAGGGGGACTTTCGCCCTCGATCACGGCCCCGCGCGCGCCGTCGGGGAAGACCAGCGTCACCGCCTGCCCCGGCGACAGCGCCGCCGCCGCCGTCACCCACGCGCCGTCCTCGCCTTCCACCCGTGCGAAGCCGGGCTTGGGCGTGGCGGGGTTCAGGGATGTCAGGGCGCGTGAAAGGGCGGCCAGCCGCACGGCATCCCGTTCCAGCCGGGGCCCCAGCGTCGCCGAAAGACGGGCCGCGACGGCGTTCAGCCGCGCCTCACGCTGGTCCAGCCGCCGATGCAGCGGTTCCGGCGACAGTCGCCCGGCGATACGCAACAGGTCGCGCTCATGCGCTGACACATTCCGGATCAGGGCCGACCCCAGCCGGTTCGAGGCGTTGGCCAGCCGGTCCCCCGCCCGCGTCGTCCGCTGATGCAGCAGGCCCGGGCCGAGGCGGCTGGCGGTCGAGACCAGCCTGCGCTCATGGACCGACAGATTGCGACTGAGGCCCGAACCCAGCCGGCTGGCCGCATGGTCCAGCCTCTGGCGCGGCAGGGCCAGCAGGTCGTCGGGCCGGGCGGGCAGGCCGCGTGCGGCGGCCCTCAGCCGGGTGCGCCGGTCCTCCAGGATGCGCCCCCCGGCGCGCACCAGCCGCCGGTCGAAGTCGGCCACGGCGTATTGCAGGTCGGCCAGCACCGGCGTGGCGATCTCGGCCGCCCCCGTCGGCGTCGGGGCCCGCCGGTCGGACACGAAGTCGATCAGGGTGGTGTCCGTCTCGTGCCCCACGGCCGAGATGATCGGGATGGAGGCCGCCGCCACCGTCCGCGCCAGTCCCTCGTCGTTGAAGCACCACAAGTCCTCGACCGAGCCGCCGCCGCGCGCGACGATCAGCAGGTCGGGCCGGGGGATGGCGCCGCCCGGCGTCATGGCGTCAAAGCCCCGGATGGCGGCGCTGACCTGTCCACACGCCGCATCGCCCTGAACCACCACGGGCCAGACGATCACCCGGCACGGCCAGCGTTCGGCGATGCGGTGCAGGATGTCGCGGATCACCGCCCCGGTCGGGCTGGTGATGACCCCGATCGTGCGGGGATAGGCCGGGATCGGCTTCTTCCGCGCCGGATCGAACAGACCCTCGCCGTTCAGCCTGACCTTCAGCCGCTCCAACTGGGCCAGCAGGGCGCCGGCGCCGGCGGCCTCCATGGTCTCGATCACGATCTGGTACGACGACCGCGCGGGATAGGACGTGATCTTGCCGGTGACGATCACCTCCAGCCCCGTCTCCGGCTGGGCGCCCAGGCCACGCACCTGACCCTTCCAGATCACCCCGTCGATCGCCGCCTTGTCGTCCTTCAGCGTCAGATAGACGTGACCCGAGGCGTGGCGGTTGATCTTGGATATCTCGCCCCTCAACCGCACATGGCCGAAACGGTCCTCCAGCGTCCGCTTCAGCGCGAAGCTGATCTCCGAGATCGACAGGGGCGGGTTGTTGTCGCGAGGCACCGCCGGTTCATCCGCCGGACCCTCGAAGACATAGGAGTCGTCGGTCATGGGGAAAGGGTAGGGGGGCTGATGGGCCATGTCATCCGCTTCCACGCTTGACCCATCCGTCATCCCCCGTCATTGCCCGCGCATGAACATCCTGCTGGTCGGATCGGGCGGGCGCGAGCACGCCCTGGCGTGGAAGATCGCCCAGTCTCCGCTTGTGCGGCGGCTCGTCGTCGCGCCGGGCAATCCGGGCATGGCGAAGCTGGCCGAACTCAAGGATCTGAAGGCTACGGACGCTATCGCGCTCGCCGCCTTCGCGCGCGAGATGAAGGCCGATCTGGTCGTCGTGGGGCCGGAGACGGCGCTGGAGGCGGGTCTCGCCGACCTGCTGGCCGCCGCGGGCATTCCCTGCTTCGGGCCGACGAAGAAGGCGGCCCAGCTCGAGACCTCCAAGGCCTTCGCCAAGGGCTTCCTCGAACGCCACGAAATCCCCACCGCCGGCTACGGCGTCTATGAGACGGTCAGGGAGGCGAAACAGGCGCTGGACGTCTTCAAGCCGCCTTACGTCATCAAGGCCGACGGTCTGGCGGCGGGCAAGGGCGTGGCCATCAGCCCCGACAAACGCGACGCCGAGGCCGAGATCGAGCGCATGCTGGGCGGCCGCTTCGGCCAGGCCGGGGCGCGCGTGGTGATCGAGGAGTTCATGGACGGCGAGGAGGGCTCTCTGTTCGCCCTCTGCGACGGGACCACCGCCATGCTGCTGGGCGGGGCCCAGGACCACAAGCGCGCCTTCGACGGCGATCTTGGGCCGAATACGGGCGGCATGGGCGCCTATTCCCCGGCGCCGGTCTTCACCGAGGATCTGGTGCGCCGCGCCGACGCCGAGATCGTTCAGCCGACCATCCGGGCCATGGCCGCCGAGGGCGCGCCCTATCGCGGCGTGCTCTACGCCGGGCTGATGGCGACGCGTGACGGCCCCAAGGTGGTGGAGTTCAACGCCCGCTTCGGCGACCCGGAGTGCCAGGTGCTGATGATGCGGCTGGATGCCGACATCGTGCCCTACCTGATGGCCTGCGCCCGGGGCGAGCTGGGCCGGATGGCGCCGCCCGCGTTCAAGCCCCAGGCGGCGATCTGCGTCGTTCTGGCGGCCAAGGGCTATCCCGACAGTCCGCTGGAGGGCTCGACCATCCGCGGCGCCGAGCAGGACTTCGGCCCCGACGTCATGGTGTTCCACGCGGGCACGAAGCGTAAAGCCGACGGCCAGCTGGTCGCCGCCGGGGGACGGGTGCTGAATGTCTGCGCGCTCGGCGACGACGTGGCCCAGGCTCGCGAGCGCGCCTACGCCGCCATCCGCCGCATCGACTGGCCCGGCGGATTCCACCGCTCCGACATCGCCTGGCGCGCGATGGAGCGGGGCTGACTTCGACCTCCCAGTTCGCGTAGGCCGATGGGAGAAGGATGTCGCATCCAGCCCCTCAACTGTGTGCGTCGAGCTTGCTAACCCGCTGATTCCCAACGGCCCGGCCTTTTCTCGAGCCGCTGAACGCGCCCGGGTCGGAAACGGCCGTATGGTCTCCCCGTCCCGTCGCAGGGAGGGCTCGCTCGGCCGGCGACCGATCGGCGGCGGGAGCGGACGGAGCGGGGATTGTGCTTAGGGCGCGCCCGCGTCGCGTCACCTCAATGCGCGGGCCTTTCGGGGCTCAAGCAGCGAGCGACCGCGTCGCGAGCGTTAGCCCCAGCACAATGCCGGTGGACACCCGAGGAGGGAGTCCGGCCAGGGTCGAGGGGGATACTCGGACCGTTCCAGGACAGTCTCGCCATGGGACTGCCTGCCCGCCGGGGGCGCTGCGGTAAGGCGATAACACCGCCACCCGACGCAAGCTTCCGGATAACCGCCCGCGCGGAGCACCAGCCTTCGTCGAAACGGTAAAACTATCTTCTCCGGGCGATGGCCCGGCGCTCCGCCTAGCCTTCCCATCACCGACTGCAATGCAGGCGGGGCTTCAGCCTGCGCTCAAGCAGCGAGGCTCCGCGAGCCGAGCGGTAGCGCCAGAATCATGCGCTCAAGCAGCGAGGCTCCGCGAGCCGAGCG
>JAZKHQ010000043.1:0-6313 GCA_040385285.1 Pseudomonadota bacterium
ACGGCCTCGACATGGAGGGGGTGAAGCTTCAGGGCGCGCACCTCGAAAAGGCCGATCTCCGGGCCGTGAACCTGCGCGGCGCCGACCTGCGCGGGGCGCGGCTGACGGGGGCGCGGCTGGCCGGATCCGACCTGCGCGGGGCCCAGCTGGGGCCGCTGATGATTTCGCCGGAGCGGCTTCTGCCCGCTGACCTCACCGGCGCCTCGCTGCGCGGGGTGGATATGTCAGGCGCCGACCTGCGCCGGGCGGTGCTTACCGACGCAGACCTCAGCCGCGCCGTCCTGCACGGCGCCCAGATGCGCCAGGCCGAACTGACCGGCGCCAACCTCAATGGAGCGCGCGGGCTGCCGGCGCAGGAGCCCGCCGCATGAGCGATTTTCAACGCCGAAGTCTGTCGCAGGGCGACCTGGACATGTTCATTGCCGCGCACGAGCGGTTCATCGAAGGCCGCCCCGGCGGGCGACGCCTGCAACTCAAATTCGTCGATCTGAACGGCCTGAACCTGGCCGGCCGCAATCTGGAAGAGGCCGATTTCAGCGGCAGCTCGCTGGAAAACGCCAAACTGACCGACGCCCGGATGGAGCGCGCGGTGCTGTTCTGCTGCGACCTGAAAGGCGCGGACATGAGCGGGGCGAACCTGAAGAAGGCCGATCTGCGCGGCGTGTGCCTGCGCGGCGCCTCGCTGGCCAACGCCGACCTGACCCAAGCCGACTTCCGCGAGGGCGTCATCGCCGTTCCGCATGCGGAAAAGGGGCTTCAGGCCGTCAAACATCAGGCCTGTCAGGGCGTGGCCGACGGCGCGCGCTTCACCGGCGCGACCCTGGACGGCGCCACGCTGGACGGGTTCAGCGCCCAGCAGGCGGAGTTCGCCGATTGCTCCATGCGTGGTGCGCGCCTGACCGGCGCCAATCTGAAGGACGCCAATCTTTCGGGCGCCATGCTGGAGGACGCCCAGCTTTCGGGCGCCAACCTGAACGGCGCCCGCCTGATCAACGCCATTCTGACCGGCGCGGCCTTCGACAGCTGCAAGATGGAGCGCACCGATCTGACCGGGTCCCTGCGCAGCCCGTCGCCGGAAGCGGTCGCAAAGGCCGCGGCTCTTGTCGAACTGGCGCTGGACGCCAACGCCTGGGCTGAAAGCGGCGGGGTCTTCGGCCAGCCTGCCAAGTTCGACGGCGAGGACCTGCGTCCCGTCGGCGACAAACTCAAATCACTGAAGCTGCCCGGAACAAGCGCGCGCGGCGCCTGCATGGCGGGGCTGGACCTGCGCGGTGTCGGCTTCCAGGGGGCCTGCCTCGACAACGCCGACCTGCGCGGCGCCGACCTGCGCGGCGCCGATCTGCGCGGGGCCCGGCTGAACAACGCCCTGCTGAACAAGGCCGACCTGCGCGGCGCCCTGCTGGCGTCCCTGCCGCTCGGCGGCGGCCGCTCGATGCCCGTGGGCCTGACCGGCGCGCGCCTGCGCTATGCCCGGCTGGATCAGGCCGACCTGACCGACGCCAACCTGTCGGGCGCGGATCTCGGCGGCGTGAACCTGAAGAAGGTGGTGTTGTCCGAGGCGCAGAAGGCTGCTGTGTCGCCGACTCCGGCCGCAGCCGCGGCATAGAAAAAGGGGCGGCCTTTCGACCGCCCCTCGACATCATTTGAAGAGCCGGCTTACGCCGCCTTGCCCTTCTTGCCCTCGATCAGGGGCGTGGCCGTCGCGATCTCGATGCGGCGCGGCTTCAGGGCCTCAGGCAGTTCACGCTCGAGGGTGATCGACAGCAGGCCGTGGTTCAGCTCGGCGCCCTTCACCACCACATAGTCGGCCAGCTGGAAGCGGCGCTCGAAGTCGCGCTCGGCCAGGCCGCGGTGCAGATAGGTGCGCTCGATGGCCGCTTCGTCGTTCGCGGCCTTGCGGCCGGTGACGGTCAGCTGGTTCTCCTTGGCCTCGATGGTCAGCTCGTCGGGCGTGAATCCGGCGACGGCGATCTCGATGCGATAGGCGTTCTCGCCCGTCGTCTCGATGTTGTAGGGCGGCCAGCCGGTCTCCTGGCTGGTCCGCGAGGCGGTCTCCAGCAGGTTGGCCAGACGGTCGAAGCCGACGGCGGAACGATAGAGCGGGGTGAAATCGACAGTACGCATGTCATCCTCCTGAGGATCAGCAAGGTTGAGCCGCCCGGCGATTGGGCCCCGGACGGCCTGGGTGTCAGATCGCCGGTCCTGCAAGAGGCCCCGCCGTTCTGGAAGGCCCGGGATCGGCGCCTTCGGATTGGAAGTTGGAACGCCGCTGCGCCGCGTCAAGGGGTCGCGATAATTCCCGTGATCGCATCCTCGTCTTGCCCGCTCGCCGAAGCGCCGTAAGGGTGGACGCCATCCTTTTGCGGAGTCCCCCATGCGCCTGATCACCCTCGCCCTGATGACCGCGCTCGCCGCGCCCGTCGCCGCCCAGGCCCAGCAACAGCCACCCTTGCCCACTCGCACGGGTCTGTCGATGGAAATGCCGACGCTGCAGGAGGACCAGGCGTTGCAAACCGCCGTGGCCTCCACCGCGCGCAGCGAGGCCGACCGCGCCCGCGACGTCTTCCGCCATCCCTATGAGAGCCTGACCTTCTGGGGGCTGCAGCCCGGCCAGACGGTGGTGGAGATCGAGCCCGGCCGAGGCGGATGGTGGACCGGCATCCTTGAGCCCTACCTGGCCGCGACCGGCGGCCGTTATGTCGCCGTCAGCCGCCCGACCGAGAGCATGGGCGTCGAGGACGGGACCGCCGACATGGTTCTGGTCGCCCGCGCCTTCCACAACTGGTCGCGCAACGGCCGCACCGAGCCCTATCTGGCCGCCTTCTTCCGGGCGCTGAAGCCCGGCGGGATTCTGGCCGTCGAGCAGCACCGGGCGGAGAGCGGCCTGAACGTGGCCGACACGGCGCCCACCGGCTATGTGCCGCAGGAGTATGTGGTGCGCGCGGCGATGGCGGCCGGCTTCGTGCTGGAGGCCGACAGCGACCTGAACGCCAATCCGGCCGACGACCACATCCATCCCTACGGTGTCTGGAGCTTGCCTCCGACCCGCGTCAGCGCCCCGCGCGAGGGCCAGGCGCTGGATCGCCCGACGCCGCTGACACCCGAGGAGCGCGCCGCGCTGGACGCCATCGGCGAAAGCGACCGCATGACCCTGCGCTTCCGCAAGCCGGAATGAAGGCCCCGCCTTTGACGGCGCCCGGGAACGCCGTTAATCCAGCCGTTCCGAACCCGGCCCGCGCCCTGTCTGCGGGCTGAACGGGGATGCGTATGATCCATGTCTCGCCTGTCCGTCTCGCCTCGCGCCGCAACGTCCTGACCGGCGTCGCGGCCCTGGCTCTGTCGGCGGCGGTCGGGGCTTGCGGCAAGAAGGAGCCCAAGGTCGATCCCACGGCGCCGGAAGGCCCGCCGCAGGGCTCGCTGGAATGGGCCATCGCCGGCGCCTGGCGGGTCCAGGACAAGGGCCGCGACGCCGCCCGCCATCCCATGGAGACCCTGCGTTTCTTCGGCCTGCAGCCGAAGATGACGGTGGTGGACTTCTGGCCCGGCAGCGGCTGGTACACCGAGATCGTAGCTCCCTATCTGAAGGAAGGCGGAGGCAAATACATCGCCGCCGGCTTCAGGACCGGCGAGGGCGCCGATCCGGCCCAAGCCGCCCTGATGGCCGCCTTCGAGCAGCATTTCACCGCTGACCGGCGCCTCTACGGCGAGATCGAGTTCACCGCCTTCGGTCTCGATACGGGTCCGGTGGCGCCGGCGGGCAGCGCCGACATGGCGCTCTTCATGCGCGGCATCCACGCCTGGATGGCCGCCGGCATCGCCGAAAAGGCCTTCGCCGACGCCTATGCGGCGCTGCGCCCCGGCGGCGTCCTCGGCGTCGAGCAGCACCGTCTGGCCCCGGAAGAGGATCAGGACCCGGTCGCCGCGAACGGATATGTGCAGGAGGCGTTCGTGAAGCAGCTGGCGGCCGAAGCCGGCTTTGTTTTCGTCGCCGGCTCGGAAATCAACGCGAATGAAAGGGATACCAAGGATCATCCCTTCGGAGTTGAAACCCTTCCGCCCCAGCGCCTGACCGCGCCCCAGGGGCAGCCGCCCAATCCCCTGTTTGATCGGGCGAAGTACGACGCGATCGGCGAAAGCGACCGCATGACCTTGAAGTTCAGGAAGCCTGAGTGAACCGAGCCGCCGCCTATGCCGCCAATGCGCCCCTGATGGGGGTTCCCGGCGCCGCCGCGCCCCCGGGCGGGGTGGGCGAATGGTTCCGGGGCGCCGGCGGCCTGCGCCTGCGCGCGGCCCTGTGGACACCGTCGCCGCTGGTGGCGCCGAAACCGCGCGGCACGGTCATCGTCAGCCCCGGCCGCACCGAGCCGATCGAGAAATATTTCGAGGTCATCGGCAATTTCCTCGCCCGCGGCTGGTGCGTGCTGGCCCATGACTGGCGCGGTCAGGGGCTGTCGGCCCGTCTGCTGCCAGATCGT
Source organism: Pseudomonadota bacterium (assembly GCA_040385285.1). GTDB lineage: Bacteria > Pseudomonadota > Alphaproteobacteria > Caulobacterales > Caulobacteraceae > Brevundimonas. The sequence continues at coordinate 4,476 of JAZKHQ010000043.1, forward strand.
CTCAAAGGCCACGCGCGGGCGGTCGAGGAGTTTCTCGATGACTACGCCCGTCTGCTCGACACATTCGAGACCCGCGCCCCCATGCCGTGGATCGCTGTCGGACATTCCATGGGGGGCGTGCTGAACCTGATGACGCTGGAGGCCGGCGAAACCCGCATCGCGGCGGCGCTGCTGTCCAGCCCTATGCTGCGCATCAAGACCGGCAAGCGGTCGATGTGGTCGGTGAAGCTGGCGGTGCGCTGGAACCTGCGCCACGGCAAGGCCGGAGACTATGTGCTGGACGATGCCGACGATCCCTTCGACCACACCTTCCAGAAGGACGCCCTGACCAGCGACGAGACCCGCTACGAACTGTGGCGGCAGCAGTTGTACGCCTGCCCGCATCTGGCGGTCGGCGGCCCGACCTGGGGCTGGCTGGCCTTCGGCATCGACGCGGGCGAACGGGCGCTGAAGCCCAAGGCCCTGAAGGCGGTGAAGGTGCCGGTCGCGGTTGTTCAGGCCGGGGACGACGACCGCGTCTGGAAACAGACCAACAAATGGGCCGCCAAGCGTCTGGGCCGCGGCCGCTACATCGAGGTCACGGGCGCCAAGCACGAGGTCATCATGGAGACCGACGACCTGCGGGCGAAATTCCTCGAGGAATTCGACGCCCTGGCCGACTACGTCTCGCCGGTGCAGGATCTGTCACCGACCCCCAGCCCCGAGCCGGGCGAGGAAGCGGCCTGATTTCCGGGGCGTGATCTTGCCCGAAAACCGCTGACACTTTTCGGGATCAGCCCTAAAGCGCCGCCCGCCTGAACGCCACCAGTGCCTGATCGCGCAGCCTTGCGTCCCCGACCGCCAGAATCTGTCCGTTGCCTGACGGCGCATCGCCGCGCCAGTCGGTGACCTCGCCGCCCGCCGCCTCGATCACGGGCGTCAGGGCCGACCAGTCCCAGACCTTCAGGCTGGTCTCGGCCACCAGGTCGATCCGGCCCGACGCCAGCATGGCGTAGGCGTAGGCGTCGCAGCCCAGCCGGGCCAGACGCGCTGCGGCGCGCACCTGGGTCCAGGCGCCCAGTTCCGCGCCGGTGAAGATGTCGGGATCGGTTGTGGCGATGACCGCATCGGTCAACAGCGGGCAGTCCCGCGTGCGGATCGGCGTCGTCTTGCCCCGCGCCATCATGACCGCGCCCGAGGGTCCGCCCACGAACAGCTCGCCGACATAGGGCTGGGAGATCACGCCGATGGTCGGTTTCCCGGCGCTGCGCAGCGCGATCAGGGTGGTCCACAGCGGCAGGCCGGCGACGAAGGCGCGGGTGCCGTCGACGGGGTCCAGGATCCAGACATGCTCGGCGTCCGGGCGGTCCTCGCCGTATTCCTCGCCGATGACCCCGTGATGGGGATAGCGTTCGGCGATCAGCTTGCGGATGGCGGATTCCGCCCCGCGATCGGCCTCGGTGACCGGGTCAAAGGCGCCCGGGCCGCCCTTGTCTTCCTCGCCGCAGTCAGTGCGGAACAGGGGCAGGGTGACGGCGGCGGCCGCGCGGGCCAGATCGACGGCGAAGGTCTCGAACTCGGTCATCCCCCGCGAGTGGCGAGGGGCGGACGGCGAGTCAAGCCGGGCGGGTGCAACCACCGCAAAGCGCTTCAAAGGCGCCGGCTTGACCCGGTCCGTCACAACCAGGCCTCAACACGAGCTGCAATGCTGCTCGCGTCAGGTCGTTACGCTTGCGAGCTTACGTCGCCTTCGGCGTGCAGCGACTTGGCCAGGTCCAGCAGACGGCGGCGCGGACGCTCGCCCAGCTGGTAGTAGGCCTGGATCAGGTCGAGGGTTTCCTTGCGGGAAAACATCTCGC
>JAZKHQ010000044.1:0-4652 GCA_040385285.1 Pseudomonadota bacterium
CGGGCCGACGCCCTGGCAGAAGGCCTTGATGCCGCCGCCGGTGCCCAGCGATTCGACGCGCGGCGCGGCGCCGCCGCTGGTGCGGTTGAAATTCTCGGCCACCCGGGTGGCGAAGGGGAAGACGGTGGACGAGCCCGCGGCCCAGATGCCCGCCCGCGACGCCTGTCCGCCGCCGGAGCCCTCGCCGCACCCGGCCACGGCGATCAGGGCGACAGCGGAAACGGCGGCCAGAAGGATGCGGGTCATGGGATGGCTCCTGAAGAGGTTCGCCCGCTTAGACCAGACCTGTGTGACGGATCGACGAAGGGAGGGTTACAGAAGCCGCTTGCGCATGATTTGCGACAGGGTGTCGATCAAGGTCACCGCCACGACGATGACGATCGCGATGGCCGAGACCTGACGGTACTGGAAGCCCTGGATGCTTTCGAACAGCAGCTGCCCGATGCCGCCGGCGCCGATCAGGCCCAGCACCGTGGCGGCGCGGCTGTTGGATTCGAAGCGGTAGAGGGCGAAGCTGGTCCACAGCGGCGCCACCTGCGGGATCACGCCCCAGACGATCTCATGCAGCTTGGAGGCGCCGGTGGCGCGCACGCCCTCGACCGGTCCCTTGTCGATCGACTCGACGGCTTCCGAGAACAGCTTGGCCAGCACTCCGCCGGTATTCAGCGCCAGCGCCAGCACCCCGGCCAGGGGGCCCAAGCCGACGGCGACGATGAACAGGGTGGCGATCACGATGTCTGGCACGGACCGCAGGATGTCCATGACCCGCCGCACCGGCCACACCATCCAGGCCGGGGCGATGTTGCGCGCTGCGGCCAGCCCCAGGGGCACCGCGATGAACACCGCCAGGAAGGTGCCCCACAGGGCGATCTGGACCGTCAGCCACATCAGGCCGACCAGCAGCTTCCAGTTGGCGAAGTCGGGCTTCAGAAGCTCGCGGCCGTAGGTCTGGATATTGTCGGAGTTGGTCACCAGCCGCGGCAGGTTGGCCATGTCGACCTTGCCGAAGCTGACCGCGAGCAGCAGGATCAGCCCGCCCCACAACAGGACGTCCATCAACCATGCGGCCGCTGATTTCGACGGCGGCCTCGGGATCGGATTTCCGGCGGAGGGTCCGGTCGAGGTCTGGGCGCTCAAGGACGCACCTCTCGGGAGGCGCGCAGTTGGTTCAGCGTGGTTTGGGCGGCGGCGGCTGCGGCCGTGTCGCCCTTGGCGCGGGCGTCAGAGAGGGCCTGGTCAGCGACCATTTCCCGGATCGGGTTCAGATAGCTGTCGTCGGCGGCGCGGAACTGGGAATATTCCAGCCCGGCCAGAACCCGGCGCTGGCGCTCGGCCTCCGGTCCCTCGCCCTGACCGTAGGTCAGGAAGAAGCTGCGGATTTTTTCCTTGGTGGCGGGGTCCAGATCGCTCCGGACCAGAATGCCGGACTCGGGGATCGGCGGCGACTGCCAGATCTCTTCGATCTGGGCCGCGACGGCGGGGTTCTGGCGCGTCATGAAGACGGTGTTGACCGAGTTGGACGTGGCCACATCGACCACGCCCGTCGCGACGGCGAAGGCGTTGGCCTGGTGATTGGCCGACCGCGTGGTCTTGAAGCATTCGCTGGGCACGATGCCGCGCGCGTTGAACAGGAAGGTCATGGGCGCCAGCGTGCCCGAGGTCGACTGGGCGTCGCCGATGCCGAAGTCATAACGTCTGCCGCACGCCAGGACGTCGTTCAGGGTGATGCCCGAGCCGCGCCGCACGATCAGGGTCGAGGTGTAGCTGTCAAAGCCTTCCCGGGAGACCGTACGGGCGATGACCTCGCCCTCGGCCCGGTCGATTGCCTCCAGCGCCGGCTTGGCCGAGAACCAGGCCACCTGGGTCTGGTTGAAGCGCATCGCCTCGATCAGGACGTTGTAGTTGGAGCCGAAGAACGGCTTCACCGGCACGCCGATGGCCTTGGACATGTCATCCAGCAACGGCTGCCACAGGGGGCCGGACGAAGCCTGGCCCTCGGCCGACAGGATGGAGAAGGTGATCTCCTTGGGCGCGCCGGCCGTGGACTTGGCCTTGTCATCGCCGCCGCAGGACGACAGGGACAGGGCCAGCGCCGCGGCGCCGAGCAGGGCGAAGAGAGGGCGACGGGTGATGCTCATGGGGTTCACGCCTTGGTTTCCCAGAAGGCGTCCTCGAACTCGGGACCGTAGATGTCGATGAGAATGGGCGTGGTCAGGCCGGTGGCCGGGCCGTCATAGACGATCTTGCCGGCCTTCAGCGCGATCACGCGGTCGCAGTAGCGGATGGCGTAGTCGACCTGGTGCAGGGTGACGATCACGCCCATGCCGTCGCGCTTGTTCAGCTCGACCAGGATCTCCATCACCTTGCGGGCGGAGACGGGGTCCAGCGAGGCGACGGGCTCGTCAGCCAGAATGGCCTGGGCCCCCTGGACGATGGCGCGGGCGATGGCGCCGCGCTGCTGCTGGCCGCCGGACAGGGTGTTGGCGCGCTGGGCCGCGTAATCGCTGACGCCGACGCGGTGCAGGGCCGCCATGGCTCGCTGCTTGTCCTCTCTGGGCCAGGAGCCCATCACGCCGCGCCAGCCGGGCAGGCGCCCGAGCGCGCCCAGCATGACATTGGAGAACAGGCTCAGCCGCCCGACCAGATTGAACTGCTGGAAGATCATGCCCAGCTTGGCGCGTGCGGCGCGGACCTGACCGCTGACGCGGCCGTTCTTCTGCACCGTCTGGCCGAAGACCTCGATCACGCCGGCGCCGGCGTCGATAGTCTGCAGGCCCGTGATCGAGCGCAGCAGGGTGGACTTGCCCGAACCGGAGGGACCGATCAGAGCCACCATCTCTCCGGCGGCGACCTCCACGGAGACGCCGTTCAGCGCCTTTCGGGCGCCAAAGGTCTTGGACACGTCACGGACAGAGGCGACGGCGGCTGCAGCTGAGGTCATGGACACGCTGGAAGCGGTTGCAGGGGCGCGCCGCATCGCCCGGACGGGCTTGCGAGGCAAGTCTTAATGACACGGCGGCGGCGATTTCGTCCAGCGGATAGCAGGTTCGCGCCGACGGCCGTCCTTGCGTCTCGACGGCTGGGCAATCCGACGGCGGACAGATCATCGGCAAACCCAAGTCCCGCCTATAAAAAACCGCTTTACATGACAGTCCAATGACCGCATATCGCGCCTTCCGGCGGACCCCGTAGGTCTAACGTTGCGCTGCTAACGCCGGCTAGGTTTAACAATTACAGGGGTTTACGTGAATTGCGCACGTATCATTCTCCCCTGGACCTGGTCCGCGAGCGGTCCCCTGAGCGTCCCGTCGCCCTCGTGCGGCCGCGTTCAGTTTCCGTAGCGGCGCGCTGGTTCCAGGACAATCTGAACGCCGACGTCTTTTATGCGGTGAAGGCCAATCCCTCGCGGTGGGTCATCGAAACCCTCGTTGAGGCGGGGGTCACCGGCTTCGACGTCGCCTCGCTGGCCGAGATCGAACTGGTCCGTTCGGTCAGCGAAAACGCGCGCCTGGCCTTCATGCACCCGGTCAAGAGCCGCGGCGCGATCACACGCGCCTATTTCGACCACGGCGTGCGGACCTTCTCGCTCGACTGCCATGAAGAGCTGCAGAAGATCCTCGACGCCACCGGCGGCGCGCCTGACCTGAACCTGATCGTGCGCATGGCCGTTTCGGCCGACGGCGCGGCCTACACCCTGTCGGGCAAGTTCGGCGTCTCCGCCGACCAGGCCCCGTCCCTGCTGCTGGCCACGCGTCAGGCGGTCAGGGACGGCCTGATGGGCGTGTCGTTCCACGTCGGCAGCCAGTGCATGCGCCCGTCCGCCTACGAGGCCGCCATGGCCCAGGTCGGCCGCGCCATCTCGCGCGCTGGCGTGTTCGTGGACATCGTCGATGTCGGCGGCGGCTTCCCCTCGGTCTATCCGGGCATGGTCCCGCCGGACATGAGCGAATACGCCGACGCCATCCATCGCGGCTTCAACGAGATGCCCGTCTCGGAAACCACCGAGCTGTGGTGCGAGCCCGGCCGCGCCCTGGTGGCCGAATCGTCCTCGGTCCTGTGCCGCGTCGACCTGAAGAAGGGCGATGCGCTCTATCTGAACGACGGCTCCTACGGCTCGCTGTTCGACGCCACCCACTCGCGCTGGCCCTTCCCGACCAAGCTGGTCCGGGACGGCGGTTCGACGGCCGAGCTGAAGCCCTTCCGCTTCTACGGCCCGACCTGCGACTCGATCGACCACATGCCCGGCCCATTCTGGCTGCCGGCCGACATCAATGAGGGCGACTTCATCGAAATCGGCATGCTCGGCGCCTATGGCGTGGCCATGTCCACCGGCTTCAACGGCTATGGCGAACATGAGCTGGCCGGGGTCGAGGACGCGCCGATGGCCTCGCTCTACGGCCTCGCGCCCCGGTCGATCCCGACCGTGCGCACCTCGGCCGAGGAGAACGCCCGCAAGATTGTCCGCCTGTCGCGCCCCAAGGGCAAGGCGGGCCAGCGGAAGAAGCAGCGGCGCTAAACCGTCGCTTCCGCGTTGTAACCAGCAGCGGCCCGTCGCTCCGTCCGGGCCGCTGTTTTCTTTGACGACGGGCGCTCAAATCAAAGGGAAACCCTTGCAATGAACGCTCCCGTTCAGTCGAACCAGAAGGCCCAGC
>JAZKHQ010000045.1:0-29854 GCA_040385285.1 Pseudomonadota bacterium
CGTCCGGGCGAGCCCGACCTGATCCAGGATCCGGGCGTGTTCCTGGACTTCGTCTATCGCAAGGACTTCAACGCGATGGGCCACGACATGGGCTTCGCCCTGGAGCTCCGGAACCTGCTCGGAACCGACTATGACGAGCATCAGACGCTGAACGGTGACACGGTCCTGATCAACAGCTACGACATGGGCGTCACCGGGTCGGTCAGCCTGAGCGCGCGCTTCTAGACCTTCGCCTGCCCAAAGCCTCGCCGCCGCTCCCCGCCGGAGCGGCGGCGTTTTTGTTTGCGGGATCAGTTGTCACACAGCGGGACTAGAGCGACCCTTGCGAAGGGGGCGTGAGTGAACAACCGCAACACCAGATCGTTTGTCAACGCAGGCCGCCAGGCGCGCGCGGGCTTCACCCTGATCGAAATGCTGGTGGCCATGGCGGTGTTCAGCCTGGCGGCGCTCGCCCTGCTGAACCTGGCCGGAGAAAACACACGCTCGGCGGCCCGGGTCGAGACGCGGGTGCTGGGCGGGGTGATCGCCGAGAACCTGGCGGTGCAGGCTTTCGTCCTGCCGAACCCGCCCCCGTTCGGCGAGACGCAGGGACAGACCGCGATGGCCGGGCGCGACTGGCGCTGGATCCAGACGGTGGCGCGGACGGCCCAGCCCGGCATCATCCGCATCGATGTCCGGGTGCTGGACGGCGCCGAGACGGCGGCCGCCCTGACCGTGTTCCGGGATACGGGGGCATGAGGACTCTCGGGTCCAGACAAGGCGGCTTCACCCTGGTCGAGGTGCTGGTCTCGCTGTTGATCTTCGCGCTGATCGCCTCAGCCTGCGTGGCCCTGCTCAGCGTGGCGGCGGACAGCCGGTTCGCGGTCAAGGCGGCGACCGACCGGCTGGCGGTTCTGCAACGCACCCGCGCCTTGCTGAAGGCCGACCTGGGCCAGGCGGTGTTCCGGCCGGCGCGGAACGAGGCGGGGGTCCGCGACACGGCGGCGCTGCGCGGCGGCGAGGGCGGACTGCTGCTCAGCCTGACGCGGGCGGGCTGGAGTAATGTTTCGGACCAGCCGCGCGCCTCGCTGCAACGGGTCGATTATGTGTTGGTCGGCGACCGGCTGGAGCGGCGGGTTCATGCGCATCTGGACGGGGCGCGGCCCGAGGCACCGCAGGTCCTGTCGACCGGCGTGAAAACCGCGCGCGTGGTGTTCCTCAGCGACGGGATCGAGAGCCCGGTCTGGCCGACGGGTGATCGGCGCACCATGCCCGACGCGGTGCGGGTGGACCTGACGCTGGAGGGCTACGGCCCCGTCAGCCAGTGGTTCGCCCTGGACGCCGGCCGATGAGGACGCCCGCGAGCAAATCTGACCGCGAGGGCATGGCGCTGCTGGTCGTGCTGATCATGGTTGCGGTGCTGGCGGTGATCGCCGTGGCGGTGCTGGACGACGTGCGCTTCTCGATCCGACGGGCGGTGAACGTCGAGACCGGGGCGCAGGCTCAGTGGTACGCGATCGGGGCCGAGCGGGTGGCGTTACGCGCCGTGCGACGGCTGCACGAGGCCGGGCCGCTGCGCACGCCGCTGGACCCTGAATGGAACGGCAAGGCCTTCAGCTATCCGATCGAAGACGGCGAGATCACGGCGCGGGTAAGGGACGGCCAGGCCTGCTTCAATCTGAACAGCGTGGTCGAGGGCGGTGACGGCGCATACGTCGCGCGGCCGCAGGGGATCGCCCAGTTCATGGCCCTGGCCAGGGCGCTGAACCTGCCTGAGGCGCGGGCGCGTAAGCTAGGGGACGGCCTGACCGACTGGATCGACAGCGACGACAGCCCGCGCGCGCTGGGCGCCGAGGACAGCGTCTATCAGGCCAGGGCGAAACCCTATCGCACCGCCGGCGGGCTGATGGTCGAGGCCAGCGAACTGCGGGCCGTGGACGGGGTGGACGCGGCGACATACCGGACGTTGCGGCCCTTCATCTGTGCTTTGCCCCAGGCGGGGGCGACGCCGGTCAACGTCAACACCCTGACGGTCGATCAGGCGCCCTTGCTGACGATGCTGACCGAGGGGCGGCTGGCGCCGGCCGCGGCGCGGAGCGTCATCGCCGGGCGACCGAGCGGCGGCTGGCCCGACGCCGAAGCCTTCTGGAACGTGCCGGCCATGAAGGCGGTGCAGCCGTCCCAGGCGATGCGGGATCAGGCGGGGGTGCGCACCCGCTATTTCGCCTTCCACGCCGAGGTCCGCTACGCCGGGGCTCTGGCCGTGCGCTCGGGGCTCATCATGATCGCCGCCGACAACCGTATCCTGACCGTCCTCGCTCGGTGGACGGCGGAGGATTAATTCGCCGCCAGCAACAATCCGGCGAGCGGGGGCAGCGAGCCCGCAGAGGCGTCGCTGACATTGACCGCCTCGATGACATGCCAGCCTTCCGGCGCCGTCCAGACGGCCGTCTCGTGGCCCAGGTTGAACACCGCCATCAGCCGCTCATCCCCTGACGTGCGGGTGAAGGCCAGCAGGGGACCCGCCGCATCCAGCAACACCATCTCGCCGGTCCTGAGCGTGGGATGGGCGCGGCGCAGGGCCAGCAGGCGGCGCGCGGCGTGGAGCACGGAGGCGGGGTTTGCTTCCTGCGCATCGACGGCGAGCGGCTGGTGCGCGGGATCGACCGGCAGCCAGGGCTCAGTGGTGGAGAAGCCGGCGTGGGGCGCCTCAGCCCGCCACGGCATGGGCGTACGGGCGCCGTCCCGGCCGAGGGTCTCGGGCCAGTTGGCGATGGCCTCGGGGTCGACCAGCCGCTCGAACGGCACATGTCCTTGCGGCAGGGCCAGCTCCTCGCCCTGATAGACGAAGACGTTGCCGCGTAAGGAAACCAGCAGCAGCATCGCCATCCGGGCGAAGGCCTCGCGGTTGCGGCCCTCGGCCCAGCGGGAGGCGATGCGTGGCGCGTCGTGGTTGGAGAAGGCCCAGGCGGGCCAGCCTTCGCCCGGTGAGCCCGGCCAGATGGCGCCGGCGGCCCGCACCAGTTCAGGCGTCAGGGCGTCGGCGTAGAGATACTGGAAGCCGTAGGCGCTGCTCAGGCGCGTGTCGCCGGCCGTGTATTCGCGCATCCGCGCCTCGACCCCTTCGCCCACGACCTCCGCCACGGTGAAGCGGTCGCCGTATGCGTCGAGCAGGAGGCGCAGCCGCTCGAGGAAGGCCGGAACCCCGGGCTGATCCTGATTGTGCCGCTTGTCCTGAAAATCGAACGGCCGGGTGCGCTTGCCGACGCCGGGCGGCAGCGCCGGATTGTCCGTCAGGGCCGGGTCGTGCATGGCGAAGTTGATGGCGTCGAGGCGGAAGCCGTCCACGCCCCGGTCCAGCCAGAAGCGGGCGGCGTCCAGCAGCGCGTCCTGAACCGCCGGATTGCGCACGTTAAGCTGCGGCTGCTCCGGCAGGAAGTTGTGCATGTAGTACTGGCCGCGCCGGGCGTCCCAGGTCCAGGCCGGGCCGGCGAACACCGACTGCCAGTTCGACGGCGGCGTTCCATCCGATTTGGCATCGGCCCAGACATACCAGTCGGCTTTCGGGTTCGTGCGGTCGCGGCGGCTCTCGGCGAACCACGGATGGGCATCCGAGGTGTGGGCATAGACCTGATCAATGATGACCTTGAGGCCCAGCGCGTGAGCCTGCGCGATCAGGGCGTCGAAATCCGCCAGCGTCCCGAACACCGGGTCGACGCCGCAATAGTCGGCGACGTCATAGCCGAAGTCCTTCATCGGCGACGTGAAGAACGGCGACAGCCACACCCCGTCCACGCCCAGCGAGGCGATGTGGTCCAGATGCGCAGTGACGCCCGGCAAGTCGCCGATCCCGTCGCGGTCAGTGTCGGCGTAGCTGCGGGGATAGACCTGATAAATCACGGCGCCGCGCCACCAGGGCGCGCTCGTTACGGAGGCTTTCGGATCGGTCATCGGGGCCTTTTGCGAGCGCGAATCCTGACGTCACGCTATCATGGTCTTCGGGGCGGGGGCATTTGCGCGGAACCGCCGGGTGCGGCCAGGCTTTCGACAACGATGAAATGGCTCCGGGGTTTCCTTCTCGCGCTTCTGCTGGCGGTCACGCCGGCGATGGCGTTCGCCCAGGTGACTGTCAGCTTCCACGGTCATGCCGGGACGCAGGTGCGCGGCGGGTTCCTGTATTTCCCACACGCCTACATCCGCTTCTCCGGCACGGTCGAGGCCACGGGCGAGCCGGTGGACGAGGCCTGGGGCTTCACCGCCGCCAGCCCGGGTCCGCAACTGCTGTTCGTCAGCGGCAAGGGCGAGCTGTCACGGCCGGACGAGCGGTATCTGTCGGAGGCCATCGACTATGCCGCCGTGCCGATCTCGGACGAAACCTGGCGCGCCATGCAGGAACGGTTGGCCTATTGGCGCGAGGGGCCGGGCTCGACCTACAACCTCAACCGCCGCAACTGCATCAGCTTCGTCGCCGAGATGGCGCGGATGGCCGGGCTGCAGACCCCGCGCGAGAACACACTCAGCCCCAACGGTTTTCTCGAGGACATGGTGGCGATGAATCCGGCGGTCATTCCCGCGGCGACGCCGCCGGCGATCCCCTAAGGCCGGATCGGCGATCCCGAGGCCCTCAGCCGGGCGATGTCTGTGACCACGGGCTCCAGCGCGCTGGCGCGGCTTTCGCCCGACGGGTGGCCCCACTGGATGGCGCGGATCTGCCAGAAGTCGGCGCTGGCGCGGCGCCAGAAGACGGGGGCGCGGGCGGGGTCGTAGCCGGCGCGGGCCATCAGATACAGGCCGACGCGATCCGCCTCGCGCTCGCGCGCCTCGGTGCGCCAGGGCAGATGACCCAGTCCGCGCCGCTCCGACGGATGCTGCAGCACCGCATGGGCGAACTCGTGACTGACCCAGACTGCGAGATCGTCCTCGTTCCCCGCATAGGCCGTCAGGCCCGTGGAGACCTGGATCTGGTCCTCATAGGCGCTGGCGTAGAGCTCGGGCGACGGGTCCACGAGGAAGGCGTAGCCGCAGCCGCGTTCCGGCGTCACGACGAGGTCGAGGACGTCCGCGCCCCGCCGCACCCGCAGGCGGGCCGCACCCCCGGCCAGGGCGGCGTCGATCAGGGCGCGGTTGGCGAAGAAGCCCTCGGCGTCGGGTTCGTCGCGGGCCGGGCCGGGGCTCAGATCGCGGCCCTCCACGGCAAGGATCAGGTCGCCGGCGCGCATTCCCGCAACCTCGGCGGGGCCGCCGGGCACGACATAGGCGACGCCCGGCAGATCGCCTTCAACGCCCAAGCGGGCGGCGGCCGCCGCGCGGACTTCGGCGCCGTACAGACTGGCGGCATGCAGCGACCAGCCGGCCAGCAAGGCCGTGCGCGGGCACAGCTCGACATTGGCGACCGAGAGGCGGTGGCCGATCCGCGCCAGCATGGCGTCGGCGCTGACGATCTGCTCCAGCCGGGCCTCCGGCGGGGCGTCAGTGGCCGCGGGCAGGGTCGCCTGACAGCCGGTGAGGAGAAGGGCGAGGGCGGCGGCCGGGCCTGATCTATTCATGGTCCTTCAGCACCTGGGCCGCGCAGACGATGTGGTAAAAGCTGCTGGCGGGCGCCGGTTCCTCGATCAGGGCGCCCTCGGGGGTCATGCGGTCGAACCACGAACCCGGCAGGTCGGCGCGGAAGTAGCGCATCAAGGCCTCGACAGCCTCGGCCGCCTTGCCCAATGCCGCATCCTTCTGGGCCGCGTCGCCGCCGCTGTTTTCCGCCAGCAGGATCCAGGCCTTGATCCGCTCGGTCTGGGGCCACAGACGGCTGATCGGGTCGCGCAGGCTGAGGTCGGGGTGCAACTCGGCGAACAGTACGCCGCGCGTGGGGTCCAGACCGTGATCCTCGCCGATGCGCACCAGCCGCTTGCCGGTCTCCACCGCGTCGTCGCGACGGCGCATCCGGCCCCACCGCATCAGCAGCCAGCCCCACTCGAACTGGTGTCCCGGTTCGACGACGGCAAGGTCGCCGCCCATGCGGCCCCAGTCGCCGTCGAAATACTCGTGCAGGGCGCCGGTGGCCGGGTCGATGAAGCGGGCCAGGGCCAGTTCGGCGATCTGGTCGGCCAGGGCATCCCAGGGCGCAGGGTCGGAGGCGGCACCGGCCCAGGCCAGAACGGCCTCCAGCATGTGCATGTGTGGGTTGGCCTTGAGCGGCAGGGTGCGGGGCGAGGCCTCCTCGAACCCGGCGACCGGATGGCCGAGATGGGCGATCAGGGTCCGGCGCAGGCGGTCGGCCCGGGCGACCAGTAGCGCCGGATCATCGGCGAAGGGCAGGGCCGCGGCGAGGCCGAACAGGACGAAGGCCTGGTCATAGAGATCGATGGCGCTGTTCACCGGCTCGCCGCCGTCGCTGACCAGGGTGCAGACCAGGCCGTCGTCACGGCGCAGGAAGCGGGGCAGGGCGTCGAGGCCGTGGCGGATCAGTTCTTTCACCGGGCCGTCCCAGCCGAAGCGTGGGCCCTGGCTGAAGCAGTAGATCTGACGGCCAATGACGCGAGCGCGGCGGGCGCTGCGCAGGGGCGTGCCGTCCGGATTGATCTTCTCGAAGAAGCCGAACCCGGCGTGATCGACCCCCGTGCGCGACCACAGCGGATAGGCCTCGTCCCGCAGCCAGCGGAAGAACCTGCCTTTCGCTTCGGCCAGGGCCGTGGCGCCGTTTGCAGTCATGAGTAAGGGCGCTCGCGCGGCAGGGAAGATGATTTAGGCCGAGGCCCCGAACAGAAGCAACGCGGATTGGTCCTGATCTTTCCCATCCGTTTACCCTGTTAGCCGACTCTGGCGATGATCGACGCTCGCCCCGTGGGGCTGAGGACCTGATGAAACTCGACGGCAAACGCATTCTGGTCACCGGGGCCGACGGCTTCATCGGCTCGCATCTGGTCGAGCGGCTGGTGGCGCGGGGCTGCGATGTGCGCGCCTTCTGCCTCTACAACAGCTTCAACAGCTGGGGCTGGCTGGACCGGGCTTCTGAGGACGTGAAGCGGTCTGTCGATGTCTTCCTGGGCGACATCCGCGACCCCCACGGCGTCAAGGTCGCCATGCAGGGCTGCGACGTGGTGCTGCATCTCGCGGCCCTGATCGCCATTCCCTACAGCTATCACTCGCCCGACACCTATGTGGACACCAACATCAAGGGCACGCTGAACCTGGTGCAGGCGGCGCGCGAACTGGGTGTCGAGCGTTTCGTTCACACCTCGACCAGCGAGGTCTACGGCACCGCGCGATACGTCCCGATCGACGAGGCCCATCCGCTGCAGGGCCAATCGCCCTACTCGGCGTCGAAGATCGGGGCCGATCAGATGGCGCTGAGCTTTCATGCCGCCTTCGGAACGCCGGTGACGGTGATCCGGCCCTTCAATACCTACGGCCCGCGCCAGTCGGCCCGCGCGGTGATCCCGACCATCATCACCCAGATCGCGGCGGGCGAGCGCCGCATCAAGCTGGGGGCCGTGCATCCGACGCGGGACTTCAACTTCGTCGCCGACACCGTGGCGGGGTTCGAGGCGCTGGCGGAATGCGACGCGGCCATCGGCAAGGTGGTCAATGTCGGCTCGGGCTTCGAGATATCCATCGGCGACACGGCGCGGATGATCGCGGAGATCATGGGCGTCGAGATCGAGATCGAGACGGACGACCAGCGGCTGCGCCCCGTGCTGAGCGAGGTCGAGCGTCTGTGGGCGGCCAACGATCTGGTGACGTCGCTGACCGGCTGGGCCCCGGCCTACGGCGGCGGCGAGGGCTTCCGGCGGGGCCTGAGCGAAACCATCGACTGGTTCCGCAAGCCGGAAAACCTGGCCGGCTACAAGGCCGGGATGTACGCGGTATGAGCGTGCTGGCGGCGCCGCACGAGGACGGGCCGGTCGAGGCGACGCTGGCGGCCTTGCGGTCGGTGCTGGGCACCCCAGAGCAGCGGATTTCGCTGCACGAACCGGAGTTTCGGGGCAACGAAAAGGCCTATGTCGCCGACTGCATCGAGACCGGCTGGGTTTCGTCGGTCGGTAGCTATGTCGATCGCATCGAGCGCGATCTGGCGGCCATCACCGGCGTCGGCCACGCGGTGGCGACGGCGAACGGCACGGCGGCGCTGCACGTCTGCCTGATGCTGGCCGGCGTGGAGGCGGGGGACGAGGTGCTGATGCCGGCGCTGACTTTCGTCGCGACAGCCAATGCAGTGGCCTATATCGGCGCCGTTCCGCATTTCGTGGATTCCGAGGACCGGTCGCTGGCGGTCGATGCGGAGAAGCTGGAGGCGCACCTGCGCAGCTGCGCCGAGCTGCGGGCCGGGGTCTGCGTGAACCGCGAGACCGGGCGGGTGATCCGGGCCCTGGTGGTGCTGCACGCCTTCGGCCATTCGGGCGATCTGGATGCCCTGGCGGCGGTGGCCGAGCGCTGGAAGCTGGTGCTGATCGAGGACGCGGCCGAGGCCATCGGCTCCCGGTATCGCGGCGCCCATGTTGGCGGGATCGGGCGGCTGTCGGCGCTGAGCTTCAACGGCAACAAGATCATCACCACCGGCGGCGGCGGGGCGGTGCTGACCAACGACCCGGCCTTGGCGAAGCGGGCCAAGCACCTGACCACCCAGGCCAAGGTCCCGCATCCGTGGGCCTTCAGCCACGACGCCATCGGCTACAACTACCGCATGCCCAATCTGAATGCGGCGCTCGGCTGCGCGCAGTTGGAGCGGCTGCCGGACATGCTGGCGCGGAAGCGCGAACTGGCGGCCCGGTATGCCGCAGCGTTCGCGGACGTGCCAGGCGTGCGGTTTCTGACCGAGCCGGAGGGTACCGAGGGGAACTACTGGCTCAACGCCCTGATCCTCGATGACCCGGCGCTGCGTGATGCGCTGCTGACGGCGCTGAACGACGCCGGCTTCATGGCGCGGCCGATCTGGACCCTGATGCATCGCCTGCCGATGTTCGAAGACGCGCCGCGCGCCGATCTGACGACGGCGGAACGTCTGGAATCGACGGTGGTCAACATCCCGTCCAGCCCCGCACTGGCCGACAGATGAGCCAGCCACGCCGCATCTGTGTCGTCACCGGCGGTCGGGCCGAATACGGCCTGCTGCGCTGGGTGATGCAGGACATCGCGGCGGATCCGGCGCTGGCGCTGCAACTGATCGTGACGGGCTCGCATCTGGAGCCGCGCTTCGGCGAGACGGCGAAGGCGATCACGGCCGATGCCTTCGCCATCGACGCCCGCGTGCCCATCGCCCTGACCGACGACAGTCCCGAGGGCGTGGCGCGGTCGATGGGGCTGGCCATGACGGGGGTGACGGAGGCGCTGGGATGGCTGAGGCCTGACCTGATGCTGGTGCTGGGCGACCGGTTCGAGATCCTGGGGGCGGTGCAGGCGGCGATGCTGAGCGGCGTGCCCGTGGTCCACATCGCGGGCGGCGACCTCACCGAGGGCGCATTCGACGACGGCATGCGCCACGCCATCACCAAGCTGGCGCATGTGCATCTGACCACCAACGAAGACGCCGCCGCGCGCGTGCGCCAGATGGGCGAGGACCCGTCGCGGGTGCATGTGGTCGGCAGCCCGGGGCTGGACTGGTTGAAACGCGAGCCAGTGATGGATGCTCCGATGCTGGAGGCCGCACTGGGCGCGTTGCTGGGCGAGCGGAACCTGCTCGTCACCTTCCATCCCGTGACCCTCGCCGACGACCGGGGCCTGTCCCAGTTCGAGGCGCTGCTGGCGGCGCTGGACGCCCTGCCGCGGGAGACAGTGAAGTGGGTGACGCGGCCCAACAGCGACCCCGGCCATGTGGCCATTGAGGCGGCGCTGGATGCCTGGGCCGCCGGGCGCGAGGACGTGCGCGTCTATGACTCGCTGGGTTCGGCGCGCTACCTCGGCCTGATGGCGCAGGTGGATGCGGTGGTCGGGAACTCGTCGAGCGGGCTCTATGAGGCCCCGTCATTCCATGTGCCGACGATTGATGTAGGCGAGCGGCAGGGCGGGCGGCTGGCGGCGGCGTCGGTGATCCGTTGCGCGCCGACGAAGGATGCGATCCTCGAAGCGTTCGCCAAGGCCGAAGCCATGGACTGTTCGGCGGTGGTCAATCCCTACGGCGACGGCCATGCGTCGGAGAAGATCGTCGCGGTGCTGAAGGCGCTGCCTGACCGCGCGGCGCTGCTGGCCAAGAGATTCCACGGGGCGGCGGCATGACCCGGGTCTTCATCATCGCCGAGGCGGGGGTCAATCACGACGGCTCCATCGACGATGCGCGCCGCATGATTGATGTGGCGGCGGACGCCGGCGCCGATGCGGTGAAATTCCAGACCTTCCGCACCGACCAGCTGGTCACCAAGCGCGCCGCCAAGGCCGCCTATCAGGTGGCGAACACCGGCGAGGATGGCGGCCAGATGGAGATGCTGCGCCGGTTGGAGCTGGGCCATTCTGACCACGCCATGCTGGCCGACCACTGCCGCACGCGGGGCGTGCGGTTCATGTCCACGGCCTTCGACATGGACAGCCTGACCCTGTTGGCGGGTCTCGACATGCCGGCAGTGAAGATCCCGTCCGGCGACATCACCTGGGGGCCGATGCTGTTGGCGTCTGCGCGGGTGGGACGGCCGCTGATCGTCTCGACCGGCATGGCGGACCTGGACGACATCCGCGACGCCCTGTCGGTGATCGCCTTCGGCCTCACGCAGGACGGCCTGCCGGGCGGGCGGGACGATCTGGCTGCGGCCTTCGCGTCCGAGGCAGGGCAGGCAGCTCTGAGGCAGCGGGTGACCCTGCTCCACTGCACGACCCAGTATCCGGCGCCGCTTCACGCGGTGAACCTGCGGGCCATGGATGTGATGGCCGAGACGTTTGGCCTGCCGGTCGGATATTCGGACCACACGCTGGGGATCACGGTCGCCATCGCCGCCGTGGCGCTGGGGGCCGTGGTGATCGAGAAGCATTTCACCCTCGACCGTACGCGGCCCGGGCCGGATCATGCGGCGTCGCTGGAGCCCGAGGAACTCGCAGCCATGGTGCGCGGCATCCGCGAGGTCGAGACAGCGCTCGGCAAACCGGAGAAGGCCCCGACGCCGGAAGAGGCGGGCAACCGGCCCATCGCGCGACGCAGTCTGGTGGCCGCGCGGGCAATCGCTGTGGGCGAGGTGCTGACAGCCGACATGATGACGGCCAAGCGGCCGGCGGACGGGCGCTCGCCGATGGATGTCTGGGGCCTGGTCGGGACGACGGCGACCCGCGTCTATGAAGCCGACGAGGCCATCGAATGAGCGAGACGCCGGTCATCATCGTCGGGGCGGGGGGCCACGGCCGGGTGCTGGCCGATGCCCTGTTGCTGGCCGGGCGGAAGGTGCTGGGGTTCGTGGACGCGGACGCAGGCCTGCATGACACAACCATCATGGGTCTGAAGGTCCTCGGCGACGACACGCAACTGATCGCTGGCGACTGGCCCGAGGCGTTGCTGGTCAACGGGATCGGCGGCCAGCCCGGCGGACGGGTGCGCAGGGATGTGCAGACGCGGCTGGAGGCCGAAGGCCGCCGCTTCACCGGCGTGCGCCATTCGTCGGCGGTGGTCTCACTGTTCGCAGAGGTGGACGACACGGCGCAGGTGCTGGCGCGGGCGGTGGTGCAGGCAGGGGCGGTCGTGGGCCGCGGTTGCATCGTCAACACGGGCGCCGTCGTCGAGCATGACTGCCGGCTGGAGCCCTTCACCCACTGTGCGCCGGGGTCGATCCTTTGCGGCGACGTGCGAATCGGCGCGACCTGCCACATCGGCGCGGGCGCGGTGGTGCGCGAGGGCGTGACGCTGGGCGACGGCGTGGTGGTCGGCGCGGGCGCGGTGGTTGTGGACGACTATGCGGGTCCGGCGCTGTTGCTGGGCGTCCCCGCCCGGCGAGGAAACGGACGCGGTTCATGAAGGCCTGGCAAGACACCCTGATCGCGCCGGAAGCCAGCATTCTTCAAGCGCTGCAGGCCATCGACCGGACCGGGACCGGCATTGCGCTCGTCGTCGACTCCGACCGCCGCCTGATCGGCACCCTGTCGGACGGCGACATCCGCCGGGCCCTGATCCGGGGCGCTGCGCTGGAGGAACCCTGCGTCAGCGCCTGCAACCGCGAACCGTTGACGGCGCTGCAGTCGCTGGACCGGGCGGGCGTGCTGAACATGCTGCGCAGCCAGCGTCTGCGTCAGCTGCCCATCGTCGATGAGGCCGGCGCGGTCACCGGGCTGGCGACGGTCGCCGACTATCTGGACATCCCGGAACGGCCGCATGGGGTGGTCATCATGGCCGGCGGACGCGGGACCCGGCTGGCCGAACTGACCAGGGACACGCCCAAGCCGATGCTGCACATCGGCCCCCGGCCGATCCTGGACACCATCATCGCCAACTTCGCCGATCAAGGCTTCCGCAACATCTTCCTGGCCGTGAACTACAAGGCCGAGCAGATCGAGAACCACTTCGGCGACGGATCGGATCGCGGGCTGAACATCCGCTACCTGCACGAGACAAAGCGGTTGGGGACCTGCGGCGCGCTCAGCCTGTTGCCCGCCGACCGCCCGGAGGGGCCGATCATCGTCACCAACGGCGATGTGCTGTCCAAGGAGGACTACGGCTATGTGCTTGACGCCCATTTGGCGACCGGGGCCGACGGAACGGTGCTGGTGCGTGACTACGAGATGCAGGTGCCGTTCGGGGTGATCGAACAGGTCGACGGCGGGGTGCGCTCGATCCACGAAAAGCCGATGCAGCGTTTCACCATCAACGGCGGTGTCTATGTGCTGTCGGAGAAGGCGGTGGGGCTGGTGCCGCAGGACACCTATTTCGACATGCCCCAGTTGCTGCAGGCCATGCTGGCGACGGGCCTGAACCTGAGGTCCCACGCGGCCGAGAGCTACTGGGTCGATATCGGGCGGATGGCCGACTTCGAAAAGGCCAACGCCGAGTTCGCGCGGACGTTCGGCTAGGCGGGCTGTCGGGTTTCGCCGCGTGGCCGGCCGGCGAACTCCAGGATGCCGCAGCACAGGGCGAAGAAGACCGCCATGGTCTCGGTGCGCAGGGGGTAGTCCACGAACGAGTGGGCCAGGAGCAGGCCGATGGCGATCGAGGCCGCGCGCTGGAGATTGCGATCCTGGGACGCGCCGCCGCGCCAGGCGCTCCAGCTGCGCCGCCCATACCAGACAGCGAAGGCGATCAGCAGGGCGACCCCGAGCCATCCGGCCTCCAGCCAGATCTGCAGGTACTCATTGTGCGCCGCGTTGAAATAGGTGGAGTCCAGGGCGGCGAGCGGCTCGATTGAGCGGAAGACGGCATCGAAGGACCCGATGCCCGATCCGACCGGCAGGTAGAGCTGAGCCGCCTCGATGACCAGGGGCCACTGGGCGAAGCGGCCTTCTTGGCTCAGAGGCATGCTTTCGAATCTTGCGATGATGGGCGCGAGCGCAAAGGTCGTCGCCATGACCGTCGCCAAAACCACCGCCCCGCCGATCATCAGCAGGCGTCTGTCCGGACGCCACCGGCCTGACATTCGCCAGGCGGCCAGCAGGCTGACCAGCACCGCCGGCGCGGCCAGTACAATGCCGGCGCGAGAGCGGATCGTGGCGATGGCGGCGACCAGCAGCAGCGTCAGGCCGATGCCGATCCACAGTGCGCGCCGGTTCCAGATGCGGTTACCCAGGTCAGCCGTCGCCAAGGCCACGGCGAATGGGATCGCGGTGGTGCACAGGGCCGCCATATGGTTGCGGTTGGCGAAAAATCCGACCGCGAAGCCAGGCTGGGTCCATGACCAGGGGTAAAGCCGGTCTCCGCCGCTGGCGATCTGGGCCGCAGCCAGGGTGATCCCCGCCACCGTCAGAGCCAGCCAGAGCCAGATGACCCGTTGCCGGAAGATGGCCGGCATCACGAGGACGCCCAGCAGCATGGCTATGGGCGGGAACAGGGCCAGCACTGATCGCCAGGTCAGATCCGGCGTGAGCGACAGCGGCGTCCAGCCTGGCGGTGTGCCGGTCAAGGCCAGCCCCAGCGTCAGATCGTCTCTTCCCGGCAGGGCCTGCCAGAGACCCGGCGGCAACGGGATGACCTGAGACAGCGGCAGCAGGACCGTCAGAGCGAGGATGGCGAGACAGAACGAACGCCGGGCGAAAACGGCCTCGTTCAGAAGATGCCGGATGGTTAGAACAATGAGCGGAAGCGCCGCGAGCTCGACGACAGCCAGCCGCAATGCGTTCTGCCGACTGGCTCCACCGAACACAAAAGAAAGGGCCAGCAGGGCGGCCGCGAAAATCGCGACATAACCCCACTGGCCCGTATTCAATCGGCCTTTAGCCTGGAGACCCATGCGAGTTATGGGTCAGCGATCAGGCGAAATCAGTCGCTGTCGCCGTTGTCCGCGATGACGGTGAGCGTGGCGATGAACACAGCGCCGCCGATCAGGAGAACGCCGAGCGGAATGCCGAGAAGTTCCTCAGCCTGGCCCGAACGGGCGCCCACGCGGTCGCCGACGCGCGAAATGGCGTTGTTGGAGCCGGCGGCGGCGGCTTGCCCCGCAACGAGCAGAACGCCGGCGGTGATTGCTACAATTGCCTTACGCATGGACATCCTCTGGAAAAACGGAACCAGGCTCACCCCGGCTAGAATACAATACGACCATACCGCCAGAAGGTTTCACTTTCAATGAAAAATTCCCCTCCTGCGGCGCTTGGCGCCGTGATGCAGGTGGAAATCATTGCCGCGTCTGACGTTCGATCCGGATGCGGTCGATCCAGACGACGCGCTGAGGTCCGCGTCGCTCCGAGGGTGGCGCTTCCAGCACTAGCCGCTGTCCCTCACAGCCGGAAGGCGCCACGAAACTGTTTTCAAAGGAAATCCAGGGGCCGTTTCCTGCGAGCGCATCGAGCCGGCGCTCCATAACCCTTCCACCGCCGATACACTCGATGCGCCAGATGAGGCCGGTATCAGCGGCCTCGCTCTCGCTCCGCGCCTCGAAGCTGAAACGGTAGGCGCCGGGACGAAGCAGCATGAACTGCTGCGCCACTCGCCCCCCGCCGATGCCCTGAAGATCGACTCTGAGCGCGGAATCTCCACCCCGGCGATCATCGTTCATGACGGCGGCCGTGAAATCCGGCGATTGATTCAACGTCCAGCCAAAGGGTCCCGGGGGACTGGATTCGAGGAAATCCCCATCCGTCAGCAGCACGTTCGGGGAGGGACGGCCGATCCTATCGCGCACCAGTCTCACGGCCTCGACGCGGTGAGTTTCAAGCCAGTAGCCATAGAGACGTCCCAGTTCCGCATCGTCGAGGGGCCCTGATGTGTTCTGAAGCCCGATCGCCAAGGCGGCCAGAACGGGGCCGCCCTGCGGGTCCACGTACAGGCTGTCGAAGAAGGTCGTGCGCCATGGCGGCGAAACGGACAGGAGGCTTATCAACGGACGGAGGGATCGGGGATCCTCCCTGGCCGCAGTCCTGAACAGATTGAAGATGCCGGGCTGCAGGTCCGGGCGGCGCCTCGCCAGGGTGTCCGCGTGCGCGAAGGACGAGGCGTAGTCTCCGCGCCGGAGACGCTCCTGCATCAGCCAGGCGTGCGTCGGGTCATCGCGCAGGCTGCGGTTGCCGGCCAGGGTCAGGATTTCGTCGGCGGTGTCCCTGTCCCGCTCGGCGATGGCCATTCCGATGACGGACAGGGCGCGAACGTCGAACGGGGCGGCCTGCAGGGCCCGGCGTGCGAGGTTTTCGGCATTGTCGAACCGCCTGGCCGCCAGCTCCGCTTCAGCGGCACGCCGCAACACAGTCGGCGAGGTGGGGGAGATGCGGATGGCGATTTCCGGCGGCGCGCGCTCAAGAACGGGTGCGCAGACGATCTGCCAGGCTGCCCAGACCGCCAGGATCAGGACGGCGTAAGGAGCCAGCCCGGCGGCCGCCTGAAGACCGGTTTGCCCGGCCTCAGACGCCTCGCCGGCGCGGATCAAGAACGGTCATCCTTCCGGGCCTTTTGCTGGGCCCCGTAGTTGTAGTCATAGGCGTAGTCATAGCCGCCGTAGGCCGCTGACTTGGCGTTGAATTTCGTGAAGACCACACCGAGGATCCTGCCGCGGCCGATCGACAGGCGGCGAATGGCCCCGCGAGCCTGGGCCCGACGGGTGCTGCGGCTTTCGACGACGAACAGCGTGCCCTCGACGGCGGCGGCCAGCAGCGGCGCATCGGCGAAGCCGAGCACGGGCGGGCCGTCGATGATGACGTGGTCATACATCTGGGTCGCGGCGGCGATGAACTCGCCCACCCGGTCGCTGCCCCACAGTTCGGCGGGGTTGGGCGGCAGGGGGCCGCAAGGCAGGAAGGCCAGGCTCTTGTATCCGGAATCGATCACCAGCGAGGCCAGGTCGCCCGACCCGGCCAGCAGATTCGAGAAGCCTTGGGCATTGTCGAGCTCAAGCACACGATGGAGGGACGGGTTGCGCAGATCCCCGTCGGCCAGCAGCACGCGTTTGCCGACCCGCGCCAGGTTCAGGGCGACGGCGAAGGCAGTGGTCGACTTGCCCTCGCCTGGCTTGGAGCTGGTCACCAGCACGCTGGCCGGGGCGCCGTTGCGGGTGGAAAACTGCAGGGCGGTCCTGAGCGAGTAATAGGCCTCTGAGAAGCCGGATCGGATGTCCGCCAGAGCCGAAGCCGGGCTGACGTCCTTTTCCAGGAGCGGCACCACGCCGAGGACGGACAGGCCCAGCTTCTGTTCGATGTCCTCGGGCGTCGCCAGGGTCTCGTCGAGAGCCTCGAACAGGAGGGCTCCGAGCACGCCGAGGCCGATTCCCAACAGGGCGGCTATGACCATGTTCAGCAGCAGGTTGGGCTTGGAGGGGATCGTGGGCGGCTGGGCGGTATCGATCACCGAGACGTTGTTGACGGTGACGCCGCCCGCGACGCCGACTTCCTTGTAGCGCTGCAGCAGGCCGTCATAGAGGGTGCGGCTGGTGTCCACCTCGCGCTGGAGAATGTTGTACTGGATCGAGCGGTCCCGCAGGTTCAGCACGTCGCCCTTCAGGCCGTTGACCTGGGCCTGGAGCGCATTCTCCTCGTTGACGGCGGTCAGGTATTGCGAGCGGATCGACTCGCGCACTGACCCGGCGATCTCGTTGATGTTGCGGTCGATTTCGGTGATGCGGGCCTGGAGTTGGCGCATCTCGGGATAGTCGGGCTGATAGACGCGCAGCTTCTGCTCGTATTCGGCGCTGAGGCGGGCCTTCTCCTCGTTCAGGCGCTGCACGGCGCCGTTCTCGAGCACCTGCGGAAGGCTGGCCAGCGATGTCGTACGGGCGGTGCGCCAGCGCTCCTCAGCGCCGATGCGGGCCGAGCGAGCCGCGGCCAGAGATGCGTTCAATGCGCCCAGGTTGCGGGACGCCAGAGATTCCTCGCCGGACCCGCCCTCGTTGCCGATGTTGATGATCTGCTGCTGGGAGGCGTAGGCGACGAGCTGTCGTTCCGCGTCCTCCAGCTTGGATTTCGTCTGGGCGATCCGTTCTTCGAGGAAGTCGCGAACGTAGGAGGTGGACTCGTAACGGCGGTCCAGGCTGGCCTGGATGAAGTTCTCGGCGAAGGCGTTGGCGACCCGGGCCGACAACTGGGGGTCTGGGCTGTCGAAATTGATCTTCACGAGCCGCGAGCCGCTGACCGGCGAAATGCGCAGGTTGTTCTGAATGACCTTGATGACGATCTTGCGCCGGATTTTCAGACGATCAGCCGCGCTGCCGGTCTCGGCCGGCGGCTCGACGCCCATCTGGACCAGGAAATCATTCGAGTTGGCCAGGCCCAGGGTGTCCATCACCCGCTCGGCCAGCGACCGGCTGCGCAGCAGTCCGTACTGGGTCTGGAAGAATTCCTCCGCCTGGACCAGCGCCTCGCTGGCCATGACATCCGAATCCTTGTCGAGGACGCGCGCGCCCTCTCGGTCGATCTGGATCGTCGAGGTGGCCGTGTAAACCGGCGTCATCAACAGGGTGACAGCCAGGCCGATGACCAACGCCGCCAAGGTCGCGCCGATAATAAGGAACCGGTGCTTTACGGCCATGCGAACATAGCGAGCCAGCTCGAATTCGACGACGCCGCCTTCGACCATGGAAGATGGATCGGGAGCATACGCGACCTCGCGCCTGCCGTCCGTCGCAGCGAAGCCTTCTCGATTCATATTTGGCATCCGGTTCCTCTGCTCGGCCCGTTCGTTTGCTGCTCGCCCGCAGATAGCGCAATGCCGGGAGCGGGGCGAGACAGTGCCCGCCCAAATTCAGCAGCCAAGTGTCGCCCCCCTGGCTGCATGTCGCGCGCCTAGTAGGGCCGGAAGATTGCGAACGCCGGCACTGCGGCGAGCACTTCGCGCATGGCGGCATTCAGTCGGGAGCGATCGACCACGACGATGTCATCGCCGAGGATAACGGGATCCTGCATCTCGCCGTTGCGGATGGCCCTGAGGTCGAACACCGCCACAAGGCGCTGGCCATCGACGTTGCGGAACACCGCGACGCTGGAAAGATCGGCCGTGCGTGTCGGTCCCTCCGCCATGGCGACCGCCTGGATCAGCGTCGTGCGTCCGCGCATCTCATAAACGCCGGGCTTGGTGACGTCGCCGTCGATGGTCACCTTCTGACTGGCCGACTCGACGACGCTGACGCTGACTTGCGGGTTCTGAAGGTAGCGGGCTCCGAGCTGACTGCGCAGGGTCTCGGAAAGCTGGCCCGGGGTCATATCGGCGGCGCGCACCGTGCCGATCAGGGGCATCTGGATATTGCCCGATGAATCGACACGCAACTCGTCGAACGACAGGTCCGGAACCTGGAAGACCGAAATCTTCAAAACGTCGGTCGGGCCGATCAGATAGTGCTCGGATTCCACGCTGGCCGACTGCGCCTGCATCGCCCTCGGATCGATGGTCGAGGCTGCGGTGGTGTCGATGACGCTCCGGCCCTGGCTCGCACATCCGGCGAGAACCAAAACGACACCGGCGAGCAGGATGGAGCGCATGTTGATTATCAGAATCCCAAAAGCTTAAGCGGCGTTGAACAGGCGCTGGAAGAACCCGGTCTTCGCCGCCGTCTTCGGCGCGCCAACGGGCGGCGCCAGCGTGGACGGCGCGGCGTTGTCTAGCACTGCCTGAGGACGGGTGAAAACCATGTCTCGAGCGGCGCCTTCGCCCAGCCGGTTGGAAACCGCCTCGACGGCCTCCGACAGGACGGGGGATCGGGTCCGCATGTTGTGGGCGTCAGTGGCCAGAATATGCACCAGCCCCTCATCCAGCATGCGGTCCGACCAGTATTGCGCCCGCTTGCCGAACTTGCCGGTGACCGAGGCGGCGGTCAGCTGGATCCAGGCTCCGTTGTGCACGGCCTGACCCATGACCTCGTACTGTTCCTCGATCCAGCGCAGGCGCTCGGGGTGGGTGATGATGGGGATGTAGCCGGCGGACATGACATCGAAGATCGAGTCCATCATGCGCGGCGGGGCCACGTTGTGCGGCGGCTCGAACAGGAAGTAGCGGCTGTCGGCGAGGGACAGTATGCGGCCCGACTTCAGCCCGCTGACCAGGTCGGTGACCAGATGCACGTCGGCGCCGGTGGTCAGCGTCAGAGGGATGTCGTTTTCGTCCAGCACCTTCTGCAGCGCGGTGACGTGTTCACGGATGCCTGGGCCGGTGTTCTCGTAATAGCCGGGCATGATGTGAGGGGTGCAGGCGGTGACGGTGATGCCGTCGGCTACCGCGCGGCGCGCCATGGCCAGCGACAGGTCGATGTCGGGCGCACCGTCGTCGATGCCGGGAAGAATGTGGCAGTGCAGATCGATCACAAGATCACCAATAGACGCCCCGTGGAAATAGAACAGGCGACGCAAGGTCGGCCCACACTACGTCCGCCGCTGCAACGCTGGAAACGTTAAAACGGTTCCGGTCCGTCGCGCGCGTAGAGAAACTACTCCCGAAGTATGGCGCCGGACGCGCAGGTCACGCGAAAAATCGGGAAAAAAGTTGCGCCGTGGGGGGCGTCCCTTCAAGGACGAGCATGCGGCCAGTGGGTCGGCCGTCAGGGATGGAGGGGACAGCAAGAGCATTGAGGCCGGTCGGCGTCGCCGATCCGCCGCTCGTGTCCGCTTGATCGATGCGCATCCTGATCCACGGCATGAACTATGCGCCCGAGTTCACGGGCGTCGGGCGTTACACCGGCGAGATCGCCGTGCATCTGGCCGCGCAGGGTCATGAGATCTGCGTCGTCACAGCGCCGCCCCACTATCCCGCCTGGCGGATGGAGAAAGGCTATTCCGCCGGACGCTGGAGCCGCGAGACGGCGGACGGGGTCGAGATCTATCGTTGCCCGCTTTATCTGGCTCGCGAGATGCGGGGATGGAAACGCGCCTTCGCCGCCCTGTCGTTTGCACTGGCGTCGGCGCCAGTGGTGATCTGGCAGGCGTTGCGCCGCCGCCCGCAGGTGGTGCTGGCGCTGGAGCCGACGTTGCTGGGAGCGCCGTTCGCCCTGCTGGCGGGCCGGTTGGTCGGGGCCCGGCTGGTGCTGCAGGTGCAGGATCTGGAGACCGACGCCGCCTTCGCCATGGGACACCTGAAAGGCCAGGTCCTTCTGGACATGGCCGCGGGGTTCGAGGGGGTGGTGCGTCGTTCCTTTGATCGGGTCGTCACCATCTCCAACCGGATGGGAGAGCGGATCGCCGCCAAGGGGGTCAGGCCCGACCGCATCGCCGTGATCCGCAACTGGGTTGATGTGGCCAAGATCCAGCCGCTGGGCCGCCCGTCCGCCTATCGCATTGAACTGGGTCTGGGCGACGATGTCTTTGTGGCGCTCTACGCCGGGGCGCTGGGCGCCAAGCAGGGGGTGTGTCTGCTGATCGAGGCGGCGCGGCGGTTGAAGGCCCGCAGCGACATTGTGTTTGTGGTCGCCGGCGACGGTCCGATGCGCGGGACACTGGAAGCGGCGGCTGCCGATCTGCCGAACCTGCTCGTTCTGCCGTTCCAGCCCGAAGAGCGCTTCAGCGAATTCCTCGGCCTCGCCGACGTGCATCTGATGCCGCAGGAGAAGGGCGCCGCGGACCTGATGCTGCCGTCCAAGCTGGGCGGGATGCTGGCGTCGGGGCGGGCGATCCTGGTCACCACGGATCCCGGCACGGAACTGGCTGATTTCCTCGGCGCCGCCGCTGTCTGCACCCCGCCTGGAGACGTGGAAGCTATGGTCGATGCGATTCGGGCGATGGCCGCGTCAGGTGCGCCCGGTCATGGCGAAGCGGAGCGGCTGGCGCTCGCACGGTCCCTGGGCAAGAGCGAGGGACTAAAGGCCTTCGAGGATGTGCTGACGGCTAGAGCCGCGCCTTGACCGCCGCGACCACTGCCTCGCTGGTGATGCCGAACTTCTCGTAGAGCACCTCGGCCGGCGCCGATGCGCCGAAGCCGGTCATGCCCACAAACGCGCCATCCTCGCCGATGAAGCGTTCCCAGCCCTGCTTCAGGCCCGCCTCGACGGCGACCCGCACCGTGCCGCGGCCGACGACCGAGGCTTGGTATTTCGGGGTCTGTTTCTCGAAGAGTTCGAAGCAGGGGACCGACACGACCCGCGTGGGCGTGCCCTCGGCCTCCAGCGCGTCCGCCGCCGCGAGAGCCAGTGGCACTTCGGTGCCGGTCGCGAACAGGGTGGCCTTGGCCGCGCCGTTGGCGGCCCGCAGTTCATAAGCGCCGCGCGCTGACAGATTGGCGTCTGAAGTCGTCAGGCGAACCGCCGCCGTCTTCTGCCGCGACAGGGCGAGGGCCGATGGGCTGGTCCTGTGCTCAAGCGCCGCCTTCCAGCACTCCATCGCCTCGACCGTGTCCGCCGGGCGGAACACCAGCAGGTTCGGAATGGCGCGCAGGGCGGCCAGATGCTCGACCGGCTGGTGCGTCGGGCCGTCTTCGCCCAGGCCGATCGAGTCGTGGGTCAGGACGTGGACCACGCGGATGCCCATCAGGGCCGCCAGACGGATCGAGGGACGGCTGTAGTCCGAGAACACCATGAAGGTGCCGCCGTAGGGGATGACCCCGCCGTGCAGCGCCATGCCGTTCATGGCCGCCGCCATGCCGTGCTCGCGGATACCCCAGTTCACATAGCGCCCGGCATAGTCAGGCGCGTCGAAGATCGGCGTGCCCTTGACGAAGGTGTTGTTCGAACCGGTCAGGTCGGCCGAGCCCCCGATCAGTTCGGGGATCGCGCCGAACAGTTCGTCCAGCGCCACGCCCGACGATTGCCGCGTGGCCTGGGCCGGCTTGGTTTCGATCAGTTCGGCGATCTTCGCGTCCAATGCGGCGAAGGCGTTCGCGGGCAGGTCGCCCTTCATGGCGCGGGTGAAGTCCGCCGCCTGATCGGACGCCTTCAGCCGGGCCTCCCACGCCTTGCGGGCCTTGGCGCCCCTGCGGCCGACCTTGCGCCAGGCCGTCTCGATGCTCTCGGGCAGTTCGAACGGATCGTGGGTCCAGGACAGGCCCAGGCGGGTGGCGGCGATCTCGGCCGCGCCCAGGGCCGCGCCGTGGGTCTTGTGGCTGCCTTCCATGGTGGCGGCGCCGCGACCGATCTTGGTCTTGCAAGCGATCAGGGTGGGCTTGTCCTGACGCACGGCCCACTTCAGCGCGGCCTTGATCTGCGCCATGTCGTGGCCGTCGATCGACTTGACCGCCCAGCCCGAAGCCTTGAAGCGCGCCTTCTGGTCCGTCGCGTCCGACAGGGCCACGGCCCCGTCGATGGTGATGCTGTTGTCGTCCCACAGCACCGTCAGCCTGTTCAGCTTGTAACGGCCCGCGAGCGCGATCGCCTCCTGCGACACGCCCTCCATCAGGCAGCCGTCGCCGGCGATGACCCAGGTGCGGTGATCGACCAGATCGCCGCCGAACCGTGCCGCCAGATGTCGCTCCGCCATGGCGAAGCCGACACTGTTGGCCAGACCCTGGCCCAGCGGCCCGGTCGTGGTCTCCACCCCCGGCATGTGGCCGAACTCCGGGTGCCCCGCCGTCTTTGATCCCCACTGGCGGAAATTGGACAGCTGTTCCTTGGTCGCGGCCTTGTAGCCGGTCAGGTGCAGCAGGGCGTAGATCAGCATCGACCCGTGCCCGGCCGACAGGATGAAGCGGTCGCGGTCGGCCCAGTCCGGGCGGCTCGCGTCAAACTTCAGGTGTTTCGAGAACAGCACCGTGGCCACGTCGGCCATGCCCATCGGCATGCCGGGGTGGCCGCTCTTTGCCTTCTCGACCCCGTCCATCGCCAGCACGCGGATGGCGTCGGCCATCTGTTTCGGAGTGGCTTTCACCGGGGCGGCCTTGGCTTCGGACACGGGGAGAACTTTCGTCAGGGAAGCGAAAAAGGGAGGCGCGCCGCTTTACCCCGGCGCGCGGGCGGGTTCTATACGGATTCTGGAGGAAGCGACCTGATGGACGCCGTCACAGCCGCGAAAGACCGCATCGACAAGGCCATGGGCGCGCTCGAGCGCAAGATCATGGACCTGAAGGCGCGCGCCGCCGGCGTGGGCGGCGATGACGATCTGTTCGCCCCCTTGCCGTCCAGCGCGGACGCCGCCGCCCGCATCGCCGAGCTCGAGGCCGCCGGCGCCGACGCCGTCGCCGCCCTGTCCCGCGCCGCCGACGCCGTCCGTGAAACCTTGAGCGAGCACGCCTGATGGCCACCGTCACCGTGGACATCAACGGCCGCCCCTACGCCGTCGGGTGCGCCGACGGGCAGGAGGAGCGCGTCCGCGTCCTGGCCAAGCAGTTCGACGACCATGTGCGTCAGGTGGCGGGCGAGGTCGGCCATGTCGGCGACATCCGCCTGTTCCTGATGGCCGGCCTGCTGCTGGCTGACGAGCTGCATGAGGCGCGGCTGGCGCCCGGCGGCGCACCGTCCGCCCCTCTGGTCGCTTCATCGACCCCGCCGACCGCCAACGACGGCGTGGCCGAGGCCCTGAACGCCGTCGCCGCCCGCATCGAGAAAATCGCGCAGGGTTTGTGACCGCAAGTCGGCGAAGCTTTTCTGATTTGTCATTTGCCGAGATGTATTAGCACTTATACATCGTCGCCATGCCTCATTCGCTACGCACACACGGCACTCTGCTTCGCCGTCTGATCGACCACCTCGATGGTGCCGTGGAGCAGGCCTACGTCGACACTGGCCTCGACTACCGGCCACGCTATACGCCCATCGTCCGGGCCCTGATGAATACTGGTCCCGCGACCCTGCGGACACTGTCCTCGCAGACTGGCGTGAGCCATTCGGCCGTCAGCCAGACCCTGACCCAGATGGCGGCGCGAGGCTGGGTTTCGCTGACGCCCGGCAAGGACGCGCGGGAGCGTATCGTTGCTCTGACCCCATTCGCCCTGGAGCGCCTGCCGCAACTCGAACAGGCCTGGGTGGCGACGGAAGCGGCATCCCGTTCCCTTGATCAGGACATCGGCCAACCGCTCGCCGATGTCCTGATGCAGGCGCTCGAGGCGCTTGAGCGCCGTTCCTTCTCAGTCCGCCTGGCGGCGGCGACGTCCGAAAAAACCGGAGATCCCCGATGAACAAAGCCTCCCTCATCCTGTCCGTTTGCGCCGCCTGCTTGGCGGCATCGCCTGTCCTCGCCCAGCGCGCCGCCCCCGCGCCCGTCGCCCGGACCGAGGCCGCTGCGGCTCTGACCGCCGAACAGCGCGCAACCGCCGTGGCCGCCATCATCCAGACAGTCGAGACTCAGTACGTCTTTCCTGACC
Source organism: Pseudomonadota bacterium (assembly GCA_040385285.1). Classification (GTDB taxonomy): domain Bacteria; phylum Pseudomonadota; class Alphaproteobacteria; order Caulobacterales; family Caulobacteraceae; genus Brevundimonas. Next base: position 24,716 of record JAZKHQ010000045.1, read on the forward strand.
GTGTGCCGACGATCCGAAATCGCCTGACCGAGGGCCTGTCCAGCGGACGATATGACACGACCGACGCAGGCGTTTTCGCCGGACTGGTGTCGGCGGATCTGCGCGAGGCGAGTCATGACGGTCACATGTATCTGAACAGCGCTCCGGCCCAGTACGCCGCGGCGGCGATTTCCGGGGCGGGCTCCGACGACAACCCCGAACTCCAGACGATCTGGGCGGCGGCGGCGGTGCGCAGCAACCACGGCCTGGGCGAGATGCGCATCCTGCCGGGGAACATCCGCTATCTGCGCATCAGCCAGTTCCACTGGGTCGCGGACCGGACGGGCCAGGCCTATGATGACGCCATGCGCTTCCTGCGCGATGGGGACGCCGTGATCATCGACCTGCGCGGCAACGGCGGCGGGGATCATGCCGCCGTCCGCTATCTGCTCAGCCACTTCATGGACCCGGACAAGCTGGACATCACCTTCCTGGAGGCGGGCGAGGATCCAGTTCAGTCGCGGACCCTCGACAACCTTCCAGCCGGTCGTATGAGGGGCAAGCTGCTGTATGTCCTGATCAGTCCCCAGGTCGGCTCGGCGGCCGAGGCCTTCGCCTATGACGTGCAGCAGTTCCACCTCGGGACCCTGGTCGGCGCCACCACGGCCGGGGCGGCCAACAACAACCGCTTTGTTCCGATCGCCCCCGGGTTCATGCTCAGCGTCTCCTACGGGCGCCCCGTCCATCCTGTCTCGGGCGGGAATTGGGAGGCGGTCGGCGTCGCACCCGATGTCGCTGTCGATCCGGCCTCGGCGCCCGATGTGGCGGTCTCCCTCGCCCTCACCGGCCTGCTGGCCCGCACCGACGCCGATCCCGTCGATCGCGCGGGCTGGGAATGGGCCCGGGACGGGATCGAGGCGCGCATGCACCCCGTCAGTCTTCCCCCCGCGCGGTTGCGCGGACTGGCCGGAACCTATGGCGGTCGGACCATTCTGTTCGAGGACGGCCGTCTGGTGTGGCGGCGCACGAACGGTCAGAAGGCCCGGCTCAGCCCCATGAATGCTGACGGCCTGTTCTCTGTGGAGGGTTACGACGACCGTCTGCGCATCCGGTTCACTGGTGACGCCATGGAAATGCAGTGGATCGACGAGCCCGCGCCATCGCGATTCAGCCGGGACTGACCTCCCCGCCATTGTTCCGCCCCGCCTCAGGGCCTATCTTGGTCGTCGGCGGGCCTGCTGCGGTTCACGTCGAAGGCAACATATCCTCGCGGCCTTAATTCACTCGAAGGGAGCTGTCCCTGTCTGGGCTCGAGGGCCCGGGTATATGGCGCCCACCTGGTTATCCAGGCTCGAGAGGATCAAACCGTCCTTCACGGTCTTCGCGGCGCCCGCCAACCTCTTTCTTGCGCTACCGCTCGCGACGCGGTCGCTCGCTGCTTGAGCGCGGTGTGCGCCACCATTCGCCGCGCGGCGGCTCGCTGCTTGAGGGTCGTTTCCAATGAATGAAAAGCACGAACTTCGGTCGAGCATGCGGGCGCTGCGCAAACGGCTCACCGACGCGGATCCGATGGCGGCGTCACGGGTGGCTGATCACGTCGCGGATCTGCCGGCGGGCAAGACGGTCGCCCTGTATCGCGCCATCGGCTCCGAGCTGGACACCAGCCCGCTGGCCCAGGCGCTGATCGTGCAAGGCCGCACCCTTTGCCTCCCAGTGGTGCTGGACGCCGATGCGGCCATGATCTTCCGCCGGTGGGCGCCGGGCGAGCCGCTGGAGATGGACGTGGCGGGCTGTCCAGCGCCCCTGCCGCTGGCCGAGACCTTGACGCCGGACCTCGTCATCCTGCCGCTGCTGGCGTTCGATCCGACCGGGGCCCGGTTGGGCCAGGGTGGAGGGCATTACGACCGGACGCTGGCGGCGCTGCGTCGGGATGGCTCGATCATCGCCGTGGGCATGGCCTATGCCGGGCAAGGGCTCGAACGCCTGCCGATCGAGGCGCACGATCAGCCGTTGGATGGCGTTCTGACCGAGACGGGCTATACCCCCGCCCGAAAGGTCTGATTTCTCATGCGGCTGGCGTTCTTTGGCGATGTGGTGGGCAAGTCCGGGCGGGACGGGCTGAGCGATCACCTGCCCGGTCTCAAGCGCGACCTGAAGCTCGATTTCGTGGTGGTGAACGCCGAGAACGCGGCCGGCGGCTTCGGCATCACCGAGCACACGGCGAAAGAGCTGTTCATGGCCGGCGCCGACTGCCTGACGCTCGGCAACCACAGCTGGGACCAGCGCGAGGCCCTGACCTACATCGTGCGCGAGCCGCGGCTGATCCGACCGGCCAACTATCCGCGCCTGATGGACGCCCCCGGCGCCGGGGCCAATCTGTTCGAGACCCAGTCCGGCAAGACCGTGCTGGTCATGAACGTGCTGGGCCGCATCCACATGGACCCGATGGACTGCCCGTTCGGCGCGGTCGAGAAGGAGCTCGCCGCCTGTCCGATGGGCATGGCCGCTGACGCCATCATCGTCGACATGCACTGCGAGGCGACCAGCGAGAAAATGGCCATGGGCCACTTCTGCGACGGCCGCGCCTCGCTGGTGGTGGGCACCCACACCCATGTGCCGACCGCCGATTGCCAGATCCTGCCCGGGGGCACGGCCTACCAGACCGACGCCGGCGGCTGCTGCGACTACGACTCGGTCATCGGCAACGAGAAGGAAGAGCCGCTCCGGCGCTTCACCACGCGGATCAGCGGGGGGCGCTACACCCCCGCCAGCGGCCCGGCCACCGTCTGCGGCGTCTATGTCGAGACGGATGACAAGACCGGCCTGGCCGTGCGCGTCGAACCGATCCGCGTCGGCGGAAGGCTGAGCCAGGCGATCCCGGCCGTCGTCTAGCCGTTGTCCACGAACGGCGTGAAGCCGCCGAAGATCATGGTCTTGCCGTTCATCGGGCCGGCGGCCATGTCCATCTGCATGCGCGGGTCGGCCATGACCTTGGCGTTGCAGGCGTCGCGCGTCGCCTTGTCCGGGTATTCGATCCAGGAAAAGATCACCGTCTCGCCGTCCTGCGCCTGGACCGCGCGCGGGAAGGACGTGACCTCGCCGTAGGGCACGTCGTCGGCCTCGGCCTCGACGGTGCGGGTCGCGCCGTATTCCTTCCAGACCGCGGCGGCCTCGGCGGCGATCTTGCGGTAGTCGTCCATGCGACCCTTCTTGATCGCGACGATGTAGCCATCAACGTAAGCCATCGGGACTTCTCCTTGGTTGGTTCCTTACACAGGACGAACGGGGACCGACGGTTCCGACATCTCGGTACACTCCTAGTGAGAGTGGGGCACCACGATGGGCGCGGGTCCGGAGCGATGGGGGTTCCGGGCAGCCGCAAGGGTCTTGAATTGTTCCACTGTGGTGAAGTCCGGACTCCCGAGCGCGTGATCCCAACTCTGACAAACCTCGGCGAGCATCGGCCAATGAGGCCCTTGCACGAACTCGACGGTATCAACCTGCCTGTCCTCGGACGGCGGGAGGCCATCGAAGTAATCGCGAGCGCTCGTCTGACGGTAGGCCTGCCCGGAGCAATCGACTGAATAGGTGATCGTTCGCGCCATGGTCGGAGTGCCCATGCTGAGCAACTGAACCGTGCGGACACCATCCGTCTCCGCGCGCGCATCGGTGATTTCGGCGACCACCGACAAATTGTAGTCTAGGAGGTGGCCGGAGAGCGGGGTCCCCTGCGCACTCGCCGGGCCACAGCCCGCCAAGGCCGCGAGGACCAGGCAGCCGGCGGCGGACAGGAGCAACCGATTCACGCGGGCACCACGTGCGGATCGCCCGACGCCACCGCGTATTTCGCCCGGGTGGTCAGGGTTCCGCCCTTTTCCGACACCTTGTCCAGCACCTTGAACTCGGTCTGCCAGCGCTCGGGCGTGACGTCGCAGACGACATAGCCGCGCTGGGCGTTGTTGAACTTCAGGGCCGGGTTATCGGCGAGGTAGCGGCGGCCGTCCTCGCGCTGGTCGACGCCGTCGCCGGACGAACTGACCGAGGTGGTGACGAACTCGGCGGCGATGGGCGCGCCTTCCGGACGCGCCCCGTCCAGATAGACTTCGCCGGCGTAGTTCTGATGCTCGTCGCCGGTCAGGATGACGGTGTTCCTGATGCGCCGGTCCCGGATCCGTTGCAGCAGACGGCCGCGGGGGATGCGGTAGCCGGCCCAGGTATCGAGGTTGTAGCCGACCTCAGGGCCTTCCTTGCGCTCCAGGTCCATGACCATGACCTGCTGCGCCAGCACGTTCCAGCGGGCGCGGGACTGGTCGAGGTTGCGATAGAGCCAGGCTTCCTGGGCGTCGCCGAGGACCTGCGCTTCCGGATCGTTCACGCCCGCGCAAGTCGTGGCCCAGGCGCCGTCGCACGGCTCGTTCGAGCGGAACTGGCGCGTGTCGAGCAGGTTCAGGCTCATCAGGTCGCCCCAGCCGGCGGCGCGGTACAGCTGGATGTCCGTCCCGCGCGGGAAGGCCGAGCGGCGCAGGGGCATGTGCTCATAATAGGCCTGGACCGCTGACTGGCGGCGCAGGAGGAAGACCTCGGGCGGGACGCCGTCCTGATCGTTGGCCGAGGTCCAGTTGTTGTCGATCTCGTGGTCGTCCCAGGTGCAGAACCAGGCCGCCGACGCGTGGCTGGACTGCAGGTCGGTGTCCATTTTCGTCTGGGCGTAGCGGCGGCGGTAGTCATCCAGCGAATAGATCTCGCCGCCCACGTGCATGCGCGGGTTCTCGATCGTCCCGCCCGAGCCGGTGTAGGTGCGCGCGCCGCGCCCCTCGTAGATGTAGTCGCCGTAGCAGTAGATGAAGTCGAGATCCTCGCCCGCGATCTTGCGGTGGGCGGTGTAGAATCCCTGCTCGAACTGCTGGCAGCCGAGAACGCCGAAGCGGCTTTGGGCGACGGCGGCGCCCACGGCGGGCGCGGTCTTGGCGCGGCCCATGGCGCTGCGTTCGCGGCCGGCCGTGAAGCGGTAGAAATACTCGCGGCCGGGCTCCAGACCCTCGACCTCGACGTGGACGGCATGGGCCAGTTCTGGCCGGGCGACGGCCTCGCCCTTTTGCACAACGGTGCGGAAGCCCCGGTCGGAGGCGACCTCCCAGTTCACCAGCATCGGCTGCGACG
>JAZKHQ010000046.1:0-3484 GCA_040385285.1 Pseudomonadota bacterium
CGGTGCGGGCCGCGATCTTGCGGATCGCTTTCTTGGCGCCGGGGTTGTTGGCCATGCGGTCGAACCTTCAAACGGAAACGCCGCGGAACCCATGTCCACGGCGGGAAATCTCAAGAGCGGGCGGCTATAGCGGAAAGGCCCGGGGGGGTCAACGCGAGTCTGGCGCCTTCCAGAAGGCGGGCGCCGCATCGTTCATCGCGGGCGTTTCCGGCAGGACCTCCGGCGGCAGCGGGCCGACGCCGGGCTGGATGCCGCCCATGACATAGAAGCCGCGTTCGGCCAGGGCGCGCGCCAGTTCGTCCAGCTGGGCGTAATAGGCCTCGGCCCTGAGGATCTGACGCTTGCGGTTCCGGTCCATGGTCGCCTCCGATGAAACTTTCGCGCCGGCGCCCATGCCCGGCAAGTCACATCGCGGTGTGCGGAGAAACGACCGGGAGTCTAATGGGTTGCGCCAAATCAGCGGCCGGTGAAGACCGGCTTCCGCTTCTCGACGAAGGCGGCCATGCCCTCCTTCTGATCCTCGAAGGCGAACAGGCTGTGGAACAGGCGGCGTTCGAACTGGACGCCCTGGGTCAGGGTCGTCTCCAGGGCGGCGTTGACCATCTCCTTGTTGGCCATGACGGCCAGCGGGCTCTGGGAGGCGATCTTCGCGGCGATCTTGCGGGCCTCGTCCATCAGCGTTTCGTGCGGGAAGACGCGCGACGCCAGCCCGGCGCGCTCGGCCTCGGCCGCATCCATCATCCGGGCGGTCAGGACCATGTCCATGGCCTTGGCCTTGCCCACCAGCCGGGTCAGGCGTTGCGACCCGCCGATGCCGGGGGCGACGCCGAGGTTGATCTCGGGCTGACCGAACTTCGCCTTCTCGCTGGCGACGATGAAGTCGCACAGCATGGCCAGTTCGCAGCCGCCGCCGAGGGCGAAGCCGTTGACCGCGGCGATGATCGGCTTGCGGAAACGGGTGATGCGGTCGTGGCCGAGGGCGAAGAAATTGCCCGTGTACATCTGGGCATAGGTCTGGTCCGACATCTCCTTGATGTCGGCGCCGGCGGCGAAGGCCTTGTCGCCCGAGCCGGTCAGGATCAGGCAACGCACCGTGTCGTCGTGTTCCACCGCATCGAGGAAGTCGGCCAGATCCCTGAACAGCGCCGCGTTCAGCGCATTCAGCGCCTCGGGCCGGTTCAGGATCACCACCGCATAGCCGTCGGCGTGGCGCTCGATAAGCAGGTTGGAATAGGCGTCGGCCATGGGGGTCTCCTGTGCTTGAGGACTGTCTATCCGCGCGCGGCCACAGACGAAAGGTCAGCGGCGCGGCATCAGAGCCAGGGTGAAGGCGGCGCGCGTCAGCTCAGCGGTCACCACCATGGCCAGCAGGATGTTGGCGGCCAGCACCGGCATGTTTTGCGACATCCCGATCAGGGTCATTCCGAAAAGCGCCGGCAAGGAGAGAAGCCCCGCCGCGATCAGGATCATGGCGATCAGCAGCATCAGGGCGATGTGGCTGGCCTTCAGAGCGGCCTCAAGGGTGGGGCCGTCGTCCAGCACGCGGGCGCGGCGGCGAAACAGCCAGGCGATCAGGCCGGTCGCCGCCGTCTCGGCCGCCACCACAATGACCAGCGCGCCGATGAACCACACGGCCAGTTCGCGGGGGTCTCCGCCCGACCCCACGCGGAAGAAATGCGCGAAATAGGCTCCCCAGACGACGACGCCGACGATCAGGCTGATCCAGAGGTGTGTCCGGCGATGGCTCATGCAGATGTCTCCAACCCGACCATCTCGCCCAGCTTCAGCACCGTATTCCAGTTGCGGCCGGTGCCTATGCCCAGCATGCGCGGCGTGGCCTTCTTGAAGACGCCGCTCTCGCCCTGCCCATGGGGAAACCAGAAGTAGAGGACGTCGCCCCCATCCTTGAGTTGGGCCGCCTCGACCCGTTCGCCCTCGCCGGCCAGTTCGCGGCAGGCCTCCAGCCCGCCCGCCTTGATCCCGTCCTTCATGACCATGGCGATGACCTTGGCTGGGTGATCCCTGGCCTGCGTCTGAAAGGGATTAGCGGCGATCAGCTTCTCCCACTGGTCCGGCGTGCGGACCATGGCGGCGACCTTCAGGCCGAAGGTCTTCTCCATCGCGGCCTCGATGTCGGCCTCCAGCGCATCCGTCGCCTTGCCGCTCTCGACCACCAGATTGCCGCTGGCCGCCAGGGTGCGAGGGTTCCTCAGCCCCATGGTTTCAGCCATGGCACGCAGCTCTGCGACCGGCGCCCGCACCCCGCCGGTGTTCATGCCGCGGAACAGGATGATGCGATGGGCCATGCTCAGCGCCTCTGACAGGAGGGACAGTAGAAGGTCGAGCGCCCGCCCTGGACGATGCGTTTGACCACGCCGGTGCATCCGTCTCCGGGACACGGCTTCCCTTCGCGGCCATAGACGTCGAAGCGGTGCTGGAAATAGCCTTGGCCGCCGTCCGCGTTGGCGAAGTCCTTCAGAGTCGATCCGCCCGCAGCGATGGCCTCGTACAGCACGTCGCGGACGACGGCGGCCAGCGCCTCCAGCCGCGGCTTCGAAACCTTCCCGGCCGGCGTCAGCGGCGAAATGCGCGCCCGGTACAGCGCCTCGCACACATAGATGTTGCCCAGACCCGCGACGTTGCGCTGATCAAGCAGCGACACCTTCACGTTCTGCTTCTTGCCCGCGAAGACCTCGGCCAGATGCGCGCCCGAGAAGCCGTTGCCGAGCGGCTCCGGCCCCAGCCGGGCGAACCACGGATGCGCCTCGATCTGGTCGGTGGGGATCAGTCCCATGAAGCCGAACCGCCGCGCGTCGGCGAACCCCACGCGGGTGGTGACGCCGCCCCTGACCGCGCACAGGCTCACATGCTCATGCTTGCCGCTGATGGGCGCCGGCTCCTCGAACTCGCCCAGCTGTTCGCCGTCCAGGGTGAAGCGCCCGGTCATCCCCAGATGCGTCACCCAGGTCTCGCCGGTCGACAGCGGGAACAGCAGATACTTGGCCCGACGCTCCAGCCGCTCGACCACGGCGCCGTCCAACCGTGCCGGGAACCGCTCGGGGAAGGGGAAGCGCAGGTCGGGCCGGTTCTGGCGCACCCGCGTCAACCGCGCGCCCTTCAGCACAGGCTCCAGCCCACGGCGGACGGTCTCGACCTCGGGAAGTTCAGGCATGCGCCGTGCTTAACCCGTCTCCCGCAAGGGGAGAAGGATTCTTGCCCCCGCCCGCCTTTCCGGCTTACCTCAGCGGCAACGGGAGAGGACTCTTCAAAATGACCGACAAGCCCGCGCTGCCAAAGCGCATCGAGCTGACGCTCCGCGCCCTGATCCTGGGCTGCATCCTGGCGGTGATCTTCACCGCCGCAAACACCTATCTGGGCCTGAAGGTCGGACTGACCTTCGCCTCGGCCATTCCGGCGGCGGTCATTTCCATGGCCATCCTGCGGATGTTCAAGACCTCGACCATCTGGGAGAACATGACGGTCC
>JAZKHQ010000047.1:0-5954 GCA_040385285.1 Pseudomonadota bacterium
CCGGCGGCTGGCTGCACGTCGACGCCATCCAGTCGGCGGGCAAGATCCCGGTCGACATGCGCGCGCTCGGCGCCGACACCCTGACCCTGTCCGCGCACAAGCTGGGCGGGCCCCAGGGCGTGGGCGCGCTGATCTCGGCCGAGGGGGTGCCCATCATCCGCACCCTGCACGGCGCGGGACAGGAGCGGGGCCTGCGCGCGGGCACCGAAAACGTCCCCGGCATCGCCGGTTTCGGCGTCTCCGCCGACTGCGCCGCCCGCGATCTCGACGCCGCGATGGCTCACGTCGCCTGGCGCGATGCGGCCGAGGCGAAGGTTCAGGCGGCGGGCGCAACCATCATCGGCGGCGCGGTCGCCCGCCTGCCTAACACCCTGTTCATGGCCGTCGAGGGCTGGGACAGCCCGCAGCAGCTGATCACCCTCGATCTCGTCGGTGTCATGGTCTCGGCCGGCAGCGCCTGTTCCTCGGGCAAGACCAAGCCCTCGAAGGCCATCAGCGCCATGGGCCACCATCACCTCGCCACCGGCGGCGTCCGCGTCTCCGGCGGCTGGGGCACGGTCGAGGCCGACTGGATCCGCTTCGCCGACGCCTGGGTCGCCGCATACGCCAGGCATCAGGCCCGCGCGGCGGAGAAGGCCGCGTAATGGCCGCCGTCAAGGAAACCATCGACGCCGTCGCCGCGCTGGAGAAGTACGAGCACGGCTTCACCAGTGACATCGACACCGAATACGCCCCGCGCGGCCTGAACGCCGACATCGTCCGCTTCATCTCGGAGAAGAAGGGCGAGCCGGAGTGGATGCTGGAATGGCGCCTCGCCGCCTATGAGCGCTGGCTGGCGATGGAGGAGCCGACCTGGGCCTCGGTGAAGTACGAGCCGGTCGATTATCAGTCGCTGTTCTACTACGCCGCGCCGAAGCAGAAGGACGGGCCGAAGTCGCTGGACGAGGTCGATCCGGAAATCCTCGCCATCTACGCCAAGCTCGGCATCCCGCTGAAGGAGCAGGAGGTCCTGGCCGGCGTCGAGGGGGCGCCCCGCTACGCCGTGGACGCCGTGTTCGACAGCGTCAGCGTGGTCACCACCTTCAAGGCCGAACTGGCCAAGGTGGGCGTGATCTTCATGCCAATTTCCGAGGCCTTGCGCGAACATCCTGAGCTGGTGCGCAAATATCTGGGGTCGGTCGTGCCGGTCTCGGACAACTATTTCGCGGCTTTGAACAGCGCGGTCTTCAGCGACGGCTCGTTCGTCTACATCCCGCCTGGCGTGAAATGCCCGATGGAGCTGTCGACCTATTTCCGCATTAATGCGTCACAGACCGGCCAGTTCGAGCGCACCCTGATCATCGCCGACAAGGGCAGCTACTGCTCGTATCTGGAGGGCTGCACCGCCCCGATGCGTGACGAGAACCAGCTGCATGCTGCGGTCGTCGAACTGGTCGCGCTGGACGACGCCGAGATCAAATATTCGACGGTCCAGAATTGGTACCCCGGCGACGCCGAGGGCAAGGGCGGCATCTACAACTTCGTCACCAAGCGCGCCGACTGCCGCGGCGACCGGTCGAAGGTCAGCTGGACCCAGGTCGAGACCGGCTCGGCCGTGACCTGGAAATACCCGTCCTGCATCCTCAAGGGCGAGGAGAGCTCGGGCGAATTCTATTCGATCGCCATCACCAACGGACATCAGCAGGCCGACACCGGCACCAAGATGATCCATCTGGGCAAGAACTCGAAGAGCCGGATCATCGCCAAGGCGGTCTCGGCGGGCAAGTCGGACTCGACCTATCGCGGGCTTGTGTCTGTGCATCCCAAGGCGACCGGCGTGCGCAACTTCACCCAGTGCGACAGCCTGCTGATCGGCAAGGACTGCGGCTCCCACACCGTCCCCTATATCGAGGCCCGCAACGGCTCGGCCCAGCTGGAGCATGAAGCCACCACCACCCGCCTGTCCGACGACCAGCTGTTCTACGCCCAGCAGCGGGGCCTGTCGCAGGAGGAGGCGGTGGCCCTGCTGGTCAACGGCTTCGTCCGCGACGTGATGCAGAAGCTGCCGATGGAGTTCGCCGTCGAGGCGCAGAAGCTGGTGGCGATCAGTCTGGAAGGGAGCGTCGGGTGAGCGAGGACACTTTCAGAGGTAATGATGCATATGGTCGCCCAGTGCATTGCGAAGCCAAGGTTCGGGTGCTGGTGAAGACGTACGCCAAATGGGCTTCCACCAATTCTATTCGCAACATTCCTGACAAGTCGGAAGGCATCGTCGATCGCCGAAAGGCGGAACACGACGGCGAAATCCGAGTGACGGTCAACCTGCCGCAAGGATTGGCGCAGGGAATCTACAAAACTCACCAAGTTGAAGTGCTAGGCGCGTAATGCTCTCTATCTCCAACCTCCACGTCTCCGTCGGCGACAAGCCGATCCTCAAGGGGCTGAACCTCACCGTTCCGGCGGGCGAGGTGCATGCCGTCATGGGGCCGAACGGGGCGGGCAAGTCGACGCTGGGCTACGCCGTGGCCGGACGGCCCGGCTATGAGGCGACCGAGGGGTCTGTGTCGTGGAAGGGCGAGGACCTGTTGGCGCTGGAGCCCGCCGAGCGCGCGGCGAAGGGCGTCTTCCTGTCGTTCCAGTATCCGATCGAGATCCCCGGCGTCCCGGCGCTCACCTTCGTCCGCACCGCCCTGAACGCCCAGAAGCGCGCGCGCGGCGAGGACGAGGTCTCGGCCCCCGCCTTCCTGAAGCAGGTCAAGGCGGCGTCGGCGGCGCTGAAGATGGACTTCGACATGCTGAAGCGACCGCTCAATGTCGGCTTCTCGGGCGGCGAGAAGAAGCGGATGGAGATCCTGCAGATGGCGCTGCTGGAACCGTCGCTGCTGATCCTCGACGAGACCGATTCCGGCCTCGACATCGACGCCCTGCGCATCGTGTCCGAGGGGGTCAACGCCCTGCGCAGCCCCGACCGCGCCATGCTGGTCATCACCCACTACCAGCGGCTGCTCGACTACATCAAACCCGACCGGGTGCATGTGCTGGCCGCCGGCCGCATCGTCGCGTCGGGTGGGCCGGAACTGGCATTGCAGCTTGAGGCGGAAGGGTACGACAAATACCTCCCGGCGGCGGCGTGATGTCTGACTTTCTCATCCTTCCCCCCTCGCGGGGGAAGGTGGGCCGCAGCGCGGCTCGGATGGGGGGGCTCGTTCCGCCCACTCATTCCCAAACCGCGCTTGACGCCGCCAGCACCCCCATCCGTCTCGCTCCGCGAGCCACCTTCCCCCGTGAAGGGGGAAGGGCATGACCTTGATAGACCTCAAGAACATCGCGACCATCCCTTCCCGCCGCACCGAGGCGTGGAAATACTCCGACCTGCGGCGCTACCTCCGCGACGAGCCGCCCCTGTCGCCCAAGTTGCCGGAAGGCGAGCCGAACGACGGGCCTTTCAAGGCGCTGACGACGAACGAGGTTCTGATCGCCAACGGCCGCCTGAACTGGTGGTCGGAACAAGACATGCAGGGGGGCGTCGCCGTCACCGAGGCGGCCAATCCGGGAACGCCCCGCATGGCTGAATCCATGCCGATGGGCGCTCTCGCCGCCGCCAAGGCTCTTGAAGGCGCCCACATCATCACGTTCAGCGCCGGCGCCCCGCGCGCGCTCGCCCTGCGTTTGCTGAGCGACGCCGTGAAAACCGGCCACCACGCCCGCATTGGCGTGGTCGTCGAGGCCGGCGCCCAAGCCACCCTGCTGGAAAGCCACGAGGGCTGGGGCGAGGCCTATCTGTCGAACACCCTGCTGGAAGTCTTCGTCGAGGAGGGGGGCTCGCTTGAGCGCATCGTCGTAGTCGAGGAGCCAGGCGACGCAATCTCGGTGAGCTCGGCCGAGGTCCATCTGAAAGCCAACGCCAGCTATCGCCAAACGACGGTTGCGTCGGGCGCTGCTCTCCAGCGCCTCGAAACCCGTGTCGCCCATCCGGGAAACGGCGCCACGGTCCGCCTCGACGGCCTCTACCTGCTGTCCGGCGCCCGCCACGCCGATCTCACCAGCGTGGTCGATCATATCGGCCCCGACGGCCAGACCAGCCAGCTCACCAAGGGCGTCGTGCGCGACACGGCCCGCGGCGTGTTCCAGGGCAAGATCGTCGTCGAGCGCGGCGCCGACGGCACGGACGCCCGCATGGGCCACCACGCCCTTATTCTGGGCGAACGCGCCGAGGTCGACGCCAAGCCGGAGCTGGTCATCTACGCCGACGACGTGCAGTGCGCCCACGGCAATACGATCGGTAATCTGGACGAGAGCGCCCTGTTCTACATGCAGCAGCGCGGCATCCCGGCCGACGAGGCCCGCGCCCTCCTGACCCAGGCTTTCCTGGTCGAGGTCGTGGACCGCATCGAACACGAAGGGGCGCGGGAGGTGGTGCGGGAATGGCTGGAGAAGCGGCTGTGAAAAATCCTCCCCCATCGGGGGAGGGGGACCATGCACAGCATGGTGGAGGGGGCCAGACCCTGACACCGGCGGCGCGGAATGCCCCCTCCACCGCTTCGCGGTCCCCCTCCCCCGATGGGGGAGGATACGACGCCCACGCCGTCCGCGCCCAGTTCCCGATCCTGTCGCGGACGGTGAACGGGCGGTCGCTGGTCTATCTGGACTCCGCCGCCTCGGCCCAGAAGCCGCGCGCGGTGATCGACGCCATGACGCGGGCGATGGAGGGCTCCTACGCCAACGTCCACCGCGGCCTGCACACCCTGGCCAACGAAACGACCGAGGCCTTCGAGGCTGCGCGCGAGGCTGTCGCCCGCTTCCTGAACGCCGAGACGCCGGACAACATCGTCTGGACCAAGGGCGGCACCGAGGCGATCAATCTGGTCGCATCCGGCATCGGCCAGTCCATCCAGCCCGGCGACGAGATCATCGTCAGCCAGATGGAGCACCACTCCAACATCGTGCCCTGGCACCTGCTGCGCGAGCGGCGCGGGGCGGTGCTGAAATGGATCCCGGTGCTGGACGACGGTTCGCTCGACATGGCGGCCTATGCGGACCTGCTGGGGCCGAAGACGAAGATCGTCGCTGTCACCCACATGTCCAATGTGCTCGGCACGGTGAACCCGGTCGCCGAGATCACCGCAAAAGCCCACGCCGTGGGCGCGCGCGTGCTGATCGACGGCTGTCAGGGCGCGGTGCATTGCAGCCCGGATGTGCAGGCCATCGGCTGCGACTACTACGCCTTCACGGGCCACAAGCTGTTCGGGCCGACCGGGATCGGCGCCCTCTACGGTACGGCCGAGGCGCTGGAGGCCCTGCCGCCGTATCAGGGCGGCGGTGAGATGATCGAGACGGTCACCGAGGAGGAGGTGCGCTACGCCAAACCGCCCCACCGGTTCGAGGCCGGCACACCGCCGATCCTCGAGGCCATTGGCCTCGGCGCCGCCATTGAGTGGCTGACCCAGTTCGACGCCGCCGCCATCCAGCGCCACGAACAGGCCCTGCTGGCCCACGTCCGCACCCGTCTGTCCGGCCTGAACTGGCTGCGCGAGATCGGCGTGGCGCCGGGGAAGGGGGCCATCTTCACCTTCACCGTCGACGGCGCCCACGCCCACGACATCGCCCAGGTGATGGACCGTTACGGCGTCGCCGTCCGCGCCGGCCTGCACTGCGCCGAGCCGCTGGCGAAACGTTTCGGGATCACATCGAGCGCGCGCGCCAGCTTCGCCCTATATAACACCGTGGAAGACGCCGACGCCTTCGCCGACGCTCTCCTGAAGGCCCGTGAGTTCTTTGCATGACCGACCCCGACCGCCAGATCAGCCAGAGCGACGCCTTCGCCGAAGCCTGGGCCGAGCCGCAGAAGAGCGCCCTGTCTCAGGCCGAGCTCGACCGGCTGACCGACGATCTGATCACGGCGCTGAAGACCGTTTTCGACCCGGAAATCCCGGTCGACATCTATGAGCTGGGCCTGATCTACAAGGTCGACGTCA
>JAZKHQ010000048.1:0-6485 GCA_040385285.1 Pseudomonadota bacterium
ATCGCGCTGCGCATCCACCGCGCGTGCAAGGAGATGGGCATCTCCACCGTCGCCGTGCACTCGGAAGCCGACCGCGGCGCCATGTGGGTGCGGCTGGCCGATGAAAGCGTCTGCATCGGCCCGGCGCCGGCGGCCAAGTCCTATCTGAACATCCCGTCGATCATCGCGGCGGCCGAGATCACGGGCGCCCAGGCGATCCACCCGGGCTACGGCTTCCTGTCGGAGAACGCGCGCTTCGCCGAGATCGTCGAGGCCCACGGCATGACCTTCATCGGGCCCAAGCCCGAGCATATCCGGGTCATGGGCGACAAGATTTCGGCCAAGCAGACGGTGCTGGACGCGGGCATCCCCTGCGTTCCGGGCTCCAAGGGCGAGGTCGAGACGATCGAGGCCGCGATCAAGGCGTCCAAGACCATCGGCTTTCCCCTGATCGTCAAGGCGGCCGCCGGCGGCGGCGGACGCGGCATGAAGGTGGCCCTGACCGCCGAGGACCTGGTCGAGGCCGTGCAGACGGCGCAATCCGAGGCCTTGGCAGCCTTCGGCAACGGCGCGGTCTATATGGAGCGCTATCTCCAGAAGCCGCGCCACATCGAGCTGCAGGTCATCGCCGACAGCCACGGCAATGTCGTTCACCTGGGCGAGCGCGACTGCTCGCTGCAGCGCCGGCACCAGAAGATCCTCGAAGAGGCCCCCTCGCCCGCCCTGTCGGCCAAGGAGCGCACGGCCATCGGCGAGACGGTCAACAAGGCCATCGCCGCGATCGGCTACCTCGGCGTCGGCACCATCGAGTTCCTGTGGGAGGACGGCGAGTTCTTCTTCATCGAGATGAACACCCGCCTGCAAGTCGAGCATCCGGTTACGGAAATGATCACCGGCGTCGATCTGGTGCGCGAGCAGATCCGTATCGCCGCTGGCCTGCCGCTCAGCTTCAAGCAGTCGGATGTGACCTTCGAGGGCCACGCCATCGAATGCCGCATCAACGCCGAGAACGCCGAGACCTTCACCCCCTCGCCCGGCACGATCACCGACTTCCACGCCCCGGGCGGCCTGGGCGTGCGGCTGGATAGCGCCATCTACGCCGGCTATTCGATCCCGCCCTACTACGACAGCCTGATCGGCAAGCTGATCGTCCACGGCCGCGACCGTGAGGAGTGCATCGCGCGCCTGAAGCGGTCTCTTGGCGAAATGGTTGTGGGCGGCATTGATACGACGATCCCCCTGTTCCAGAAACTGTTGCAGGAGCCGGACATCCTGTCGGGCGACTACGATATCCATTGGCTGGAGAACTGGGCCAAGCGCCAGAAGGCGCCAGCCTGAGCGACTACGCCGCATCGGGGCCGTTCATCGGCTTCACCCCTGACGACCTGCTCGGATGCTATGCGTCGGGCGTCTTTCCCATGGGCGAGACGCGCGACGACCCCAGCGTCTTCCTGGTCGAGCCCGACCAGCGCGGGGTCATCCCGCTGGACGCCTTTCACGTGCCGTCACGACTGGCCCGGACGGTGCGGCAGGACCGGTTTCAGATCACCGTCGACACGGACTTCGAGACCGTGCTGGACGCCTGCGCCGCCTCAGGACCGGGACGCGAGGACACCTGGATCAATGGCCCGATCCGGTCGCTGTATCTTAAGCTGCACGCCGGGGGCCACGCCCACAGCGTGGAGTGCCGCCACGACGGCGCGCTGGTGGGCGGTCTCTACGGCGTGACGCTGGGCGGCGCCTTTTTCGGCGAGAGCATGTTTAGCGCCGGACGGGACGCATCGAAGGTCGCGCTGGTGCATCTGGTGGCGCGGCTGAAGAAGGGCGGCTGGACGTTGCTGGACGCGCAGTTCCTGACCAGTCATCTCAGCCAGTTCGGGGCGGTGGAAACGCCGCAGGAAGCCTATCTGAAGCTGCTGAAGCCCGCGTTGAAGATCACGCCCGACAAGACCGTCCTGGCCGCGCCTTTGACTGGAGCCGAAGCCCTGTCCTACGCCTTGCAGCCCACGACCCAGGCGTCATAGACCGGGTGTTGCAGGCCGCTGACGGCGGGAGCCGAAGCGAACATCCAGCCGCGGAAAATCTGGCGCGCCTCGGTCGGCTGGGCCGTGCCGCGCGGCTGCACCGAAACCTCCAGATAGGCGGCGGCCTCGGGCGCGCGCTCATCCGATCCGGACACCTCGCAGGCGCGGGCGGTGAAGATCAGGGCCTGGTTGAAGCGAACCGGGCGGCCGCCGACCACGACTTCGAAGCGGTAGGATTCGGCGGTGACCTTGTCGATCGCCTGGACGATGGCGATCCGGCGGCGCTGGCGCTTGGCCGGAGTCTCGGGCTCGGTGACGGTGCGGGCGGGTTCGGCCTCGGTCTTGGCCTCTTCCTCGCCATCGGTCGCGGCCTCCTCGGCGGCGGCCACGGCTTCGGCGCCCCCAGGGGTGGCGACGGCCACGGGGCTGGAGGGCGCGGGCGTGGCGGCAGGCGCGGTCTCGACCGGCGTGTTCTGACGGTTCAGGTCGCCGACCGGGTCCGGGCGCGGCGCATCCTGGGGCACGTCCTGAAGCGCGGAGGCGACGACGCCCCCGGTCCCGATCAAGGCCGCGGCCAGAACCGCCGTCAGGATGACCGCGCGGCGCTTCATTCGGGCTTCCATGCCTCATAGTCGCCGGTGGCGGCGGGACGCTTGCCCTCGCCGGCCAGCGACCCCGGGGGAACCCAGGCCATGGGGGTGCCGCTCAGGTTGGGCAGGTGATCCTTCTCCCAGACCTGACGGCGCAGCGGCGCCTCGGTCGGCGGCTCGTCGAAGGTGTAGTGCAGCCAGCCGTACCAGTCGGGCGTGACCTTCGAAGCCTCGGCGTAACCATTGTAGAGCACCCAGCGGCGCTTGCGGCCGTCATAGCTGACGTTGTCGCGCGACTGGTAATAGCGGTTGCCCTGCTCGTCCGTGCCGACCAGCACGCCGCGCTTGCCCACGGTGAAATAGGTGCCGATCGTGGCGCCGCTCCACCAACCGAAAATCTTTGCCAGCACGTCAGGAAATCCGCTTCGAATCCGGCCGCGCGGAGGGTCCGGCGGCGTCGGCGCGATCATAGAAACCGCGAAGCCCGGCGTCCAGCGCCGTGCGGCGGGCGTCCGGATCAATATGTTGGGGGTAACCCTACCCGGACACGCCAGATTTATTGCAGGGGCGTGGCGCGGACCCTAGCCTGTCCACGGCTTTCGTGGAGACAGACCGCATGCGCTTCGACGCCCGTTTCGCCGCCTTGGCCGACCGCGTGGCTGTAAGCGCGCGCGAGATCGAGCGCGCCGACCGGATCGACGTCACGACCGCGCCCCTGAACTGGAGCGATGCTCGGATCGAGGCCTGGCTGGACTGGGCCGACGCCGCCGGTCTCGCGAACGGCCCCGGGATGTTGAACGGCGCCCTGGACAGCTGGGCCGAGGAACTGGGCGCGGGGGGCGTGACGGCGGGCCTGTTCGGCCGCGCCCACGCCCACGCCTTCGCCGCCGAACTGGCCGCGACCCTGAAACTGGGGCTGGCCGCCCCGACCACGCCTCGAAGCGCGAGTGCGACGATCATCGACCTGAACGAGCCGGGCGCGAACGCCGCAATCGAGGCGTCCCTGGCGGCGCGGCGGGCCGAGCGGCTGGCGGTCGAGGCGGTTCTGGCCATGGGCGCGGTGCTGGACGCGGTGGCCGACGCGGTGGCCCGCTGCGAAGGCCCCGCCGCCGACTGCGCCGATCCCCGGACCAATCCGGCCCTGGCGCGGGCGGCCCAGCGGGCGCGGCAGACGGGCGCGGCGGACGCCGACATCCTGCGCGCCATCCAGGGCGAGCGGTTCGCCGTCGCCCCCGCCCCGACCGTCGAGGCCCCGCCGCTAGTGGTGCTGGCCGACCGGACGCTGATCGCCTCAGGCGCGGTCGAGGCGCTGGCGACGGCCCTGGCCGGCGAGATCATCCTGACCTTCGAACCTCAGGACGCCGAGGCCGCCGCAAGCGCGCCGGGCGTGATCCTGAACCTGGCCGCCATCGAGGCTCTGCCCGGCGACACGAACGAGACCCTGGCGGCCCTGACGCGGCTGTGGACCGTGGCGCTGGACCTGTCGGCCCCGACGGGCGCGCTGGCGTTCGGCCTCGGCGGCCTGGCCGATGCGGTCGATCTGGGCGACGCGGAGACCGGGACGTCAGGCTACGCCGCCGTCGTGGCGGCCGCGGCGACCCTGACCTCGCAGGAACTGGCGAAATCGCTGGGCGGCGGCGAGGCCCAGGACGCGGCCCAGTCGCTGATGACGCTGGCCTCGCGGCTTGAGACCGTGGACGGCCCGGCGGGCGATCTTGCGCGCGGCCTGCTGGCGACCGTCAAGCCGGACGCGGGACGCCGTCACCGGACGATCTCGCTGACCGCAGGCGACGCGGAGGCGAACCTGCGGCTCGGCCTGTCGCCGTTCGCCGCCACGGACGTGTTCGAGACCGCCGACGGTGAGATCGCGCGCCGGCTGCGGCCGGCGCTGGCGGCGGCCATCGAGGCGGCGGGCGGCGCGGTCGAGGCGGCGGAGCGGCATCTGTTCGGCCGCCGCACCCTGATCGAGGCGCCGGGGGTGGATCACGCGGCGCTGCGCGCGCACGGCTTCACCGACGTTGAGCTGGAAGGCGTGGAGCGCGCCCTGGCCCAGGTCGACCGCCTGGCCGACGCCTTCCGCGCCCCGGTGCTGGACGCGGGCTTCATCATCGACGTGCTGGGGCTGGAGGCGGATGCGCCTGATCTGCTGACTCGACTGGGCTTCGACGCAGGGGCGATCGGGGCGGCGGAGTCCTATGCCTTGGGACACGGCGACCTGTCGGACTGGAGCGGAGCGCCCGAGACACTGGGCACCGTGCTGGCCGATCCGGCCGGGTTCGAGGCCTGGCTGGGCGCCGTGGTCGAGCGGTTCAGCGAGGCGCCGGACGCCCGCCCGACGCTGCTGGACTGGCGCACCACGCCGCTGCAGGCCGCGCGGCGGCTGGGCGAGGCGGCGCTGGAGGGCAAGCGCGCGGTGCGGCTGCTGCGCAAACCCGCGCCCGCCGACCTGTCCCTCGACCTGCCCGAGACCGCCGCCCCCTCCCCTCGCCGGGCCGAGCCCGAAACGCGCGAGCGCGTGGTCGAAAAGGTGGTGGAGAAGGTCGTCGAGCGCGAACGCACGCGCCGCAAGCTGCCCGACCGCCGCAAGGGCTATATCCAGAAGGCGGCTGTGGGCGGCCACAAGGTCTACATCCACACCGGCGAATACGAGGATGGCGAGCTCGGCGAGATCTTCATCGACATGCACAAAGAGGGCGCCGCCTTCCGCAGCCTGATGAACAACTTCGCCATCTCGGTGTCGCTGGGACTGCAGCACGGGGTGCCGCTGGAGGAGTTCGTGGACGCCTTCGTCTTCACCCGGTTCGAGCCGGCCGGGCGCGTCACCGGCAACGACTCCATCAAGTCGGCGACCTCGATCCTCGACTACATCTTCCGCGAGCTGGGGGTGTCGTATCTGGACCGGCACGAACTGGCGAACGCCGAGCCCGAAGCCACCGCCGACACCCTGAACGGCGAAGAGCCCGAAGCCGTGCCCGCCGCCAAATTCATCTCCAAGGGCTTCGCCCGTGGCGCGGCGCCCGACAACCTGGTGGTCCTGCCGTTCGGGCGCAAAGCCGAGGAGCCGGCGCGTCCCGTCGCGGTCACCGAGGCCGTCGCCTGCCCGGCCTGCGGCGACTTCACCCTGCAACAGCGCGGCGCGGGCTGGGTCTGCGACACCTGCGGCGCCGCGCCGAGCATGCAGGGCTAGGAGAACGCCTTGGACTATTTCGAGGAAGCAAAGCGCATCTGGCGGGAGCATGTGCCCAAATCGGGCCAGTCAAAGACCGTCGAGGGCGAAATGCTGCGCGCGGTGGAGAAGCTGAGGGACGAGGCCACCCGGAACGGCAACGGCAACTGGGACGAAGGCTTCGAGACCCTGCTGGCCTACCTGGAGCCCCGGCTGACCGACCGTGCCGCCTTCACGACGGAGCAGATCAGCGAGATCCGGATCGCCTTGAAGCGCCTGAGGCAGTTCGAGCAGCCCTATCTGGACGACGACCTCTATGACCGGCTTGGAGACCGCGTCGTCGATTACCTCCGCCATCACGGCAGCCTGCCGAACACCTTCAATCCCGACCTCAGGCGCTGACGGCACGGATCGTAAACACCTGTCGGCTATAGGCTGGTCCCGATATTGCAGCGCTGGCCTGGCCAGCCCGGAGCCCGCCGTGATGAAACGCATCGTCCTCGCCGCCGCCCTGATCGCCGTCGCCACGCCCGCCATGGCCCAGAACGCCGGGCAGATCGCGCGGGTGCGGGGCGGCGCCAGTTGTTCGGGCTGTAACCTGTTCCAGGGCGATTTCGGCGGGCTTGAGGCCCGGGGGCTGAACCTGTCGGGCTCGCGGTTGCGCCAGGCCGACCTGAGCCTCAGCGTCATGAACCGCACCAATTTCTCGCGCGCCGACCTGCGTGA
>JAZKHQ010000049.1:0-3292 GCA_040385285.1 Pseudomonadota bacterium
ATGGCCAACAACCCCGGCGCCAAGAAAGCGATCCGCAAGATCGCGGCCCGCACCGAAGTGAACAAGTCGCGCCGCACGCGCGTCCGCACCTTCCTGCGCAAGTTCCAGGAAGCCGTCACGGGTGGCGACGCCGGCGTGGCCAAGACCGCCTTCGTCGAGGCGCAATCCGAACTGATGCGCGCCGTCTCCAAGGGCGTCGTTCACAAGAACACCGGCTCGCGCAAGGTCAGCCGTCTGGCTGCCCAGCTGAAGAAAATGTCGGCCGCCTGATACGGGGCGTCCGGACGGGCTTTTACGCGCCCGTCACCTGAATTTCTATGAATTACAAAGGCGCGAGGGCTCAGGCTCTCTCGCCATATTCATGTCTGGCGGTAACCGCTGTCAGGCGAATTCGCACTCGCCTTTGTGGCGAACGCGGCATTTCCCCAAGCCGCTTCGGGCTTTGGCGGAGTCAACAAATTTAACTGCGTTTTTTGATTCGAATCAGCGTTGACCCACCCTCCGCCGGGCGTAAGTTTTAGGGGCTGACGCACTTCCATCCCATCACGGATGAAGACGGCGCGGGACCAGTTTTCGCGTCGGCGTGAGATGTCTGTTCGAGAGTACGACCCCACCGGAAAAGCGTCGCTTTTCGGGACAGGAGAAGTCGTCCCCGATGCAGCGTCTCCGGAGTGTTCGTCGGTGTGGATCAAAGGCGGGCGGCTGACAATGATGGGGGGTGTTGCGATGGCTGGACTGACGGACCCTGACCGGATCTGGAGCGAGGCTGCGGTGCGGCTGCGCGCGGAGATCGGCGAAGGCCCCTTCAGCTCCTATATCGCGCCTTCGGCCGTGCGCGCCGACGGCTCGGGCCAACTGGTGCTGGTCACCCCGACCGCCTATGCCCGTGACTGGGTGCGCAAGAACGCCCTGCGCCGCATGAACGAGCTGTGGCTGGGCCTCGACGGCCTGTCGCGCCGCCTCGACGTCCGCTGCCGCGCCGAGATGGGCTCCGTCGCCCCCTCCTCCGCGATCGCCGCCGCGCCCCAGGCCTCGGCGCCGGCCTCGATGCCGCTGGCCACGGTCCCGCCGGTCGCCGACGGCGCCCGCGCCGTGCGCGCCGCCGGGCTGCAAGAGCGCCTGACCTTCGACAGCTTCGTCGAGGGCCAGGGCAACGCCTTCGCCCTGGCCATCGCCCGTCAGGCCGCGGGCTGGGCCGACGGCCACTTCAATCCGATCTTCTTCTGCGGCCCCTACGGCTACGGCAAGACCCACCTGCTGAACGCCATCGCCTGGGAGGCCCAGCGCCTGCGTCCGGACGCCAAGGTGGTCTATCTGACCGCCGAACGATTCCTGTCGACGTTCGTGCGCGCCATGCAGGACCGCTCGACCGCGGCCTTCAAGGACAGCCTGCGCAACGCCGACATGCTGCTGCTGGACGACGTGCAGTTCGTGGGCGGCAAGGCGAGCACACAGGAAGAGCTGCTGTCGACGCTGGCGGCCCTGATCGAGGACGGCAAGCGCATCGTCATCTCGGCCGACCGACCGCCGATGGCCCTGACCGAGGTGGAGCCGCGCCTGCGTTCCTACCTCGCCTCCGGCCTGACCTGCCCGGTCGAGCCCGCCGACCGCGCCCTGAAGCTGGCCGTGGCCCGCAACCGCCTGGAGGCGCTCGGCCGTCTCGGCGTCATCACCGGCGAGGCCCTGCCCGAGGTGCTGGAGCATCTGGTCGACCGCACCCCCGGCTCTATGCGCGAGCTCGAAGGCGCAGTGAACACCCTGGCCGCCGTCGCCGGTTCGCGCCTGTCGGCCGTCACCGCGGAAGAGTGCAAGACCCTGCTGGGCGCCGCCCTGCGCGGCGGACCCGAGCGCCGCATCACCGTGGACGAGATCCAGAAGACGGTCGCCGACCACTTCAGCCTCAAGCAGGCCGACCTGTTGAGCGAGCGCCGCACGCGTTCCGTCGCCCGCCCGCGTCAGATCGCCATGTATCTGTGCAAGCAGCACACGACCCGGTCCTATCCCGACATCGGCCGCCGCTTCGGCGGGCGCGACCACACCACCGTCCTGCATGGGGTCCGCAAGATCGACGAGCTGATGGCCCTGGACGAACAGATCGCCCGCGACGTCGAAGCCCTGACGCGTAAGCTCAGGGGCTGAGTTCTCGGCGGTTTGCCGACACTTCTACCAACTGAAAGGGCTTGAGATGGCGAAGGACGATTGGGCGAATCTCCGACGAGCCGACGGTCGAACTTTCATCGTGCGCAAGGATGCGGTCGCCGCCTTCGGCTCCACCCGAAACAATGACGACAAGACGCTGCTTTGGTTGATCGGCCGGAGCAATGAGGACTTCATCAAGATCGACGAGAGCGAGGAAGACGTGGCTCGAGCGCTAGACGCAGCCTAGCATTCGTCCAAAGCGCCTGCATTCTCCATCAACATGGGGAGGAAACCGGCCCCCCCGTTGCTCCCGCGCGCCAATCCGCTAGTGTCGAAGGCCCTCTATTCGCGGCGCCGCTTTGAGTCGCCGCACCCCGGGCGAGACGACATGCAACTGACCATCGAACGTTCCGCGCTGCTGAAGGCCCTGGGCCACGTTCAGAGCGTCGTCGAACGCCGGAACACCATCCCCATCCTGTCCAACGTGCTGCTGAGCGCCGGCCGCGACAAGCTGGCCTTCGCCGCCACCGACCTGGACATGGAGATGGTCGACGAGGCCGAGGCCGTGGTGAACGTCGAGGGCCAGATCACCGCCCCCGCCCACACCCTGTACGAGATCGTGCGCAAGCTGCAGGACGGGGCCGAGGTCTCGCTGAGCTACAACGGCGACGATCCCCGGCTGGTGGTTTCGGCGGGGCGCTCGAAGTTCAACCTGCCGGTGCTGCCGGCCGGCGACTTCCCGGTCATGTCCACGGACACGAGCGGCGCGCGCTACACCCTGGCCAAGGAAGACCTGGCCCGCCTGATCGACAAGACCCGCTTCGCCGTCTCGACGGAGGAGACGCGCTACTATCTGAACGGCCTCTATCTGCACACCGTGGCCGAGAACGGCATCCCCCTGCTGCGCGCCGTGGCCACCGACGGCCACCGCCTGGCGCTCGCCGAGACCCCGGCGCCGGAAGGCGCGGCGGGCGGTCCCGGCGTCATCGTGCCGAGGAAGACCGTGGATCAGGTGCGCCGCCTGCTCGACGACGGCTCCGGCCCGGTCGAGGTCCAGGTCTCGGCCCAGAAGATCCGCTTCGAATTCGGCAACGCCTCCCTGACCTCCAAGGTCATCGACGGCGCCTTCCCCGACTACATGCGCGTCATCCCC
>JAZKHQ010000050.1:0-4711 GCA_040385285.1 Pseudomonadota bacterium
GCGAGGGCCCGGCGCTCCGCCTAGCCTTCCCATCACCGACTGCGATGCAGGCGGCGCTTCCCTGTGGGGTGGCCTCAGATCGGCGCGGTGAGCCAGCCGAAAGCGCCCGCCGCGCCCACGGCGCCGAGCACGACGCCGACCACGACAGCCACGCGCGCATTGCGATTCAGGAACTCTAGAAAGCCGAACATGGCCATGTACTCCCCCGGACGCCGTATTACCGCCACAG
Organism: Pseudomonadota bacterium; assembly: GCA_040385285.1. Classification (GTDB taxonomy): domain Bacteria; phylum Pseudomonadota; class Alphaproteobacteria; order Caulobacterales; family Caulobacteraceae; genus Brevundimonas. The sequence goes on from JAZKHQ010000050.1 coordinate 230, forward strand.
TCCGGGCCCGCCGACAAGGTGTATAAATGGTTAAGCCTGCTGACATTCCGGTGACCGCGTCAGGCCGCCGCTTCCCGCGTGAAGTGATTCAGCGCCAGGGCCGCCGTCGTGGCCACGTTCAGCGAGTCGAAACCGCCCGACATGGGGATCGAAACCGCGCGGCAGCGGGCGATGACCTCCGCCGGCAGCCCCGGCCCCTCGGACCCCAGCAGGATCGCCGTCCGCCCCTCCCGCACCGCCCGGTGCAGCGGCTCACTCGCCCCCGGCGTCATGGCCACGACGTCGAAGCCCTGCCCCATCAGGCGATCCACCAGCGCGCTGGCCTCGCCGCCGGCCACGATCGGCGTCCGCAGCACCGCCCCGACCGATACCCGGATGGCCTTGCGGTAGAACGGGTCACAACAGCGCTCGTCCAGCACCACCGCGTCCGCCCCGAACGCCGCCGCGTTGCGGAAGATGCCGCCCATATTGTCGTGATTGCCGATGCCGCAGGCCACGACCACCGTCTGCGCCCCGTCCAGCGCCTCCAGGCCCAAGGGCTCGGGCCGCCGCCCGAGGGCCAGCACCCCGCGATGCAGGTGGAACCCCGCCACCCCGTCGATGACGCTTTGAGACCCCACATAGACCGGCACGCCCGAATCGAACCGGCTCAGGATCTCCGCATGCGCCTCCACCCGGCGGGAATCGATCAGCACCGCCTCGGCCCGGCAGCGCGACGCCGCCGACGCCAGCACCCTCAGCACCACCGTCCCTTCGGCCACGAACAGGCCCTCGCGGCCCGTCAGGTCACGCTCGCGGATATCCCGGAACGCATTGATGCGGGGGTCATTCGGGTCGTTGATCGCAATCATCTTCATCCGAACAGATTAGCCGTTGCGCGACGTCGATGCGCGCTGCTATAGCCGCCGCCTTCCCGAGCCTCTGTTCCGCGGTAGCTCAGTGGTAGAGCAGCCGACTGTTAATCGGCTGGTCGTAGGTTCGAATCCTACCCGCGGAGCCAGCTCGTCCTTCCCGGACAAGAAAAAAGCCCGGCGCGAACGCCGGGCTGGAAAGTTCGGTGATGGTGGGTGTCCTCGAAGAAGAAGACACGCCCTCGATGCACGGCTTCGGTTAACGAAACATAAACGCTCAGGCGTCGGGCAGCCATGTCGACTGTCGCGCCCCGTCCGGCGCCGTCCAGTCCACGCGCCAGCCCTCGCCGGCGCGGCCCGCGGGTCCGGCGCCGGGATAGGCGAACACATCCCCCTCGACCGCGATCCGCCGCGCGCCCACGCCTTCGACCGGCAGGCTCCAGTTTCCGTCCGGTCCCGCCTGCACCGCCACGGACGGCCGGTCGTCGATCTGCACCGACACCTCCCCGCCCGGCGCCGTCCGGCCCGACACCAACACCGACCGCCCGTCCGCATCCACAGCGCCGAGGCTGGGGGTCGCATTCAGCCGCCGCGCCGGCGCGCCGGGGGTCACCAGCGCGATCGGTCCGCGTCCGCCGTCCAGGATCACCAGCCGCTGAGGCGCCGGGCTGGCCTCCTGCCCCACCTGGGTCTCGGGCGTCAGCATCACCGGGCCCGTCGGCGCCGCCATGCGGATGTCGAACCCGCCCTTGTCGTCCGCCACGGCCGCGTACGCCGCCCCGTCGGCGCTGCGCAGCACGACCCGGCCGCCCGGCTGGGCCTGTCCCTTGAAGATCAGGGTGGCCTGAGCCAGCACCACCGAATCGATGCGCGGCGGAATGGCCCATCCGGACGTCGTCGCGCCCTCCGCCGCCGCCGTCTCGGCCTCCCGATCGCCGCACGCGGCCAGTCCGGACGCCACGGACAGCGCGATCACGGCGCAAAGCACGGTATGGCGTTTCATCCGCTGGTCCCCATCTGTAGTCTGGCCTGCCAGATAGCGTGCCTGAGCTGCCGCTGTCCCCTTCGTTCTTGAGGCCCCATGTCCACCGATCCAGTCGTCATCCAGCCCTTCGACGGCCTTTCCGTCTGCCTGTTCTGCGGCTCCGCCGAGGGCGCAGAGCCCTATATGCGCGCGGCCCATGATTTCGGCGTGGCGACGGCCGAGGCCGGCTGGCGGCTGGTCTATGGCGGCGGCGGCGTTGGTCTGATGGGCACGGCGGCCCGCGCGGCGCACGGGGCCGGCGGGCGCGTCGTCGGCATCATGCCCGCCTTCCTGCGCAGCCGCGAACGCCTGTTCGACGAGGTCGAGACCATCGTCGTCACCTCGATGCATGAGCGCAAGACGCTGATGTACGACCAATCCGACGCTTTCGTGGTCGCTCCCGGCGGCGTCGGCACGCTTGAGGAGGTCATCGAGCTGCTGTCGTGGAAGCGGCTGGACCTGCATTCCAAGCCGATCATCTTCCTGAACATCGACGGCTTCTGGGAGACCCTGTTCGCCATGATGCAGCACAGCGTCGATCAGGGTTTCACCCCCCGCTCCTTCCTCGACGCCTGGCAGGTCTGCGACACCGTGGAAGAGACCATGGCGGTGCTTCAGGAGGCGGACGAAGCGCCGCACTTGAAATATGATCAGCGATAAGTAAACGTCGGTCAGCCAGTCTAGTGCGTCTCTTTTAAAAACTCTACTTGACAGTTTTTAAAGAAAACGCACAGTGGCGTCGCGGGGCCTCCCATCGCCCCATTCATGACCGGAGAGACCCATGCGCATCCTGCTTATCGCCGCGGCCCTGTTCGCCGCCGCCCCTGCCTTCGCCCAGTCCGGCGGCACCAGCGCGACCCTCGCTGCGCCTGCCCAGACCCGCACCATCGTCGACGGCGCCACCTGGTCCTGCCAAGGCACGGTCTGCACCGCTTCGGGCGGCGCCAGCCAGCCTGCTGCGCGCGCCTGCCGCCGCGTCGTCGCCCGCATCGGCAAGGTCTCGGCCTTCACCTGGCGCGGCACGGCTCTGTCGGCTGAACAACTGGCGGCCTGCAACGCCTGATCCCGGCGCATTGCTGAAACAGAAAGGGCGGCTCCTTGCGGGGCCGCCCTTTTGCTTATGCGTTTTCGCCGTTGAGGCGCTTCACGATCCGCTCCCGGCCGATCAGGGGCAGGATCGCCGCCATCTCCGGCCCTCGCTCGCGGCCGGTCAGGATGTGGCGCAGCGGCATGAACAGGGCCTTGCCCTTGGCTCCCGTCGCCTCCTTGACCGCGGTGGTCCAGGCGCTCCAGGCCTCCGCGTCGATTGTCTCCGGCAACACCGCCAGCGCCGCGGCCGCGAAGCCCGCATCCTCGATGATCGGCGTCACCGGGCCGCGCACGATGGCAGCCATGTCAACCACATCGTCGAATTTCTGAAGGTTGGATCGCACCACATTCCAGAACCCCTCTCCGAGATCGGCGTCCACCGTCGCCAGCCGCGCCTGCACCGTCGCATAGTCCATGGCATGCAGCGCCTGGGCGTTCAGCCGGTCCAGATCCGCCGTGTCGTAGCGCGCCGGCGAACGGCCCATCTTGGCGAAGGCGAATGACTGGCCCAGCGCCTCGACCGAGGCTCCGACTTCCAGCGGATCGGACGTGCCGATGCGGCCCAGGTGGCTGGTGATGGCGATCGGCTCATAGCCCTGCTCGCGCATCTCGCTGATCGACAGCGAGCCCAGCCGCTTGGACAACGCCTGTCCGTCCGCCCCGACCAGCAGCGGCATGTGGGCGAAGCCCGGAACCGTGGCCCCCAGCGCCTCGAAGATCTCGATCTGGGCGCCGGTGTTAGTCACATGGTCCTCGCCACGGATCACATGCGTGATCGCCATGTCGATGTCATCGACCACCGACGGCAGGGTGTAGAGGAACAGCCCGTCCTCGCGGATCAGCACCGGATCTGACATCGAGGCCGTGTCCACCTCGGCGTGGCCGCGCGACAGGTCCTCCCAGGCGACGCGCTTGCCCTCCAGCTTGAAGCGCCAGTGCGGCTTGCGTCCCTCGGCCTCGAACGCGGCCTTCTCGGCGTCGGTCAGGGCCAGTGCCGCGCGGTCATAGATCGGCGGCAGGCCGCGTGAAAGCTGCACCTTGCGCCGCCGGTCCAGCTCGTCGCCGGTCTCGTAGCAGGGATACAGCCGGCCCGACGCCTTCAGGCGCGCGGCGGCGTCCTCGTACCGGTCGAACCGCTTGGACTGGTTGTAACGCTCGTCCCAGACCAGGCCGAGCCAGGTCAGGTCGTCCTCGATGCCCTGCTCGAACGCGGGCGTGGAGCGCGCCAGGTCGGTGTCGTCGATGCGCAGCACGAACGTGCCGCCCTGCCCTTTCGCGAACAGCCAGTTGACCAGCGCGGTGCGGACATTGCCGACGTGCAGCTTACCCGTCGGCGACGGGGCGAAACGGACCTTGACGGACATGGACAGGCGACCTCGAAATCGAGGCGCGTAGGTCGGTCACGCGGGCCGCGAAGTCAAGGCGCAGCGGCGGTCAGTCGTCGCGGTGGACGCGTTCGCGGCGCTCGTGGCGTTCCTGGGCTTCCACCGACAGGGTCGCGGTCGGACGGGCGTCCAG